>JACXUM010000014.1 GCA_014763895.1 Campylobacterales bacterium
ATCTGCTCAAGGGCTTCATTGAGATCGAACTGTCCGTTCATGTGTTAATCCTTTAGAATATTGTATTCTATCGGACTGACACAAAATTTCTAACGCTCCCGAAAAAATTAATTCTTTATTTTTTACATGGTTAATGACTTCTATTACTGATGCACAATCTCCGGATTCTTCATTTATATTTGACATTAATCTTTGAATAAATTTATTAGATCCATAATGATTTGTTTCTTGAGTTAAAATAAAATTTAAGTTTCTTATATTCAAATCTACAAGTATATCTGTATTTCTTTTTTCTTTTAAAATAATGTTTTTTAAATTTTTGCTGTCAATTAACATAATTGTAAAATTTAAATCTCTACTTTTTTAGATGCATAAAAAAATCTAAAATGTTTTTTACCTTCATGAAAATTTCAATTGCCAAATTAACATCTGTTTCCTCAAAATCAATCTTTTCACGTATAATATTTTTAGCTCTCATTTTTTCATCCTTTATTCTCCTCATATATTATAATATTTCTTTTTGATTGTTTGCTGTAATGAGTGTGATTGTATTGTTTTAAAAGATGAGGATTCAAAAAAATAATGAAAGTTAATGTAGAGATATATTAGGTACAAAAGCAGTTAACTGCTTTTGTACCTATAAAAGGATTAGGAGAGAATTGTAACGTTCTGTGCCTGAGGACCTTTTTCGCCCTGTCCGATCTCAAAAGATACTTTTTGATTTTCAGTTAAGTCTACACGACCATAACCGGTGTTGTTTATTTGACGAAAATGCACGAATACATCTTTGCTTCCGTCATCTGGTTGGATAAATCCAAAACCTTTTTCACTGTTGAACCATTTAACGGTTCCATTCATTTGATTTGCCATTGCAATTCCTTTGATTATAAATTACTTCATTGCTGAAGCGGTTGAAAATATAAAGTGGAGAGTATTCTTTGAGGGTGAATCGTCAATCTAACTAAAGGTCATCAATAAAAGCAAACCAAAGATGAAACTCTAAATCATCTTTCAATAGGGCAAGTATAGCTGAAATATTTTAGAATAGCAAGAGCGAGCGTAAAGCGCTCTTTTTTGGGGACTATTCAACATCTCCTGTATAGAAAAACTCGTCCAATCCATCCAAAAAAGCCATCAGCAGTTCATCCGAACAGACTTTGAAGTTTTTATGGTCCTCTTTTCTAAAGAGGGCAGAGAGTTGCTGTTTGCTTAGGTTCACATCGGCAAGGTTGAAGATAATCTCGGTTTCAGGTTCTTTAAGATTGAGCGCAATGCGAAGCTTTTTGAGAACCAGGTTATTGGTCAGTTCCACACTCTCGTCATCATTTTGTTTTTTAGTTGATGGACCACGTTTAAGCAGGATCAATCCATCCAAAAATATGCCCAGCTCCTCATAACTGCATTGCTCAAAATCTTTGTCATAACGACGTTTGAGTAAGTGCTCAAGATGTTCGGGAGACATTTCATAAGAAGCCAGGGCATAAGCTTTGAGCATGGCTTCATTGTCAAGGCTCAATGCCGTTTTTATTTTATAGAGGATATCATTGGTTTTCATTTAAACTCTTTTATTTAGCTGCTGCTTCTTTGGCCAATGTTTGAAGAGAAACATTGATTTTGTTGATAATATCCAGACATTTTGTATCTTTGATATTATGTTTGAGTGACCAGTATTCCGGATTGGTATAGGTCATACTTGTTTTACCTTCATAATCGGTTGTAAAAAGCATGTTTAAAGGCAGATCCAGTCCCATTGTAGGGTTGCACTGCATCAGCATCGCTTCTACTTTGGTATTTCCGAAAACCACCAAGACCTCCGGTTTTAATGTTATATTCAAGTCATTGGCATTTTTTGCATGATTGATTGACACAAGATAGTTCAATTCTTCACCGGGAAGTGCAGCAATGAATTTTTGAATTGTAGTAGTCATATCATTTTGACTCTCTACAGTGTTAAGGAATGCACCTTTTTTATTCTCGCATCCCAAAAAGGCCAAGACCATAAGTCCAAGTAAAAGAAATTTTTTCATTGTATCCTCTATACGTTAAATCTAAAGTGCATCACATCGCCGTCACGCACGGTATAGTCTTTTCCTTCAAGACGCATTTTCCCGGCTTCTTTGGCACCTGCTTCACCATTACATGTTATGAAGTCTTCATAACTGATAACCTCTGCACGGATAAAGCCTTTTTCAAAGTCATTATGGATAACGGCTGCTGCTTTAGGCGCAGTCGTATTTTTTCGGATGGTCCAAGCACGCACTTCCTTTACCCCGGCAGTAAAGTAGCTCATCAAACCAAGTTTATCAAATCCTTTTCTGATGATCTGGTCAAGGCCTGATTCGGTCACACCCAAAGAGTCCAACATTTCTGTTTTTTCTTCTTCATCGAAACCAACAAGCTCCTCTTCAACTTTGGCGCAAAGCTTGATCACTTCTCTGTTATGCTTGGCGGCAAATTCTCGTAGTGCCTTGACATGTTCATTGTCTTCGCTGAGGCCCTCTTCATCCACATTTGCACCGTACATGATCTCTTTTGCAGTCAGTAGCCTGAGCTCTTTGTTCAATGTTATAAAATTTTCATCTTCCTGGTCTTCAAAATCTGATGCAGGATTGCCATCTGCAATGAATTCCATCAGTTTTTGGGCTATTTCAAGCTGTGCTTTGGAATCCCTGTCGTTACCTTTAGCCTTTCTGGCAAGGTTGTCGATACGTTTTTGCAGTGAATCCAGATCTGCAAGCATAAGTTCTTGTTCGATGATCTCGATATCACGGATAGGATCAATCGAACCTTCCACGTGTGTGATATTCTCATCTTCGAAGCATCTGACGATTTCAAGGATCACTTCTGTCTCACGGATATTTGAGAGGAATTTGTTTCCTAGCCCCTCACCTTTGCTCGCACCTTTGACAAGACCAGCGATATCGACAAAGTCAAGTGTAGAGTACTGGATACGCTCGGGATTGATGATCTTTGCCAGCGCATCTAGTCTTGCATCGGGTACCGGTACCACAGCCTTGTTTGGTTCTATTGTACAAAACGGATAGTTTGCACTTTCTGCATTTTGCGCTTTGGTCAATGCGTTAAATGTGGTAGATTTTCCTACGTTTGGAAGTCCAACAAGTCCTATACCTAATCCCATACTATTCCTTACTTTTTATCTTTATTTATTGGCGTGATTCTATCCAAAAAATCATCAAAAGGGGATTAATCAATTTTGCCTGTCATTATGTAAAAGAGGGTATAATAGGGCAAATAGGGGGGATTATGGAAAATACAATGCTTATCTTGATCATCGCCATTGCGATCGCGACAGTACTCAATGTCGTCCTCAAACGGTTTGGCATACCGACCATCATCGGCTATATCGTTTCAGGATTCGCCATCTCTACGATTTTCCATTTCGGTGAAGAGTCGCGTGAAACGCTTTCCCATCTTGCAGAATTTGGGATCGTTTTTTTGATGTTTACCATAGGGCTTGAGTTTTCGATCAATCATCTCAAAAGCATGAAAAAAGAGGTCTTTCTGTTTGGTGGGTTTGAAGTCCTATTTGCAGGATTCTTGTTCACTGCTTTGGGCTACTGGATAATGGGCCTAGAGCTTAAAAGCTCGATCGTGGTTGGATTTGCACTTTCACTCTCCTCAACGGCTATCGTACTCAAAGTGCTCAATGAAAGCCATGATATCCATTCTGGATACGGACGTGTTGTACTGGGTATCCTGCTGTTCCAGGATCTGGCTGTTATCCCGATCTTGCTGATGATCTCTATTTTTACATCGCAGAATGCCAGTATAGGGACATTGCTTTTTCATACGTTATCAAGTGCAGTCGGTGTTTTTTTGATCATTTTTTTAGTCGGAAAATACTTCTTGGAGCGTTTCTTTGACTGGATCACGTCCACTGATTCTGAAGAGATCTTTTTGATTGCCGTATTATTGGGTGTTATCAGTGCTTCGGTATTGGCACAGTCATTTGGATTTTCCTACTCTTTGGGTGCATTTTTGGTCGGTATGACATTGGCAGAGACCAAATACCGCTACCGTATCGAAGCAGACCTTGTACCTTTTAGAGATATTTTGCTCGGCATTTTCTTCGTAACGATAGGGATGCAGATAGACTGGCACTCCTTCATGGATTTTGGTTTTTACATTATTGGGATAGTCCTGTCCATTATGCTTATCAAAGGATTTTTGATCTGGAGCATACTGCAGTTTTTTGTCCAAAGAAGAACCGCACTCAAAGCGGCGTTAGCTCTTTTTCAGGTAGGAGAGTTCGCACTGGCGATCATTGCCTTGGCAGACGGGTCTCATCTTATCGCACATGATTTAGATCAGATCCTGATCATTTCCGTAGTGATTTCAATGATCATTACTCCTTTTATATTAAAAAATATTAAAAGTATCTGTGACATATTGACCAAAGAACCTGGAACGCTCAGGGAACGTGCATTGATCGGGGGTACTTTTCAAGGGCATATCATTATCTGCGGATACGGACCGGTAGGGCAGAAACTGGCACAAAAATTTAAGGAAAAAAATTTGCTCTATATCATTCTCGAACATGATGTGAAAGTGGTAGATGCAGCGATACAAAAAGGCGAGAGCAGTATATTTTTAGCCAATGCCGCACAAAAAATGGTATTGGAACACTTTAACGTGAAAGAGTGCGTTGCGATCATCGTCGCAATAGAGAACGAGATCCAAAGACAGCTTATCTGCGAGAATATCGTTTCCTTTGGAAAAGAGATCAACAGCATCGTTAAAGTAAACAATAGTGCCGAAGAGCAGGTAGTCGCTTCACTAGGTATTCAGCATATTGTCAACGATAGAGAAACCATTGCTGATATGCTTGCAGAAAAAGCATTAGCATGTCAACTTGATTATAATAAAAGTTAGGATGGAAAAAGCAAGCGCATAAAGCGCCTGCCAAAGAAGTGAGTTATTTGGATAGGTTTTCAAGCAATCTGAGCATCAGTCTCACACCGGCTCCTGATGCCCCATGCGGGTTCTCTCCCCATACATGTTCGACAAATGCAGGCCCTGCGATATCGATATGTGCCCATTTGTCCCTATGGTCTTCATCGATGAATTCAGCAAGGAACATCGATGCTGTGATCGCACCGCCATATCTTGTGTTCGAAATATTGCAGATATCGGCGATCTCTGATTTAAGCGTTTTTTTCAGATAGCGGTTAAAATCAAGTTTTGTGACCAATTCACCCGAGCATTGTGCCGCTTCAGTCACCAAATTTTTAGGTGTGTCGCAGTTGCCCATAACTCCTGAAGTATAGTTACCGACACCCACTACACAAGCACCTGTAAGCGTTGCAAAATCAAAAAGATAATCCGCCTTGACCTCTTGTTGTGCATATGCCAATACATCGGCAAGTACCAAACGACCTTCGGCATCGGTGTTTCTTACTTCAATGGTTTTTCCGCTTTTGGAAATAAGTACGTCATCAGGTTTATAGGCATCTCCACCTATCATGTTCTCAACTGCACCGACAAATCCGTGCACTTCGACAGGCAGATTCATCTGTGCAACGGCTTTCATGATCCCAAGTACGGCAGAACCGCCGCTTTTATCTGCTTTCATCGTGACCATGAAATCTGAAGGTTTGAGGCTTAGCCCACCGCTATCATAGGTCAGACCTTTACCTACAAGAGAGATCACGGCTTTAGGGTTTTTAGGTTTATGCGCAAGATGGATGACCCTTGGTCTATGACGGCTTGCACGTGCTACAGCGAGCAGAGCGCCCATCTTCTCTTTTCTGATCTCATTACCTTTGAGAATTTTACAATGCAGATCATACTCTTCAGCCAGATCTTTGGCGATATGCGCCATAACATCCGGATAACAGTCATCCGGAGTCGTGTTGACGATGTCCCTTGTAAAGTTGGTTGCTTCAGATGTAATCTGTCCAAGATGAAGCGCATGGGCACATGCCTCAATATCCAAAATCTCTCCATGATATTCTTCCAGTGAAATCGTAATATCCGTTACGGGATTGGATCGTTTATCGCTTTTATATTTTTCAAAACGGTAGGCACCCAGCTCAAATCCTTCCACCATTGCCCTGATCATATCGGCAGATTTTGTTTCATCAAGATACGATGCGATGCTGACATGGTTATAGGATGTTGAAACAAGTGTACGCATTGCAGTTGCTGTTGCGGTTCTGAGATTGTCGGCTGTGATCTTTTCTACCCCTACATAAAGTCTGTCTCGTTCCAAAAAGAGAGCAGTTTCATCCTGCCCGCCTTTGAATCCAGCCTTTTTAAGCAGTTCTTTATCCTGAACAAAAGTATGTTCAAGATCTTTTTGGGCAACCAGAACGATCTGAAGATCACTTTGGATATTATTGATTGGTTCGATAGTAAGTTGAAAATTCATAGTCATCCTTCAAATTGGTCTTTTAGTATCTCTTTGGCCTGGATCATATCCTTGTCGCCCCGTCCTGAGAGGTTGACCAGAATGATTTTATCCTTGATGGCCTGAGGATCCAGTTTTTTCAAGTAGGCTACTGCATGGGAACTCTCAAAAGCAGGAATGATCCCTTCTTTTTGTGAAAGCCATACAAATGCCTCCAATGCTTCATCATCTGTGATATGATCATAGGTTACCTGGCCTGTATCTTTCAGGTAGGCATGTTCAGGCCCGATCCCAGGGTAGTCAAGCCCCGCAGAGATAGAATGAGCTTCCTGGATCTGCCCGTCTTCGTCCTGAAGCAGGTAGCTAAGCTGTCCGTGCAGTACCCCTGGGCTTCCTTTCTCTAAAGAACAGCCGTGTTTACAGTCAAGACCTTCACCTCCTGCTTCTATACCGATACACTCTACGCTTTTATCTTTCAAAAAGTGATTGAAGATACCCATTGCATTGGAACCTCCACCGATGCAGGCGATCACTTTATCCGGAAGCGAACCTTCGATCTCCTGAAGCTGTTTTTTGGCTTCCCAACCGATAATTGACTGGATATCCCTGACCATCATCGGGTAAGGGTGGGGACCTGCTACCGTACCGATAAGATAGTAGGTATCCCTTGCATGTGTTACCCAGTGACGGATAGCATCATTCATCGCATCTTTAAGTGTCTTGCTTCCTGATTCAACGGCATGGACCTTTGCACCGAGGAGTTTCATTCTAAAGACATTGAGTTCTTGGCGTGCTACATCTTTGGCTCCCATGAAGACTTCGCATTCAAGTCCAAAAAGTGCAGCCACCGTCGCTGTTGCAACACCGTGCTGTCCCGCACCGGTTTCTGCAATGATTTTTTTCTTTCCCAGTCTCTTTGCCAAGACAGCCTGAGCGATACAGTGATTGATCTTATGTGCCCCGGTGTGGTTTAGATCTTCTCTTTTGAGGTATACCTTTGCACCGATCTCTTCAGAGATATTGGCTGCATGATAAAGTGCAGAAGGGCGGCCGACATAGTTTTTGTAGTAGTAGTCAACTTCAGACCAGAATTCAGGATCAAATCGTACCGCTTCATAATCCAGCCTAAGCTGTTCAAGTGCAGGCATTAATGTTTCGGGTACGAAACGCCCACCGAATTTCCCAAAATGTCCCAGTTCGTTTGGATCATTGTGACTTGGTTTTGGGATATAGACCGTTGTGTTTTTTTGCATGATTCACTCTTAAGAAAATTATTGTTTGGATTATAATAAACTCCCCTTTTAATCGGCTTAAAACCATGAATATTCGAAAGGCAGATCTAGATCAAAAAGGTGATCTCTGCCTGAGATCCAAGTCTCATCGGTGGTCCCCAAAAGCCTATACCGCTGTTGACATAGATATAACTGCCATTAAGAAGCCGGTGCAGCCCTTTGACATAAGGCTGTTGCAGTCTGACTAGGTAGTTAAACGGCCAGATTTGTCCGCCATGTGTATGGCCGCTGAGGATAAGATCCGGCGTATAATCTTTTAGATATTCGATGAATTTGGGCTGATGCGCCAGTAAAATAGTTTTATATTCTGGGTTGCATCCCTTATAGGCTTGATCAATATCAGGAACGAGCATATCTATACGATATCCGAAAAGATCGGTAACTCCCACGATATTAATTTTCAATGCATCGATAACAGCCGTTTCGTTCAGTAGGGTTTTGATACTGGTCTGTTTCATAAACTCAATGATCTTCAGAGGTTCATGAAAATATTCGTGATTACCAAGGATATAGTAAGTTCCGTGTTTGGAATTTATCTTATCAAGTTCCAGTATGCTTTCTTGGATATAATCGATGGCCGTATCGACAAGATCACCTGTAATGAAAACAATATCGGGTTTGAGTGCATTGATCTGCCTGACTGCTTCCTTGACGAAAGCACGGTCTATTAGTCCCCCGATATGCAGGTCACTGATCTGGACGATAGTAAAATCAAATTTCTTAAGCTCTATGACATTGAGTGCAGGAGTTTTACTTCCCTCATAGGCTCCTGCGCTTACATAACCCGTTCCAAGGGTCAACAGCAGACCATCTCCGCTTTTTTTGATGAATTCCCGTTTTGAACGGTCCACATGTTTGAGCGTCTTGTGAAAGAGATAGAGAATTTCATGGAGAATGAGGTACAACAGTAGTACAAATGTGATTCCGATCGAAATGGAGAAGAGGTAATACAGCCCGTTTGGTATGATATCCGTATAACGGCCGGCTACATAGAGGAGGTTAAAAAGAAAGTTGAAACCCAGTAAGATGATTAGTGTTTTCTTGATCTGTGTAGAAACTAAAAGATATTTGATCACACGGAAGTAAAAAAGTCCGTGCAATGCAAGGAAAAAAAGAAGAAAGATACCAAAAAACAATAGTGTTTTCATGGTTTAAACAAGTCGCTTAAAGACATAATAATCTCAAACGCGATCAAAACGATAATGATCCATTCGAGCAAACTGGAGTGTTTGTGATTCTGTTCATCTGCAAGGATCGTCAAAATCTCTTGGACGACGGTGAGTTTTCTGCCCAGGATATCGATACGCGGCTGAAGTTCAAGATATTTGCGTGTTGCCTGATAATAGATATCAAGTTCCGGGTATTCCCAGAAGAATTCGGGAGTATCCAGTAGTTCAAAGTGCAAGTAGATCCTGGATTTGGTTAAGAAAAGGCGGCCTCTCTCTTTTGCGATCTGTTTTCGAGCCATCATTACGCGGCCATTTTTTGCAAGCTCCAAGGGGATATGTTCAGTTTGCTGAAGGGTTTCCAGCATGGCATCTTCAAATTCGCCGAGTTTGATCGACTGTGCGATAGCAAATGAAACAGAAAGCATTCTTAATTCATCGATTTCGTCCAAGTAGATGGTGTCGGATTCGATCTTGATGGTTTGCATTTTTGAAAATTCGTATCGAAATTCTTCAGCGTTTTTAAAAGAAGAAGCCGAAGAGAGTTTTTTGAGCAGAAACTCTGCATCATCAAAATCCCAGAAAACTGCGACTCCGTGTTTGAAAATGAAGGCATATTGGGATTCTTTTTCAATGATGATCGCATCTTTCATCACTTTTGCCCTGAAGGCTTCTATGGCATGCTGTGTGATCTCTTTAAACTCAAAAGGTTGCGAAAACCGACAACTCCGTATGCTTCCCATTTTTTTCCTCTCCCTCTTTTTATTTCGCACCTATTATAGCAAGTTTATATAATCGAATGGTTAGACTATGAATGGGGATGTTTTGTCAAAGAATTAGGTTTGATTTCAGAGAGCTGTTCAAGCTGGATCTCTTGGATTTGAACCAGTCTATCCCATTGTTTGTTCATCAAATGGTCAAGTTTTTCATGTATCTGTCTGATCTCAAGTTCAGCTTTTAGGTTGACCTGGTAATCATACTTGGCTCGCAGACGGTCTTTGGCTTCCTGGCGGTTCTGGCTCATCATGATAATCGGAGCTTGGATGGCAGCAAGGCAAGAAAGCAGAAGATTGAGCAGGATAAAAGGATAGGGATCGACTGGTTTCCAGTAGATCACTAGACTGTTCATAATGATCCATAAAAAAAGAAAGATCGCAAATAGTATAAGAAATTTCCAGCTGCCGCCAAATTCTGCTATTTTGTCCGCCATTTTTTCGCCAAAAGTCCACTCTTGTTTAAATTCATTATCGATATCAGAAGAGATGAGTTCATGTTTTTTCAGACTTTCCAATACCTCTTTTTCTAATTCTGAAAGTTCTCCCTTATCAGATTCAAGCAGAGTGTGAACATATCTGCTGCGATAGACGGAAAGATCATCATGGCAGATATGGGAGGTTTCTGACCATGCAGGATAATCTTGTTTGATCAGTGCACTAACCGAATTTCTGATCATAGGTGCGGCTACAACATTTTCTCTCAAAAAAAGATGTTTACAAACGATACACTGGTACTCTTTTTTTTGCATATGCTTACTCTTCTTTCACTATCATCTCATAGCAGGTCGAATTTTGGTAGTCCTATATCGTTCTAATTTTAACAAAAAATCCGATAACTGTCATCAAAAATTCTTGTTAATAGAGTCGATACTGCACGTAAAAAACGATCTTTGTAGTTTTTGACGGCCTTGGATAGTCTTTATAAGCGATACGTATAACTTCCAGCGTATTGTCATCCAATGCAGCATAGCCGATAGGTCTTCTAAGCCTAAGATTGGTAATCTCACCGTTTGGATGCAGGTCAAAAGAGACGACATTGGTTCCCTGTTGGCCGGTTCTTACTGCAACTTCGGGATAACCATGATATGTGAGCGTCATCTGTGTGATACGATGGATAGCACCGAGGTTTGCACGTATGAACTGTTTTTGCGTGTCGCTGAAGCCGTCAAACTCTTTGCCGTAAAGCTCTTTGATCATACGGTCGCCATAACCTGAAGCATTGCTGGCCTTTGGTCTGAACATCGAAGTACCAGAACCCATCAGTGCGTTGGCCAGCGGGTCTTTGGATGCTTTTTGTTGTGTTTTTCTAGCGGGGACTTTTTTAGGCGGTACGGTTTTTGCGATACGTTGGGATGCTGGTTTTTGGATCGGTTGTTTGACGATCTTTTTTATAATTTTCTTAACAACCGGTTTCTGGGCAACATGGGTTACGTTATTTTCTTGGATTGATTTTTTGGGAACGTTCACACGTTTTTTATCATCGAGGAGTTTTTTCTTTGTTAGCGGTTGAACGGGTTTTTGTTGTTTCTGTTTTTGCACGATTGGCTGTGATGGTTGTACGGGTGGCGTAATCATGGGTTTTGGAGCCATAGGCGGTACAAACTGTGATAGGTTCAGGGCGATCTTCTCTTCTTTTCCGTGACGAGGCGGCAAAAGAGGCTTATGCAATAATAGTACAAGCAGTAGGAGCAGCAAAAGATGCAACAGTAAAGAAAGCAAAAAGGACTGAACCGTTCTTATGAGATGCTCCTCGTTGCACTTAAGTGCCGATAGTGTATAATCTGCGGAATTATAGCGAATAATAAGCCCAAAAGAAGGATGAATTTTATGGCATTTGACAAAAGTATTGCAGCATTTGAAGCGGCATATAAAGTGATCCCAGGAGGTGTGGATTCTCCGGTACGCGCATTCAACAGCGTTGGTGGTACACCGCCGTTTATCGAGTATGGAAAAGGCGCATATCTCTACGATATTGACGGGAACAGATATATTGACTATGTACAAAGCTGGGGGCCTCTGATCTTTGGTCATTGCGATGAAGATATCGAAAGTGCCGTGATCGAAACGGCAAAAAAAGGTCTTAGTTTTGGAGCTCCTACGATGTTGGAAACCGAACTTGCACAAGAGATCGTTGCACTTTTTGACACGATCGATAAAATACGTTTTGTCAGTTCCGGAACAGAAGCAGTGATGTCTGCGATCAGACTTGCCAGAGGATTTACGGGAAAAGATGATATCGTCAAGTTCACAGGATGTTATCACGGGCATTCGGATTCACTGTTGGTCCAGGCAGGTTCTGGTCTTGCGACTTTCGGATCACCTTCAAGCCCCGGTGTGCCTGCCGATCTGACCAAGCATACCTTACTGGCAAAATACAATGATATTGAAAGTGTAAAAAAATGTTTTGAGGATTCCACAGAAGGGATTGCGTGTGTGATCATCGAGCCCATCGCAGGGAATATGGGATTGGTGCCTGCAAGCGAAGAGTTTCTGCAAGCGTTAAGAGCATTGTGTGATGCACACGGTACGCTCTTGATCTTTGATGAAGTCATGAGCGGATTTAGAGCCTCGCTTACAGGTGCGCAGGGGATCACGACGGTGAAGCCGGATATGGTGACGTTAGGAAAGGTCATCGGAGCCGGTATGCCGGTAGGAGCATTTGGTGCCAGAAAAGAGATCATGGCGTTCTTGTCTCCTGAAGGACCGGTATATCAAGCCGGAACGCTTAGCGGAAACCCTGTAGCGATGGCAGCGGGACTTGCAAGTCTTAGAAAGCTTAAGAAAAATCCGACGCTTTACGTAGAACTTGGAAATAAAGCCAAAAAACTGATGGACGGTTTCAAAAAAGCCGCTGAAGCGGTCAATATACCGATAGTAACGGATGTACGAGGTTCGATGTTTGGTTTCTTCTTTTCGGATAAACCGATCAAAAACTTTGAAGAAGCGCTCCACAACGACACGAAAACCTTTGCAAAATTTCACAAAGGGATGCTCGATAAAGGTATCTATCTGGCATGTTCATCATTTGAAGCAGGATTTATTTCCACAGCGTTGACTGATGAGATGATCGATGAGACGATCAAAGCCGCGTATGAGGTTTTGAAAGAGATCAGAGGGTAGGTGTAAATATTTAATATTTAAAAATATAATCTCTCAAAGGAAATAAAATGCAAAACCAAAACAACGAAGAGCCAAAGTTCAAAAAGATCGTGGATGCCGCAGACGGGTTAAGTCTGGGTATCTCGATGGTCATGGCGGTGTTGATCGGTGTGGGTATTGGTATCGGTCTGCAAAATCTTACGGGTGCTTTCTGGACGCTTTGGATAGGGGTATTTATCGGGATCGCCGCGGCGATACTCAATGTCTATAAAGCCTACGAAAAACAGAAAAAGTCTCTGGATGAACTGGCAAACGAGCCGAAATACCGCTATAAAAGAGAGCAGCAGGCCAAATATGAGGATGAGGATGACAAGTATTAGTAAAAAGATACTGAAGATCCTCCTGGTTCTAAATGTTCTGCTTATTGCTGCCACCATAATATTTTTTGATATTAAAATACTGTACAGCACCCAGATCGGCTTCATTACCTCTGCATTGGTGATGATAGGTTCACTTGTGAGCTATCGACGTATGGTCGAAACACGGGCTCAAAATGAGATCATCACGATGGACGACAGCAAAGATGTCATTGACAGGCTTGAGGATCCCCATGACCTCCATGGTGAAGAGATCGTTGAAGATGAGAGTGCTGATCTTAAAGAGGCTATCAAAGCTGAAAAGCAAAAGCTAAAAGCCAACCGACGCCCCCTCTTTGAAGTACTGAAAGATACCAAAGCAGCACTCTCTATCTATCGGTTAGGCGCTTATGTTGTTTTGATATTAGGGTTTTTATATCTTAACCGCCACGGACTGTTGCATGTGCCTTCTTACATCTTTGCGCTCGGCCTGCCGCCGTTGATTATCGTAGTGATGTTATTGCAAGACAAAGTAAACCATAGCGAAGATACGATAAAATAAAAATATCTTAATCTTCGAGGACCGACCTTGCTAAAACATCTTTTAATTGCTTTTGTTTCATTGGCCTTTCTGAGCGCTCAGGAACCCCAAAACCGCCAAATCATCGATAAGCCTATTGAATTTACACAAAAACGCATCGATATGACCAAAGAATATATCAAATCAAGCTATGGGTTCGATGTCGATGATATCACGATCATACCAAAGATCGTCGTGCTGCACTGGACAGCGGAGATGGACCTTGAACGCTCTTTTAACCGTCTTAGCCCTGAAAAGCTTCTCAGTGACCGTAAAGATATCATGAAAGCGGGTGCCCTGAACGTTTCAGCCCATTACTTGGTAGACCGTGACGGAACGATCTACCGTCTGATGCCGGATAACTGGATGGCAAGACATGTCATCGGACTAAACATGAACAGTATCGGGATCGAAAATGTAGGCGGAAAAGGCAATGTCAACGAAGACCTGACGCCCCAACAGCTCCAATCAAATATTGCATTGGTAAGGTATCTCAAACACAAATACCCTACCATCGAATATATGATAGGGCATTATGAATATACTCAGATGGTACATACGCCGCTATGGCTTGAAAAGGACAACAGTTACCGTACGATCAAAGCAGATCCGGGACCGAAATTCATGCATGCTGTAAGATCTGCTGTGCAGGATCTTGAACTCAAAGAAGCACCCAAAGAGTAGCGGATGCACTCAGCCTTCTCGACACTTGACTGGATGATCTTTGGTGCATATTTTTTGGTGCTTGCCGTTACATCCATTCTGCTTTCTCAAGGGAAGATCAAAACTTCCAAAGAGTACTTCCTTGGCAACAATACCGTACCGATGTACGCGGTGGCGATCTCAGTACTTGCCACTTCACAGTCTGCTGCTACTTTTCTGGGAGGGCCTGAGTATTCATACAGTAAAAATTTGACATTCATCGGATTTTATTTTTCTGCTTTTGTGTCTGTATTTTTTGTAGCCAAAGTATTGATCCCGCGTTTTTATGCTATTCAGGCAACGACAGTCTATGAACTTCTTGAGATACGTTATGGTCAAAGTGCTAAGAAGCAGGCAGGTGTGATGTTCCTTGTAGGACGTCTTTTTGCCAGCGGGGCACGGCTTTACATCGGGGCTCTTGCTGTTTCGATGATTCTCTTTTTGGATATAACACCATCCCATGTGGCTATCTCGATAGCGGTTTTGATGTTAGGTGCATTGGCCTATACTTATGTGGGAGGAGTGCGTTCGGTGATCTTTTCGGACATTATCCAGGCAGCTACCTATATCGGGGCTGGGCTTGCGGTATTTTTTTATCTCTATACTGCACTGGGTACCGATTTGGGGACGATGATCGCTGCACTTGAAGCTGATCATAAGCTCACGGCGATCGATCTGAGCATGAGCGGTGGATTTAACGTATGGGCGCTCATGAGCGGTTGGCTTCTGCTCAATATCGCAGCCTATGGACTTGATCAGGATATGACTCAAAGGGCTTTGACCTGTAAGGATAGTAAAGAGGCACAGCGTTCGCTCATCATGTCTATCGTATTGACTATCCCTGTTGCGATCCTCTTTTTGCTTATCGGTCTTCTTTTATATCTTTATTACAAACATCCAGAACTCTCAAATATTGGCGGTAACATCGAACAGGTATTTGATGGTGAGAAGATCACGATCTTTATGTACTACATCCTTCATGAGATGCCTGAAGGACTAAGAGGGCTTGTAACCGTAGGTGCGATCGCAGCAGCACTTTCAAGCGCCAATTCGGTCTTGGGTGCGATGTCATCGGTAGCGGTAGAAGACCTTTACAGGCCTTGGAAGATGGCAAGGACTTCAGTAGATGAGCTTCATTTTGTGAAAGCAGGGCGTATCAGCGTCTTGTTGTTTGCGGTATTGCTTTGCTTGATGGCGATGCTCAGTTACTTTTGGCAGCGTTATACTCAGCTGCCTTTGCTCGATTTTGCATTGGGAGTAATGTCCTTTGCCTATACCGGACTTTTAGGTGTATATGGCGCGGCGATCTTTACAGAGCGGGGCAGTGCGGTAAGTGTACCTTTGGCACTTTTAGGCGGATTTTTGACGGTTCTACTATTGCAACCCTATGTAGGCGGGATCAATATCGGGTTTGCCTGGCAGATACTCATCGGTACATTTGTGGCGTTTGGAATTATGATGATGGCAAAGGTTGAACAGTAAATGAACAATGGGGAATTTTATATTGGCGTGATGTCTGGTACTTCAATGGACGGTATCGATGTGGCATTATGTCAGATAGATAAGAAAGAGTGCATGCTTATAGACTCGCAGGAGTATCCTTTTTCGCAGGCACTTAAAGCACATATCTTGCAGATGATTTCAGGTCAAACGACACTTGAAGAAGTGGGAGAGATCGATCATGTACTTGGTTTGGAGTTTGCAGCTGCTGTGAATGCACTGATCGTCAAAAGCGGTGTAGCCAAAGAAAAGATTAAGGCAATAGGATTGCATGGTCAGACGCTGTGGCATGCGCCACAGGGAAAATACCCAATGACAATACAGCTTGGTGATCCGAACATCATCACCGTTCTTATCGGTATTCCGGTAGTTGCTGATTTCAGGCGTAAAGATATCGCGCTAGGTGGGCAGGGTGCACCATTTGCTCCGGCATTCCATGCTTTTATATTTAACAATATTAAAGAAGGTGTTGCCGTGGTGAATATCGGCGGTATTGCCAATATTACGGTTTTGGGAGAAAAGCTCATCGGCTACGATACGGGTCCTGGAAACGTACTGATGGATATGTGGGCAAGCGAGTATCTAAACCGTGCATACGATGAGAACGGAACATGGGCAAGAAGCGGAAAAGTCTTGTATCGCCTGTTGGACTGCATGCTTGAAGATGACTATTTTAAACGATCTTATCCCAAAAGTACGGGCAGAGAGAAGTTCAACCGATCATGGCTGGACGTTTATCTTTCGGATGGAAACTATAAACCTGAAGATATCCAAAGAACGCTGATCGAACTGACTGCGCTCAGTATCGCCAATGAAGTGCTTCGATTCCAAAGAGATGTCACCGTACTGTGCGGTGGCGGTGCAAAGAATGTTTTTTTGGTCGAGCGTATCAAAGTACTGATACCAAATATTGAAGTGGTTATCGCTCAAAATGGCGATATGCTCGAAGCGATGATGATGGCATGGCTGGCTTACAAACGAATCCATAACGAACATGTGGACTTGAAAAATGTAACGGGCGCTACACGTAATGCGATACTGGGAGGGATCTATGCATAAAATCGAAGAGTGGCTTGATGATATCGGGTGCGGGGGAACACTTAAAATGGCATCGGGTGATGCAAGTTTCCGCAAATATTATCGTTTAAACGACGGGATTCAAAGCAGTGTCATCATGGATGCATCCTTGCAGAAAGAGAGTGTTGAGCCTTTTGTAGAGATCACTTTCAAACTGCGCGATGCAGGTGTCAAAGTGCCAAAGATACTGTTTCAGAACCGTGAAGAAGGGTTTTTGATGCTTGAAGATATGGGATCCAGGCATCTGCTTGAAAATCTTAACGAGAGTAATTTTGAGCTTTTTTATGACAGAGCCATCGATACTATCGTCAAGATGCAAAGAGCGGATACAGAAGGACTTCCTGGGTATGATGCAGCATTTTTACGTTTTGAGATGGAACTGATGGAGGAGTGGTATTTGCAAAAATATCTTGGAAAAACGCTTGATGAAAAGAGTAAAAAAGTGATAGCCGATACCATAGAATGTATCGTCTCTGAAGTCCTTGCTCAGCCTCAAGGGGTTTTTCTCCATCGAGATTTTCACTCACGCAATATCATGCTGACACCTCAGGACGGGATTATTGTTATTGATTATCAGGATGCGAGGATCGGAGCCTTGACCTATGATCTGGTTTCACTCCTTCGTGACTGTTATGTGATGTTTGATCCAAAAGCGATAGAGCGGCTTGCTTTGAGTTTCCGAGATAAGAAAGGCTTGAATGTCAATGATGCGACGTTTATGCGATGGTTTGATTTTATGGGGTTGCAACGGCATATTAAGGTTTTGGGAATTTTCAGCAGACTTTATCTGCGAGATGGTAAAGATGGCTATCTCAAAGATATTCCGCTGACTTTGAAATATGTGTTAGATGTAGCAAATAAATATGATGAGACAAAAAGTTTGGCAAAACTTTTGGAAGAATTGTCATAATATTTTTATAATGTCATCTTTCGTGAAAGATGACGCTTTTTCACAGAAACTTTTGCTTTCGCAAACCGTATTTGCTAGTTTTGCTCTACTTTTTCTAAAAAAGTAATAATAAGAGATTGTGAGAAAAAAGGATTATAATGAAAGTGATGATATTGGCCGCTGGGCGTGGTGAGCGTATGAGGCCGCTTACGGATGTGACTCCAAAGCCTCTACTGGAAGTGGGTGGTATACCCCTTATAGTGTGGCATATCGAACGTTTGGCTCATGACGGTTTTAAAGAGATTGTGATCAATATCGCGCATTTGGGCTACCAGATACCAAAAGCTCTGGGTGATGGTTCAGCGTGGGGAGTGAATATCAGCTATAGTGATGAGCAGGAAGAGGGGGCACTGGAGAGTGCCGGGGGGATTATAAAGGCCTTGCCACTGCTTGGAAAAAAAACTTTTTTAGTCGTCAACGGCGATATATGGTGTGACTATGACTTTGATGCTCAAAAAACGCTTCCCAAAGGCATTCTAGCCCATCTTGTATTAGTACCCAATCCCGCACATAACCCTGATGGAGATTTTGCGATATCTGATGGAATGGCACAAGAGAAAGGTACAGAGAAATATACCTTCTCCGGGATCGGCTACTATTCTCCGAGACTCTTTGAAGGTGTTCCATATGGTAAAGCCCCTTTAGCTCCATTGTTACGAAAAGCGATGAAGGAGGGCAAAGTAAGTGCAGAACTTTATGAGGGCGAATGGCTGGATATCGGAACACCTCAACGTCTTGAACTTTTGAATGCCCAGTTGATAAACCAGTTTTAACTATGCTTTCATAGTCCTTGTTCAGGATCTCACTAAATGTCTATTCGGCATCATTTGCGGATCCCGGTAGAGACATCAAAAAGGAATATTTTTTCGTCTATTCTTTTTATCAAGAGCTCATTTTTGTCATTAATTCCGATGATCGTACCCCAAAGATAGTGGGATGCCGTACGGAGCAAAATTGATTTGTCGGGTACGATTTCTTTTAGTGTGACCTTTCTGATCTCTTTCCCTCTTTTCCAGAATGTGAACAAAACAAGATCGTCGGTGTAACTCGATGGAATAAGATTTAGTCCGTTGTAGCCGGTTACCAGATAGTCACCGTCGTTGGAAACAAAGATCCAACGGTACCAGTCGGTCATTGACCAGAGTTTCTGGTTGGTGGCATTATTTAGAACCCAAGTTCCTTTTTCAGGACTTGATATAACAGTAAAAGCATGATTGTGACTGCTTACTTTGTGGATTGCAGGGGGACGTAAAGGGGTGTCGGCATGCACAGCACTGGTTGCAAAGATGGCTGATACAAATAGGATTAGATGTAGAGCTGTTTTCATGATATCACACCATTTATTGAAGGAAGAAAATATTCAGTTTTATATTTGTTTTTCATGTTAAAAGTATACAAAAATTAGTACGTTATGTGTTTTTTTTACGCAACGGTTTGAGTGCATTGCCCCATGCGATCACTTGATCAAGCATTTTATGAAGCGAGCCTTCATGGTGAGGGTCTGGTTTGAACAGGATGTAATTTTCAAAATCATTGAAGAGCGAAAGCATTACCTGGTTGCGTACATCGGCAACCTGCAGTTCTCCCATGATCAACCGCAGGCTTTCTACGGCACGTACACCGCCTGCGCTTCCGTAGCTGACAAATCCAGCCGACTTGTTATTCCATTCACTGTAGAGATAATCAATTGCATTTTTGAGGGCCCCGGGAACATTATGGTTGTACTCGGGCGTGACAAATACAAAGGCATCGAACGAGTCGATTTTCTCAGACCATTTTTGGGTATGTTCCTTGCTGTAGCGGTGCATGGCTGGAGTGGTCGGCTCATCCAGTAACGGCAGGTTGAAATCTTTGATATCCACCAGTTCAAATATTCCATCCTCCCGTCTCTGTGCGATTTCATAAACCCATTTTGCGACAGCTTCACCGACACGTCCCGGACGTGTACTGCCGATAATGATCCCGATTCGAAGCATCTCTCACCTCCATTTGGTTCATTTTATAAAGTATAGTAGAAACATGTCATAATTTCAAGCAATAAGGAAAATATTTTAACCTCCTTCGTAAAATACAAAAAAAGGGAGGGAATGGTTTACTTTGCTGATTTGAACCGGTTATCTATATCTTTTCTTTTGTAGCAATAATCAGCCGAAGAATATCAAATAGCTTATAGTCGGATGATACAATTTTAAAACCGGCATTTTGAATCTCTTTTTCGGTTTCTCTTAACATCGATGTACCCAAAACCGGTACAGAAAAGCGATTCATCAGCCAAAGCATCACATTGAGCCATTTGGAGCTGCTTTTCATATGTTCAAGGAAAATTGCGTTTCCACCCGGTTTCAGGACGCGATAAAGTTCATGGAGACCTTGTTTCGGATGGGGTACGGTGCAAAAGACAAAGGTACTTACAACCGTATCAAAAGTATTGGATTAGAAATCCATATTTTCAACATTCATTTCCATCAGGGTACAGTTTTTTAGAGCTAAAAGCTTCAGTTTTTCTCTTGCAATATTCAACATCCCATTACTGAAATCGATCCCTGTAAGATCAGTATCGATCGGATAATACGGAAGATTTTTCCCAGTACCGATTCCCACTTCAAGCACTTTTCCGCTTACTTTGGCGGTTACCTCTTTACGAAGGGATTTGAAAAAGAAAATTTCAATAGGCCATTCAACTAGATCATAAAGCTTGGCAATACGTGAATATTTAAGAGCGGTTTTTTCTTGCATAGTATCTCCTCTTTCCTACAAGTATAAACTAGTTTTGTTTATACGGTAACTGAAGGACAACGATTTATTGCCTTAGAGACAAGGGTTTAGTGTGCAGCAGCCAGATACTTGGCTACACCGTCTTCATCATTACTATGAGGAAGAATGATATCTGCTACAGCTTTGACTTCATCAAGTGCATTGGCTACGGCTACGGACGTGCCGGCAAGCTTGAACATGCCTATATCGTTGATACTGTCTCCAAAAACGGTCATTTCGTGAGAATCACGGCTCAGATACTCGGCAACCTTTTGGAGGGCATGGGCTTTATCGCCCTCTGGGTGCAGGATGGTCAAAAACCAGCCATCACTGTATTTTTCCGGGGAGAGTTTGTACTCCAGCTCATTGCCAAAAGTCTTTTGCAGATGATCGGTAAGAGGTTTTAATATTTGATAATCTCCAAAATAGACTATCTTGAGGTTCATATCCATGGCTCTGATCTCTTTGCATTCGATCATACGTGGGTCATTCCTGTAGTTTTGAAGCACACCGTTTTGATAGTCGTTGAGGGTGGTAGGAAAGAGAAATGCTTCGTTGAGTTCCATATCTTTGAGGGCAATGACAAAAGGGTAGATACCAAATCGGCTACCTTCAGCTATAACAGCATCGCCCAAAGCTCTGTTGATCAATTTGAGATCGATGAGTTTTTTTTCAGGTGTGACGACCATTGTGCCGTCTAGCAGGATCATCGGCGCTTCAAGATGCAATCGATCCAAAAAATCATGTGATTTTTGAAAGCTTCGTGCAGTGGCAACCGAGAGGATAGCATCTTTGGCTTTTTTATTCCATACCTTGGCACTGAAATCGCTTACGCTTTGATCACTTCTTAAAAAAGTATGGTCAAGATCGGTGATGAAAATGGGTTTTTGTTTCATCTAAATTATTCCTTTTCGAACAAGTCTGAAAATGACTCTTCGGCAGAGTGCCCTCGGGACTTGTCGCTCTTTAGCTTGCAAAACTGCTTTTAAAATCATCTTTGGCCTGTACGATCGCCTTTTGTTTCTCTTTGCGCTTCATATCTTTTTCGACAAAGATCTTTTTGCGTGTCACAGGATCCATCTCTGTATAGTACATTACAGATGAATAAGTACCGGGTGTCGGAGTGAAGACCTGTGCCTGTTCAGGGTTCATCTTCAGCTCATGGCTGGTAAATCGTTTGAGCTCATGCATATCTTTTTCCGTACATCCGGGGTGTGCAGCGATGAGATAGTAGGTCAAAAACTGCTTTTTGCCCATATCTCGGTTGAGCTTGTCATAAAGATTTTTAAAGTCTATCAGGGTTTGTTTGCCGGGTTTTCCCATCAGGTCAAGCACATGCTGCTGGGTGTGTTCGGGCGCTACTTTCATCTGCCCGGAGATGTGATGCTCGACAAGTTCTCTCAGGTAGCTATAGCCTTTGCGTTTGTCTTCGTTTATGAGGTCATAGCGAATGCCTGAAGCAACGAAAGCTTTACGGATGCCCGGGATGTTGCGCACCTGTTTCATCATACCGATTACGCGGGTATGGTCTGGTTTCATCGCACTGCAAAGATGCCTTGAATCCACACATCTTTGGTGATCACAGGTTCCGAGCTTGAGCTTTTTGTCACACTCATAGCCGTACATATTGGCCGTCGGGCCTCCAAGGTCTGAGATGATCCCTTTGAAATCTTGATACTCTTTGAACTTGATCGCTTCTTTGACGATGCTGGATTCACTTCGTGTACGGATCGTCCGTCCCTGGTGCACACCGATCGCGCAGAAGTTGCACTCACCCCAGCAGCCGTGATGGGTCATGATGGAAAACTTGATCGTCTCCAGGCATTTGACATTGCCTTCAGGCCGATGGTAAGGGTGCAGTTCCCTGGTGTAGGGAAAGGAGGCAACTTCATCCATCTCTTTTTCGTTCAGATAGTCGCATGGCGGGTTTTGAATGCTGTAGCGTCCGTCTACTTCCTGGCAAAGTCCTTTGGCTGAGATAGGATCGTTATTGTCGTAGAAAAGGTCAAATAGGTCGATGTACTTTTCTTTATTTTCCAGACATGCTTTGTGCGAAGGCAGCTGACGATAGTCTGACTTTGGCTCTTTGGAGATATGGCAGAGTCCTCGTATCTCCTTCCACTCTTTTTCCTCATTCAGTGCCTGTGTCAGTTCACGGATTGCCTGTTCACCCATCCCATAGACCAGGATATCGGCCTTTGCATCAAAGAGGATGGGTTTACGCAGTTTATCGGTCCAGTAGTCATAATGTGTCACCCGGCGAAGGCTTGCTTCGATACCGCCAAGTACGATGGGAGCGGTGTTTTTGAAATATTGGCGTATCAGGTTGGTATAGATAAGAACGGCACGGTCCGGGCGTTTATTGTTCTTGCCCCCGGGAGTATAGTCATCGGAATTTCTGAACTTCTTTGTCGCAGTATAGTTGGCGACCATCGAGTCTATACTCCCGCCGCTCACACCCCAATAAAGGCGCGGTTCGCCAAGGCGGGAGATATCTTTATCGCTTTTTACATCAGGCTGGCCGATGATCCCGACTTTGAAGCCAAGCTTCTCAAGTATTCTGCCCACTACCGCAACACCGATGAACGGGGAGTCGATATAGGCATCGCCGCTGATAAGGATCACGTCACATTGATCCCATCCGAGTGCATCCATTTCCGCTCTGGTAGTAGGTAAAAATCGTTTGTCTGTTTTCATCGTTGGCCTTCTAATAGTGATGACATAGTAGCATAACTTTTGACCAAATATCAAAGTTGCAAATCAAGCGCTCAATATTTTGGTACAATAAAAACAGCTATTGATTTATAGAAGGAAGTTGATAATGAAAAAAGCCCCTGTATCCGATAAACCCTTCAATCCATTTTCCAATAGTTGGTTAGTCATACTTTTTCTTATTTTAGGGCTGGAATTTTTTTATTATTTTGCTTCACAGGGTGAAAGCCAAACACTTTCTTATACCCAGTTCAAGTCTCAGGTTGAAGCAAATAGCATCAAAGAGATATGGATAGACAATGACCGGGTAACGGCACTGCTTAAAGATGAGACAGGCCAGCCGCCAAAATATATTAAGACAATCCTTCCACCTTTTAAAGATGAAAAATTCCTGGAGCTTTTAGAGAAGAAGCAGGTTGATATTCATGTGAAGTCTCAAAAAGAATCCAAGTTCTTGACCTCACTCTTTTTAATGCTGCCGTTTTTTGCATTAGGTCTAAATTGAAGAAAGAAATAAAAAGTAAGAAAAATAAGAATGAGTTCCAAAGAGCCCGTAGGACCCTTTGATAAAAAGTTATTTGAAATCCGGTTTCGGTGTAGAAGCCGAGCTTTCAGGAAACTCCGGATAGGTAACTTCAGGTTTGACACCTTTAAGTGCACCTAAGAATGTTACGATCTTGCTTGCATCTTCATCAGAGATTTCTTGTCCAAGCTGGGTACGTCCCATCTCTTGAACAGCCTCTTTAAGGCTCCAGATCGCACCATTGTGGAAGTAAGGAGCTGTTTCAGTGATGTTTCTGAGCGTCGGTACTTTGACCATACCATTTTTGTCACCTTTAAAGTCACCTACATTTGCATATTTGTATGGCTGTACCATTGGGAAAGGCATCATTTTACCACCAACTGCTATACCGGTATGACAAGAGACACATCCTTTGTCCATGAATACTTTGAGACCTTCTTTTTCTGCATCGTTAAGTGCATCTTCTTTACCGTTTAGGAAATCATCAAATCTTGAAGGCGTCACAAGCGTACGCTCGAATACACCAATTGTCGATGCGATTTTCTCGATATTGATCTTTACATCGTTTCCATAGATCTTTTTGAATGATTCGACATACCCAGGAATAGAATTGACTCTCTCTTCGATCAATGCTATTGGCGATGCCATTTCAGGAGCTGCCTGCATTGGTCCTTGTGCCTGATCTTCAAGGTGTGGGCTTCTACCGTCCCAGAACTGTGCCACAAAGAACATAGCATTATAGACCGTTGGCGAATTAAGGTGATGCGGGTTCGCTGTCCACATATGACCTACTGCCGCAGGTACGCCGTCTGTACCGCCAAGACCCAGGTTGTGACAGGTGTTACAGGAAATAATACCGCTTTTTGAGAGTCTAGGTTCAAAATAGAGCTGTTTACCCAAGGCCACTTTTTCCGGTGTGATCGTTCCGTTAGGATCGGTCAGTTTGAGAAGTTCTGTTTTATCTGTAGGGATTGCTACCAATCCGCTTTTCATCGCTTTGTCTGCAAGCGGTGATGCACCAAACGCAAGTGATGATGCGATGAGTGATAGTCCAATGGTTTTAAACATTTTCATGATTTGCTCCTTTAAATTTAAGTAACCAATTATATGAAAAAAAATATTAAAGGAAAATTAATATCATTTACACTCTAATATTTTTTATTGTTTTCATTCATTGAAAATACGATAGCTTGATTTGACTTAAGGGAAGAAAGAAATAATTACAATGTGATATCAAGGGCAGAGCAGGAAGAAAGGTCAGCTTTTAAAGCTTCCTTTCCCGGAGTTTCTCTTGGAACGTCCGTCTCCTTTTCTTTCCTGATTTGTATGAGAGCCTTTGCTTCGGTCTTGATCATTTCTTTTTCTGTTGTCATGGTCATTTCTTCTGCCACGGTCATGACCACCACCGCTTCTATGGCGGGCTCTTGGTTTTCCTTTTCCACCGCTTCTTTCATTTCTCATTTTATCGATTGCTGAAGCGATCTGATCAAGTGAAAGACCGATTTTATCTTTACCCGTCACTGCATTTTCGCTTTGTATCATGGAAGCGAGCAAATGTGCGATCGTAACGATATCCAGATCATGCTGAAGTGTTTTGACAAGGTTGATAGCACTATCTGTTATCTGTGTATTTGCAATCTTGGCAATAAGTTCATCTTCTTTGGCATTTTGCACTTCTTGACGGGTAGGGATGACCTGCGTTGCCATGGTAGTACCGACATCTTTTTCGATACGTTTGATGGTTCTCAGTTCGCCTGGTGTGACCAATGTGATCGCTTCACCGGTTTTTCCGCCGCGGCCTGTACGACCGATACGGTGTACATAGCTTTCGCTGTCAAAAGGAATGTGATAGTTGAATACATGGGTTACATCATTCACATCCAACCCTCTTGCCGCTACGTCGGTTGCAACGAAGATATCGATACCGCCTTGTTTGAAGGCTCGGATCGTTACTTCTCTTTGTTTTTGTTCCATGTCGCCATGGAGACCTGATACCTTGAATCCTTGTGCGGTCAAGTGTGCAACAAGTCTGTCTACTTCTTTTTTCATACGGCAGAATATGATACATTTGTTCGGATTTTTAAAGTCTATCAAACGTACGAGCGCATCATCTCTCTCTTTTTCTTCTACGACATAGTAGAGCTGCGTGATAGAGGTATTTGTGCTCTCACTTTTTGTGATCGAAACTGTTTTAGGCTCATGTAATATTTCTTCGGCAAGTTTTCTGATCGCTGGAGGCATTGTCGCTGAGAACATTAACGTTTGTCTATCTTTTGATAGGAAAGTGAAAATGTTTTTGATCTCATCCAAAAAGCCCATATCAAGCATTTCATCTGCTTCATCAAGTACCACAAACTTTGGATTGATCTTGATCTTTTTGCTCATAAGAAGATCTTGGAGCCTTCCCGGAGTTGCTACCACGATAGAAGCTTGTCCGATACGCTCGATCTGTTTTGCATAGGCTGTACCGCCGTATACGGTTGCTGTCTTGAGGTTTGATAGTTTACCAAAACGGTAAAGTTCGTCACTGACCTGCATCGCAAGTTCTCTTGTTGGTACGATAACCAACCCTTCTACAGAACCATCCGCGTTCATCATACTCATGATTGGCAGACCGAATGCAGCGGTTTTTCCTGTTCCTGTTTGTGCCTGTGCGATCATATCATGACCTTCAAGTACTAGAGGAATAGCCTCTTTTTGTACCGGGCTTGGTTCTGTAAATCCGGCTTCCTGTATCGCATCCTGGATGCTTTGTCTGAGATTAAAATCTGTAAATTTCATGTTGTTTCTTTATAGTAAAATAGTGGGGAATTGTGTCAATAGTCCCTGTTTAATGCAGCCGATACCAAACTATCGCACAATTTGTGTGTGAATGATTCGTGAAGTACGTATGACGTACTAAAAATAATATACGAGATTTGATATACCCGTCCGGAGTTTGATATACTCTTGCAGAAAAGTTTGCTATTATATCGTAATAATTGACAGAAAGATAGAGGGATAAATTTATTTAATGTTTTTTCAATAAAAAAGTGATGTCTTCTGCACTCAATGGCGGACTAAAAAAATATCCCTGTGCTTCTTCGCATCCGAGGTCTTTTAATATTCCAATCTGCGCTTCTGTTTCTACACCTTCAGCAAGTATCTTTAAACCCAATTCTTTAGCCATACGGACCATGGCAGAAACGATAACTTGATTATTGTGATCTGTGGCAAGATGGTGGATAAACGATTTGTCAATTTTGAGTTTTTCTAGATTCAACTCTTTAAGAAGGCGCATGGATGAATATCCTGTACCAAAATTATTGATAGAAAAGGTGCATCCTAAACTTTGTAAAGCAAAAGCGTTATCCTTTGCTTCAATATTTTCTTGGAAGATTGCATTTTCGGTGATTTCAAACTGAAGCGAAAGAGAAGGAATGCAACAATCTTGCAGGTTTTCCTTGATGTTATGCATTAATTTTGTATTTTCCAACTCTTTTTTTGTAAGATTAATGGAAACAGAGGGGATGGGTAAAGAAAGATTTTTCCATCTGTTGATCTGTTCGCATACATTTTTAAGTACATAGGCACCTATTTCAATGATCGTACCGTTTTCTTCTGCTATTTGGATCAATTTTGTCACAGGAAGATAGTCAAATGTCTCCTCATCATATCTGAGTAAAGCTTCAATACCTGTCATCTTTCCATCCCTTAAAGAGAACTGAGGTTGATATGCGATGTAGAAAGTATTGTTTTTCAAACTCTGGCGTATGGCTTGCAGAATGTGGAAATATTGATGCGATATGCTTGTATACTCTTTAGAGTAAAATTGAAATCCGTTCCGTCCTTCTTCTTTTGCTTTGTACATGGCAATATCTGCAGCATTGATGAGCGCTTCCGCACTATCACCATCCTCAGGGATCAATGCAATTCCGATACTCATGGTTATATGTATATCATCTGAATTGATGTGGAATGGCAGTTCAAAAGCTTTTTGGATTTTATGTGTGATAGAAATGATAGTCTCAATAGATTCTACTTCTTCTATAATCAGCAAAAACTCATCTCCGGCTAATCTTCCCAATGTGTCGCTTTTTCGTATTGTCTTTTGTAGCCTTTTGGCCACAACTTGAAGTAATTTGTCTCCTGCACGGTGGCCATAGGTATCATTGATCTGTTTAAAATGGTCAAGATCGATAAACAGCAATGCACCTTTAGTATTATTGCGTTTGATAGATTGCAAGGTATGTTCCAAACGGTCAAAAAGAAGTGAACGGTTGGGAAGGTTAGTAAGCATATCATGATTTGCTATAAATTCGAACCGGTCTCTGGAATGTACCACTTCAGAAATATCTGTTACCATGATCACGATATTTTGGATCGATTTTTTGTCATCATAGATAATATCGATGCTGAGCCATACCGATAATGACTTTCCGTCAAAGCGATGGAGTTTGGTCTCTCCATGCCAATGTCCTCCTCTTTCCATACTTGCATATATTTGGGAGTTGGTCTTTTCATCAAGCATTTTGGAAAAAAATGTTGAATTTTTTCCCAAGCATTCTTCATGGCTCAGACCCAACAGCTTTTCCATGGCGGGATTGACAAAAACTGCATTACAGTTTTCATCTTCAATCAATACGCCTTCGGTGGCTTCTGAAAAAACAATTTCAAGCAAACGGGTATTTTTTTCAGATAAATAAATATTTGTATAGTCTCTGATAATAACCAATGCAATATTTTGATCCTGTATCCTAATACAGGAAGGTACTATTCTTGCTTCAAAATAATGTTTGTTTTTTTCTATTTCCAAAGTATAGTGCAGTGACTGCATTTGTCCGGTCTTAAAGGCTTTTTGAAGGGTATTATAAAAAATGTCGGCATCATTTTCTGAAAAAATATCATAGGGTGTTTTCCCTATGACAAATTCTTTTGGAACATAAAGAAGATGTTCTTTGCCTTCATCAAAAACATCGACATATTCCCCCTTTTCATTCTGAAGCAAAACAAGATCGGGTATTGCCTTGAGAATGGCGGACATTCTCTCGTGTAGTGAGTCATTAGTGTGTTCAATAAGTTTTTGTATCTCTTCAGCATAAGAATCAATGGTATTTTGAAGTTGTGCGATACGTTTTTCAAATTCGTAATAATTTTCAGAGGCTAATTGCAGGAATGTATTGGATATTGTTTGATTGTTGTTTTTATTTTTGATACTTTCAATCTTTTGAAGTTGCTGTTTTATGATAGGATGCAACATAATAATATCTTTCTTTTCTTTTGTCTACTCTTTAAGTTTTTTTTCCTCATTTGGTTTCTCATTATAGTATAACACCATTTTTTGATTATCTCGATAAAAATCTGGGTTTTTATAAAAGTCCCAGTTGGAGTTTTGCTTCGTCACTCATATTTTCCTGGCTCCACGGCGGATCAAAAACCAAATGTACATCGACCTCTTCAAGACCTTCTATACGATAAGAGATACTTCTAACCAGATCGACGATCACTTCTGACATAGAGCAGGTAGCAGAGGTCAAGGTCATTTTGATCGAGCACTTTTTAAGTTTGGTGAGTGCATCTGTCCAACAATGTACATTATAGACCAGCCCGAGATCATAGATATTGACAGGTATTTCGGGGTCATAGATTTTTTTTAACTCTTCGATGACTTTTTCTTTCATTTCTTCATCAGTCATATCAGGCTCCTTTCTGGTAGGCTTTAGCATGAGTATAGATAGTGTTTAAAAAAACCTCCAGTCCTTGTTGTCTGACCGGGCTTAACAGTTCGGTAATCCCCATGGTTTGAAGCAGTTTTGGATCGAAGGATAAGATCTCTTGGGGTGTACGGTCATTGAAGATATTCAAAAGGATCGTCATCATGCCTTTTGCCATCATCGATTCGCCTTCACCTTTAAAATGGATTTTATTTCCATCAAACTCGGCTATCAGCCAGGCGTTGGATGAACACCCCTTGATATAGCTCTCATCATTTTTTTCACCGGGTTTCAACGGCGGCTGGTTTTTCCCCAAGTCAACGATATATTCGATCTTTTCATCCGCTGTTGGAAAAAGATCGAAATCATCTTTATAGTGCGCTACTTTTTCTTCCATAGTCATGATTTATCCTTTTGCTTGGGCATAAAATGTCTTTTCAAAGCTCATCTTGATCTCTTCTTGGTGTCTGACATCCTTAATGGTTTCGATTAAAGTATTGGCAAAAGCAATCACGAGCATCTTTCTGGCTTCTGTTTGGGATATTCCTCTTGAGCGAAGATAGAAAAGCTGTTTTGGATCAAGCTGTCCCGTCGTAGCTCCATGGGAGGCTTCCAGTTCATCGATATAGATCTCAAGCTGCGGCTTGGCTGCCATATAGGCATCATCACCCAATAAAATGGATTTTGAATTTTGATAGGCTTTGGCATATTTTGCATGATGTTCAACCCTGATCAATGCATCAAAAATGCCTCTGCTGTGATCATCAAGGATATTTTTGGCTTCCTGGCGGGATGTAGAATGCTCACCTTTGTGAACGATCTGTGATACGGTGCCCCCAATGGCATTCCCGGTGGTATAGAGCAGATGTCCTGCATCGATATGGGCATAGTCATCCAGATCGGCTTTGAAAAGATTGAGCGCAGCAGCGTCCCCAAAATCGAATGTTTTATAGACTAGATTAGCTTGTTTTTCTACCGTAAACTTATGAGAAGCGATCAACGCATATCCATCGTTCTGGATCGTTTGGTTGTTTACGATCCTTAGTGAACTCTCTTTGGCTGTCCAAAGATCATAACCGTAAAGTATCAATGAACTTTTGGCATGTTCGCCTTCGAAGGATTCAAACAGCGTTGCATGCCGGTTAGCCTGGTTTTTGATAACCAAACGATAGGGGATCAGCGTATTGGGAAGTGTAAATCGGTGCAAAAGTTCTACTTCCACATCCCCGTCTATCTCTATCATGATTACATTTGAAGCCAAAAGATGACCCAGGTAATAAAACGGATCGAAATGTTCCATATCAACATGTCGGTTATTTTTATAGTAAACACGGATACCTTTTGGTGCACATTTGACGATGCCGTTTTCTATCTCGATTCTTTGATCTTCTTTGATCGGTTTTGGAATAAAAACAGCTCTGTCATACTCTTTTTCAAGCAGCGGCTCGATAGGAAAATAACGGTATGCTTCACTTTTTTTGTTAGGCAATCCAAGCGTTATGAATCTTGCCAAAAGAGGGTCTTTTGCAGGATCTGTTCGCAGCAGACCACAAAGCTCTTCCTTTGTTTTATGTTTGAATACTGCCAGTTTCATCGGATCTCTTCCTCGATGGATTCATACCCTTCGGCTTCAAGTTTGGCAACCAGTTCAGGACCCGCAGTCTTGATGATTCTGCCGTTTTTGAGGACATGAATGTAATCGGGTTTGATATAATCAAGGATCCGGCTGTAGTGAGTGATGACCAAAAAGCTTCTTTTGCCGTCCTTCATTTTGTTGATCCCTTCGCTCACAGCCCTAAGCGCATCAATGTCAAGCCCGGAATCGATCTCGTCAAGTATGATCACATCCGGTTCGAGGATAAGCATTTGAAGGATTTCATTGCGTTTCTTTTCACCTCCGGAGAATCCTTCGTTCAGTGAGCGGCTGATCATATCGGCTTTCATCCCCAGACCTTCAAGATGTCCCTTCATTATTCTTAAAAATTCAGCAGCATTGAGCTCCGCAAGTCCATTATGCTTGCGCTTGGCATTGAGTGCGGTTCTAAGAAAATAGGCATTGTTTACTCCCGGGATTTCGACAGGATTTTGAAAACTCAGGAATATCCCTTTAAGCGCTCTATTTTCCGGTTCCATATCGACTATGCTCTGACCTTTATATATAATATTGCCGCCGGTTATTTTCACATCGTAATGTCCTACAATGGCTTTGGAGAGGGTCGATTTCCCTGCACCGTTTGGTCCCATGATGGCATGAACTTTGCCTTCTTCCAGCGTCAGGTCAAGACCTTTAAGTATCTCTTTTGTACCGATATCTGCTTTTAGATTTTCTATTTTCATCATCCTACGCTTCCTTCTAATGTCAAGTTTAACAATGCTTTGGCCTCCACGGCATACTCCATAGGAAGCTGACTGAATACCTCTTTGCAAAAACCGTGTACGATCATCGATACGGCATCCTCTTCCTTGATACCGCGCTGCCTGAGGTAAAAGAGCTGTTCATCGCTGATCTTGGAAGTCGTTGCTTCATGTTCTATATGTCCTTTGGTGTCTTTGCATTCAAGGTACGGAAAGGTATGGGCGCCGCACTGATCCCCTATAAGCAGAGAATCGCACTCGCTGTAATTTCTGGAACCATCGGCATGTGCGCCTATTTTGACCAGACCCCTGTAGGTATTTTGCCCCTTCATGGCAGAAATACCTTTGGAAATGATCGTAGAGCTGGTATTTTTACCAAGATGGATCATTTTTGTTCCGGTATCGGCTTGTTGGGCGAGGGTGGTTACTGCTACGGAGTAGAACTCTCCCACCGAATTGTCCCCTTTAAGGATACAGCTTGGGTACTTCCACGTAATGGCAGATCCTGTTTCTACCTGTGTCCAGGATATTTTGGAGTTCTCACCCTGACAGAGTCCTCTCTTGGTTACAAAGTTGTAGATTCCGCCTTTACCATTCTCATCACCCGGATACCAGTTTTGAATGGTAGAGTATTTGATCTGGGCATCTTTCATCGCAATGAGTTCCACAACAGCAGCATGTAATTGGTTTTCATCCCTCATCGGCGCAGAACAACCTTCATTATAACTGACATAACTTCCCTCATCCGCAATGATCAGGGTGCGTTCGAACTGCCCGGTACCCAGGGCATTGATACGAAAATAGGTTGAAAGCTCCATCGGGCATCTTACCCCTTTTGGGATGTAGACAAATGTTCCGTCTGTAAAAACCGCGGAGTTAAGAGCGGCAAAATAGTTGTCGTTCATTGCAACGACAGAAAACATATATTTTTTAATGAGTGCTGGATGTTCATGGATCGCTTCAGATATGGAACAGAAAATGATACCGAGTTTATTCAACTCATCAGTATAGGTTGTCTTAACCGAAACCGAATCAAAAACCGCATCCACCGCAATCCCTTGAAGCTGTTTTTGTTCTTCCAGAGGAATACCCAGTTTTGCGTAGGCTTCAAGTATTTTGGGATCGACCTCGTCAAGGCTTTTAGGGGGATTTTTTGGTGCAGAGTAGTAGGATATCGCCTGATAGTCTATCGGTTCATAATGAATATGCGCCCAGTGCGGTTCCTCCATCGTCTGCCATTTTCTAAATGCTTTGAGTCGAAGCTCTCTCATCCATTCTGGTTCATTCTTTTTGTTAGAAATAAAACGAATAGTATCCTCATCCAGCCCAGGCGGTACAGTATCGGTCTCAATATCAACTTGAAAACCGAGCTTATATTCGCCGGCTACGGCTTTATCGATCTCTTTTTGCGACATATTTCCCTCCTTTAATTTGATAGGAAGTGCTCTTTTATGTTAGTTATAGCACAAATGACATAGCCAAATCAAGAGTTTGTTTGAAAATAAGATGAATTCTATCTTATTTCAATGTTGGAATCATTCACATATGTATAGAAGCGCGATATCGTGTTTTTCTTCAAAAATAGAGTATAATTATGAATATAACGACGTTATTTTAAATATATTTTGTAGATAGATGTTAGGAGTTATAAAAAAAATGACGATCTCTGATATAGAATTTGAAATGAGGATCAATGAGGTGGCAGAAAAAGATATCGTTGAGATAATCGAAATTTGCAAAACTGCCGGGTTTAGTGCAGAAAGGTTGGATGAACAACTTCAAAGACGCGGCTATGACAAGATATTTACCGTCAATTATGATGAGTATGATGACGATAAAGATATAGAGTGGGAAGAAGACGATTTTTAAAAAATGACTTAATATGATAAAAGGAGGAATTGATAATTGGTTAGAAAGGCTGGTAAAGATCTATGATATTTAAAAAAGCGGGAAGAGGGGTATATGTATTTGTGATCGGTATAATGCTGGGCGGGTTGGCTGTCAATCTGTATGCCGAAAATACACCGAAAGAAGAAAAGGTCAAACTTGCTAAAGAGCGATTCAAAGCTGAAGATCAGGATGAAAGCGAGGTTGATACCAATAAAACCATCATCGGAGCGGTAGAAAAAGTCCGTGTCATTCCCGGTAATTTTGTTATGAAGGCGCGTATCGATACAGGGGCAAGTATGACCTCTATCGGTGTGGATAATGATGTAGAGATTGTTAACGAAGATGGTCAGGATTGGGCGTATGTCACGATCAATGACATTAAAATGAAACATAAAGTCGTGAAGTATATCTATGTCAAACAGCATGGTTCGGATTCGCATAAGCGTCCGGTGATCCGACTAAAACTCATTTTGGGGAATGTGGCCCAGAATGTCAATGTTACGCTTGCTGACAGAAGCAACTTTCAGTATCAGCTATTGATCGGAAGAAATCTCTTATATGATCATTTCGCAGTGGATGTAAGCCAAAAATATACTACACCGCCTATGGAATACAAGGAAAAATAATGTCCTCAAAACTACAGGTTTTTGCGATCGCTTTTGTATTGGCCGCACTGGGTTTTTTTGTAACTTGGTACAAAATAGTCTATCTTGACATACCGATTACACCGAATGAAAGACAATCGTTGTTTACGATCAGTGCCGAGATCACACTGACGGGGGATAATGCTCCTGCCCATATCTCTATGGCATTGCCAAGTCCTCAAACGGGAATGAAGATCATATCTCAGGAAAGTGAATCTGGTGAGTTCGGATATACGATTACAAAAACGGCAGAGGGTGATCGTGCCGAATGGGCTAAAAGAACGGTAGAAGGCGATGCCAATATTTTTTATAAGATCACTGTTGTTCCCGAACCTTTTTATAAAGTATTGACTGATGAAAGCATCATTGTGCCCGAAGAACCAAATCAGATCGTAGAACCTACGGAAGAAGGTGTCCTTTCACTATGGGAAGAGTCAGACAGAAGTGCGGCTTTAACTTTGATAGATACCGTCCGAAAAAGATCTGCAGACCCTATCAGTTTTACTGCAGAGCTGATCTGGCAGTTTAACGCTAAACAGCCCGTCGAATCGGTTTCTGCACTGCTCAATATGAAGGGCCAGAATAAACTCTCTCTAATTACGACTTTATTGGACCAGGAAAATATTCAGCATAGAAAAGTGAGGGGTATTTACCTTGAAGATGGACAGAAAGGCCGTCGTTTGACTACAATGATTGAGGTCAAAGATGGAAATGACTGGGAATTTTTCGACCTGGAACAGGGGCATATTGTCAAGCCGGCTAATTTCTTTGTTTGGCAGCGTGGAAACGAAACCCTATTTAAAACAAAAGGCTTAGCCAAATCCAAATTGCGTTTTGCGGTTACGGAAACACAGGTTCCTGTTTCCTCTTTAGCTCAAGCGAACAAGCTGGCTTCCAATAGCGAATTCTTAAATTTTTCACTTTATACCCTTCCAAGCTCACAGCAGAATGCTTTTAAACAGATACTGCTTGTGCCGATGGGTGTACTGATAGTAGTTATCTTGCGTATCTTGATCGGAATCAGGACGATGGGAACATTTATGCCCGTACTTTTTGCTTTGGCATTTATCCAGACAACGCTTGTCAGCGGTTTGATCATGTTCTTTGTGATCGTATTTTCTGGTCTCTTTATTCGTTTTTATCTCTCAAGATTGAGGCTTTTGCTTGTTGCAAGAATTTCTGCAGTGATCATCGTGGTGATCGCGATTATGTCAATTATGAGTATCGTGAGCTATAAGCTCGGTATTACACAGGTACTCACGATTACATTTTTCCCAATGATCATCCTCTCATGGACGATCGAACGTATGTCAATTCTCTGGGAAGAAGAGGGTGGCAGAGAGGTGATGATACAAGGCGGCGGTTCGTTGATCGTTGCGGTCTTGGCATATTTTGCAATGGATAATGAACTGGTAATGTATCTTTCTTTTACGTTCCCGGAACTTTTGTTGGTGATCTTGGCAATGATTATTTTGATTGGGCGCTATACCGGTTACCGAATAACTGAATTACTGCGTTTTGCACCACTTGGACGTTAAAATGAGTTGGATCGCGTCCATACAAAAACTGAAAGAAAAAGGTGTGATCGGTATGAATTACCGAAACATCGAACTCATCGGTAGATATAACTCCAGGGATAAATATCCCCTTGTGGATAATAAATTGATCACAAAAAAGATCGCGCAGGAGGCCGGTATCGCTGTTACTGAGCTCTATGCCAAGATCGAATGGCAGTCAGAGCTAAACAGGCTCCACGATATCCTGGCACCTTATGAGAACTTCGCAATCAAACCCGTTCACGGAAGCGGAGGTAAAGGGATCATTGTGATCACCCACCGGGAAGGGGATGTCTTTATCAAAGCCAATGGCGAATCGATGACATTGTTGCAAATACGTGATCACATCTCCAATATCCTAAGCGGTCTGTACTCGTTAGGAGGACGTTATGATGTTGCCATTATTGAAAAACTGGTTGTCTTTGATCCGGTTTTCCAAAACTTCAGTTATGAAGGGGTGCCTGATATTCGTATCATCGTCTATAAAGGATACCCGTTGATGGCAATGATGCGCTGTCCTACTCATCAAAGTAACGGGAAGGCAAACCTTCATCAGGGTGCTGTTGGTGTAGGTATCGATATCGGTACTGGAAGGGCCCTCAATGCGGTCATGCACAACCATCCTATCCAGACACATCCCAATACTAAACATGATTTTGCCGAACTCCAGATACCCCAGTGGGAAAAAATTCTTCATATTGCTGCAACATGCTATGATATGACCGGGCTTGGATACTTAGGAACGGACATTGTCTTTGATGAGAATTTCGGACCGCTCTTGCTCGAACTTAATGCGCGTCCCGGACTTGCGATCCAGATTGCCAATGATAAAGGCGAACGCCATAGAGTTGAACGTGTTGATAAAGAAAAAGAGGGGAAAAGCGTTGAAGAACGTGTACGCTTTAGTATGGACGTTCTTAGTAAAATATAATTTTTTTAAGAAGAGGATCTATCGATCCACTTTTTCCCCGATTATCTCTTCTGCTCTCTGTAATGCTTTATCGATATGATCGACGATATTCTTTTCGCCGATCTTGTGATGAAGTTTTGTTTTATGGATATACTGGTTTACACTTTTGTGTACCCCGGATAAAATAAGAGTCGAATTATTCGCTTTGAGTTTTTCATTGAGTATCTCAAGGGTATGGAGTCCGGTTGCATCGATGACTGGAACATGTCGAAGTCGCAGTATAAAAACCATTTGTGGTGTTTCTAAAGTCGTTAGGGTATTGACTAGTTTTTCTGCTACACCAAAGAAAAGCGGTCCGTCGATTTCATAGACCTCGGTACTTGGAGGCAGTGTTTTTTTTACGATGGAATCAGGGTCATCGGTCTCTTCGTCCTCATCATAACGTCGGATACGTGTAGATTTCATCAAATTATTGATAAAGAGGATCGATGCTAACGCGATGCCGGCCTGTATTGCTACGTTCAAGTCAACCAGGACCGTTAAGATAAATGTCGTAAAAAGAACAACGATATCCGATCTGGGAGCATTCATAATAGACCTGATATGTTGTATTTCAGACATATTCCATGCTACAACTATCAAAATGGCACTAAGTGCTGAGAGAGGGATTTTGACAATCAAAGGGCTTAAGAGCATCATAAAGATCAACAGCCAAACTGCATGCATTATCCCAGAAATCGGAGAAACAGCGCCGGCTTTGATGTTTGTTGCCGTTCTTGCTATCGCACCTGTAGCGGGCAATCCCCCGAATATAGGTGAGGCAATATTGGCTATGCCTTGAGCAAACAGTTCAGTATTTGATTTGTGTTTTGCACCGGTCATACCATCGGCAACCACTGCAGAAAGCAGGGACTCGATCGCGGCAAGTGTAGCGATGGTCAAAGCATCAGGGGAAAGCAAACGTAACTTCTCAAATGTGATTTGGGGCCATTGGGGAGCTGGAAGCATGGAAGGGATAGCACCAAAACGGCTTTCTATCGTTTCTACGGGCAGAGATAAAAGCCAAACCGTCAGTGCCTAGAATACAACGACTACAATTGGCCCTGGAATTCTCGGATAATATTTTTTTACCAACAGAATAGTCACTATACTTATCGTTGCCACCAATACGGAAAAATAATTGGTCTGATCAAGATGCTGCAGGTAAACCGTCAGTTTATGGATAAAATCAGGCGGCATAGAAGCAATACTTAGACCAAAAAAATCTTTAAGCTGAGAAAAAACGATCAAAAGCGCAATACCGGAAGTAAATCCCGTGATAACAGGATAGGGGATGAATTTGATCAACTCTCCGGCTCTGGCGAATGAGAGGATGATCAGCAGTATGCCTGCCATGATGGTCGATAATACGAGTCCTTCATAGCCGTGTTTCATCGCGACCAGTGCAACGGTGACGATGAAAGCTGCTGTCGGCTCTCCTATTTGGAATCTGCTTCCTCCAAGCACGGAGATAAGAAACCCGGCAACAATGGCTATAAAAAGGCCTCTTTGCGGAGGAAGGTTGGAAGCGATAGCTATGGCCATCGCAAGTGGCAGTGCGACGATAGCAACGGTTAGGCCAGAGAGTATATCTTTAAAAAAGTCTTCTTTTGTATACCCATTTTTTTGAGATAAACAACAAGTTTGGGGGTTATGATCGTTAATGCTTCTTCTTTGAACATAAAATTATCCGGAAAAATTTTGTGTATTGTACTCCAAAGAGGTATAAGGTAGGTTAAAAGAAATAGAAAGAAAAAAAGCAGAAAAAATGCGATCTGCCCAATATTGGCAGATGCATGAAGATTAGAATGTGTGTTCTACGCCGACATAGATGGTATCACCGAGCAATCCGTCTATCGTCGTTCCTTCATATTCAGCGATAAGTGCATTATGTTCATCGATCTCATAGTTCATGCCTGCAGCGTAATCCATCCCAGTATCACTTTCATCGATACCAAAATCAGAAACTTTTTCATATTCATCCTCAACTCCGACTTTTCCAAATACTCCGATCTTCTCTGTTATCATTTGTGAAACTACGAGGTTGATCGCAAACGATTTATACGCAGCGCTTGCTACTTCCGTTACATCCTCTTCAGTTCTTGTCACATCGTTTTTACCATACGTTCCTGCAAGTTCGATCGCAAAATGTTCGTTGAATTTATATCCGATATCCAAGCCGATACCGTGAGCATGATCTCCATCCAGGTAAGCATTTTCTTCGCTTAAACTGCTGCCTCTGCTTGTCATGTATTTTACAACCACATAAAACGGTGAAACTTCACTTGCAACTTCCGGTACCGTAACTTCAGGTTCAACCGGAGCGATATCTCCGCCCGCCCATAAAAATGCAGACAAGATACATGGAATGACTCCTTTTTTCACTAGACTTTTCATTATAAATACTCCTCCAAAAATAGTGGAATGATTATAACGCTAATGGGATAAAAAATGTGGTTTTATTGATAAAAGCATGAGAAAAATATAAAATAAAGTAGTCAGTTTCAATTTGGTTATAATTTTTTTTGTGAAGTATGATATATTGTCTTTATTAAAGTAATGAAGAGCGTCAATGAAACAAGAACCCTTGAAATCACTCTATATCGTTTCCAAAGATCCAAAAGCCGGGAGTATGCTGGTTGCATTTGGCATGATGGATCTTCTTAAACGCCGTTATGGCCGTGTGGCTTTCTTTCGGCCTCTGGTAGAAAATGTGAATGGGGATGAAGATATCAAGAGCATCATGGAGTGGTTTGGTCTGAAACAGAGCTATGATGATGCGGTGGGAGTTTCCCTTCAAGAGGTGGAAATGCTGCTCTCTTTGGATAAACGTGAAGAATTGATTGGCAAATTGCTTGATCGTTATCTGGAGTTATATAAGCGATATGATTTCGTATTGTGTATGGGGATTGCCAATGAGCATCTTTCGACTTTGCTTGATTTCGATATCAATGTAGAAATTGCCAAAAACTTTTCTGCTCCTATCATCGGTCTTGTGTCACCGCAAGAACAGACCGAAGAAATCGTCGAAGAAGAGATAAGACTATGGCAGAAGGCTATAGAAGATCAGGGAAATGAACTTTTTATGCTTTTTGTGAACCGATGCCTGCATGATTTTTATGAGACTTCAGTTAAACATATTTCTCAGCATTTTTCTTTTCCTGTGGTTTTTCTGCCGGATGTTCCTGAGCTTGACAGCATCAGTGTAGGGGAGATACTCACCGGAACGCAGGCTAAACTGCTTTTTGGCAATGACGAATCGTTGCATCGTATTGTCGGGGGCATTCGTGTTGGTGCAATGCAGTTGGAACATTTTTTGGATCATATTGAAGATAATGATCTTGTTGTCACGCCTGCAGACCGTTCGGATATCGTTATGGGGACGCTTATTGCCAATGAATCATCGGATTATCCCTCTGTGAGTGCTATTGTGCTTTGCGGCGAGTTTGGCCTGCCTGAAAATCTCATGAAGATGATAGAGAGTGCAAAAAAACAAACCGTCCCCATCCTGCATGTGCCATGCGACACCTATCAAGCCGTTAAGAAAATAGAGCGTATCAAACCAAGGCTAAGCAGTCGTACACCGAATAAAATAGCCACTGTTTTGGGACTTTTTCACAGCCATATCAAAACTGATAAACTGTTTGAAAGGCTTGCTGAAACATTTACAAAGACATTGACTCCTGCTATGTTCAGACATCAGCTTTTTGAGAATGCCGCCAAAGAGATCAAAAACATTATTTTGAGTGAAACAGAAGATGAACGCATCTTACATGCCGCCGATCTTTTGCTCCGTCGTAAGGTTGTTAAATTAATTCTTTTGGGAAAAGAAGCAGAGATTCAGTCACAGGCAAAAAGATTGGGGCTTGATCTTAAAGATGCGAAGATCGTTGATCCTGCCGATACAAAGCTCAAAGATAAATTAGGTAAAAGCTATTTTGGCTTGAGAAAACACAAGGGTATAACACTGCAGGAGGCTGCCGATGCGATCACCAATAAAACATTGTTTGGTACGATGATGGTTTATGAAGGGTTGGCTGATGGTATGGTAAGCGGTGCGACACATACAACACGGGAAACCATTTTGCCTGCCCTGCAGACCATCAAAACCAAGCCGGGATTTACCATCGTTTCGAGCTGCTTTTTTATGTGCTTTGATACAGCTGTTCTGGTCTATGCTGATTGTGCTGTTAATCCCGATCCGACAGCTTCAGAGCTTGCACAGATTGCCATAGCTTCAGCCGATACAGCCAAAACATTCGGCCTGAAACCGCAAGTGGCGATGCTCTCTTATTCGAGCGGAACATCCGGTGTAGGAAGCGATGTTGAAAAGGTTCGTGAGGCAACCAGACTTGTCAAACAGCTCCGTCCTGATATTCCTGTGGAAGGCCCGATACAGTATGATGCGGCGATCGACCCGGAAGTTGGCGCAAGCAAAATGCCGGAGAGCTCTGTTGCCGGGCATGCCAATATCTTTATCTTCCCCGATCTCAATACAGGCAACAATACCTACAAGGCTGTACAACGTTCTGCAGGTGTGATCGCTGTAGGGCCTGTACTTCAAGGGCTTAAAAAACCGGTCAATGATCTCAGCAGGGGATGCAGTATTGCAGATATTGTCGATACTGTGGCATTGACAGCCATTCAGGCGCAGGATTAAATATGAAGATACTTGTACTCAACGTTGGGAGTTCTTCGGTAAAGTTCAAACTCTTTTATGGAGAGACTCTCAAGGTATTGGCATCAGGTATCATTGAAGGGATTAGAGAATCTACAGGCAAGGTCTCTTTTCAAAAAGAAGAAGAAATATACCATCACACCGAATCTCTGAAAGATCATACGGAGGCTCTTTTATCTCTCATGCATCTTTTGACTTCACATCATATCGTTGATTCATTCGATAGTCTGGATGCGGTAGGGCATCGTGTGGTGCATGGCGGAGATAAGTTTTGGAGGCCTACTCTCATCGCCTCTGCGGTCATGGAAGAGATCGATGCACTCATTGAACTTGCCCCTTTACACAATCCGGCCAATCTTGAGGGTATTCGTATCGTTGCTTCCATTGCACCAAATGTGCCTCAAGTAGCCGTATTTGATACGGCGTTTCATCATACGATGCCTTCCTTGGCCCATCGATATGCCTTGCCAAGTTATTATTATGACAAACTTCGGGTACGGCGTTACGGCTTCCACGGTACATCACATCAATACGTTGCAAGAACGACGGCAGGCGCTATGAACAGGGATATAAATGAGCTCAATCTCATTACGCTTCATCTTGGAAACGGCTCAAGCATTTGTGCCATCGAAAAAGGGATCAGTATCGATACTTCGATGGGAATGACACCGCTTGAGGGGCTTGTCATGGGAACCAGAAGCGGAGATATCGATCCTGGGATTATCTTTTATCTTCATAAAGAGAAAAATATGTCTATGGATGAAATAGAACACCTCCTGAACCATGAAAGCGGTCTGCAGGGGATAGCCGGTACAAATGATATGCGTCAAATAGAAAAAAAGATGGATGAAGGAGATGAAGCTGCCCGATTGGCAATGAATTTGTTTGTGTATCGTATCCTTAAGTACATCGGTGCTTATGTTGCCGTGCTGGGCAAAGTGGATGCCCTGATCTTCACAGGAGGGATTGGGGAGCACAGCGTCAGAGTCCGCGAAATGCTTTGCCATAGACTATCATTATTTGGAATTGAGATAGATTCGGCGTTGAATCAGCAGGTTGCCCTACATCATCCAAGACATATCAGCACCTCTCATAGCAAGATAGAGATATGGGTTACACCGACAGATGAAGAACGTGCGATAGCAAAAGAGACGCTCGATCTTCTAAAAGATACCATCTAACGTATAAGCTGAAGGATGAAAGCCTTATAATGGCACATCTATTTTGGAGCGTTTGTGCGTGTTTAAATCTTTTTTCAAAAACAAAAAATGGGCTTTTTTTGCTTATGGCGGCGGAATATTGCTGCTTATCTCTTTGGTCATTCAGGTTAAATTGACGGTTGCGATCAACGAATGGTATGGAGAGTTCTACGATATTCTTCAAAAGGCTACCGAACACAGGGTTTCAGAGTTTTGGGATGAGATCCTGAAGTTTACCTACTTGGCAATGCCGTACATTCTGATCGCTACGGTTACGGGATATTTTGCAAGGATCTATGCGTTTAAATGGCGTGAGGCAATGACATTTGCATACATCACCAAATGGCAAAATACGCCTTATGATATCGAGGGTTCTTCGCAAAGGATCCAAGAGGATATCTACCGTTTTGCAAGAATCGTTGAAAAACTGGGGCTTGAGATAGCCAAAGCATTCATGACTCTCATAGCCTTTATCCCCATCTTGTGGGCGATCAGTACCAATGTAACGATAGAGTATCTTAAAGATGTTCAAGGATCATTAGTCTGGATCGCGATTCTTGTATCGGTGGGTGGGTTGTTGATCTCGTGGTTTGTCGGGATCAAACTTCCTGGGCTGGAATACAATAACCAAAAAGTTGAAGCTGCATTCAGAAAAGAATTGGTGTATGCCGAAAATGACAAGGTTAACTATGCCCAAGATGAAACGATCATAGAACTTTTTGCAGGACTAAGGTTTAATTATAACAGACTTTTTTTACATTACGGATATTTCGATGTTTGGCTGAACTTCTATGAACAGTTGATGGTGATCGTTCCGTTCCTGATCATCGGCCCAAGCCTCTTTACCGGTGTAATTACTCTTGGAATAGTAATGCAGGTATCCAACTCATTTGATAAAGTAAGAGAATCTCTCTCAGTCTTTACCTCAAATTGGACTACGGTAACCGAGTTAAGATCGATACATAAAAGGCTCAAAGAATTTGAGCAAAATATAAACTTTTAATGGTAGCTCTCATCTCTACAACTTCTTAGAGGTTGTAGAGAAAGTTTTAATTTTCCTGCAGATACCCTACAGTACCGCCGACCGCTGTACCAAGTACCGCTCCGCCTACGACATTATGGCCTGTTGCAGCCGATACAACCGCACCGCTCGCTGCACCGATGATCGCACCTTTTTTCGTTTTAGGACCAACCTGAGAGCAACCGCTTATCAAAAGTACCAGTGTACTCGCAATTAACAATTTTTTCATTTTTGTCTCCTTTTTTATTTATTTTTTATTGTAGCATAAATCAATACAGAGAGAATAGACAAACTTAAAAAAGATAACTAATTGGTTTTAGTCATCTTTTTGTATCAAGATTTTTCAGTCACCATGGGGGCCGTCATGACAGTCATAACAAGTTATCTGATGTCCTTTGTTAAATGTCTTTTGTCCATCCTCAATTGTAAATGTTCTGTCGGTAAAGGTCTTAGATAGCACAGAGCCGCGATAATCGTTGCCATGACAGGTTTTACACTGTTCAGAATTGTTTTCCGCTGCACTTTCATGCCCGTTAACCCATGCTTGACCGACGGTATGCATTCCGTGAGGTCCGCCTGTAACAGTATTTGGCACATTTTGGTGACATGCCGTACATTCTGCGATCGTACCTTCATGACCTTGAACAGCAATACTTAATTTGTTGTCTGCTTCGTGTGCCGGGTAGATGGCATGCGTTGATCCATGACACGCTTCACATTGTAGTTGCCCATGACCTTTACTGTAACGATAAAGACTTTTCCCGCTAGAAGGTGTGTTGATATTGGTGGCAAATCTTGTATCTACAACATGTCTTAGTGTATTGGTTTTCGGATCAATGGCACTTGTTTCTTGCATTCCATCATGATGACATGCCTGACAGTTTGGTTGATCCAGCCATCCTTCTCTTTGTTCTCTGCCTACATCATCCATTAGACCATGACAGCTTTGACATTGTATGAGTGAATTTCCGTTTGCATCTTTTGCATCGCCCATAGCACCTCTTAGGCACTTGGTCTGTGCACCTGGATGGCAAGCATAACATGATGTCCTGTTGGTACTGTCACTAAGTTTGAGGTTGGTATCCGGATCAATGACGTCGGCATGTTTTCCATGAATTGCCTGTGTAAACGGTTTAAGTTCTATGCCTATACCGGGCAAAACATTGGATTTGTGACATGCAACACAGAGTACAGGGGTGCCACTTCTGGCTGTCATCTCCAATCCTTCATTGTTATAGTCGTATCCCTTATTTGTAAGCTGCACAGCATGATTGCTGACAGCATCTGGGTGTTTGTCATCATGCAGTCTGAGAATATTGTATTTGTAATCTTTTTCCTGGTCTGAATCATTGACCCAGCCATTAATTGGTTCTGCTTCTGTAACAGAATTACTGCCGTGGCATCGTTTACAGTCCATTTCATCACTAACCGGAAGAACTGTTTGGACTTGGGAGAGTATATTTCCCTGTGTATCTTTAGCTGTAACTTTGACTAATGGATAGTAGTTTTTTGTACCGTTATCGTTGTATGGCGTGATAGGGATGCCTTCTGCTTCCCACCACTGATGATCGGAGTTGAATTTCATCTGCACCGGTGTTGTGGTTGCCATAGGATTGCCTGCAAGACCAGTATCAGGTACCAAATCTACTCCAAAAAGATCGATCGCATAGTCCCAGAAGTTTGTTTTGCTTTTTCCATCAGTTGTTTGGATACTAGTTGTATTCCATTGATTGTCAGTGCCTTTTGTTGCTTCATAGGTAAGAATGATACCTGAAGTAATGAGATCACCGTTCTTATTTTTAATCTGTGCATGCAGGTTGTTGTAGGGAGGTAATACAGAGAATACCGAGTAGTCTTTGCCATCCATGCAATGCATCCCAAGATCATTCCATGCCGTTAAGGTATATGTTCCGTCTATTACAACAGGTCCATCATCGGTATTATTGCCAGAACTGCCACTTCCACCGCATGCCATAAAGAAAAATATGCTGGGAATCGTTAATAAAAGAGTGATCTTTTTCATTTCATACTCCGAATTTTTTACAATATATAACTATAACAATCTATTATGAAGATTTGATGAATGCCGATTTTTTACCTAATTAAGGAGAAGGAATTTATAATGGTTTGACAAGCAGCTTTTAAAAAAGGAAAATGATGCATTTGCTTATCGTGGAAGATGAACACTCCGTAGCGGACCAGCTAAAACAGTTACTGGAAAAAGAAAAATATACCTGTGATGTGGCATATAGTTACCGTGATGCTCTGGAGTTGATCGATGAAAAACGGTTTGATCTGGTATTGCTGGACTGGAACCTGCCTGACGGAGACGGATTATCGCCACTTACTCTCATGCGAGATGAAGGGATAAATAGCTGCTTGATTGAGGTGAAATTGCACTTGGGATTAGAATTGGCGAAGTTTTAGATGATTGACTGAAGTGAAATTAGGTTAGTAATTAGAATTGTCGCCAGCTCTAGACAATATAAAAGTGTACCCTAAAGTGTACCCCAACTAATTATTAAGTATATTATCTTGGTGGATTATTTTATTAATTTGACGCTATGGTCGTTGTTTGTGGTTGGTTGCGGGAGCCAGATTTGAACTGACGACCTTCGGGTTATGAGCCCGACGAGCTACCAAGCTGCTCTATCCCGCGATTGTTAAAAAGAGGTAGGATTTTTAAAATCCTATAGGTGGATGGGGTAGAGGGATTCGAACCCCCGAATATCGGTACCAAAAACCGAGGCCTTACCGCTTGGCGATACCCCATTAGTTATAAGTCTTACTGCTTATGTGGACGACATTATAGCCAAAACAAGCCTTTTTGTCAAGGGAAGTGCGAAAAAAAATGATAAAAGTTGTGAAATAAAGAGCAAACAGGTATAATGTTTAAATAATAAATTTGATCATTATTGTAAAGAATTGGAGAATTAGAGAATGTCGCAAGATGCAATCAAAAGAGTAGAAAAAGCCATAGCAGATATCAAGCATGGCAAAATGGTCATTATGATGGATGACGAAGACAGAGAGAACGAGGGGGACCTCGTTTTTGCTGCGACTTTTTCTACCCCTGATATGGTGAATTTCATGGCTAAAGAGGCCAGAGGGCTCATCTGTACGCCGATCACCAAAGAGATGGCAACAAAGTTGGATCTTGTGCCGATGGTCAATTATAATGATTCGAATCATGAAACGGCATTTACCGTATCCATTGACTCCAAAACAGCTACTACGGGGATTTCTGCAGCTGAGCGAAGCGACTGTATTTCCAAACTGGCCAACCCACTAACCGTAGCATCAGATTTTGTACGTCCTGGGCACATTTTTCCATTGATCGCTAAAGACGGCGGAGTACTGGTACGTACAGGACATACCGAAGGCTCTGTTGATCTGTGTAAGCTTGCTGGGCTCGCACCTGCTGCAGTGATCTGTGAGATCATTAAGGATGACGGTACGATGGCAAGGATGGATGATCTGAAAGAGTTTTCAAAGAAATATGATCTTTCGATCGTGTATATCTCGGATATCGTTGAGTATCGTTTGGCAAATGAACAGCTTGTTCAAAGAGTTTCTTCAGAAGAGAGTGAACTTCGAGGTATGAAAGTGGAAAAGATCAAATATATCGATCATCTCGGACGTACCCATACCGTGATTCAATTTTATAAACTCCATGAAACTTCAAACGTCAAGTTCCACAATATCGGCTCTGATATCGATCTGATGCTTGATGATAAGCGTTTCAATGCTTTACATAACGCAATTGATTATCTAAAAAGCAACGGCGGGATCTTGATATTCTTGGATACGAAAATCATATCCCATGAGCAGGCAAAAGAGTTTGGTGTCGGGGCTCAGATTCTAAAAGATTTGGGTATCAAGAACATCAACCTTTTAACAACGAACAAAGAGACAGAGTTTGTAGGATTAAGCGGATTTGGTCTGAATGTTGTGGATAAGATCATGATTTAACCAGAAGGTCTTGAAGAGAAAGAATGAGAAAATATTTTCAGAAGATCAGTCTTAACGCCATCAATTTATACGGGGTGATCATTCTTTTTCTTTTTGCCATACTGTTTACTTCGCTGGTCATTTTTGAAGAATATCGGGATTTTGAAGAAGAAGAGATCGCGCTTAGAGAAAACTATATCAAGACGCAGAAAGAGCATATCAAGCAAGAGACAGAACGCGTACTGACTTATATGCAATATGCCTATGATACTTTTAAAGATGAAAACGAAACCAAGATTAAAAATGGTGTGGTAAGCTCGATAGAGCATCTTTTTGATAGAACCGATAGCAGCAACTATATCTTCATTTATACCTTGGAAGGGATCAATGTCTCCGATCCCAACAAGCTACACAACCTTGGTAAAAATATGATCGATATTCAGGATGTTAACGGTGTCTATATCCTGCAAGAGTTGATCGATAAAGCAAAAAATGGCGGCGGTTATGTTCAGTACATTTGGGACAACCCCGTAAAAAAAAGAACTCTCCTCGAAAATTTCCTATGCAACGGTATTCGCTCCATGGAACTGGCTGGTCGGAACCGGTGTATATCTGGATGAGATCGAAGATATCATTGCACAAAGGAAACATATCCTTAAGGATCGCTTGATCAAATATGTGATGGAAATCTTAACACTTGCAACGATTCTTTTTGGTTTTGCTTTGGCCGGTATGAAACTTATAAACGGAGTTATGCGCAATGAGATAGAAACATTTCGTGACTTTTTCCAGCAATCTGTAACACACTATGTCGTAATAGACAAAAGACAGATTCACATTAAAGAATTTCAGACCCTGGTTGAGTATGTCAATGAGATGGTCGGTGCCATCCATCGTAGAAACTTTAAGCTTAAAGAACTGAATACGTCCTTGGAGAAGAAGGTCGAAAATAAAACAGCAAAATTGCAAAAACTATAATGTCCCGGAAAATTTCGACAGCGACTTAAGCATTTCTTATTCCTAAATGATACAATAAATGAGGAATTTAGGAAAGGAAAAAAGATGAGCAA
>JACXUM010000015.1 GCA_014763895.1 Campylobacterales bacterium
ATCTAAATCAAATGAAAATTGGCGACACTATCCGTGTGGTTGGCAGTCTTGAGCCTAATCAATAAGTGAAATAGTTTACCCTCTCCTTTTTCTATAAAGAAAAAAATATAAGTCTCTGAATGGTTAAAAATCCGGTCTTGCCGGATTTGCACTGTGTTCAGTTGCTGGCAATCCCAAGTCTTCTGCATTCCAACAACTGAAACAACTCTTACAACGGGGAAGAAGACAACAGCCCCTAAAGAAGAGGAACCGCCGAGATCATGCCTTCTGGCAATGTGGACGAAGAGGGGGTCTGGATCGCCTGATCCGGACGGACGAGTCCGGCTCCTTCTTCTGCGGGCGTTAAGCCCAAGTTTTCTGCCGTGTTTTTCAGTGTTGTCTTCACTTCATCTGGTGTGAGGGTAGGGTAGAGAGAAAGCAGAAGTGCCGCGGAAGCCGTGACGTGTGGGGTAGCCATGCTTGTACCGCTTTTGTAGACGTATAATCCATCCATCGAAGTAGAGTAGATCGAAACACCGGGTGCCGCAAGGTCGATCTCAGGCCCATAGCTGGAGCTGGCCGCAAGCAGCCCGTTCGCATCGACAGAGGAGACGGCGATCGTTTCGGGGTATTTCGCCGGATAGAGGATCGTGCCTCCGCGTCTTGTCTCGACCGAGCACTTTGACAGGATAGAGGTTGACCATGGGGCCTACACCCACGACGCCGATGTCGTTGTTGGCCGCGGCGATGATACCGGCGACATGGGTGCCGTGGCCGTTATCGTCGTCCGCGCTTTTTCTGGGATGAATGGCGTTATAATTGCCTTTGATATTGGAGGCAAGGTCAAGATGGTCGAGATAGGCGCCGGTATCGAGGATGGCGACATTGACCATTGTCCCGTTTGTTTCTATCCACGCCATATCCGCTTCGATCCTGTCAACGCCCCACGGCAGTACCTGCGGTGGCTGCACCGGGTCTCCGGGTTTACCGGTTCCGTGGAATACGATATCCTCCGCAATACGATTTATCTCGATACCAAGACGTTTTTCAAGCATATTTTGTGCCGTTTCCGGAAGTGAGACAGCAAACCCGTTGACGATACGCAACGGTTTGACGGGAACGGCTCCGAATTGTTTTAACAGTGCCGCCTGAGCAATAGGATTTGAAAAACCTTTCTGAAAAACGATGATTTTACGCGGGAGCTCAATCACATCTGCAAAACCTTCCTGTATTCCAAAGAACACGACTAAAAAAACAAAAATCCTCTTAACATTATGGAATCCCTCCTTTTTTGAATTGGCATACATTATAAAATAATAAAATTAAATTAAAGGATATTACGAATAGATAACACTTTGGTAACTCAAAAAGGAGGGTTGCCCCGGTTGTATTTCCAAATTTACTGATGAATGGGAATCAAAACAATATATGTAATCAAATAAGTGTTTTATCAAAATCATCTATAGAATTTAGCGTAAATCATAAAAATCAAACTCTATTTCATTGCTAAATGATTTCATGTTATAATCCTCCTAAAAAGAAGTAACAGATGGATTTGAATCAAAAAATTATTTTTTCTCCAACAGTTTTTGCCCAGATGGTGGATGATGAGATGGTATTACTGGATATGAACAGCGAGAACTATTTTGGTCTGGATGAGGTGGGTACGTCTATTTGGCAGGTGATGCAAGAGCAAGAGACTTTAGAGAAGGTATTTGAAACATTACTAGAAGAGTATGATGTATCTGCCGATATATTGAAAAAAGATCTGGAAGATTTTGTACAGAAACTTGTGGACAATGGTCTTGTTGAGGTACAAGCAGCGTGAATCTGAATGATCATCTCCGTTCTGAGGGGATCTTGCTTTCTGATATCATCATCGAAAAATTGGAAGCATTCGCCCAGATTTTGGATGAGTGGAACCGGGTACACAATCTTACGGGAGCAAGAAATACCAAGGAGATATATGACAATATCGTTGATTCGCTTTATCCCTTGACCTTTATCGATATTTCCAAAACACTGCTGGATGTGGGAACGGGAGCCGGCTTTCCGGGCCTTGTGCTCGCTATTGCATTGCCCCATACCCAGGTTATGCTTGCCGAACCTTTGAAAAAACGGGTATCTTTTCTCAAATATGCAGCGATCCACCTTGGGCTTTCGAATGTCAAAGTTGAAGCAAAACGTGTAGAAATGATCGAACATGCTCCTTTTGAACTGATCACTTCAAGAGCCGTGACCAATACCGGTTTGCTTTTGGAACTGACAAAAAAGATCAGCGACGAAAAAACTGCCTATCTTTTTTATAAAGGGAGCCGTGTTTTTGAAGAGGTGGAAAAGGTACAACATCAGTTAAGTTATGATATAGTACAAAAAAACCAACGCAATTATCTCTATATTAAAGGTGAGCAATGCTCTTAAAGCTTCTCATATTTGTTTTGGCCGGGTTGGCGATCTACAAGTTGTTTGGCGGTAAACTTCCGACGCTTGGCAAAACAAAAGAAGAAAAAAAGCTCGATGAAGATACGCTGATTGAGTGTGAAAAATGCGGGACGTATGTCACTCTCAAGGAGAGTATTTTTGTGAATGGTAAACACTATTGTTCAAAAGAGTGTACAAAATCATCATAAACAAAAGGAATCAACATGATTATTTTCGGACATCCATGGATTAAAAGCAGTCATTTTTGTAAAGTGTTTTCGGTTGAAGATATGATGCAGACAAAAGCAGAAGATATCGTGTTGCTTGAACCTTTGGTTGATTCACATTCTTTAGCTACATATTGTCAGGAAAATCATATCCCCTACGGTGTTGTAGTCAGTACACTGGAAGATGCGATTTTAGCCAATGCCATGGGTGCTTCTTACATTGTATGTGAAGAGGATGCTGCGTTCATGATTCAGCCGATCGCAGAGAATTATTTGTTTGATGCTAAAGTACTTGTATTGATCCATGATACAAAAAGCATCAGCAAGATCGCAAGAGGCGGTATAGACGGTGCGGTATTTACAGAAGCCATTTCCTAAATAAAGCCGTTATCTTGTCAGAATTCTCCCGGTTTCAGATTACTTCAACACTTATCATTATCAATGTTGCAGCTTATCTGTTAACCGCTTTTCTAAGCGGTAATATCGAACAGATGGATATAAGAGCACTAGTAGGGGTCGGTGCATTGTTCGGTCCTGCTGTTCTGATCGAGGGGCAATGGTGGCGTCTGGTCAGTGCGATGTTTCTGCATGGAGGAATCACCCATCTGTTGATGAACATGGTCTCTTTATATGTCGTAGGAAGAGGTGTCGAGCTCTACTTCAAAACTTCCTCGTATCTGATCATTTACTTTTTTTCCGGCATTTTGGGTGCGATGGTCTCATTGATCGTTCATCCGCAAAGTGTAGGCGTGGGGGCTTCAGGAGCTATCTTTGGTCTTTTTGGTGCGCTTGCGGGATTTTTTTGGGCATACCGAGAGAGGATCGGGATGCAAAGCAAAGCCTTTATGAAGGATTTTGGTGTAATCATCGTGATCAATGCCATTTTCGGGCTTGCCGTACCCGCAGTCGACATGAGTGCGCATATCGGCGGGTTGATCACCGGTTTGGTTGGCGGGTTCCTGCTTTCATCTTCCAAACGGTACGGGCTGATCATCTACACGGTTTTGTTTGGCTTGATGATGGTGATAGGGTACCGTTATTTTTATGAGATAGCCAGCATAACATTCCAATGAAGCCTGTTATCTTTCTTTGTGCGGTGTGGATACTCACTGCATGCAGTGTCAAACCGGTGGCACATCCTCCTAAAGAGAAGATCAATGCATTAAGTACGCTTTTGGTCTCTATGGACTCTGACCATATCTCAAAAGATGAGGCACGGCATCTTGCAACAGATATCTTTACAGAGACTGGAGCATTGATCAAAGAGTTTGATCTGGTCTCTCCGCCTTTGTTTCATAATCTGTTGGTCAATACCGGATTGCGTAAAGGAGGATTGTGTTACCAGTGGAGCGATGCACTGTATGCGCATTTGCGCGCAGAGAACTACCAGGATTTTGACTTTCATCTGGCTGTAGCCAACAAGGGAGAGTATCTGGGAGAGCATAATGCCCTTGTTGTGGTGCCAAAAGGCGGGCAGGTCGAAGAGGGGGTGATCATCGATCCGTGGCGAAACTCTGGAAAACTCTATTTTTCAAGGTTCAAAGAGGATAAGGAGTACCATTGGAAACATCGGCTGGATCGCTGCCAAAGTGAGTAAAACACTTAACTATAAAGGCAGATAGATTTTATCGATGAGTTCTTGGTATTCGCTTTTGGCATCGCTGTCAAGCGTGATGCCGCCCCCACTTTTGTAATAGAATTTTTCTCCCTCTTTTTCGATAAAACGTATCATTACGCTCGAGCGCAGGCTTGTCCCGTCAAATATGCCGAATACACCGGTATAAAATCCACGATCGTAGGTTTCGACCCGGTTGATGATATGGAGAGTACTTCTTTTGGGAGTTCCTGAAATGGAACCTGCGGGAAGCAGGAAAGATAGAATCTCTCCAAGATTTTCATGCCAGTTTTTAGAAAGTTTACCCGTGATCTTGGAGCTGACCTGAAGCAGCGTTTTTTCTCCCGCCTGTATCTGTTCAACATAACGAAATTTTTCAACACGGATATCCGAAGCCACGATCCCAAGATCATTGCGCATCAGATCAACGATCATGACATGTTCAGCCATCTCTTTTTCATTATGGAGGATGGAATCTTCTGCCTCTGGCAGATTTGCATCGATCGTCCCTTTCATGGGATAGGTTGCAATCGTATCATTTTCTATCTCGATAAAACGCTCAGGAGAGAAGCAGACAAATCGGCCTTTAAAATAGAGTTTAAATTTGGCTTTTGCATAGCTAAATATCTCTTTAAGGCCTAGATCGGTCTGGATTTGTGTTTTGAATGTAAGGTTGAGAAGATAGGTATTGCCGGCGCGTATCTCTTCGAGTATCCGGTCCAGACTTTTTTTGTAGGTTGAAAAATCGACCGGAGTTTTATGAAATTGAAATGGCCTATCTAGTTTTTTTGCAGGATAGTTGCGCCAATCTTCCAGTTTGTAGAAAATATCCTTATCTAATTGGTTTAAAGGTTGTGCGAATATCTTTTGCTTGTCAAAAGAGATGATGAAAAGGAAAGGGGTTTTGCTTTTGGCAAGTGTATCGATATGTGCAAACCCCTCTTTTTCGTTCAACCACATATCTCTTTATCTCTCCTGTTTGTTCTCTGCTTTTTTAAAAAAAGTAGGCAAAAATCGTACTGCTTTCAAGGGCGTTCGCCATGACATTATAACAACACGCAATAACGCTAAGAAGTCCGCGGCTCTTTTTATGAATCGAGCAGAAGAAGCTTCAGTACCGCCATTCGGATATAGACACCGTTATTGACCTGTGTAAGCACTTTGCATCTTGGATCATCCAGTATCTCATCGGAGATATCGATATTTCTCATAACAGGTCCCGGATGCAGGATGAGGATCTCTCTGTTTTGCAATCTGTCTTTGGTGATGCAGTAATGCTTGGCATACTCCTGATAGTCATCAAAGATCGGCGAGGCATGCCTTTCAAGCTGGGCTCTTAGGCTCATGATGACATCGACTTTGTCAAGTACCTCTTCAAGGCCCTCGTACTGGGGCAGGTTGCTTTGAGGCATAAAGGGCTTTGGCGCGACAAGGATCACATTCATACCCATCCGTGTAAAGAGGCGGATGCCCGAGCTTGCAACACGTGAACTGACGATATCCCCGACGATGGCGATCGTCTTACCCTTCACATCGCCAAAATGCTCCTGCATGGTAAAAAGGTCAAGCAATGCCTGGGTAGGGTGTGCATAATTCCCGGCTCCGGCATTGATCACCGAGGTCATCCCCATATCGGCAAGTTGTTGGGGTGTTTCATTCTCGCTGTGGCGGATAATGGCGCCGTCAGGTTCCATGGCACAGAGGTTGGCAAATGTGTCTTCAAGGGTCTCTCCTTTGTTGGTTGAGCTTTTTGAAGGATCAAGATGTACGACAGCAGCCCCAAGCCTTTTGGCTGCTACTTCAAAAGAACTTCTGGTACGGGTAGAGTTTTCAAAAAATAGCGTGATCAGCAATTTGTCCCGAAGAAGATGGGAAGGACGCTGGATTTTGAATGCTTTGGCATCATCAAGTATCTGTTGAATCTGCCGGTCAGTGAGATGGGTGGTATCTAACAGATGTTGCATAGTGTTCCTTGGGATTTTAAATTGGTAATTATAACGAATAGCCGCTAATAAATCTGTTTAAGCCCGTTTGAATGTTCCACCATCCCGGGAATACCGCATCATAAAAGGGCTGAGAGACTTTCTCAAAACTTATTTTATCTTCATAGAGGTTGACACACCATTCAAAATGGATGTTCCTGTTTTTTAATGCTTCCATAGAAAGCAGTGTATCGTTGATGCATCCAAGGCGGCTTGGGGTGACGAGAAGCATCTTGGCATTCAGATCTTTGGCTAAGTCTATCATCTTATACTCCTTGGTGATGGGAACCATCAGCCCACCGGCTCCTTCGATCAAGAGCAGGTCGCAAAGGTTGGAGAGTTGATGATATTTTTGCAAAATGTGATCGATGCTGATCTCGTGCATGGTATCGGCGCAGAAAGGGGCTGCGGGCAGAGCAAAGGTATAAGCTGTAGTATCTATCGGTGTGAGCGAAGCAAAAGCGGGATTATACTTTGAACATGCCTCAAGCAAAAGCGAGGCATCATGGGGCAACCCTTTAACTCCGGTTTCGATCGGTTTGAATACGCCTATGCGTATGCCGATTTCTCCAAAACCTTTGATCAACTGTAGCGTCGTATGGGTTTTTCCTACATTGGTACCGGTTGCACTGACAAATAACGGCTGCACTTGCAAATCCTTGTTTTTTATGTATAATAAGAGTGTAAATAAAATATAGTTTAACAGGATTTTAACATAAGATGCCAAAGATTGAAGAAGAAGTAGAGCATGCATTAGAGCTTCAAGAACCAAAAAAATATAAGGTGATTTTGCATAATGATGATTATACGAGCATGGATTTTGTGGTGGAGATACTGGTGCGTATCTTTCATAAAAACCATGATGAAGCAGAACTCATCATGCTTCACATTCATGAAAGAGGTAAAGCGGTATGTGGACTCTACTCTTATGAGATAGCCCAAACGAAAGCCCATCAGGTCAAACAGCTGGCCAAACAGAACGGATTTCCTCTGCTTGCCACGATCGAAGAAGATATTTGATCAGGCATTTATGTTATAGATACAAGGAGATAGAATGATTAGTTTGGCACTTAATGATGTATTTAAACATGCGGTCACCTTTGCAAAAGAAAACAGACACGAATATTTGACGGTAGAACATGTGTTTTTGGCGATTGTAGAAAGTACAGAGGGTAAAGAGATACTCTCAGCCCTGCTCGGAGATACCAAAGCGCTTAAAGAGGGTATCATAGAACATATCAATAAAACAATTCCCTCCCTCAAAGAAGCCGTAGAGCCGTTTGAAACGGTGGCACTTTCGCGTGCGATCAATGATATGATGACGCATATCCATAGTGCAGGAAGAACGGAAGCAAGTATCGGCGATATGCTTGCTGCGATCATGATGCAGGATCACTCCTATGCAGTGTATCTGATGAAAAAAGCCGGAATCGTAAGGGTGGATGTCCTTGAAGTGATCTCGCATTTCAATACCGTACATACTCATGAAAAAGAGAATGAGCAAAAAGAAGATACGCTGCTAAGCGAGTTCACGACGGAGCTGGTCGCTTTAGCGAAAAAAGGAAAGATCGATCCAGTCGTCGGGCGGGCTATGGAGATCGAGCGAGTGATGCAGACGCTTTGCAGACGTAAAAAAAACAATCCGTTGCTTGTCGGAGAACCTGGTGTCGGTAAAACGGCTATCGCTGAAGGTTTGGCTCTTAAAATCGCCCAAAAAGAGGTACCTGATGTTCTTAAAAATGCCAAGATCTTTGCCCTTGAAATGGGGGCTTTGGTGGCAGGCACCAAATATAGGGGTGATTTTGAAAAGCGTTTGAAAGGTATGATCAGTGAACTGGGGCAAATAGACAATGCTATCTTGTTCGTGGATGAGATCCATACGATGGTAGGCGCAGGTGCAACAAGCGGAGGAAGTATGGATGCTTCTAACCTGCTCAAACCGGCACTTGCCAGGGGAGATCTGAAGTGTATAGGGGCAACAACCTATGCAGAATATCGGAACTTCTTTGACAAAGACAAGGCACTAAGCAGAAGGTTTGCGAAGATCGATGTAGAAGAGCCGAGTATTGAAGATACGATGACGATCCTGCAGGGTATCAAGCACAAATATGAGGCTTATCATCATATCAATTTCAGCGATGAAGCATTGCGAAGTGCTATTGATCTGAGCGTGAAGTATCTGCATGATAAATTTTTACCCGATAAAGCGATGGATATCATCGATGAGGTGGGGGCACACTTTATGCTTAAAGGCCAAAAAGAGACAACAGTCATGGCAAAAGATATTGAGCAGAGTGTTGCAAAGATGTTGAAATTGCCTTCTACGATCATCGGGACGGATGAGACACAGAAACTCAAAAACCTCGAAAAAGAGTTGATGGCACACATCATCGGTCAGGATGAAGCGATCAAGGCATTGGTAAATGCCATTAAACGTTCCTATGCAGGGTTGAATGCGCCTGATAGGCCGATCGGTTCGTTTTTGTTTGTAGGTCCTACAGGCGTAGGGAAAACGGCACTTGCAGCACAACTGGCCAAAACTTTTCATGTCCATTTTGAACGATTGGATATGAGCGAATATATGGAAAAACACTCTGTCAGCCGGCTGGTCGGTGCGCCTCCAGGATATGTGGGGTTTGATCAGGGGGGATTGCTCACCGAGATGATCAAAAAACATCCTCATACGGTATTGTTGCTTGATGAGATAGAAAAGGCACATCCGGATATCATGAACATTTTGCTTCAGGTGATGGATGGTGCGAAGCTGACCGATAACAACGGGGCGGTAAGTGACTTTAAGAATGTGATTTTGATCATGACCTCCAACATCGGGACAAAAGAGCCCAATGTCATGGGGTTTGCGAAAGACAGTTCGGGCAAGACAGAGAAAGCACTGGCGGATTTTTTCACTCCGGAATTTAGGAACCGTTTAAGTGCCACGATCCATTTCCATCCGCTTACCTTGGATGTGCTCATGGGCATCGTCGATACGGAGATCACAAAGCTCAATCAGCTGCTTGAGGCCAAAAACGTCAGCGTAAAACTGGCTAAAAAAGCCAAAGAGTATATTGCCAAAGCAGGTTACGACGAACGTTACGGTGCCAGACATATCGCACGTGTGATCGATGAAAAGATCAAAGAAGCACTCACCGATGAGATCCTTTTTGGAAAACTCAAAAAAGGCGGTAAAGTGAATGTTTCCTATCAAAATGACAAACTGGCCTTTACATTCGAAGGAAATCAGGCATGATGGGGAAGGATAGCCATGGCCTCAATGTTTGAGGAAGAAACTTATCTGATCCCGCCGCTGGGGATGTCCTATTCTTTCCCTAACCCCAGGCTTGCTTCGGACGAAGGGTTGCTGGCGTATGGCGGGGATCTCTCGTCCAATAGGCTTTTGACAGCGTATCGAAAAGGGATATTCCCCTGGTTCAGTCATGATGATCCTATATTGTGGTGGTCGCCTAATCCAAGACTGGTACTTTATGCTGGTCAGTTTAAACTAAGAAAATCATTTAAAAGGGTACTCAGAAGCGGGCGGTTCACTGTTAAGTTTGATCATGCTTTTGAAGAGGTGATCAATGCCTGTGCTACGATACATCGTGAAGGGCAGAAAGGCTCTTGGCTGGTTCCACAGATGCAGGAGGCATATATCCGGCTGCATGAAGAAGGATTTGCACATAGTGTGGAGGTCTATCAGGATGGGAAATTGGTCGGCGGGCTTTACGGCATTGCCATGGGGAAAGGGTTTTTTGGCGAATCAATGTTCTCTTTTGTCAATGATGCTTCCAAGGTGGCACTCAAAGCACTAAGTGATGTTTTAGGGGCGAAAGGTTATGATTTTATTGATTGCCAGATGAAAACGGATCATTTGGTAAGTTTGGGTGCTCAGGTCATATCGAGGGATAGATTTTTGGATGAACTCGAGCTTACATTGCAAAAATCTAGTGATTTGGGACAATGGCATCATTTTGCATGGGAGTACAAAGATGGTTAATACGGATAGAGGGTTTTCTCTGTGGTTGGATTTTGTCGAGAGGGATTTTCTCAGAAGAGATTTTTTAAAATTGATCGAAGCGGGCATCATTAACGGGGCGACCAGCAATCCGTCAATTTTTGCTTCCGCGATTACAACCTCAAATGCCTATAAAGAGCAGTTGGCTTCGCTTGCAGGTAAAAGTGCCAAAGAGAAGTATGAAGCACTGGCCATGGAGGACATCAAAATGGCAGCGGTTGAACTCAGGGGAGCATATGATGAAGGCAATGATGGTTATATCTCGATCGAGGTCGATCCGTTTTTATCGAATGATACGAAAGCAACCGTAGAAGAGGGTAAAAGACTCTTCAAGGCCATTGGAGAGCCTAATGTGATGATCAAAGTTCCCGCCACAGAAGCGGGGTATGCGGCTATGACAGAATTGCTTAGTACCGGTATTTCCGTTAACGCTACCTTGATCTTCTCTCCGGAACAGGCAAGGAAATGTCTTGATGCGATGAAACAGGGATTGGATATTTTTGAAAACAGCGGTGGAAGAAGAGCAGAGGGGGTTGTCTCTGTTTTTGTCAGCCGTTTTGACAGACTGCTTGATCCCCTGTTGCAAGAAAAAGGGCTTCCGACTGCGCGTACTGGTATCATGAACGCCGCCAAGATCTATAATATTATCGAAGACAACCGTACGCCGAGTGTGCGTACTCTTTTTGCCAGCACAGGGGTTAAAGGGGATGAGTTGAAGGCGGATTACTATATCCGTGAGCTTTTGGCTTCACATTCGGTGAATACAGCACCGTTATCTACGATAGAATCTTATATCAAAACCGAGGAGGGCGATACCAAATTGCCTATTTCCAACGAAGAGATTGAAGCTTATTTTGAGACACTGGAAAATGCAGGTATTAACATGGATGAAGTCTATGATAGACTTTTGAAAGAGGGGCTGATCGCATTTGAAAAAGCATTTGAAGAGATGCTTGATATGCTCAAATAGGCAGGTAAATGATGGAAGAGAAGTTAAAACTATTTCTGCGGACAATGATCAGCAACAAAGGAAGTGACCTTCATATCAAATCCGGATCCATTGTCAGGGTTCGTATAGACGGTGTGCTGAAATTGCTTGGGAAAGATCCATTGAGCGCTGAAGAGGTGGATGCCATTGCGCAGGCGATCACAACACCGGAACAGTACCTTAGCCTTAAAAAAGAGAGGAACCTTGACTTTACCTATGTTTTGGGTGAAGAGTATCGTTTCAGGGTAAATTTCTTTTACCAGATGGATGGGCTAAGTGCGGTTTTCCGTATCATCCCGGTAAAAATCGCAACGCTCGATGAACTGAATCTTCCAGAGGTTATCAAAACATTTGCACAGATGCAGCGTGGGCTTGTTCTTGTCACCGGTGTAACAGGTAGCGGTAAGTCTACGACACTGGCCGCATTAATCGATAAGATCAATAACGAACAAAAAAAACATATTATTACCATCGAAGATCCGATAGAATTTATCCATAAAGATAAAGGATGTCTGATCAATCAACGTTCAGTCGGTCAGGATACCCGTTCATTTTCAGAGGCCCTTAGAGGTGCACTCAGGGAAGACCCTGATGTCATTCTGGTGGGGGAGATGAGGGACCTTGAAACCATCGATATCGCGATCCATGCAGCCAATACAGGGCACCTTGTTTTCTCGACGCTTCATACCCTTGATGCCAAGGAGACGATCGACAGGATCGTCGGTATGTTTGAAAAAGAGGAACAGAACCGTATACGAAGTTCTTTAGCCTCAGTACTTGAAGGGGTTGTTTCCCAAAGGCTGATTCCAACCAAGCACGGAGGAAGGGTAGCAGGGATCGAGATCTTGAAAAAAACGGCAAGGATCGAACAGCTAATAAGGGAAAACCGTGACTATGAAATACCTGATGCTCTTTTTGAAGGGAAAGAGATTTATGGTACACAGACATTCGATCAGGCCCTTTTGGACCTGGTACGCTCCGGTACGATCACACAGGAAGTAGCGGTAGAATATGCAACCAACCCTTCAGACTTGAAACTCAAAATGCAAGGGGTCGGCAAGGGTGCGATCGTAGATGATGCACCGCAAAGCCGCAAAGTTGATGTATTTGCTTTTAAAGAGGATACATAAAAAAGGTCTTCAAGATTTTTTTAATGAAGTTTGGGTATAATTCGCCCCTATTTTACAAAGGCGACGCTTTTATAAAAAAGAATTTATTTACAAGGACAACAGAGATGTTAGAAGGTATCGTTAGAGAGAGTATCGGAAAAAGCAGTGCAAAGCAGCTTAAAAGAGATGGTTATCTAATCGCCAACATATATGCAAACGGTGTTGAAAATATTCACGCTGCATTTAAACGTGGTGAATTTGCAAGAACAGTAAGAAACAAAGAGACACTTGCTTTCCCGGTAAAAGTTGGAGATAAAGAACTTAACGTGGTTGTTCAAGAGTATCAACTACATCCAGTAACTGGTGATGTTGTACACGTAGACCTTAGGGTTGCTGTTCCAGGTCAAGTGACAAACTACCTTGTACCGGTAAAAACACACGGAACACCAAAAGGTCTTAAAAACAAAGGTGTATTGATCATCTCTAAAAAGAGAGTTCAAGTAAGAGGTGCTATCGAAAATATGCCTGCAAACTTTGACCTTGACGTAACAGCTCTTGACAGAGATGACTCTATTCTTGTCAGAGATGTTGAAGCGCCTGCAAATTGCCGTATGATGGATAGACCACACGTTGCTATCTGTGGTGTAATCAAAGCAAGATAAGACTCTACATATATGAAAGACAGGTCGTGATACTTTTCGTAGGTCTGGGAAATCCGGGATCACAATACGAAAATACACGCCACAATATCGGTTTTAAGGTCATCGACGTGCTAGTCGAGGACTTTAAAGCACAAGATGCTTCCAAAACTGCGTTTCAGGGCATTCTTCACAAATATGCCACTTCACTTTTTTTAAAACCCACTACTTTTATGAACCTATCAGGCAAAAGTGTTCAGGCTGTAAAACAATTTTACAAGATAGAGCTTGATGATGTGATTGTCATACATGACGATATCGATCTGCCTTTTGGAGCTGTGCGTTTTAAAAAAGGCGGCGGCCATGGCGGTCACAATGGTCTTAGATCACTTGATGCCCATATCGGCAATGAGTATATCAGGGTCAGGGTAGGGGTAGGCAAACCGCTTCACAAGTCTCAGGTGGCGGATTATGTTTTGCATGATTTTGATACTGAGGAGAGACAATGTCTGGATAAACTCATTGCTCATGTTAAAGAGGGTTGTAAAGCATTAAGGACACAAGAACTTGATGAGGTAAAATCAAAATATTCTCTTAAATCAATCGAAAGTTTGGAGTGCTGAGGCAATGATACCATCACTCTATTTTCGGTATCTTTCAACGCTTTATCTCAAAAACCTTCTAGCTATCCTTTTGGGGCTTTCGTTTGCTTTTGCGAGCATTGATTACTTTCAGCATTCCGGTCAGTTTGGACCGTCATTTAGTTCGAAAATACTTTATATTTACTATATGTGGCAGGAAGCACTCGGGATTTTGTATCCTTTAAGCATCGTTTTTGCCCTTATCATGACAAAATTTTCTTTGATCAAACACAATACAATGGGTGCACTGCATGCATTTGGATACAGTAAAAAACGGCTCTCTTTGCCTTTGATGAGTGTTGCCATGTTCGTTTACGTTCTTTTTATGTTTTTACATATGACTGAATTTTCATATGCTAAAGACAAGGCCGGGTATCTGCTGAAAAATGAGCTTCATGCCTATAATGTAAATGACCTTTTTTTCAAATATAACGATAATTTCGTTTATATCAAAAAACTGGATCCGGTCAATAAAACGATAGAAGATATGACAATCTTCAGGGTCAACGGATTTCAGGTAGAAAGTACAATCCATACCCCAAGAGCTGCATTTGACGGAAAAGAGTGGGATGCGTATGATGCTACGATCAAAAGACATATTTATCAAAATGGTATACTGCAACGTTACACGATTGAACATCAAGAGCATATTAATACGCTTGAAGGGTATAAACCCAAGATCATCAAATCGTTTTATGAAGGGGAATCTCTGACACTTATAGATGCTTTCAATACCTATAGGCTTTTGCTTCAACAGCATATTGATTCTGATAAGATACGTGCGGTATTTTACGACAAGGTCATCGTGCCGCTTTTTGCACCGGCGCTTCTTTTAATCCTGTTTTTCAAATTACCTTTTCATGGCAGGATGATGCAGATGGGAAAAATCCTTGCTATCTCACTGGGGATGACATTCATTACTTGGGGGATGCTTTTTGGCTTTCGGCAATTAGGACAGAGCGGTGTGGTGCTTCCTGAAGCGACGGCCATCGTTCCCGTACTTCTATTATGGGTGTATGCAGTGTATGTTTATCTCACGGATGAAAAAAAGATCGCGTAACTGCCCTCTTATCATTTTTTGGATAAAATCGCTTAAAATATTGTGGCATTAAAGACTAAGAACAGGACAATGTAAATGAATATCGACTATAAAGCGTTGGCTCAAAAATACGGTACACCCTTGTACATCTATGATTTTGATTATATCACAAACCGCTATATGGCGCTTAAAGAGGCATTTTCAGGACATAAATCATTGATCAATTATGCCGTAAAAGCCAATTCGAATCTCTCGGTCATCGCCCATTTGGCAAAAATGGGAGCCGGTGCCGACTGTGTGAGCATCGGGGAGGTGAGAAGAGCTTTAGATGCGGGTGTCGACAGATACAAGATCATTTTTTCTGGTGTAGGCAAACGTGATGACGAGATCCGTGCGGCATTGGAGTATGATATTTTGCTTTTGAACCTTGAGAGCGAAGCTGAGATGAAGCGTGTTGAGATGGTTGCCAGGGAGCTTGGAAAAGAAGCCCGCATTTCCATCCGCGTCAATCCAAACATTGATCCTCAAACCCATCCGTATATCTCAACGGGGCTTCATGAGAACAAATTCGGTGTAGAGATCGATATGGCAAAACGTATGTATATCTATGCGAAAAAATCGCAATATCTCAATCCTGTAGGAATCCATTTCCATATCGGTTCGCAATTGACCAATCTGGATCCGATCAAAGAATCCTGTGGGATCGTGGCAGATCTGGTACGTTCGCTTAAAGCGATCGATATCGATATCAAATTCTTTGATGTCGGCGGAGGGATAGGTGTCGTTTATGATAATGAAAAGACGATCTCCCCGACAGAATATACCCAGGCAGTTTTTGAGATGACAAAAGGGCTTGATGTGACGCTGCTTTGCGAGCCTGGCCGTTATATGGTTGCCAATGCAGGCGCATTTTTCACCAAAGTGCTGTATGAGAAACAAAACGGTTCAAAACGCTTCGTCGTGATAGACGGTGCGATGAACGATCTGATCCGTCCAAGTCTTTATAATGCCTATCATAGAATTGAAGCGGTAGGTGTGACAGGAGAAAAAACGCCTGCCGATGTAGTCGGACCGGTCTGCGAAAGCGGGGATTTCCTGGGCAAAAATGTACTTTTGCCTCCACTTAGACATGATGATCTTCTGATCGTTCACAGTGCCGGGGCCTACGGTTTTACAATGGCAAGCAATTACAATACCCGTCCAAAAAGTGCTGAAGTAGCTTTGGAAGGCGGCAAAGATCGTTTGATCAGGGCACGTGAGACCTATGAAGATCAGGTACGTCTTGAACTGGCCTATTTGCATCAGGATGCATAAGCTTTGAATACAGGTAAACCAAGAGAAGGAGCAGAGATGACTTTGGAAGAACTCAGAGAGAAGATCGATACGATCGATGATACCTTGCTTCAATTGTTCAATGAACGGATGGAATATGTACATCAGGTGGGTGAGCTCAAGAACAATACCGGTGCGCCGATCTATCGTCCTGAACGTGAACAGGCCATTCTGAACCGTCTTAAGGCACAAAATAAGATTTCAGGCGGTAAATTGACTGACGGTGCCATTGATGCGCTTTTTTTAGAGCTTTTTGCCGTTGCAAGGAATCTGGAGCTTCCCGAAGCAGTCGCCTTTCTTGGCCCGGAAGCAAGTTTTACCCATCAGGCAGCTGAGAGTAAGTTTGGTGCAATGAGTACCTATCTTCCCATGGGTTCGATCCAAGGGATTTTCAGGGAAGTTCAAAAGGGAACTACAAAATTCGGCGTGATCCCGATCGAGAACAGTTCCAACGGTATTGTCAGTGACACGATCCACTGCCTAGATGAATATTCCTTAAAGATCGTAGCCGAGGTGGTAATCGATATCCATTTGGCTTTTGCTACAAAATGTGAGAATATCAAAGAGATCAAAAAGATCTATTCAAGGGATATCGCATTTGGACAATGCAGGGATTTTTTAGAGGATCTTGGATTGGAAGAGGTAGAGCATATCCCGGTAGAATCTACTGCAAAAGCTGCAAAATTGGCTATGAAAGATGAGTATGCTGCAGCGATCTGTCCTGCAGTGGCAGCAAAGATCAATAACCTGCCGATACTCTTTGACAATATTGAAGATAACAGCAACAACCGGACACGCTTTTTTATTATCAGTAATTTTGAAAACCAGCCTTCAGGAAACGATAAAACATCAATGTTGGTCAAGCTTCTCAATAAACCGGGAAGCCTTGTAGAGTTTTTGAACGATTTTGAAGAAGCAAATATCAACCTCACTAAGATCAAATCGCATATCGTTGGTGGAGAGTCCATCTTTTTTATCGAGTTTAACGGGCATAAAGATGATGCACATATCAAACCGATTTTAGAAAAACATCGCGATGTGATCAAAGTACTCGGTTCTTATGTGAAAGAAACGGAAGATATTTAAGTCAAGCATATATGGAAGGAAAACAATGACATTCAATAAAGTATTAGATGAGATACAGCTTTATGAAGCTGGGAAACCGATCGAACTGGTTGTACGTCAATTTGGGATCGCGCCTGAAGATGTAGTAAAGCTTGCATCCAATGAAAACCCTATCGGGACCAACCCGGCCGTTGTAAAAGTCATTGCAGAGAATGCAACCAAAGCACATCTCTATCCCGATGACAGTATGTTTGCACTTAAAGCGGCGATTGCAAAGCTTTACGATGTGCGTTCAGAGAACATCATTATCGGTGCGGGAAGTGATCAGGTCTTGGAATTTATTTCACGCGCCTTGCTTAATGAGAACAGCAGTGTTCTGATGAGCCGAGTAACTTTTGCAATGTATGAGATCTATGCGAAGCAGATGGGTGCAAAGATCGTTCGTACACCTAGTTATGAACATAAAGTAGAAGAGTTTCTTGAAGCCTATGAAGCACATCGTCCAAAGATCGTTTATATCTGTACACCGAACAACCCAACCGGAGATGCCACAAGCAAAGAGGATGTCATACGCATCATAGAAGCGGTCGATAAAGAGACATTGGTCGTTGTTGACGGTGCCTATATGGAGTATGCCGCTGCCAAAGAGACAAAATATGCCATTACGCCAAATGATCTTTTGGGATATGAGAACGTGATCTATCTTGGAACGTTTTCCAAAGCATATGGTTTGGGAGGCATGCGCGTAGGATACGGTATTGCTCCTCAGCCATTGATCTCCACGCTTCATAAAATGCGTCCTCCTTTCAATATTACGACGCTTTCACTTGCAGCCGCGATCGAAGCAAGTAAAGATACGGATTTTGTGCGAGAATCGATTGCATTGCATCAAGAGCAGATCAAAAGATATGAAACATTTGCAAAAGAGAACAGAATCGGGTATATAGATAGTTACACCAATTTTATCACCTATCTGTTCGATGACAGAAATGATTCAACCAAGATTGCCGATGCATTGCTCAAAAGAGGGGTGATTATCCGTAATCTGGCTTCATATGGCATGAATGCGATACGCATCACGATAGGGACAGCAAGGCAGAATGATATCTTTTTTGAACATTTCAAAGAGATTGTCATTTGAGAAAAGTAGAGATCGTCAAACCGCGGGAAGTACAGATCAAGCCGTTTGTGCTTGAAGCCTTTATAGAATATAAAAATGCCGTATATCCCCAAGAGGGTATCAGTAAGAAAACCTTAAAGGAACTTGCGGAAAGATTAGGCTTGATGTATAGCAAAGAGGCACTTGATCTGGCACAGAAGCTTCTTGAGGTTTATATCAAAGAAAAGAGATAAGAGTAAAAGATGAATATAAAATCCTATTCTATAGAAGAACTCGAAAACCTAGCTCAGCGTATCAGGGAAAAGATCCTTGAGACCGTTAGCAAGAACGGTGGACATTTGAGCTCGACTATGGGAGCGACCGATCTGATTGTTGCGATGCATAAAGTATTTGACGTGACTAAAGATCCTTTTATCTTTGATGTAAGCCATCAGGCCTATGCGCATAAACTGATCACAGATCGCTGGGAACAGTTTGATACCCTGCGCCAGTTTGGCGGGATCAGCGGCTATACCAAGCCTAAAGAGTCTTCTTATGATTATTATATTGCGGGCCATAGTTCTACTTCCATCTCGCTGGCAGTGGGTGCTGCAAAAGCAATCGCATTAAAAAAAGAGGACCGTATTCCTGTTGCATTGATAGGGGATGGGAGTATGAGTGCCGGGATGGTCTATGAAGCGCTTAATGAGCTGGGTGATCGAAAGTATCCGGTGGTCATCATTCTCAATGATAATGAGATGAGCATTGCCAAACCGATAGGGGCTATCAGCAAATTGCTTTCCCAAACGATGGCGGGATCTTTTTATCAGAGATTCAAGCTCAGAGTAGAAAAGGTTTTGGAACATCTGCCAGAAGGCGCAAGCTATATGGCAAAAAAGTTTGAGGAGTCTTTCCGTTTGATTACGCCGGGTATTCTGTTTGAGGAAATGGGTGTTGAATATATAGGACCTGTAGACGGTCATGATATCGCCTCTTTGATCGAGACGATGAAGATCGCCAAGAACCTTAAAAAACCGGTCATTATCCATGCCCAAACGACCAAAGGAAAAGGGTATGAGATCGCAGAGGGCACCAAAGAACACTGGCACGGAGTAAGCCCGTTTGATCTTGAAAGCGGCAAACCTCTTAAAAAAAGCCAGGCAAAATCTGCTACGGCCATTTTTTCTGAAACCTTGTTGGAATTGGCTCAGAAAGATGAAAAAGTTGTCGGTGTAACGGCCGCAATGCCAAGCGGGACTGGAATGAGTGCGGCAATGGAAAAATACCCGAACCGTTTTTGGGATGTAGCGATCGCAGAACAGCATGCCGTCACATCGATGGGACCGCTTGCGAAGGAAGGGTTCAAACCTTTTTGTGCGATCTATTCGACTTTTTTGCAAAGAGGGTATGATCAGGTGATTCATGATATTGCTTTGATGGATCTTGGAGTAGCTTTTGCAATCGATAGGGCCGGCATTGTCGGAGAGGATGGAGAGACGCATCAGGGCGCTTTTGATATCTCCTATCTTAGGGCGATCCCCAATATGACACTTTGTGCACCGTGTAACGAGTCAGCGATGAAAGATGTGATGGCATTTGCCAAAGAGTTCAACCGTCCTTTGGCATTCAGGTATCCAAGAGGGGCATTTTTATCCGAAGATGTTCCAAGCGAACCTTTTAAACTGGGTAAATCCGTACTGCTTCAGGAAGGGGAAGAGATACTTTTGATCGGTTACGGAAATGGGGTAGGCCGTGCACAGCAAACAGCGGCATTGATGGATAAGAAAGTGGGGATCTTGGATCTGCGTTTTGTAAAGCCGTTGGATGAAGAAAAATTATCAGACCTTGCAGGTAAATATACCAAATGGTATGTTTTCTCTGACAGTGCGGCCAAAGGCGGTGTTGGTTCAGCGCTGCTGGAATTTTTGAGCCAGAAGAAGATTTCCGGTATAGAACTTACGACATTTGAGTACCCGGACCGGTTTATCCCCCATGGGAATACCAAAGAGGTTGAAGCTTCTTTAGGATTATTGCCTGAACAGTTGGCCGGGAAGATCCAATAGGAATAAATTTTCAAGAAAAAACCTCTTTATCAAGAGAGCTTTTGTTGGATTTAAAAAAGTATTTGTATAGAATATTTTTTTAAGTTCAGTGACAGTGGACAAATACATAGATCTCAAATGAAGATGGCACTGCCTTTTTCAAAAAGAGATGAATTACGATAAGGAATAGAAAAATGGCTCACGAATACATTTTTACAAGTGAATCGGTAACCGAAGGCCATCCGGATAAGATGGCCGATCAGATCTCTGATGCGATACTAGACTATATTATCGAAAGAGATCCACAGGCTAGAGTGGCATGTGAAACGTTACTGAGCAATGGTTTTTGTGTTATTGCAGGAGAATTGAAAACGCATACGTATTGCCCTATGCAAGAGGTCGCAAGAGAAGTGGTCAGGGAAATAGGCTATACGGATGCAAGTTATGGGTTTGATTATAGAAGTGCGGGTGTGCTTAACGGGATTGGTGAACAAAGCCCGGATATCAACCAGGGTGTTGATCAGGCTTCCGGAGAGATCGGGGCAGGTGATCAGGGATTGATGTTCGGATATGCTTGTAATGAAACCAAAGAGTTGATGCCTCTGCCTATCTCCTTGGCACATAAAATTACATCAAAACTTGCCGAAGTCAGAAAGAACGGCACCGTTCCTTTCTTAAGACCGGACGGGAAGGCGCAGGTGAGTGTCAAATATGTAGACGGTAAACCAGTTTCGATCGATACGATCGTTGTCTCTACGCAGCATCACCCGAATGTCAGTCAGGAAAAGGTCCATGAAGCAGTACTCGAAGAAGTGATCAGGCCGGTGATTCCTGCTGAAATGTTGAATGATGACATTACCTATCACATCAACCCTACAGGACGTTTCGTGATAGGCGGTCCACAAGGGGATGCCGGACTGACAGGAAGAAAGATTATTGTAGACACCTATGGCGGATCCTGTCCTCACGGAGGCGGTGCATTCTCCGGGAAGGATCCGACCAAAGTGGACCGTTCAGCTGCCTATGCGGCACGACATGTTGCAAAGAACCTCGTTGCATCAGGCATCTGTGATAAAGCAACGATTCAAATCGCCTATGCGATTGGGGTTGCAAAACCGGTTTCGATCTATGTTGATACACACGATACGGCTAAAGTGGATGAATCCAAGATCACAGAATGTATCCAGACATTATTCGATCTGACTCCAAAAGGGATCATTAAAAGTTTGGATCTGCTTAGACCGATTTATCGAAAAACAGCGGCTTATGGGCACTTTGGACGTGAGGATGAAGACTTTAGCTGGGAGAAATTGGACAGAGTTGAAGATATAAAAGCATTTTTTCATATCTAATTAAAGAATAATTTAAATAAGTTTGGTTATAGTTTGTAAACTTAAAAGTTAAGGAGTTAAAATGGCAGTAATTATTAATGATACATGTATCAACTGTGCAGCTTGTATTGACGAGTGTCCGGTTGAAGCAATCGTCGATGAGGACGATAACCCGACGGGTGAAGAGTACTATTATGTATACCCAGACAAATGTGTTGAGTGTGTAGGTTACCACGATACACCAGCATGTGCTGAGGCTTGTCCTACTGAGGGTTGTATCACTTGGGATATGCCTTTCACAGCTGAAAACAAAGATTTCTTCTCAGGTGCGAACTACTTGGATGGTCATAACTACGGTATCAATGATGCAGATGCAGAAATGCCGTTTAGAGATGATATCTCTGCTGATGACAGAAAAGCAAGAAAGCCTGTTGTAGAAGACTAATCTTCTTTTAAATGCGGGGAATATATTCCCCGCAACTTCATTCCGTTTCATATTTATCTTTCTTTAATCTCTTTTTTGGTAAAATCCCCGCCGAATACTTGACTGTCAAAAATGTAGCATGCAAATTGGCATAAAGTAAATTATTGTGTAGGAATCATCATATGGAACAAACATTATCGATCATCAAGCCAGATGCAGTAGCAAAAAATGTAGTAGGTCAGATCCTGGCTAGATTTGAAGCGGCTGGTCTTAGAATCGCAGCAACAAAAAAAACAAGATTGAGCAGAGTGGATGCAGAAAACTTTTATGCTATCCATAGAGAGAGACCTTTCTTTAAAGACCTTGTTGAGTTTATGATCTCAGGTCCAGTAGTTGTTAGCGTACTTGAAGGTGAAAATGCAATGACAAAAAACAGAGAGTTGATGGGTGCTACAAACCCTAAAGAAGCGGCTCCTGGAACAATTAGAGCAGATTTCGCTGACAGTATCGATGCAAATGCGGTTCACGGAAGTGATTCTTTGGAAAATGCGGTTGTTGAGATCAACTTTTTCTTCTCACAAAGAGAGATTTATTAATTAAATTTTTCACCAATGCCTGAAGCCCCCATTGCTTTTGGCCTGAATTTTGACAGATGGGCAAAGGAATACTTCAATGAAAATAGATTTTGATAAGATAGGGGCCACACCAAAACATTTCAAAATCGAACTTGACGGTGCAACTTTGGAAGGTGATCTGCAAAAAAGTGGTCATCATCGGATTATGCTTGATGGCAGAGTGAGTGGAGAGGTTACATTAGAATGTGACAGATGCGGTAGTGAATATCTGCATCAATTGGACACTTCTTTAAAGCTTACCATCGGCGATCAGATGATCGAAGATAAAGAAGATTTGGATATAATTGAGTTTTTGGATGGGATGGTAGATCTATCATACATCCTTGAAAGCGAAATCAACGCACTCAAAGGTGCTTATCACTATTGTGACATTTGCAGCCAAAGTGATGAGGATTTTGAGGTAGAATTTTAACATTAAATTTAACAAAAGGAAGCAATCATGGCAGTACCTAAGAGACGTGTGAGCCACACAAGATCAGCAAAAAGAAGAACACATTACAAAGTAACTTTGCCAATGCCGGTAAAAGATGCAGACGGTACATGGAGAATGCCTCACCGTATGAACATGACTACTGGTGAATATAAAACAAAAGCGTAATTGATGATTAAAATTGCGATAGATGCAATGGGCGGGGATTTTGGTCCCGAACCCATCATTGAAGGTGTCGTTCAGGCTCTTGAGAGCGAAAAATTTATACCTATTCTCGTAGGTAACAAAGCAGAAATACTTTCACTTCTTCCCCAATATTATCATGAAAAAGTTCAAATTGTAGAATCGACTGATGTTATATCAATGAGTGATCAGGCAACGAATGCCCTCAAACGAAAAGACTCATCGATCTATAAAGCAGTTGAACTGGTACGTGAAAAAGAAGCAGATGCGGTGGTATCAGCTGGGCACAGCGGAGCAACGATGTCGCTTGCAACGTTACGCATAGGGCGTCTTCCCCATATTTCAAAACCTGCTCTTGCAACATTGATGCCAAGCGTCATCCAAACCAAGACATTGGTACTGGATGTAGGTGCTGTGGTTGATTGTACGCCTAAGAATCTGTATGAATTTGGCGCAATGGGAGAAGCATATGCCCAAGAGATCCTGAAAATCCCTTCTCCAAGAATCGGACTTCTCTCTAATGGAGAGGAAGACAGCAAAGGAAATGCCCTTACCAAAGAGGCGTTCAAACTGCTCAAAGGCTTGAAAGGGTTTGTCGGGAACGTCGAAGGACGTGATATCTTTAACGGACATGTCAATGTTGTAGTGTGTGACGGATTTACCGGAAACATTCTTTTAAAGACAAGCGAGGGCGTTGTTTCTACCATCTTTGCGCTGATGAAGCAGCAGATTCGCAAATCGTTGCCGGCGAAGATCGGTGCATTGATGATGAAAAAGAAAGTATTTGGCAATATGAAAAAACAAGTGGATTATGCCGAATACGGCGGGGCACCTTTGTTAGGTGTAAACGGATGCGTGATCATCAGTCATGGCAGCTCGAATGCCAAAGCGATCAAAAATGCGATTTTCCAGGCGATCCGCTATACGCAATCAAATGTAAATCAAACAATTGAAACTCTCTTAACTCATCATGAAGCATAATTAAAGAGCTTGTCTCTTTAATTATCTCCAAACCCCTCTTTTATTTATTTTTTGCTAAAATTATGAACTTTATACATAAGGACCATGATGTCAACTTCTAAGCCGATATATGCTTCTTTTAGATCAATAGGTGCTTATGTACCGGAAAAAATCCTAACCAATGCAGATCTTGAAAAGATGGTGGATACCACAGATGACTGGATCGTTAAGAGGACAGGGATCAACAAAAGACATATTGCCGCAGCAGACGAGTATACCAGTGATATGGGTGCAAAAGCTGCAAAACTTGCGATCGAGAGAGCCGGGATTTCAATGGAAGCTATTGACTTGGTTTTGTGCGCAACCGTAACACCGGACTACTTCAATATGCCTTCAACCGCTTGTATCATTTCAGATAAACTTGGTATCCATAATGTGCAGGCTTTTGATATCTCCGCTGCGTGCAGCGGATTTGTTTATCTCCTTTCTATTGCAAAAGCATTTATCGAATCTGGAATGAAAAAGAATATCTTGATCATCGGTGCAGAGAAATTCTCTTCCGTAGTTGATTATACTGATAGAACTACCTGTATCCTTTTTGGTGACGGTGCCGGTGCAGCGGTAATATCGGCAACGGAAAATAAATCCGAAGCGATCATTGATATCCATGCAAGTGCAGATGGAGCCTATGCTGACTTTTTGGTTACGCCGGCTCCAGGTGCTGTGTATCCGGCAAGCCAGCAGGTGATCGATGAAGGGCTTAATTTTGTCAAGATGAAAGGCAATGAAACCTTCAAATTGGCTGTCAAAACATTGACCAAAGACGTACAGGAAATTCTTGAGGTTAACGGTATATCATCAGAAGATATTCCCCATTTTATCCCTCATCAAGCCAACTACAGGATTATCAAGGCTGTTGGGGATGCTTTAAAGATGACAGATGAGCAGGTTGTACTGACAGTAGGCAAATACGGAAATACTTCAGCAGCTTCCATCCCTATGGCGATCAATGATATCTACGAATCAGGAAGATTGAAAAAAGGTGATCTGATGCTTTTGGATACTTTCGGCGGCGGATTGACATGGGCAAGTGCACTGCTTCCTTTTGCTGGAGATAGTAAATAAGACAGGTTTTAGGAAGGATTGTGAATAAGCGACAAGTCGCGTGGGCACTCTGCCGAAGAGAACTCAGCGTTAGCGTAGATTTATGGACGTTGCCCAGAAAGCATTCTGTCCAATGAGAATCGGTTTTATCGGTGATATTGTAGGGAAGCCTGGACGTTTGATGCTAAAGCGTCACCTTAAACGCCTGAAACAGGAACATTTCATCGACTATGTGATCGCCAATTATGAAAATGCCAGCCATGGTTTTGGTCTGACTGAAAAAAATTGTGTTGAACTGTTCGGTTATGGCATTGATGTAATGACCGGCGGAAACCACAGCTTTGATAAGAAAGAGATCCTTCCTCTTTTTGACATTTATCCTCTTATTAGACCCTTAAATTATCCCAAAGAGACACCAGGAAAAGGTATCTATGAAGTAGAGTTATTGGGCCATCAATTAGCAATTATCAATCTAATGGGTCATTATACGATGCCGATGGTAGACAACCCTTTTACAAGGGTAAAACAAGAGATAGAAGATCTTAGAGCAAAAGGGTACAATCATATTGTCATCGATATGCATGCCGAAGCCAGCAGTGAGAAACAGGTGCTTCTGCAGCTTTTTAGAAATGATGTCAGTGCGATCCTCGGAACGCATACCCATGTAGGTACCGATGATCTCCAGATTGTAGACGGGTGCTGTTATGTCACCGATGTGGGGTTGACCGGGTGCAGGGACGGTGTGATAGGAATGCACCATGAAATTCCGATTAAGCGTTTTATGACTGGACTTGGAGGGCATTTTGACGTGCCAGATGAATGTAAGGCACTGTTGCAGATGATTGTTTTTGAAGTAGATGAGAACGGACGGTGCATCGATGCGAAAAAGGTCAAGATCTATGATGACCGGCCCAAGATCGTTACGGATGCTTGGATAGAAGAATAAAGTTTACCTAAAGCCCAAAATCAGCTGTTGAGTTTGATCCGTACTTTTTTAGGATCAAAGAGGGCGATCGCTTCTTTGATCATAGGCTCTTCAAGGATAGTCGAAGGATTTTTTTCTTTCGCCGCTTCAGTTTCGCCTGCTTCCGGTGCGATACAGGAACTTTTCATCTCCACATCTTCGATCATCGATGAAGAGGCATTGCACTCTACTTCGGCTTCATTAGGATTAGCCGTTATTTTTTTTTTATCTTCTTCGATTCGGGGTTGCGATGTAGAAGGTTGTGCGATATTGACGATCTTTGTTTCAAAACCGAAGAGTTCTTTGACAAACATATTGATCAGCCCCCAATGGGTGATCAAAAGCTTTTTTTCTTCACCTTCAGCCGTAGAGTGCCATGTAAGCCGACCATTTTGGAAACTACCATAGGTGATATTGGCTTCAAAACAAGCTCCCAGCTCAAAATCTCTGTCAAATATTTTTTCAATCAGTGTCTCAAAGGTTTTTTCGTAAGAATCGGTTTGCTTCTCTTGTGAATATGTAACGACGGAGGAGTTCTTCAAGGCTGATTTGGGAGCGTCAGAAGGTTGTTGTATCTGGACTGTAGCTTCAGATATTTCTGTTACTTCTCTTTCGTTTTCAAGGTTATAATGAATTGGTTCAATTTCTTGGGCTTGAGAAGTCGGTTCTTCTGTTTTTGCCGTTGTACTTTGCGCACTTCTGATAGGCATTGCAGAGAGGATTTCATCCTGGGTAATAGTAATGACCTCTTCTTGACTTGATGATGTTGTAAGGGTATCTTGCACATCATAAGCAGAAGAATGGATCTGCACGCCTTGCAGTTCATTTTTAAGTGATCTGATCATCGCATCGATCTCACGGATTTCCAGAGACTCCATCATTTTAAAGAGGCTCAAGGTCAGCACGAATTCCCCATCACTCCCCAAAGCAAGCAGGCTTTTGGCTTCTGCAATAACCCTAAAGAAGCGTTCGATAATCATAGGGGACAGTTTGGGATGATGTGAAAGCAGCAGTTCTTTGAGATAGAGCGTGAGTTCATCGAGAATCATCTCGGTTTCATAGTCTGCTGCCATTTTTATAAATGCAAGAACTTTGGATCGGTCTTTTTGGATGATATCCTCAAGCAGGTTGGCAAGAAGACTTGGCTCGATGATCCCCAGCATACCCGTCACGGTTTCAACATCGACAAAATTTTTCGAATAAACGATTGCCTGGTCGAGCAAGGTGAGGGAATCCCTTAAACTTCCAGCCCCACTTCGCGCAATGATCTCAAGCGCCTCCGTTTCATATCCAATGTTTTCAAGATTGAGAATATGTTCAAGATGCTGACGAACCAGTTGCTGCGGTATCTTTTTAAACCTGAAATGCTGGGTCCTGGAAAGAATGGTCGCAGGCAGTTTAAGCGGGTCGGTGGTTGCAAGAATGAACTTAACAAAATCAGGTGGCTCTTCCAGGGTTTTGAGCAGTGCATTGAATGCCTGGGTGGTCAACATATGGACTTCATCGATGATAAAGATTTTGTAGCGTGCTGAGCTTGGCTTGTATTTGGTATGTTCGATCAGGTCTTTGATATCATCGATCCCTCGATTCGAAGCGGCATCCATTTCAATGATATCCATATGGCGGTTTTCAGTGGCCATCTGGCAATGGATACATTCACCGCAGGGATGAGAAGTGGTGCCTTTTTCGCATAGCAGTGATTTGGCAAAAATTCGTGCTGTGGAAGTCTTCCCACTTCCTCTAAGACCCGAAAAAAGATAGGCATGGGAAAGACGTTTACTTTCAAGAGATAGTGAAAGGGTTTCTGATACCGCCTCTTGACCAATCAGATCATTAAAAGTGGCAGGCCGGTATTTTCTTGCTAAAGCTAAAGACACAAAAACTCCTTCTTAATATAGTCTATCTTGATTTATTTTATACCTAGGTCATGATTTCTTATTGTAGTGAAATTTTACTTTTGGTTGGTATAATTGAACAGACTATGTATCGTTTTATAAGAGGGTCAAAATGAAGCGGGAAGATCAATGCCAAAGGCAGTAACGTAAAAGATAGAGGCAGCAGTTCCAAGCAGCGTGTAGAGTGGTTTGGGCGCGGGTTTGAAAGCGGTGATCTTCGAGAGTGCAATACCTTTTAATAAACTGCAGCCTTGTTGGAATTAATGACTACTTAGGTATAATCCCGCAAAGACAAATAGACCAACCAAGTGAGAAACAATGAGTTACAATCCAAATGAGATTGAAGCCAAATGGCAGAAACAGTGGGATGATGAGCAGGCCTTCGAGCCGTCTGATTCACATGAGCAGAAGAAGAAATATATCCTCAGTATGTTCCCCTTCCCAAGTGGAAGACTCCATATGGGGCATGTGAGAAATTACGCAATCGGTGATGCAATCGCGCGATATTACAGAAAGCAAAATTATAATGTATTGCATCCGATCGGTTGGGATGCATTCGGTATGCCAGCAGAAAATGCAGCTATCAAGCATGGCCGTCATCCTAAAGATTGGACCTATTCAAACATCGATTATATGAGAGGCGAATTGAATGCACTCGGGCTCTCTTTTTCCAAAACACGTGAGTTTGCCACTTGTGATCCGCTTTATACTAGATGGGAACAAGAATTCATCATTAAGATGTATGAGAGTAAACTGCTTTTCCGTGAGTCTACTACGGTCAACTGGTGTGAGAGTTGCCATACGGTGTTGGCAAATGAGCAGGTAGAAGAAGGGTGCTGTTGGCGTTGTGACAATCCTGTGCAGCTTAAAGAAATGCCTGGATACTACCTGGATATCATCAAGTACGCTGATGAACTGCTTAATGATCTAAAAATTCTTGAAGGTAAATGGCCGCATCAGGTGCTTACAATGCAGGAAAATTGGATCGGTAAATCCGAGGGGTTGGAGTTTGAGTTTGAATTAAGCGAAGAGAGTAAGGCGAAACTTGACGGTAGATTTGAGAAATATACTGTTTTTACCACACGTCCGGACACCATTTATGGGGTAACCTATTCGGCACTGGCAGCAGAGCATCCGATCACCAAGTATCTTGTTGAAAACGGTTTGGTGGAGAGTGAGGTTGCGCAAAAGATCACGCACATTGCCAATATGAGTGAGCGTGAAAGGGCACAATCGGACAAAGAAGGATATTCGCTTGGGATTACAGTGATTCATCCACTCACAGGTGAAGAAGTGCCGGTATGGACAGCGAACTTTGTACTTGCAAGTTATGGCGGCGGTGCTGTTATGGCAGTACCTGCGCATGATGAGAGAGATTATGAGTTTGCAACCAAGTATGACTTGCCTATCAAAAGGGTGATCAGCGGCTCGGAAAAACTACCTTATACGGGTGAGGGTGAGCTTATCGATTCTGCAGCATTTACCGGACTCATTAATCAGCAAGCCAAAGCCAAGATCATTGGAATGTTTGAAGAAGCTGGATTTGGCAAAGGAAAGATCAATTACAAATTAAGAAACTGGGGTGTCAGCCGTCAGCGTTACTGGGGTGCTCCGATTCCTTTCGTGCATTGTAAGCATTGTGGACTGGTTCCGGAAAAAGCAGAGAATCTTCCTGTAGCACTGCCGGATGATGTAGAAATAACCGGTGAGGGTAATCCGTTGGACAACCATCCTACGTGGAAATATTGTGATTGCCCAAAATGCGGGAAAGCGGCGATCCGTGAGACCGATACGCTTGATACTTTTGTGCAGTCAAGCTGGTATCAGTTCCGTTATGCGACAAATCCTAAGAAATGGAATGAAATAGGAATCGATAAAGAAGATGCGGCATACTGGATGGGAGTAGACCAGTATATCGGCGGGATTGAACATGCTATACTTCACTTGCTTTATGCACGGTTCTTCACCAAAGTACTTCGTGATCTGGGATATGTGGATATCGATGAACCGTTTGAGAGACTCTTAACCCAGGGAATGGTTACCATGGACGGGGCAAAAATGAGTAAGTCCAAAGGCAATACGGTAGACCCTGACAAGCTTATTGAAAAGTATGGGGCAGATACGGCAAGACTCTTTATCCTATTTGCTGCACCTCCGCAAAAAGAACTTGAGTGGAACGATAATGCAGTTGAAGGAGCATTTAAATTTATCCGAAGACTCTTTGACAGAGCCGATAAAGTTACAATAGACCACCTGCCAAATATCGACCATGAGATGCTAAATAAAGAGTCAAAGCTTGCACGCCAAAAGGTTTATGAAGCACTTCAAAAATCCGGAGATGTCTATGAAAAGACCTTTGCGTTCAATACACTCATCGCAGCCTGTATGGAAGCGCTCAATGCGCTTGATAGACAAAATGACGAAGCGGTCTGGAGCGAAGGGATGTACGTAATGCTCAACTTGCTTGAGCCTATCATTCCGCATGCGGCTTCGGAATTAAGCGAAAGACTCTTTAAACGTGCCAATCTTTCTGATACCCTGAAGATCAGAAAGGAAGTTTTCGTGCAGGACAGCATTCTTTATGTGGTAATGATTGGCGGGAAAAAAAGAACTGAGATTGAGGTCTCACCAAGTATTTCATCAGAAGAAATCCTTGCTTTGGCCAAAGAAGCAGGATACAAATGGCTTGAGGGTATGTGTATCGTCAAAGAAGTGGTTGTCCCGGGAAAACTGGTTAATCTTGCGGTAAAACCGGCAACTTAGCGAGTAAGTGGAAAGTAGTAATTTAGCAATGATTGTGTGCGGGAAAGCACTGCTTTTATGTATTGGAGAAAAGAAAATGATACCATTTTATAAAAGTTTTTCGCAGAAAAATAAACCAAAACTTTTCACTTTTCATTTTTCATTTTTCACTCTGTTGCTGCTTGTAGCCGTAACAGGTTGCGGTTATAAACCTTCCTCCCATGCAATTTCGAACCTTTTTTCTGATACCGTTTACATTGAGGTGCATGTAGACAGGGTGGAGCCTGAGAATGCGCCGTTCTTAAAAGATGAAATGAACCGTATGGTATATACCCGTTTTGGCGGTAAAGTTGTTCCCAAAGAGCAAGCACAGAGTCAGATCATTGTCACCTATGCGGGAACTACTTTTACTCCTTTGGCCTATAAGAACGGATATGTATCCCGTTATCGTACTAACGTTAGTGTCAACTTTGAAATGTTGACAAAACAAGGCAAGTTGACAAAAAGGATCAATGCGATCCAGGAAGCCGATATCCAAACAAGTTCTCTCCTTTCGACAACCTTGAGAATACAGGCTATACATAATGGACTTGAAAAAGCAATGGATGAGTTTTTGGCCTATGCCAGTGCCAAAGGTTTGACTTTGGAACATGAAAAGTAATGGAAAATTTAGAACATTTTTTAGACTCCAAGCCGCTTTATTATCAAGAGATCGACCATGAGCGCATCAAGGTTGCTTATGGGGTACTCAAACCTCATATCAAGCATCCAAGAACGGTACATATCGTCGGAACGAACGGTAAAGGGTCTACCGGCCGGATTGTGGCATATTTGGCCTATAAAAGCGGTTTAAACGTAGGGCATTACTCTTCTCCCCATATCATGAAATTCAATGAACGTATCTGGCTCAACGGTGAAGATGCCAGTGTTGAGGTTTTAGAAACGGCACATCAGAAACTCTTCCCTATTCTTGGCAGAGAACTTTCTGAAGCGTTGAGCTATTTTGAGTATACCACGCTTTTAGCTTTGGTTGTTTTTGAACATGTTGATCTGATGGTGCTTGAAGCGGGGCTTGGCGGTGAACACGATGCGACGAATGTTTGCGACAAAGAACTCAGTATCATTACACCTATCGGTCTTGATCATCAGGCGTTTTTGGGTGATACGATAAGCCAGATTGCGGCTACGAAGATACGCAGTATTCAAAAAGCAGCGTTGATCGCACCGCAGATACATGAAGAGGTTATCACTATAGCCAAAGAGATAGCGAGCGAAAAAAAGGCAAAACTTTTTTTGAGTTCCGATCTTCCTGAAGATATACGGACGGTTCAAAATCTCAAAGAGATCGCCAGACAAAAAGGTTGGGGAGCGTATCTGGCGGATAATGCGATGGTGTCCTTGCAGGCATTGGATATCATGGGTATTCCTTATAGATTAGATGATCTTTTAGGGATAGAACTCTTTGGACGTTTTTATCTGTGGCGCAAGAATGTGCGTATCGATGTGGGGCATAACCCTCTTGCTGCAAGTGCGATCGAAAAAGCGCTCGATCACAAAGTGGTACTTATTTACAATAGTCTGGATGATAAAGATTATGAAGAGGTATTGCGAAGACTAAGACCAAAAGTCAAGCGAGTCGAGATCATTCCTATCTATTCCCAGCGTGCGACGACCATCTTCAAAATAGAAGAGGCACTTCAAAAGGTCGGGCTTCCTTACAGTTATTTTGAAGGAAAGATAGAAGATGATGAACGGTATCTTGTCTTTGGCTCTTTTTATGTCGTAGAAGCGTTCCTGAAAGAATTAAAAATTAAAAATGAGAAATTGATGTAGGGTGCGTTTGCCAGTGCACCAATCGTTAAAAATGGACCAAAGGGAATGGGAATGATGTATCAAAGTAATATTTACGAATACCTTGAAACACTTCAAGAGAACAAATTGCTTATCTGCAAAGACGACAAAGAAGCTCAGCAGATAAGGGATGTTGCCTTTTTGCTTGGCTTTGAATCTTTTGTGCTTCCTGATCTAAGAGTACAGAGAGGCGAAGATCTTCGATCTTACAGTGAAGAGATACAATCACTTCTGGTACAACTTGCCTATTATCACAGAAGCCAAACAAAAAAGGTGCTGATCTCCCCGCTTCGAACCCTTTTGGTACCTTTCCCTAAACCCGAATGTTTCGGTAGTGAGATGATAGCCTTCGGTGATAAGCTGGATCTGAATGCTTTTAAAGAGAAGCTCTACCGGTGGGGATATCATTTTGTGGATATTGCTTCAAGCAAAGGGGAGGTTTCATTCCGTGGGGATATCATCGATATCTACCCTATCAATGCCGATCATCCCTACCGTATCTCACTTTTTGATGATGAGGTCGAAGCGATCCATCCCTATGATGAAGGGAGCCAAAAGAGGCTGAATGAAGAATTGGAAGCCATAGAGATACTTCCTGCATTTCTTGCTTTGGACGAAACACAGTATGAAGCGCTGCAAAACAGGGTTGAACACAGCCGTTACGATACCTTTATCAAAGATATTGATGCGTTGGGGCTTTGGCAGCTGGATACTTTGGCCAAAAGTGCTCTGGAGCAGTTTTCGGGGGTATTTACAGGTGATCTGCAGGAAGAGATCAAAGAGATCTATGAATTGAATGAACCGCTGATTACACGTGAATCCTTTTCTCTGCCGGTCATTGATCAGGCAAAGCGCTACCGTGATCTTGAAGTTGCCGATGCAAATAAACTGCTTAGTGCCCATAAAGATAAGCAGATCATAGTGATCGCCAAAAACGAGAGTATCGTACGTGGTTCACAGCTGGAGAGTTTTGATACTATTACTTTTGTTTACCAGGATGGTATCGTCAATCTTTTAGGACCGGATAAACTGATCCTTTCTTTGAACAAGCCGCTCAAGCGTAAGCGTGTCAAAAAGCCGACCCTCATCCTTGATGAGCTCAAACAGGGTGATTATGTCGTACACGAAAACCATGGGGTGGGGATATTTAAAGGGATTGAAAAAAGGGAGGTACTGGGAGCGACAAGCGAATTTGTCGTGATGGTCTATCAGAATGAGGATACCCTGCTTATCCCGGTATCCAGCTTGGAAGTGATCGACCGTTATGTGGCTGAAGGCGGTGCGCTTCCGGCACTGGATAAACTGGGGAAAGCCAGCTTTAGAAACCTCAAAAGCAAAGTTCGTGAGAAGCTCTTTGCCATTGCTTCTGCGATCATCAACCTTTCAGCCCAGCGTCACCTCAAAAAAGGGATCGTTCTTCAAACGGACATGGAAGAACAAGCCGTTTTCATGGCTAAGGCAGGATTTATCCATACCGAAGACCAGGAGCGTGCGATCCATGAAATGCTCTTGGACATGGCGAGCGGCCGTATGATGGATAGGCTGCTCAGTGCGGATGTGGGGTTTGGCAAAACAGAGGTAGCGATGAACGGAATGTTCGCAGCAGTCAAGAACGGATATCAGGCGATGATGATTGCGCCTACTACACTGCTAAGCTCGCAGCATTACAAAAGTCTCAAAACCCGCTTTGAAGAGTTTGGTATAAAGGTCGCCAGACTGGATAGATTTACTTCGACCAAAGAAAAGAGTACGATCCTAAAAGGCATTACCGAAGGTACCATCGATGTTGTGGTAGGAACCCATGCATTGCTTAAAGCCAGGTTCAAGAACCTGGCGCTTGTCGTCATCGATGAAGAGCATAAGTTCGGGGTGAAACAAAAAGAGGCGCTTAAAGAGATCGCTATCGATGTACACCTGCTCAGTATGAGTGCTACGCCGATCCCAAGAAGCCTTAACCTGGCGCTTTCCCAGATCAAAAGTTTTTCTGAGATACTCACGCCGCCTATGGAACGTAAAGGGGTACGTACTTTTGTCAAAAGCTATGATGAGAAGATCATTAAAGAGGCGATCAGCAGAGAAATGCGTCGCGGCGGACAGATCTTTTATGTTTTCAACTCCATCGCAGGCATCGAAGAGAAGAAAAAAGAGCTGCTGGAGATCCTGCCTAAACTTCGTATCGCAGTGCTTCATTCAAAGGTTTCGCCAACGGAAACTGAAGATGAGATGATGAAGTTCGAAGCGGGTGAGTATGATGTGCTTCTTTCTACTTCCATCGTCGAATCGGGTATCCATATGCCGCATGCCAATACGATGATCGTAGACGGCGCTGACAGTTTCGGGATCGCTGATCTTCATCAGCTGCGCGGGCGCGTCGGGCGTGGAACCAAAGAGGGATATTGCTATTTTATGGTTACGGATAAAGACCGGCTTACCGACAATGCCAAACGAAGGCTGCTGGCGCTTGAGTCCCATTCCGATCTTGGCAGCGGTGCAGTTTTGGCATTCCATGATCTTGAGATCAGGGGCGGGGGTAACATTATCGGAGAAGCACAGAGTGGACATATCAAGCAGATAGGCTATTCACTCTATCTAAGGATGCTTGAAGATGCGATTCGCCAGCTCAGCGGGGAACACAAAGAAGCCGAGCAGCATGTGGATATGAAACTCTCTGTCAACGCCTATCTCAACGAAGACCTTATCGGCGAGGACAGGCTGCGTCTGGAACTCTACCGTCGTCTGTCGCTTTGCGAAAGTGCGGGGGAAGTCTATGAGATCGAAGAAGAGATCGCAGACCGATTTGGCAAGCTCGATACGATTACCAGACAGTTCATCGATATCATGGTCATGAAAGTGCTTGCAAAAGATAAAGGTATCGCCAAAGTCTCCTCTTACGGAGAGAATGTCTTTATGGAATTTGTTGATGAGGGTAAAGAACGGGTGGTTCTGAAGTCGCCGAGCAAAGACGACGATGATATCATTGGAACGGCGATGGGGTATCTTAAAAATTAAAAAAACTGTATTTAATTTATTATAATTAATTAATAAGTGAATATTATAAACCTTGTTTAAGCAAAATTGATTTATCATCTTGCTCATTTTCTTTTTCATGTATGAGGAAGGAAAAGGGAAAGAAAACTTTCAAATTCATTTCACACAGTACATAAAGCCAAACTATCTGTGAGGATAGGACGGAAAGCCACGGATCTTACACAAGACCGCCGGGTTGCTACTTTTAACTTGTTAATTTGTAGTAACGGAGGATTTTAGATGGGGTTTGTTATTCGATGGTTAAGGGCATTTGCTCTTTTTAGTTTTTTAAGTTTTACTTTGAGCACGCAGGTGTTTGCTTTCAATGTGGCCCAGACAACATTTGTACCGTTGTCGGAACCTAATATCGATACTTCGATTAAAGCTATTCGTAGTACCGGTGCAAGCAATAGTGTTCAAACAATTATTTCAATTTCTGCAACAAGCAACAATACGATTATCGTTTATGATCAGTGGGAAGACGGATATGAGAGTAATCTCAGTAATCCCGTTCAAACATCTACAGGGGTTTGGGGTGATGGCAATACTGCCAATGGTACAGCCCCTGGAACGACTGATGACCTTATTCATGCAGGAGATACGATCACGCTTCGTAATGTGGTCAACACAGCATCTCCTGCTACCGTAGACTATGATGGCAGTGATAAGATAGGTTCCACCAAAGCCATATCCGTTACACAAGCAGGGTGGGATACAGGAATAGGTACGATTGTGGCAGGCGCAGTCAATGTGATCGATGCCGGTAACGGAGGCAAAAACTTTATTTTGCCTATTGGTGAGAATATCGGTAATCTTGCAAGCAATAATGCCACTCTCTTTGAATATACTTCAATCCATATCATTGCTTATGCAGCAAATACAAATATTTCGATCGACAAGGATGGAGATGGTACAACAGACCAAACGTTGGTTCTGAGTGAAGGTCAAACTGCACGTGTAGATTCCGGTGTGATCAATGCCGGTGCAACGGTAAGTTCTGATAAGCCGATTGGAGTTTATCTGATTGCAGGTGACATTGGTCAATCGGAAAATAGATGGTTCGGTTTGAATTCGCTTGATCAGTGGGCTACAAGCTATTATGCCCCTGTAGCCACGGTTGGTTCTGGTCACCCCTCCCATGTTTTTTTACGAAATCCAAATGCTTCGGCAATTACAGTTTACTATGACACCAAAAGCAGTATAGGAAACACGCTGACGGTTAATGCCAATGCCACCAATGCAATTCAGGTGCCTACATCAGCCGTACATTTCTATACCACAGATGGTTCCAAGTTTTATGCCGTCGGGACGATCGATTCAGGAGCTAGTAAGCATTTTTATTATGACTGGAGTTATTCTTTAGTGCCGGAAAGCTATTTAACTGATAGATTTATTGTTGCTTGGGGACCGGGTAGTAGCAATACGCCGCCTGCAGAAAACGGAAGTCCTGTATGGATCACCTCTATAGCGGATACGTGGCTTTACATAGACAACAGCAGTACAGTGAATGTTAGAGATTCCAGCGGTACTGCTGTGACCAGAGAAGTTGTCGATGCGGATACTTCAAGATATAGGATTCATGCGTTGGAGTCCTACCGCCTTTATGATACTGACTATGACCAGAGCGGGTTGATAGCCTATACGCTTGACGGTACCTTGATTACAGCAGCATGGGGAGAAGATCCCTCTACGGCAGGCTTAACTGATCCTTATCTGGATATGGGTACTACTGTACTGCCATACCCAGACTACGTCTTTAAAAAAGTTTCAGCTGAAGCCTCACCTGTTTTGTATGCAGGGGCAAGCGACGGAGATTTACTTTCTGAACTGAATGAAGAGATAGAATATACTATCACGATAGCCAACCGTTCTGTTGTAGAGCTTTATAATGTGAATATCAAAGATGCACTCAATCCGAGTGATAGTGCTACCTATGTTCCAAGCAGTGCAACTTTGACAGTGCTCGATGCAGATAATAATGTTAAAGTAAACATAACTGACCTGGATGGTGCAAGTGACACATTCCCCCTATCCGATCCTGGATATACTCTGACAGATGCCGATTCTGCGACTGGAGGTGATCAGGGGCTTGCAAGAGGACATAAGATCGTTGTCAAGTATCGCATGAAGATTAGGGGTGATATCAATACGGCATTGGCTGATGACAATTATGTGATCAATAACACTGCAACCATGGCAGGCTCACCGCCTGTAGGTGATCCGATCGATCCCAAAGATACAAACAACACTACGATCATCAGTGTGATAGATGCTGCAGATCAGAGTGTGGTAGAAAATGTATCGATTTTAGATGCTAATTTTACGATCAGCAATCTAACAGGTTTAACGCAGATAACCGTGAACGGAACCGATGTATCTGCAGCCCAGCTCAATGCAAGTGCGACAACGCCTGTTTCTATTCCAACGCCTCAAGGGACCTTGACGATCAAAGGTTTTGACAGTACTACAGGTGTAGTGACGTATGATTATGATCCGGCAGGAACAAGCAAAGACCATTCAGGCGGTTCTGTCACAGATCCGATCACACTCGTTGCTTCGTATTCTGCATCTGTAACCGTAGAAAATATGTTAAACATCACCATTTTGGATACGGCACCAGTTGCTAACAGTGATACGAACAGTATTGATGAAAATGACGCCAATGCCTCTGGCAATGTGATAACAGGGCCTACTACCGCCGATACTTTGGTCGGAGACAGCGTTAGTATGACAGGAATCGGGGCCGGAACATTGCCAGGTGTCGACGGAAATGTCAGCAGCACGGTTGTGGGTACATACGGAAGTATCATTATGCAAAATAATGGGGACTATGTCTATCTGTTGGACAATGCAAATCCTTCGGTAAATGGATTGAAAAATGGTGAAATTCTTTCCGATATATTTACCTATACCATTACCGACAGCGACGGCAATACAAGTACGACACAGCTTGTTGTCACAATCAACGGAGTTAACGATGCACCGGTTGCGATAGATGACAATGCAACAACAGACCTGGATACGCCTGTGACCATCCCGGTAAGAAATAATGATAGCGATATTGAAGGTGATGATCTGAATGTTACTGTTGTTTCAAATGGTACTAACGGTACGGTTTCCATTGATCCGATAAGCGGTGATCCAGTGTATACACCAAATCCAGGATGGACCGGCATCGATACGTTCACTTATACCATTAGTGACGGAAATGGCACAGCAACTGCAACTGTCACCATAACAGTGACAAGCTATCCGATCGATGCGGTGGACGATGATTACAGCAGTACGCCGATCAACGGGGCTGATGGGAACAGCACGGCAAGCGTATTGAACAATGATACGCTTAACGGC
>JACXUM010000033.1 GCA_014763895.1 Campylobacterales bacterium
TTTGCTCATCTTTTTTCCTTTCCTAAATTCCTCATTTATTGTATCATTTAGGAATAAGAAATGCTTAAGTCGCTGTCGAAATTTTCCGGGACATTATATGATTCAGTGTACCGAATGATATGATAGAAGTGTAAATTTAGCGTTAAGTAAAAAATAAAATTTCAATGATCCATCAATTTAAAACGGCACTCACCAAAAGTAATTATTTTGCCTTTTTGTATCTCTTGTAAGATATATGATAGTGTCGCTTCCGGATCGGTTTGGGGCATCTCTTCTTTGATGATCTTTACTGCCTGCTCTTTAGTCGTTTTAGACCAGGTCTTCTCATAGATAAACTGGGTATAAATCTGCACGTTTTATACCCATCCAAGTTCTGCAAAAATAGGTTCTATCTCTGCCCACCATTTTTCAAGCCTCACAGCAACATCACTGATCGCACCCTTCTCTTCTTTCCATTCTTCAAGTTTTTCGATGACCAAAGGTTTCGTTCCTTCAGCAATCGTCTTGGATTCTTCTATATGTTTGATAGCTTCTTCGATCTTTTGTTTCATCTGGGCTCCTTTATTTTAATTGTAATTCATTCAGTAATGATTGTCAATAGATTAAGCTCTTATGTGTGATAATCTATCATTGTAAAAGGAGTAAGCTATGGACTATTTTAAAGCCTATTTTATCGATATACTTAAAAGCAAGTATCTACAGTTTGAAGGTCGTGCGCCGCGTAGAGAATTCTGGTATTTTGTACTTTTCAGTTTCATCATTAGTTTCATTCTGGGATTTATAGAAGGATTTCTGGGCCTAGGAATTAACATGCAAATGCCAACCGGAGAAACAGAAACGATCAGTATCCTGCAAATTCTTTTTTCATTGATCATACTACTGCCTTCTATCGCCATTTCCATCAGACGTCTGCATGATATCGGCAAAAGCGGATGGTGGTATATTCTAGGCGTGATTCCGTTTGTCAATCTTATCGGTATCTTTGTTCTGTTATATTTCTTTATCACCCCAAGCCAGGAAGGCGATAACGAATTTGGACCATTCACTGATACACTTCCTCTCTAAGTCTCTCCTTTTAGAGGAAGTAACAAACTTAATCAATACTTTACCAACTGCCTAAAAGCACCATTTGGATATAATCGCGACAATAACTAAACCGAATAAATGGAATAGACCTATGAGCGACACAACCAAAAAATCTGTATACAATCCAAAAGAAACCGAAGATGCATATTATAAGATCTGGGAAGAAAGAGGATATTTTGAAATAAACGGGAACAAAGATATCCAGATTCCAGGCAAGAATTTTGCCATCATGATGCCTCCTCCAAACGTAACCGGAAGCTTGCACATCGGCCATGCATTGACCTTTACCCTTCAAGACATCATTACGCGCTACAAAAGAATGGACGGATTTAAAACCCTCTGGCAGCCAGGAACTGACCATGCAGGTATCGCAACACAAAACGTGGTTGAAAAACAGCTTTTGGCCGAAGGTACGACCAAAGAGGAACTCGGGCGTGAAGCCTTTCTGGAGAGAGTTTGGAAATGGAAAGAGTATAGCGGTGGTACGATAGTACACCAGATGAGAAAGCTTGGAGTATCGCCTGCTTGGAGCCGTGAGCGCTTTACCATGGATGAAGGTCTCAAGGAGGCCGTTAAAGAGGCTTTCGTCCATCTTTACAATGAAGGAATGATCGTACAAAACAACTATATGGTCAACTGGTGTACACACGATGGAGCACTTAGCGATATCGAAGTCGAGCATGACGAGGTCAATGGTAAATTCTATCATATGAACTACCATTTTGCCGATGGAAGCGGATATGTCACAGTTGCCACTACAAGACCTGAAACCTATTTTGGTGATACCGCGATCATGGTACATCCCGATGATGAAAGATACAAAAACATCGTAGGCAAAGAGGTTGTCCTGCCGCTTACAGACAGAAAGATCAAAGTAATCACTGACGGGCATGTCGATATGGAATTTGGAACCGGTGTCGTCAAGGTGACACCTGCCCATGACCAAAACGACTACGAGGTTGGGAAAAGACATGATCTTGAATTTATCACCGTTTTTGATGAAAAAGGTATCCTCAACGACTACTGTGGCGAATTTGCCGGAATGGAGAGATTGGAAGCCCGAAAACCGATCGTAGAGAAGCTTGAAAAAGAAGGCTATATCGTCAAGATCGAAGATCACGTTCACCAGGTCGGACATTGTTACCGATGTAAAAATATCGTTGAGCCATATATCTCCAAACAATGGTTCGTAAGAAGCGAAGTGGCAAAAAAGAGTATCGAAAAAACCTATGCCGGAGAAGCAAAGTTCCACCCTCCTCACTGGCTCAACTCCTACCGTGCATGGATGGATGAGCTAAGAGACTGGTGTATCTCAAGACAGCTATGGTGGGGGCACAGGATCCCTGTGTTCTACTGTGATGCATGCGATCATCAGTGGGCTGACAAACATGATAATCCTGAAGCGTGTCCACACTGTGCAAGCAAAGAGATCCGACAGGACCCTGACGTACTTGATACCTGGTTCTCTTCAGCCCTTTGGGCATTCTCACCGCTTGGCTGGGGCAATAACGGGAAAATGAGTGAAACCTATAATGATACCGATCTAAAAGATTTCTATCCTAACTCCCTGCTTATCACAGGATTTGACATTATGTTCTTCTGGGTTGCCAGAATGATGATGATGGGTGAGCACTTCATGGGCGAACTGCCATTTAAAGATATCTACATGCACGCATTGGTAAGAGATGAGCATGGTGCAAAGATGAGTAAATCCAAAGGCAATGTCATCGATCCACTGGATATGGTCGAAGAGCACAGTGCAGACATCATCCGCTTTACCCTGGCATTCCTTGCGGTACAAGGTAGAGATATCAAGCTTGGTGCGAAAAATCTTGAGCAGTTTAGAAACTTCACCAACAAACTCTATAACGCATCCAACTTCTTGCAGATGAACGTAGATACGTTCCCTGAACTAACCGATATCGAGATCAAAACTCCGCTTGGAACATATATGCAAAGCAGACTCAGCGTAGCGATCGAGGAGATCAGAAGTACGATCGATACCTATAAATTCAACGAAGCTGCTTCAGCACTGTACCGTTTTGTATGGAATGAATTCTGTGACTGGGGTATCGAATACTCCAAGGCTTCCAAAGAGTCAATCCTTGAACTTGGTGCGATCTTCAAAGAGACGTTAAAAATGGTCTCACCGTTCATGCCGTTTATCTCTGAGCATCTATACCACAAACTATCAGGCACTACCTTGGAAGATGGTGACTCGGTTATGATCATGTCTTTCCCTCAGCCAATGGGGCAGGATATGGATGCTGAAAAAAGTTTTGCTATTATTGAAGAAGCTATTAAGGCTATCAGAAGAGCCAAAGTACTCATCGATATGGGTAACTCAAAGATAGCAAAAGCGTATGTCAAGCTGGGTGTAGCTATCGATACTGATGTTGCCAAACCGTTCATTGAAAAATTGGCAAAAGTCGAAGAGATAGAATTTGTTCAGGAAAAAGTGACCAATGCCGTTACGGATGTATCGGATAATCTTGAAGTCTATATACCGACAGATGAGATCGACCTTAGTGCGATCATCGGCAGGCTTTCCAAACAAAAAGAGAAACTTGAAAAAGAGATCGCCAAGTTAAGCGGTATGCTAAATAATGAGAAATTTGTTGCCAATGCACCTGAACAGGTCATTTCCGACAATAGACAAGCACTTGCAGAAGCAGAAGAAAAAATGCAAAAAGTAGAAGCCGAATTAATATCTCTTTTATAAATATAAAGCAGCATTAGGCTGCTTTCCTCTTACATTATATAAAACCTTATTCTCTCTTTTTTCCAAACAACATTACTACTAAATATTTTAAATATAAAACTAACAAATATTTAACACTCACCTTCTACAATTTAAATTGAATTTTTTTAAGCTGACCCCCATTTTCAAACAACATGCTAAGATAACATTTTATATATAGGAGCATAAGAAATGGGAGCAGCAAAGCGTAAAGCACATACACCAG
>JACXUM010000046.1 GCA_014763895.1 Campylobacterales bacterium
CTTCTAAGCCAACCTCCTGGTTGTCTAAGCAACTCCACATCCTTTTCCACTTAAATAGAACTTGGGGACCTTAGTCGGTAGTCTGGGCTGTTTCCCTTTTGACCTAGGATTTTATCACCCTATGCCTGACTGCCATGAATTCATATAAGGTATTCGGAGTTTGACTGGGTTTGGTACATTGGTATACGCCCTAGCCCAATCAGTGCTCTACCCCCTTATACTTCTAACATGACGCTATACCTAAATATATTTCGGAGAGAACCAGCTATCACTAAGTTTGATTGGCCTTTCACCCCTATCCACAGTTCATCCGGTGGCTTTTAAACGCCAATCGGTTCGGTCCTCCACTAGCTCTTACACCAGCTTCAACCTGACCATGGATAGATCACTTAGTTTCGGGTCTGCAGCAACTAACTAAACGCCCTATTAAGACTCGCTTTCGCTACGGCTTCGGGTATCCTTAACCTCGCTAGTCACCACAACTCGCAGGCTCATTATGCAAAAGGCAGTCCATCACCCCGGATTGCTCCATGGGGCTCTGAATGATTGTAGGCAGATGGTTTCAGGTTCTATTTCACTCCGCTTGCCGCGGTTCTTTTCACCTTTCCCTCACGGTACTTGTTCACTATCGATCTGGTAGTAGTATTTAGCCTTGGAGGGTGGTCCCCCCATATTCAGTCAGGGTTTCTCGTGTCCCGACCTACTCGAATAATCTGTAATTAGTTTTTATATACGCGCTCCCCGCAGGGTGACATACCTCTCGATATGCCGGGTTGCCCCATTCGGAAATCCATGGGTCAAAGCTTCTTGGCAGCTCACCATGGCTTATCGCAGCCTAGTACGTCCTTCATCGCCTCTACCAGTCAAGGCATCCACCATCTGCCCTTAGTTTAATTTTATATTAATTCTAAGGAACTACCTTACTAAATGTAATAATACATATAGTAAGCTTTTATGAGTTTTTGCACATGAAAGATTAATAACATTTCTGTTATCAATTTTTTCTGTTAAATTGTAATTTTTTGTTTGATAATTATATAAATATAAATATCTCGCAACATTACGTTAGACTCTTAACAATGATAAGTTAAATAACTTTTAGACAAGAATGTCTAATTTAAAAACTTCGTAAAGTTCTTAGATTAGGCAT
>JACXUM010000003.1 GCA_014763895.1 Campylobacterales bacterium
TCTCGCCAAATGAATTTGAAAAAAGGTATAATGAAAAGGACTTAGAAAATGCGGTGTTAGCCGAATAGAAAAGTGTCTATGGAATTGGGGTCATTCCATCGGTTAATTAATTATTCGCAGGTTTTTTGTGGATCATCCCAAGAGTATAGCTTCCAGCTCACTGACTGTCAGTATGGCATTGGAGTGTTCACTAAAACCCCAATCAACCATCAAATAAGGTATGCCGGCCCTCTTGCTGGCCAATTCATCTCTTGGACCGTCGCCGATAAAGAGTGCCTTATCTACATCTACTTCTACATCTTTAAGCACCTTATAGAGCATATCCGGATAAGGTTTTCCTCTTGTCACATCATCATAACAGGCGATCACATCAAAATGCTCGTAAATCTCCAGGTGAGTTAAAGATTCAATGGCAGAACCTCTGTAGGCATTGGTAGCAACAGCGAGTTTGTGGCCTCTTTGTTTGAGTTTTTCCAAAAGCGTACCGATACCCTCGTAGAGCTGTAGTTCTTGTCGATGATTTTTCGTATAATATTCGGAAAACCATTGTTCATGCTGTCTGTCAAAACTTTTGGCATAGTAAAAAACCTGTGCCGGGTTGATCGTATGGTCATTGACCTTTTTGATGATCTCGTCATACGCCATAGGCTCAAATCCGAGGTTTTTACGTACATAATTGATCGCGTTGGCTATGGTGATCGAACTGTTGACCAGTGTACCATCCATATCAAAAATGATCAATTCGTGCTTCATTTACTCTCTTTTGTCTTCTTGTTTGCATTCAGATAGGCAGAAAGACCAAAGATCAGTGCCGTGATTCCGCCTATCAGATAAACAGCATAGAGGAGCTTACTTGGGTCCGTCAGCGCAAATTTAAATACCAGCATTAATGCTTCGATGGAAAGCGCAATGATGATCGAGCCCAAAAAGCGCACCATTGTTTGATGGGTATCGCTGGTATGGCCCTTTTTTTCTCTTCCCAATACTTCCTCTTCAAAGATCGCCTTGACCAGATCTACTAGCGCCAATGAGAGCGTAAGAAGGATCGTCGAGTGGAACATCTCGTTGATCTCAATCTTGCTAAAATCGACACCAAAAGCCAAAAGACTTGTTATTCCTTTGACAAAAAGAAGCATGGCAATAGCAAAAAGTGCCAAAGAAAAAGCACCGTAGACAACTTTGCTCACAGTCCCAAAACTTGAGTCAATCGATGTCGGATGTACCATTTTGAGGATATCGTGAAGCGTAATATCCACACAGACGATACAAAGCAGGTTATCCTCATTATCATATATAGGAAAACTGGATGTTACTACCAATTCATTGCTGATCAATGACGGGTAAGGGTCGGTCAGAATGCAACGATGCTCGCTTATCGTACGATAATAGTAGGCGCGGTTGCTTCTATCTTCTCCTTTTCCAAGTTCCTGAAGTTTTGGATTGGAAGAGTAATTCTCCGTAATCTGGATACCGTTTTTATCGATAGCATAGATCAATTCGCTTTGAGGTAGAGACTGCTTGATCTTTTGGATATTTTTCAATACTATATCCAAACTTGCGCCATCAATGTTTTGAGAGATATTACGGCTGAGTATATAACATAAATAAGCCCTTGCTTTCGTACGTATCTGTGCAAATTCCTGGATCTCTTTGACTACCATCTTCTATCCTTTTAGAGAATTTTTCCTATATCCTGGCCGAATGAGACTTTTTGGTTGATCGCGAGTTTTGGCTCTATACTTCCTTGTTGAGAGAACATAACGATCGTTGAACCCATTTCGAACCATCCAAACATTTCGCCTTTCTTAAGGGTAAGATCATCAAATGCATAATGGTTGACATGATAAACATCGGCATTGGTTTTTACCTTCTCTTCAAAAGTGACCACCATTTTTCCTACGTTCAACGCACCAACCAAAATCAAAAAATGCACCCTGCCTTTTTCATCTTCACACTCGATGACCACTCTTTCATTTTCAATAAAAAGATTCAATTTATTGCGTAAAAAAGGCATATTGACCGGATAGATCTTGCCAGGAATATGAGTCAAACTTTTAACCTTTAGATTTAACGGCATATGGTATCTGTGATAATCTTTGGGAGAAAGATAGAAGTTGATAAAATCTCCTCCTTCTAACAAAGTCGATTTTCCTTGATAATAGGCGCCCAACAGCCTGTCAATATCATATTCCATGCCTTTGATTTGGTAGGCTTTCCCTTCTTTGATCTTTCCATAATCAGTGATCAACGAATCAGCCGGACAGATCAATGTATATTCATCACCTTCCATTACACGCTCTTTGACAAAGGAGCGTGTAAAAAGCGCATTAAGCGTTGGATACTCCATCGGGTCTTTGAATTCACTCATATCCAATCCCATAAGTGACACATATCCTCTATTGATCATATGCTGAATAGGAGCGGGAAAAGCTTTGGAGGCAAATTTTCCAAAAATATTTGAAATGACTGCGGTAAAATGTTTATCCATGATGTTCCTTTGTATAATGAACCAACGCTTCTTTCATCAGTGAGATGTGATAGTTTTCCTGATTATTGATAAAATCAAAAAAAGATTCTAATTCTCTGCTATCTCTGGCAACCGCCCGGGAAAGCTTTTTACACTCTTCTTTTGCGGCCAATTCCTCATCAATCCCCTTACTCAGAAAATCAACGACATCCGTTACCTGATAAAGTTCTTTATGTACGATACGAGGTACTGCCAATATACCCATTTTTGCCATCATATCTCCAAAACTTTTCAAATGGAAAAAGCTTTCTTCGATCAGAATCTCGAAAATTCTATTCATATAGGCATCTTTGCTGTGGGCTTTAAGGTAATTATAGATCATAATGAGTTCATACTCTTTATAGCTCTCTTCAAATAAAAAGATCGTCAAAGCATCGGTCGCTTCCTGACTTAGTGGAACCCCTGGGAAAGTACGCCTCATATCGAAGGCACTATTGACATTCTCATCCTTCATCTTCCCAAGGACTTCTCTCATGTAACGTATATCGCTCGAGATACGGTGAGACAACGCTTTATCGGGAGAACTTAAAAGCTGTAGATCTATTTCATTGAGATGCTTGATGGTATGCTGCAAGATTTCACTTAACCTCTCAACTTTGATCGGTATCATATCTCTGTCATAGTCGTATGCTTCACCATGAACGATCATTTCATTTTCGATCCATGTAAAATGCCTAAAGAGTATCTCTGAAAAATGGAACAATACCTGTTTGTTCTCACTCTGGCTCATAAAAGCGGCCATCAGCATTTCAAGCCATACTTCATGCGTTTTGATCAACAAGGTTTTCATCTGCTTTTTCTCCTTCATCGGTCTGGCAATTTTTTTGTATTTTATAGGTTATGATTGGAAAATCAGGATCTTTTTGGCGCTCAACATAGGTATCCATCGCCGCTTTAAGCGCTACCGCAACCATCTCGGAACATGCCGCCTCTTCAGGAGGAACACGGTCAAGCATCCCTAAAGTAAAAGCAATGATATCTTCACCTCTTTCAAAACTGACCCCCTTGGCTTCGGTAGTAATAATAGAGCCTGCAACTACCGTAGTCGTACATCCGATCGCCTGGAATTTGATATCCTCGATAAACGGCCCCTCTTCATCTTCACGAACTTTCAAAAAGATAATTACCTTTTCACCATTCTGAGGGTTTTTTCCGATACCCTCGGCATCTGAGTCCTTCAACACGCCATAATTCTGCGGATTCATCATATGTTCGATCAGTTGAGCATCTACAGTCATCCTATCTCCAATATCATATCTAATTTGATAAAATATTATATCCTCTTATCATTTAGAGTTGGGATTATAATCAAAAATAAGGTATCATCCCACATTATTTTAGGACTTACAGATGGCAAAATATATACTTTTCGATACGGAAACCACAGGCAACCAGGAATCAGACCGTATCATTCAAATAGGCGGAATGATCATACATGAACAAGAAGAGCTGCAGACTGGGAACAATGATTTCGATCTGGGTCTGTTTGGATATATAGAACCCAAAGAAGAGATAGAGGTCTATGATGATCTCTGTTTTACGGAGGTACCCATTAGCGTTGAGGCTATGGAAGTACACAACATCACACCTGATCTCATTGTAGGAAAATTTCCATTTATTCAGACAGATTTTTACAAAAAACTACAAACGTACAATCTACCTGAAAACTATCTCATCGCACATAATATCGGTTTTGATCTTGGAATGCTTCAGAAGGAAGGGTTTGAAAACCATTATACCCTGATCGATACATTCCGTTGTGCAAAACACCTGCTTCCGCAGATGCCCTATCACCGTTTGCAGTATTTGAGATATGCCCTTGATCTTTACAAGATTGAACAGGAAGAAGCCCAAAAACTCCACATTGTTATCAAAGCACATGATGCGATCGGTGACGTATTGGTGATGAAACTGCTGCTTGGCAAACTTGTCGAAATCGTCAAGAGCAACTATCCTGATATTGATCCGATGGAAAAACTCTCCCAGCTGACACAAACGCCGGTGATGATGCGAACGTTTAAATTTGGCAAATACAAAGAAAGGCTAATAGAAGAGATAGCCCATGAAGACCCGGGCTATCTTACGTGGATGAGAAATAACCTCGAACTGGACGAGGATATGAAATTTACATTGGATAATTATCTACACTAAAGCTGCAAGATCCTCGTCCGTTACCGCTACGATACGTCTCTCCATACGATTGAGTTCTTCGACCAATTTTTGAGAGACTTTTTCCATCTCTTCAAAAAACATTTTTGCAGCATTCTTCTCTTGTTCTGTCACTTTCTTTTTTGTTCCAAACAGTAGTTTGCTAAAAAATCCTTTTTTCTCTGTTTCATAGTAGATCTTAAAAATATTAAGATAGATATCATGAAGCTTAAAATGCAGCTGCTCTATCTCTGCCATTGCTTCTTGCGGATTATTTCGACAGGCATTTAATTTTTGTCCATCCGAATAAAACCACTGGCCGAATCTACACTGTGTAGAATTGACCGGAATCGCATCTTCAGAAACTTCAAACCCCTGTACCAACAATTTTGCTCTTTGAACCCAATTGATATGTGCAGCTTTAGCCGCACGAAGATGTTCCAAAACCTCAGCTTTATTCATTTTTTGCTCCCTCGATTGAATATACCAAATCATAGTAAATTTTTTTTTAATTTTAGTTAAATATTAATATTTTTTATTTAATAAAATCACTATTATTTCATAATATCGTATCAAGACTTTGAAATTAGTCCATTTTCAGTAAAAGAGCCTATAATATCACCTTTAAAATACGTCTCATTTGGAATCATAGTTATATGTTAAAATTCTTCTCATTACGACGGTCTTCATCGTTAATGCATAAACAATACTATTTACGAGTAGCGATTTTCCAACTTATCAAAAGTGATGCAAGCGTTATACCACGGATACCGTGGTAACAAGAGAAACTAACCAAAACGTTTAGTTTATTATTTCAACTTCTGTTCTACCAGTTCATTCACCACTTTTGGGTTTGCTTTGCCCCCTGTGGCTTTGAGTACCTGACCCACAAAGAAGCCTAAAAGTTTGGTGTTACCTGCTTTAAACTTAGCGACGTTATCCGGGTTTTTTGCAATCACCTCATCAATAATAGGCAGAATTTGTGAAGGATCACTTATCTGCACAAGTCCTTTTGCTTCAACGATTTGTGTCGGATCTTCACCACTCTTTACCATCTGCTCAAATACTTGTTTAGCAATGTTACTTGAAATCGTCTCTTCATCAACCATCTTAACAAGCTGGGCTATTTGTTTAGCATTGAACAGCAATTCATCTGCTTGCTTCTCTTTTAGCTCTCTGGCTACCTCATTAGCCACAATATTAGCGATACTCACAGGACTGTTAAGCGTGGACAGGGCGTCTTCATAAAATGAAGATAGTTTCTCATCGCGTGCCAGGGTATTGGCTACTTCACTATTTAGCCCAAATTCACCGGTATACTTATCAAAGAGAGCCTGCTCATGCTCGCTCATAGGCGCTACTTCACCCTCTACCTGTACTTTTTTAGCTTGGGGTTTACGCTCAGACTTAGCAGGTGCTTTTGTCTTTTTACTCCAAGAGTCTTTAAGGCCAACGATTTTATTGAACACAGGTGCTTCATCTGTATAGTCAACAGGATCAGCATAAAAATACCCTTGTCTTTCAAACTGGAATCTCTCATCAGGTTTGTCTGTTATTACAGCAGGCTCTACAAGAGCATTTTTGATAACTTTTAAAGAATCCGGGTTTAGATCTTCTAGTCCTTCAGGAGCTTCGCAAGAATAGAGTCTATCATAGAGTCTTACTTCAACTGCCTTAGCAGTCTTTGCATCTACCCACTGGATAGCGCTTTTGACATTGATACCACTCGTATCTGAACCACTTTTAGAATCAGGATGATATATTGCTTTTATCTCCGTGATATTGCCATCAGCGTCTTTGATCACTTCCTTACAGGTGATGATATAAGCATGTCTAAGTCTGACCGGTTGCTCCGGTGTAAGACGGAAGTAATCCTTTGGAGGGTTTTCCATAAAGTCATCACGCTCAATATAAATCTCTTTTGAAAAAGGTATCTTTCTTGATCCCTCTTTAGGTACGTCATGCGGGTAGTATGGAGCATCAAACTCTTCACTGCCTTCATAGTTCTCGATTGTTACTTTGAGTGGATCAAGCACACACATTACACGTGGCACTTTCGTATTGAGATCATCTCTGATACAAAACTCCAACTGTGCAACATCCACCATAGAGTTTGCTTTGGCGATACCTATTTGATCACAGAAGTTTATAATAGATTCTGGCGTATAGCCTCTTCTTCTGTATCCGGCAATCGTAGGCATGCGAGGGTCATCCCAACCACTAACCAATCCTTTTTCAACCAGCTCCAAAAGCTTTCTCTTACTCATAACCGTATAGTTGATAGCAAGTCTTGCAAACTCATGCTGGTAAGGGCGTGGTAATTTTAGCCTAAGTGTATCTAGTACCCAGTCATAAATATCACGGTTGTTTTCAAATTCTAGTGTACAAATAGAGTGAGTAATACCTTCAATATAGTCAGATAAACAGTGAGCAAAGTCATACATTGGGTAAATGTGCCACTCGTCACCTGCTCTATAATGATGTGCATGTCTGATTCTATATAAAAGTGGATCTCTCATTTTCATATTGGCTGCACTCATATCAATTTTGGCTCTAAGGACGTGTTCACCATCTTTAAACTCACCCTTTTTCATTCTAAGAAAAAGGTCTAGATTTTCTTCAACCGTGCGTAGGGCATATTTACTACGTTTTCCTGGCTCTGTAACAGTACCACGGTATTCACGCATCTCCTCTTCATTGAGACTATCAACGTATGCCTTGCCCATTTTAATAAGCTCAACAGCATAATCATATATCCGAGGAAAATAATCCGAAGTAAAACGTACACCATCATCCCACTCAAACCCAAGCCACTCTACAGCATCTTTAATAGCCTCAACATATTTCGTATCTTCAGTAGTTGGATTGGTATCATCCATTCTAAGGTTACAATGTCCTTGATAGTCGCGTGCAATACCAAAATTTATGCAGATAGATTTAGCATGTCCAATATGTGGAAACCCATTAGGCTCCGGAGGAAATCTTGTAACAATCTCTTTATACTTGCCTGCTTCTAAGTCTTTTTCAACTATGGTGCGTAAAAAATCTTTGCTCTCACTCATTATTATCAAACCTTTTCTTTTATAAAAGGTGTATTTTATCCAATTAGAGCTTATCTCATCTTAGATAAAGTTTTAATTGGGTTTGAAAAGAGCTATAGATGTTATTGCCCTTTAAAATATTTATAAATTAAATCCACTATAATGTCATTCTTATATAAAAACCCAATTTTTTTGGAGTCAGACAGATGCTGAGATTTGCCCCGTCGCCGACCGGTGAGATGCATATAGGTAACCTTCGTGTAGCGATCTTTAACTACATGGTAGCAAAACAGCGACATGAACGCTTTATCATCCGTATCGAAGATACTGACAAAGCACGAAATATTGTAGGTAAAGATACCGAGATTATGCAGATTCTAGAAAAATTTGCGCTCACGCATGACAGTGTTTTGCACCAAAGCGAAAACCTGCATATCCATCAAAACTTTGCGATCAGGCTGCTAGAAGAAGGGAAGGCTTTTGTCTGCACCTGTACACATGAAGAACTTGAAGCCGAAAGAGAGAGTGCCAAAGCACAAAAGGTAGCCTACCGCTACAGCGGCAAATGTATAGATGTGGATAAAAAAGAACTGGCTGCTTTAAAAGAAAACAACATCCCATTCGTAGTTCGTCTTAAAAAACCGGATCATGATATTATCTATCATGATCTCATCAAAGGAGATATTGTCACCTCTCCGAATGAAGTCGACAGTTTTGTCATTTTAAGGGCCGATGCCACTCCGACCTATAATTTTGCCTGTGCCTGTGACGATATGCTCAGCGGCGTAGACTTTATCATCAGGGGAGAAGACCATCTTTCCAATACGCCAAAACAGATACATATCAAAAATCTGCTCGGGTATGAGATAGAAACGACCTATGCCCATTTGCCGATCATTCTGAATGATGAAGACAAAAAAATGAGCAAACGGGATGCTGTAATCTCTGTAAAATGGCTATTTGAGCAAGGGTTCATTCCCGATGCAATCGCAAATTATCTGTTATTATTGGGGTACAACAAAGTGCCTAAAGAGATTTTCACACTGCCAGAAGCCCTAGAGTGGTATAGACTTGAAGATATCTCAAAAAGTGCCGCAAGATTCGATATAGACAAACTCCGTTTTATTAACAGGGAACACCTTAAAATGATGGATGACAAAACGCTTTCCACACTGTTTGGTTTTGCGGATGAGGATATCGGGAAACTTGCCAAACTCTATCTAGAAGAAGCCAGTACGATCAGCGAACTTGAAAGCAAGATCAAACCGATCTTCTCCCCTAAAAAATTTGAAGGCGAATGGGCTGAACAAATGAGAACGATGGAGAAGATCATTGCCGAAGCACCGATGATAGGGACATTTGATGAATTCAAATCCCATATCATGGAAAAAAGCGGATTGAAAGGCGAAAACTTTTTCAAACCATTAAGACTTTTGCTCACCGGTGCTGAGCATGGACCTGAACTGGGAGATATCTACCCATTGATCAAATCTTATATTTTGGAGATCGCATCATGAATGCTTTGTTTTATGCCTTGTTACAAACGGTTCACACCGTTATCAATCTTTATATGTGGATTGTAATCATCTCTGCGCTGCTAAGTTTTGTCAGACCGGATCCTTATAACCCACTTGTCCAGACAATATACCGTCTTACTGAACCGGTATTGCAGTGGATCAGACAGAAAATGCCTTTTATCGTCTTTTCAGGGATTGATCTTTCACCGCTTGTCGTAGTTCTAGGGCTACAACTTATCGATAATTTTCTAATGGCCTCTTTTTAGGAGAAATTAATGCGCCTACGGTCTGCCTGTGTGATCTTTGCTTGTATCTTGGGATTTGGAATGCCTCTTCTGGAAGCCAAAACATTTACCTATGAACAAATACATAATATGCCGAGAAGCATTGAAAAGGATTATTATATCTGGCGTTTTCTTTCTCAAAGTACGACTACGCCGGACGAAGCCAGGGCAATTATACAAGAAGCCAACGCGCTGAATAAAAAACTCCAAGAAGTCTACAGGAGAAAAACCGGGCTTGCAGCGCCACGTATTGTAGTCGCCACACCCGGTTTCAGACGCAAAGCAACCGAAGCCCAAAAGCAGCAATGGAGAGAAAACTATCAAAAGCTCCAGGCACTCAAACAGGGCAAATTGAACGCACCGGCATGGGTTGCAAGCACACCGCAAATGGAATGTTACCTGTTCAATCATTGCGGAAGTACTTTACGAAGACAAAGATTTGACAAACTTCTCTCATCTAAAGAATACCGTCTTATGAGCATGGATGAGAAATTTGACCAGAGTATTCAGATCATTATGAATGAAAATCTTCCGAATCTCAAACGTTCACTTTTACAAGCGCCTGCCGAGGGCAATATGATCCTGCCTCAAACCCACTTTAAACTGGGGCTTTTTGCACTTTCTCAAAATAAACCGGATGTTGCGATGGTCTACTTCGGACAAGCCAGAAAAAAATTTGAAAAGCGCCAGGATAAAGATAAAGCGAATTTCTGGATGTATCTGGTCAGCAAAAACAAAGGGTATCTCCAAAACCTGCTCAACAGTTATCATGTCAATATGTATACGCTTGCCGCGCGGGATATGATGAAGATGAAGTATCCTAAAACGATCACACCAAGACTCAACAAGGCACGTATCGGCAATTTCAACATCCAAGACCCTATCCATTGGGCCTATCTCAAAGAAAAAATGTTCTCAGGCGAATACAATCTGAACCAACTGGCGGATCAAGTCGAATCAGATGAAACCATCGGTATATATACCTATATCAAAGCGCAGGCCTCCAATTTTAAAGAGGCCTATTTCCCAATGCCTTACCGTGATTTCATGGCCCGTCTCAGCCCAAAACGCCAAGCACTTTTGTACGCCATTGCAAGACAGGAGAGCCGTTTTGTTCCGGCTTCCGTTTCACGTTCATTTGCTCTTGGCATGATGCAGATCATGCCGTTTTTGGTTGAAGATATCGCAAAGAAAAAAGGTGAAAGGATCGATCTGGATGAGATCTTCAATCCCTATAAAGCACTTGACTATGCCAATTTTCATCTAGATTATCTCACAAGCTATCTTTACCATCCGCTTTTCGTAGCTTATGCTTATAACGGAGGAATCGGTTTTACCAAAAACCTTATCACAAACGGAAAGTATTTCAGGCCTGGTCCTTACCAGCCCTATTGGAGCATGGAGACGATACAAAATGTTGAGGCCAGGGAGTATGGGAAAAGTGTACTTACAAACTATGTCATTTACCTGAATAAACTCGGGGTGCCTACACGTATCCTTCCATTTTTGGATGCCCTGACAGATCCTTCCAAAACCGATAAATTTAGACAATAACTCCACTCAAACCTCCATTATTGGAGTTTGTCGTGGCCATATAATCTTACTCTCTTTTAATCTCTAAAATTCTAATAAAGCTTATCGGTCAATATATATTTTGCTACTTTGGCAAAATGTAATATTCCCTTTCCGTATGCCTTGCTTTCAAATAGAAGATCCAAACTTTTACCTGACACATGAGGAAAAGTAACAAGATAATAATCCCCCCATTCCGTAACAAAGGAAATATCCTTCAATCTTGGATCGCTATGGCCCAATCTTTCTATTTTTTTTGGGCTCTGCGAGTTCAGTGTCAACACATAGGCATCTGATGCAAGATCATTTTGTGTATTGTCTTCTGAATATAATCCCAAAATAAAGACTTCATCTTTTTCATCTTTTTTATCCGAAGTTTGGGTATAAAGATAAGTCCCGGTGAAAAGTGCTTTTGTACCCTGGGCTGTATAAAGTTGTACTTTTTCCGTTTTTCCAAGATTTTTATGATAGGCCCTTTGTTTGGAAAAGGTATCTGACAATATTTTTTCATCACTTGAAGTACATCCCACAAGCAAGAGAACAACCGCCATACCCATTACACTCTTTCTCAACCCGCCCTCCTTTAATCGAAACGATTTTAACATAGATTCAATAAAGTTTAAAGTATAATATCTTCACAATAAAATCGAAAAAATAACATATAGATCAACAATATGGCTAAAGAAGGATTGATAGAGTGAGCAAAAGAGTTGCCGTGGCATTCACAGGCCCGTCAAACAGTGGGAAAACCACACTGATCGAAAAGATTGCAAAAATCCTGATAACCGATTATAAAGTAGCGATCATCAAAAATGATCCAAAGGACAAAGCACAGTTTGATGTCGAAGGTAAAGACAGCTACAAGTTTTCTCAAACCGGTGCCGAAGTAGTCGTCACGTCGCCTACCCGTACAACCTACTTTTCACAAAGGGAAAAAGGGCTGGATGAGATCATAGCCATGATCAATGATTTTGACATCTTGCTGGTAGAAGGTTTGAAGACCCTGCCTTTGCCACGCATTGCAATTTTTAGAAATAAGATCGATGAAAGCTATCTAAACTGCAGTGAAGCGATCGCGATAGATCATACCATTGATCCTGCTACCTATACCATACCAAATTCCATCGATATTCTCGATCTCAACAACATGGATCAGATCATCAAATGGATCCAACAGCACGCCAAGGAGATATAATGCAAACCGTTTTCAACACCATCAAATCCATCGCCCTTAAGATCGACCATGCCATTAAAACCGAAGATCTGGGGTACAGTGACAGTGCAAATTCTTCAGGTGAAGAACAGCTTAAACTGGATGTTAAAAGTGACTACATCATCGAACAGGCCTTTAAAGACATCTCTATCGTCAAAGCACTCGTAAGTGAGGAGAAAGAAGGAGTACTTTTACTTCATGAAAAGGGGAAATATACCATCTGCTACGATCCTTTGGACGGGTCCAGCCTTGTAGATGTGAACCTCTCGGTAGGTTCAATCTTCGGTATCTACGAAGGAGAGCTCACAGGTGAGAATCTTGTTGCTTCAGCCTATGTGGTATATGGTCCCCGCATTGAACTGATGATCACGACCAGACATGGAAAACCGCTGCACTATAGAGCACAGGGAGAGGAGTTCAACCTGATCGGCGAAGTTTCGCTCCAAGGCAAAGGCAAGCTTAATGCTCCCGGAGGGACGCAGCAAAACTGGTGTGACTATCATAAAACGTTTATCGATGATCTCTTTGCACAAGGATACCGTCTGCGCTATTCAGGCGGAATGGTACCCGATCTGCACCAGATTCTCCTCAAAGGCGGCGGACTTTTTTCATACCCTGGAACATTCGACAAACCAGAAGGTAAACTCAGACAGCTCTTTGAGGTCATGCCGTTTGCTTTGATGTATGAACAAGCCGGCGGTCAGGCGATTACCAACAAAGGTTCAAGATTGCTTGAACTCACACCGAAACACCCGCATGATACATCTCCTTGTTTCTTCGGTTCCAATTTCGAGATCGAAGCGCTCAAAATTGCTTATGGGATTAAAGCGTAATGTCTGAACAAGATCACAAAGAAAAAATACTCGATCAGTGGAAAATCACACTTTTAGAGAAAAAAAAACAGCTTCAGGAATGTCAAGCTTCACGTGGATTTGAAAGCTGTCTTAACTGCGAACTGGTCTTAAATTGTGAATTGCGTGATATGTATGTTGTTGCAGTCTATGATAGTATGAACAAAGGCCAAGGCGGAGGATTTGAGTTCTAATACTTCCGCAATCTACATAATCTAAAATATTACTCTCATACACTCCATTCATTTTACCGGTCCTACAGCATCATTTGGTTAAAATATTTACCAAATTTACTCTATGTAAACCCAAAACTCATTTGTTTAAGGAAATACTGCATTATGTCTTGTCACAAAAATGTCTATATCACTACTCCTATTTATTATGTTAACGATATTGCCCATATCGGACATGCCTATACAACGATCATCGCGGATACGATTGCACGCTATTCACGTATGAGCGGTTTAGATACCTTTTTTCTTACTGGGACTGATGAACACGGCCAAAAAATCGAAGAGTCTGCAAAAGCAAGAGGCAAAAGCTCACAAGCCTATGCAGATGAAATCTCTGCAACTTTCAGAAACCTATGGGATGATTTTCATATCACTTATGACAAATTCATTCGAACGACAGACGAGGACCATAAAAAAGGGGTTCAAAAAGCTTTCAATACAATGTATGAAAACGGGGATATCTATAAAGATGTCTATAAAGGCCACTATTGCATCTCGTGCGAAACCTTTTTCCCAAAATCACAGCTGGTAGATGATGAATTCTGTCCTGAATGCGGTAAAAGCACCGTGATTGTCGAAGAAGAGAGCTATTTCTTCAAACTCTCCAAATATCAGGATAAATTATTGGAATGGTATAACAATAATCCAGAATGCATCCTTCCCAAAAGCAAACGCAACGAAGTGATCCGTTTTGTTGAAGGAGGCCTTGAAGACCTTTCCATTACACGGACAAGTTTTGACTGGGGTGTAAAACTTCCTGAAAACCTGAACGATCCGAAACATGTGATGTATGTATGGCTGGATGCATTGATGAATTACGTGACAGCATTGGGGTATGGTACCGACGAGAAAAATATGCATTACTGGCCGGCGAGGGTTCATCTCATAGGAAAAGATATTTTACGCTTTCATGCTATCTACTGGCCGGCATTTTTGATGAGCCTTGGTCTTCCGTTGCCAAAACACATCGCAGCGCACGGATGGTGGACAAGAGATGGAGAAAAGATGAGTAAATCCAAAGGAAATGTTGTTAATCCAAGAGAAGTGGCAGATGCATACGGCTTGGATAACTTCAGATATTTCCTTCTTCGAGAAGTTCCATTCGGCGGCGACGGTGACTTTTCACAAAAAGCCCTTATTGACCGTATCAACTCTGATCTTGGAAACGATCTTGGAAACCTGCTTAACCGTCTGATCGGTATGAGTGATAAATATTTTGAGGGCAAGATCGATTCAACCCATGTTGCCAAATACTATCAAACCGAATTGAATGAAGTCGAATCATATCTTGACAGACTCGAACCCCTACTTTTTGAAATGCAGATCCACCGCTATCTCGAAGAGCTTTGGAGACCGCTTGCTGTTGCAAACAAGTCCATTGACAAATATCAGCCTTGGACTTTGATAAAGGAAGGCAAGGAAGAAGAGGTAATGGCACTTAACGGATTGATCGCCGGTATACTTGCAAAAGTAGCGACCATGCTCTACCCTGTAATGCCTGAAATCTGTACAAAGATTGCTGAAGCCTTACATTTTGAGATCAATACAGAAAACTGGCAGAAACTCATTAAAGATAAAAAACTTCTTGAGACGTTTACCATCGAAAAGATCCCACCGCTTTTCCCACGCATCGAAGAGCTTCTTTTGGCACAACCGCAAACCGTAGTGCAAAAAACCGAAGAAAAACCGGTCAAAAAAGAAGAAAAGAAAAACGTCGAAAAGAAAGAAGAAGGCATCGCACTGATCGGTATCGATCAATTCTTCCAAACTTCATTGAAAGTAGGAACGGTCGTGGCAGCCGAAGAGGTTCCCAAAAGCGCCAAACTGTTATTGCTACAGGTCGATCTTGGAGAAGAGCACCCAAGACAGATCGTTGCCGGCATTAAAGAGTGGTATAGTGCCCAAGATATGCTTGGTACGCAAGTCTGCGTCGTTGCAAATCTCAAACCGGCTAAACTCATGGGATATACCAGTGAAGGAATGCTTCTTGCTGCAAAAGATGAGAATGGTCTATGTATGATACGCCCGGAGAAACCCAAAAAATCCGGTACCTCTATAGGATAAAAATGAAAATAGAAGACATCGTTAACCTCACAGAGGGAACCCTTACCAACAAACCTAAAGTTCAGGCCATTGAAGCAGCGACCGTATTTTACTCAAAAGTAGAGCATGGTGATCTTTTCTTTTCTTCAAATCAGGAAGAGATAGATACCGCCATCCAAAACGGTGCCTACGCGATCGTTTATGACAATGATGAGATCGTCAAACATGATGATGAAATTGCATGGATCAAAGTTAGCGATATAGAATTGGCAGCTTTCAAACTCATTCGGTACGTGATCATCAAAAAAGAAGCAAAGTTCTTCCTGCTTTCTCCCCATGAAATGAGTTTTTTAAAGATGATACTATTGCAAAAGAGCAATATTTCGTTTATGGCAGATGACTGGCGCAAGGCATTTGAACAGATTCTCAATTCAAATGATTCCTTGTTTGTGGGGACAAATAAAAAACTGATGGAACTCATCACACCTGACCTTCAAAAGCTCAAGACTGATGTAGATGGATATGCAATCTCAGACACTCTTTTTAGAACAACCTTCAAAGTAGGTGGATTTGCCTACCAGGAGAAGGAATTGACTCCGATTCATCTAGATTATCTGCTTCGTGTCGTTGATTTTTGTGAGACTTTTTCTCTTCCTTATTCTATTGACCGTGTCAAGTACACAAAACATTTCATTCCTGTCTTTATCGATGGTGCATTGAAAAGTACCCAGCCAAGCAAAAGTGACAAAGTTGCTATTTTTACTGACAATCTCTCAGACATCATTAAGGCCAGAGAATATATTAAATTTGGCAATACCTGGGTAAAAAGTATCGTGCTGACACCGCCAAAAGTGAAAGTAGAAGGTGTTGAAAGGCCACATTGGTTCGAAACTGAAGAAGATCTCAGACACATCCTCAAAACCACCCATTTCAACTATGCTTTTATCTATAATGCAGATAAAAGCATCCTCAATACTATCCAAGAAGAGTGCAGCCTTTTTTAAGGCCTGCCTCTTTAACGATACATAGCGTAGGCTAATACACTCTTATCTTTTTTGATTCTTTTACCTCTAATCTTTTTTATATTTTAAATATAAAAATATGAACAATATTATATTAAATGAATATATTTATAATTAAATTTAATGTATAAAATTTTATTTATATTAGACATTTTAAATAAATTTGCTTATAATGTCGGTAATAAAATAGTTATCTATTTTAGATTTGTTATAAGGGAGCACTATGAGTTTTTTAAAAAATTTACTCGCAATCATTGGAGCTATTGTTGTTGCAGCAGTACTCTTTGCATTTGTGAAATTTGATCTTGGAACGAGAATCAGCCAAGTTTCACAGCTGGATCCAAAAGCAATGGGTCTTTATCTTGACATGTTTGACAAAATATTGGTCACCGGTGATCCGGCAAAAGGTATGGTCATCAAGAAAAAAATGAACATCCCTGAAGGTATGTCAAAAAAAGAAGCAATTGAAAACGCTATTGAGATCATGGACCAGATCGGTGAAGAACACGGTTTGACATTGGTAGATACAAAGTTGATGTCCAGAGGTGAAACAGATGAAAATGGAGAATACCAACCCTATGTCCGAATCCGTTCATACTGTTCACAAACTATTGCCAAAGTTTTCTTGAAACATTCTAAAGAATTTATCGGATTCATGCCTTGTCGAATCGGTATCGTAGAAGATGAAAATGGCGATGTTTGGATATTAACGATGTCTATGGACCTTCCGATCAACGGCGGTCATCCATTAGAGCCAAAACTGCTTGATCTGGCTACCGAAGTTAGAGCCGGTATGTATGGTATGCTAGAAGGCGCTGCTAAAAACGAGGACTAACTTATCTTTCTTGATTCTGCCTTTAGACAAAAGGTGGAATCAAATCAACTTTTTATCTTTTTTCTCATACCCATATTCGTCTTCCCATCCATATACTCACTAATGATCGGATCAGGAGACTCTGCCACATGGAGGTGCGAGGGTCATAATACCTAGCCCCATGCCATAAAAAAGAACATGCTGAAATTTAGCGATTTGATGGTTTATTTTAACAGAGGATGGCTTGTGATTGGTTATTTATCTGTCGGTGGGCTTTATATTTTCTGTTGTTTAAGTCCAGCCTGCATGCCCATGTTCAATATGGGCATGAGGAAGTTTGATAACCTGCTTCTGAAATATTAGAAATCAACAATATTAAGCGCCACCGCCAGTATCGGATGCCAGTTCGTCATGAGCATGGTATCCCGTATCTCTCTCTTCAAACACTTTTTTTGCTTCATGTAAAGCAGAAATAAGCTCATCAATTTTATTAATAGGAATATGGACTTTCCATTCAGGTTCTTTGTCACTTAGTGAAACTCCGATGCTCGTTACCGTTGAACTCAATTCTCCATAAGGTTCATTGATATTAACCACAGTAATTGTGCCCCCACTCTTATGAGGAAGCGTTATTGTTTTAATAAGGGTTGTATTTTTACTCATTTGTATCTCCATCCTTTCAAATCCATTCATGAATAGTTATTGCTTCTGAATTGAAGCATAGTATTGATTCTACATCAAAACTTTGTAGAAGTCAAATATCCATAAGGATTATCTTTTATGTGCCAGCCTCTTTATCATAGCAATTTCATAGGGTTTATGATATTTTTTCACTTGGACCTCTGGCACTTTCATTTTCATCCTTTTGAAACGATTGATATGTTACTATTTGGTCGATTAAATCTTAAATGCTTTTAATGCATCAATCAGGATAACAAGTAAAATGGATAGACGAGATTTCATAAAAAGTAGTGCTATAGGTGCCGGTGCCCTGGCATTAAGTGGATGCCACAGAGAAGAACAAACTGAACAAAAGGGAACTGCCAATATCATTAAAGCCAAAAAGGTTACTTTGAAACTTGCAACCTCATGGCCTGCCCATTTTCCTATCATGGGAACCAGAGTCGACACCTTTGCCAAACGCTGCAGCGAACTCAGCGGCGGTACACTTGAGATCAAAGTCTATCCAAACAATATTCTTGTTCCTGCCCTGGAAGTTTTTGATGCTACCTCTGCGGCCCAGATCGACGCTTTTCATTCCGGGGTTTACTACTGGAAAGGTAAAAATCCTGCTTTTTCAATCTTTGGTGGTATGCCCCTGGGGTTTACCAGTGAGGAGATGATTACCTGGTTTAAGTTCGGCGGTGGATACGAACTGTGGAGAGAACTCTACGGAAAGTTCAATCTTTATCCACTGATTGGAGGCACCACAGGCCCTCAGATGGGCGGATGGTTTAAAAAAGAGATCAATAGCCTCTCAGATCTGCAGGGGCTAAAGATGCGTATCCCGGGACTGGGAGGTGAGGTAATGCAGCGTTTGGGAGTCAACCCTGTCCTTTTACCTTCAGGAGAGATCTATACTGCACTAGAGCGGGGTACGATCGATGCAAGCGAATGGGTAGGACCTGCACTGGATAGTTTGATGGGGTTTGCCAAAGTTGCGCCGTATTATTATACTGGATGGCATGAACCTGGTTCCATACTTGAACTGACATTCAACAAAACAAGATGGGAAAAACTAAGTCCCCAACATCAGGCGATCATCACGGCAGCCAGCGAAGAGATGACTTCCAATATGCTTCAGGAATTCCGTTATGAAAATGCCAAAGCATTCCAACAGCTTCCTGATACCCTACAGATCAAAACATTCCCGAAAGAAGTCATAGATGCAGCTAAAAAAGCATTGAATCAAGTGCTTTTAGAAGAGAGCCAAAAAAGTGAAGATTTTAAACGGGTTCTGGAGAGCTACACTGCTTTTGAAAAACTGAACAAGCCATGGGACGATATCAGTACAAAAAACTTCCTTGAAATACGGGGATAATATCTAAAAATCGGATCATTTCCGATCCAGTTTCTCTACGGCCTGATCGATCTCTCCTAAAAACTTTTCGATTTTTTTGCCTAATTCTTCAATGAAATGCTGTGCTTTATGCAGATCGATGTGTAACTGTTCATCATCGACTTTGACACCTACCGTTTCAGGCATATCTATTTTGCCTTCACTCATGACCTGTGCAGTCTGGGTAAACTGTTTTTGAATATCGGTAAAAAACTCTTTTGTCTTTCCTATATCGATATTGATCTTTTCTTCGCCGATCTCAACACCGACTTTTGAAAGTATCTGATCTTTTTTTTCTTCCATCAGCACTCCTAGTATTGAGTATTTGGAAAGTATATCACAGAAATGCCAGAAGAGAAGCTGTCACCGCGACGTTGAGTGATTCTACATCTCTATTCATTGGAATCAAGATACTCTTATCGCTAAGCGTTTCTATCTCCTTGGATACTCCCTCGCTTTCATTACCAAGAACAAATATCGTTTTGTTTGTATAATGCATATCTTTGTAACTCTCTTTGGCATATGAACTCAATGTATACAATTTTGCACCTTTTGTCCGTAAATGTTCGAGTGTTTTTTTGAGATTGCTTGTCTTAATGATTGGCATCTTAAAAAGTGTACCGGCACTTGCTTTGATAACAAGCGGTGAGATCTGTGCAGCACCTTTTGTCGGAAGCAAGATAGCATCGATATTGCCTGCTGCAGCCGATCGGATGATCATACCCAGATTTTGAGGATTGGTCACACCATCAAGCGCAATGATACGATAGCTATCATGTGTCTGGATAAACTCTTCTTCATCACCAAAATGTTCAAACACGATATCCAGAGCTACTCCTTGATCCTGTTTGGCATTCTTTGAAATACGTGAGAGGGAGGCTTTATCGTGATAGCGTATCTCAATGCCTCTTTGGCTTGCCAGTTGCTCCATTTTACGAAGCTGATCTGACTCTTTGTTGGATTTTGAGAGATGAAGTTTATGTATAGTGACAGCATGATCCTCCAATGCCTCCATGACAGCATTGCGTCCGTAAATAGTCAATACTTTATCAAAAAAAGCTTTTTTAGCAAGATAATCTGGAGAATCATTCATTGTTTTATATCTTTCAAATTTAAGAATCTGGCATAAACCATTTTCCTAAAAAATATTTAAATTATTTAAGGATTAGTTTCCATCCCACGCAATTTTCGGTTTACCATTTTCATCAAATTCAACTGCCGGCATACCCATGACATTAAAGCCTGCATCGACATAGTGGATCTCACCGGTTACTCCTGAACTTAGATCGGAAAGCAGGTACATTCCAGAGTTTCCGACCTGCTCGATGGTGACATTCTGTTTAAGCGGAGAATGGGCTGCATTCCATTTAAGCATAAAACTAAAGTCACCGATCCCTGCGGCAGCAAGCGTTTTGATAGGGCCTGCCGAGATGGCGTTTACGCGGATACCGTCTTTCCCAAGATCCTCTGCAAGATACTTTGTCGTCATCTCAAGTGCAGCTTTGGCTACACCCATGAGGTTGTAATTTGGAATGTATTTAACCCCGCCGTAATAGCTGAGTGTCAATACAGAAGCGTTATTTGATAAGATAGGTTTGAGTTCTCTAACGATTTCGATCAAAGAATACACAGAGATATCCATCGCAATCTCAAAAGCCTCTTTGGAAATATCAACAAACCTTCCTCTTAAGCCCTCTTTTGGAGCAAACGCGATCGAATGAACGATAAAATCGATCTGACCCATATCTTTTTCAAGAGATTCTTTTAATGCTTTGATCTCTTCAGGCTTGCTTACATCACACGGATAAAATCTTCCTTCACATCCAAGTTCGTCAGCGACAGGAGCCAGTTTTTGTTCAAAACGCTCGTTCAGAAATGTGATGGCCATCTGTGCACCCTGCTCCTGACATGCCTTGGCGATCCCGTAAGCGATGGATTTTTTATTTGCGATGCCTAAAACGACACCTTTTTTACCTTTCATGATCATACTTTTCTTTCTCCACAATGTTTAGTGGCATTATTTTACCATGAATGCGATAGAATGTAAAACCATAAAACCATTTAATTAAGGCTTTCATGAAGAAAAACATACTTCTCATCAGTACCGGTGGTACGTTTAACAAATATTATAATCCACTCAATGGCGAATTGGAAGTCGATGAGACATCGAAGGCTGTAGAAAAGATCTTTGAGCAATGGCGTTGCCGGTTTGAAACGGTCAATATCATTGCCAAAGACAGCCTTGATATGAACAGTGAAGACAGACTTTTGCTGCTTGCTACGATTAATCTTGCAAAAGAAGAGGATATCCTTATCATTCACGGTACCGATACGCTGGATGTCACTGCAGAATATCTTGCCGATGCTGATCTGGATAAGAGAATCGTTCTTACCGGTGCGATGGTCCCGTTCTCCATAGACCCTATCGAAGCAACGGCCAATCTTGCTTCAGCGATCGGATATTTGCAGCTGCAAAATGAAAATGGTGTTTATATCGCGATGAACGGAGTTTTTGGAACCTATGATAAGATCAAAAAAGATAGAACAAAGGGGAGATTTGCAGAACGTTCATAAAGGGAAAATTCCCTTTATGATCTAGTTGCCAAAATGGTAGGTAACACCTACCATCAAATGGATTGCCGTATTTGGCAGATCGAAACTCCCCATTTTAACATCCGTATCAGGATCCTCGATATCGATATCTGCTGACGAGTGAGTCAGTTTTCCTTCCAGTGACAAATACCAGTTATCATAGATCTGGAACTCTTTTTCCACTGCTACCTGTGCAGAATATCCTGCCCATTGATAACCGCTGTCTGTTTGCCAGATCAAAGGAACTGCACCGCCGCCCTCTTTATGATAACGGATACCATCTATTGTAATATCCGGATGCACCACTACAAAACCTAAACCAACTCTGGTAATGATTCCGTACTCTTCAAGATTCCATGCACGGTTGAAGTAAAAAAGGTTGTAACCGTCAGTGATCTCAAAATTATCCAATGTAGGATAAAGGTCTTCCGTAGCTTCTTTAAGATAGATTTTTTGATGAATATGTTCAAATTCCCATGCCGTATTATCAGTCCATTTGCCTACACGCAGTCCATAAAAAAATGGTGTCGTAAAAGGCCTTGTTTCAAGATCTGCATCAGGGATGTAAATATCCCCGCCAGTACCGTTATAATGGATATTCAGTGTTTCATTTTTACTAAAAGAAGTACCTGTATGCAGTGAAACCTCCCAACCATCTTTGGCCACTGCATATTGTGACGCCACCAAACCGATCAACCCTGCACCAAGCAATTTTTTCCATGTCAATGCCATAGATTCTTCTCCTTAATTTTAAATACATAAATTATACTTAACTATACTTAATCAAAACCATCATATTTAATTATCGATGATTGGCCACGGTAGGTGGGATGATCTCTCCACCGGCCTGCATCCCGATAGCTTCCGGATGTTTTCTATAATGTTCTCTCACGCATGCTGCTAATCCTTTTTTTTCACTTTCTCCGATTGGAGACGGATACTGATCGGATAAAACTTCTATCAATGAATCAAGCAATTGATCCTGAGGCTTTGGCATCTTTTCAATCCAAGAGCTCAGTAAATCCCTATCAACATGGGACGGGATAGACCCCATAATTCCTACATCATTTTGATCATGAACCAAAAGCCCCGAAGTCGTTCCTCTATCCAACGTCAGAACTTGGAAAAAATAAAGCGTATGATATGCCAACTGCTTTGCTTTTTCTTCATCTGTATAAGCAGGATTCTGTCTCAAATCTTCCGTTATGATCTTGGTATAGGTGTCAATCACTGCCTCTCCAATCGACCTGGCATAGGCTATATCTTCTTTAAAATATTCGCTGCTATAGCCTTCCAGATAAAAGTGTCCCACCCCTCTATACCTGCCAAGTACCGGGATATAAAAGTATCGCTCCCCCTGAAGCATTCCTTTTTCATACTGTTCTTTTGAAACCTCTTTTAACATGGCATCAAACATCTTTGTGTCTCTGTCATTGGGAATAGAAGGATTAAGATCAGCCATAATGCGCCAATATCCATCTCCATCTTTCATCTGTGTCCAAGAGATATGCATATGCATCGAAGGAACATTGGGATTGGATGGATGGATGATCGTTGAGATAGCCGTTGCCGATCCCAGCTTTCTATGTGGCTCATTATCGTAATGGACTTGGGAAATATTGACTGACCCTCTATCAAAAATAGACTCGTCCCGTGTTTCATATCGTATACCACCCCCATGTATGCCACCGTCACGCAGCCATTCAACAGACTCACAAGGGCTATTTTGACCCGTACTTAAAGAAACTGCATCTAATTGGGCTACAAAATGTTTTTGTAAATTCTGAACCAGATCCCATGCTTTTTTTGCTTTCATAGAACTTGCCATTTGTCTCATCATTAACCCTTTTATAAAATGAAAAAAAGTATAACATATCTGTTTCCGCTATTCTTAAAATTCTTTTTTTCTGCTAGAATTTCATCTAATAAAACTTTAAAAGGAGATATGATGAATCGTAAGATCTATCTCATGACACTTATCGGTCTTTCTATGACAGCATGTACACCCAATATGAATCTTTCTGGACCATCATCATCTGCTACCAAGCAGCATAGAATTGAACAACCTACCCCTGAAAAATTGGAACGCTATCAACAAAAAATGATGGAAGTCGCATCAAGAATTCCGAATGATCCAAAATATAATCGTATAGCGCTGGATACGCCTGAGAAGAAAGAATGGTTTAAAAATCTAACCTATAGACTTTGGGACAGACAGATCACCAGATATGACTTTATGTCTGAAGGATTATCAAAATATCCGATTCATCGTTATGAATTTGAATTTGTCATTCGTGGTTTCAATCTTTGATGAAATAAAGATTTTTCCTAATCTGTTATTGCTTATAGGGGATAGGATCTTTTATCCCTGCATTTTCAAAACCTCGAAGTCTCAACCTGCAGCTGTCACAGACTCCGCAGGCTTCATCTTCGTTTTGATAACAGCTCCAGGTATGTTCAAGATGTACTCCCAACCCAATGGCTTTTTGAACGATCTGTGTTTTACTTAACCTGACTAAAGGCATTTTTATCTGGATATTCGTCTCGTTCTTTGTTCCAAGATTGATCGCTTTTTCCATTTGCTGTATGTAGCTTTCTCTGCAATCTGGATAACCGCTGCTATCCTCTTCCACTACGCCGATAAAAAGTGCCTGAGCGCCGTGTTTCTCTGCAATTGCCGCTGCAATGGAAAGGAAGATACCGTTTCTAAACGGTACGTACGTTACAGGAACACCCGGTTCAAGCCCGGCAGTAGGCACAGCGATGTTTTTATCGGTCAGTGCTGATGCACCGATCTGTTCAAAGAAATCCAGATCTATTTCGTAAGACTCGATAGCAGAAAGATCTTTGGCAATCAACCGGAAACATTCAAGCTCTTTGTTTTGAGTGCGCTGTTTGTAGTTAAAATGTAAAGCAATGATCTCATATCCCTCCATTTGTGCGATCTTAGCGCTCAAGGCACTATCCATCCCCCCAGAAATAATACATACTGCTCTCTTTCCCATTTTAACCATTCCGCTTTTTTAATCTCATTTTACCAAGATTTAGGTAAACTTAGACCATGCTAATAGAATTAGAAAATCAAACATCATTACCATGTGAGATGAAAGTATTGGAAGAGATTGCTTGCTCACTTACCTCAAGACCCGTCGAGCTGATCATTACCGACAATGCCACAATACAGGAGCTTAACAGGGAGCATCGCAATAAAGATAAACCTACCGATGTTCTCAGTTTCCCTATTGAAGCTGATTTTGGAGAGTTACCGTTAGGTTCTATCGTCATCTCCGATACCTTTGTGAGAGAAAAAGCAGAGCAATACGGCCATTCCATTCAAGATGAACTCACACTGCTTTTCATTCATGGGTTGCTTCATCTGCTCGGCTATGATCATGAATGCGATAACGGCGAAATGCGTAAAAAAGAAGAGGAGATCATACACTCCTTTGGATTACCATCCAGTCTCATTGTAAGAACAGAAGGATAAGAATCATATGAACTTCGTTATCTTCGTGATTGCGATGGGGGCTTTAACGTGGGGTGCCCAGTTGCTCATAGGGCAAAGTGAACGTATCGCACTTAAACTGAAGATATCGGAGTTTATTATCGGTGCTACGCTCATCGCACTTGGTACAAGCCTTCCGGAAATGGGTTCGAGTATCGCTGCCAGCTATGTAAACAAACCGCAGATTGCCATTGCCAATGTGATCGGAAGCAATATTATCAATATCACTCTTGTTCTGGCTTCTGTTTTTCTGATCGCCACCAAAATGAATCCAAGTAGAGATTTTTTTGCAAAAGACAGCACCTGGGCATTGTTACCTGCATTAATATTTCTTTTGATGATCCTAGATGGGTCAATCACGAGATTTGATGGGGCACTTTTATTGCTGCTGATGGGAGCATATATTTTATTTTTGATGCAAGATGCAAAAAACCTTGTAGAAGAACATATTGAAGAGCATATAGAAGAGATCGATATACGTAAGTTTTCCTGGACCAAGACATTTTTAATGATTCTCGGTGCATTGATATTGATTGTAATCGGTGCCCATTTTACAATTGAAAGTGCATCAGAGATCGCTAAAACTTTCGGTGTCAGCGAATGGACTATCGGGATCGTGTTGGTTGCGTTAGGAACTTCACTACCCGAATTTGTTATCAGTATTACTGCATCATTCAAAGGGAAGATTGATATGGCAATCGGTAATATTATCGGATCCAATATGGCAAATACCTCGGTTGTGCTGGGTACTGCTGCTCTCACAAAACCAATGCCGATAGATGGAATGAGCTATATTTTTGATATCGCTACGATGATCGTCGCAACTTTTTTATTGGTATTCATTATGGCAACCAAGCTTTATAACAAATCTGCAGGTATCGGTCTTATCATTATCTTAGGGCTATTTTTAAATAATACCTTGCAGCATCTATAATTGATTAAGAATTTATCGATTACGGATTTTTGAAATATCCGTGTTGGTAGAGCCATTTGTAGATATCAGCAGCAATTGGACCTGCAGCACTTCCTCCATGCCCGCCATGTTCGACCAATACGGTTACCACATATTGAGGGTCATCATATGGTGCATAGGTCGTAATCCAAGCATGTGAACGATGGAAATAGGCCAACTGCTCTTCTTTGAGCCTCTTGACTGTTGCTTGCGAGATGGCCGTTACCTGTGAAGTCCCCGTCTTACCTGCAACCACGACAGGCAATTTGCTCATTGTGGCAAATGCTGTTCCTCCCGGTATATTACACACATCATACATCCCTTTTCGAATTTCACTCAGATAGCGAGGATTAAAAGAAATTGGCTTAATCGTCGCATTGACCTCTTTATCATCTATTTTTTTAGCGATATGCGGCGTCAAAAGATTCGATGTCGCAACAAGAGCCGTATAGCGTGCCAACTGCATCGGTGTTATAAGATCATACCCCTGCCCGATGGAGGCGATAACAGTCTCTCCAAGATACCATGGCTGTTTATAGCGTTTCATTTTCCATTCTTTATCTGGGATAACGCCTGCGAACTCTAATGGTAAATCAATACCTGTTTTAACACCCAGACCGAAAGATCTTAGATATTTAGCCATCGCATCGATACCGACTTTCAAACTTTTATTGTAAAAATAGACGTCACAGCTCTCACGGATGGCCCGTCTGAGATCGACCGATCCATGTCCCCATGTCGCCCAACATCGAAATTTATGGCTGCTTTTCCCAAGTGTGATATGACCGCTGCAAAATTCATTGGTATCAAGAATGCCCTCTTTGGCTTTCGAAAATGCCAGAGCCATTCCCATCTTGATGGTTGAACCCGGGGGATAGGTTCCATGGATCAATTTATTGGTAAAGGGATGGTTCACATCCTCCTGAAGTGCTTTCCAATCCTTGCTGCTGATCCCTCCAACAAACAGATTTGGATCAAAACTCGGATAGCTTACTGCTGCAAGTACATCTCCATTGGTTCGCATCACGATCGCTACACCAGCATCATTTCCAAAGCGTTCATAGATCATCTTTTGAAGATCTATATCAAGATTGAGTGTGAGGTTTTTATTATCCTTTGGCTCTTCCTTTTCCAAAACATCAACGGTTTGATTGGTTGCGGTTACCTTATTGATCTCGTAGCCGAGTTTACCCTCAAGCACATCATTGTAATACTTTTCAAGTCCGCTCTTTCCGACTTTGCCTACTTCGTTTACCACCGAATCGGCATTGTTTTCAGCTTCATTGGATTTACCGGTGTAACCGACAATATGCGCACTGTATTTTCCGTAAGGATAGTAACGTTTTGTTTCTGCCTCGATATGAATCTCTGGAATCAGACTTAATCTGGGATAGGCACCCATCATATCGGGATAATGGATAAAATCAACTACTTTGATAAACTTGTGGTTATAAGGCGAATTGTTTTTTTTATAAACTTTCATCATGACGGTTTGATTGAGGTCCGGGAAGGTGTTGACAAGCGTATTGACAACAGCCTTTAGTACCGGAGAATTCTGCTTTAAATGCGGTTTGATAGAGATTGAAAAACCGATCTGGTTCATCGCAAGCAGATTGCCGTGAATATCCACTATCTCACCGCGTACCGGTTTGATAAACTGTTTTCTTTCTATGTTCTCTTTTGCCAATTCCTGATAATAAAAATTGGATTTGATGCTGACATGGTAAAGCCTGGCGATCATGACTCCCCAAAAAATCAAAAAAATTGCAATCGTAAGCTTATATCTCATAATAAACTCACCACCAGTAGATCAACGATAAAAGAGTAAACCAAAAGCAGATCCAAAATTACGCTTGTCTTTTGAAATAAAAAATCATATGAAAGCAACATTCCCAAATAAACCCCATCCAACAACAATACAGTAATCAACCGCGAACACATCAAACATCTTCTAAAATGTTTCAGATAAGGAAAGAAGAGAACATAGACCAATAATACTGAGATCAATGTTAGAAAAAACGGTAATGAAAGATTTGCTTCAAGATTGATAAAATAAAAAGAAGCAACCAAGACATACTTGATCTTCCCCTTTTCAATCCCGTCAATAAGCATATACCCCATAAGACCTATCAATAGCGGTAAAAAAACATAAATCGAGATAAGCATCGGATAGAAAAGAATAAAAAACAGTGTGAATATCCATACTATTGGCCGTTGCAAAAAAAGATACAAACCATCCATGCTATCTACAGATCACCTTCTAAGACAATTTATAGATCAATGCAACTTCATTGCATACAGGAAAATGAATACACTTGATACAATCTGCCCATATCTTATGTTCAGGAATCACTTCTTTATTAATCTGGTGAAACCCCAATTTTTCAAAAAATCCGGGGACATAAGTAAGTACCAAAACATCCTCTGCTACTTTGAGCGCTTTTGCCTCTTCCAACGTGAATTGGACCATTTTCTGCCCGATCTTGTGACCCCTATAATCCTTATCTACGATCAAACTTCGTATTTCTGCAAGACGTCTTGAATGGATATGAAGTGCCGTATATCCGACAAGTTTGCCATCATCTTTTGCCAATACATATGAACGGATATTGGTTGCTACTTCATCCTCACTTCGATTAAGAATAACACCGCTTTTGACTTCATCAGCCACCAGTGCCTGCATTTGAGGGATATCATCCAAAGTTGCTTTTACCAAAGAGATCACTTCATACTCCTTCTTCTATCCCAAATATGGTCTTAAGTATCTCAAAATGCACTCTCTCGTATCCGCTTTTTTTAAGATTGGAAAGCGTGATGCATCCTGGAAAATCATTTTTTAGCTTTGCACGTTCTTTTTGATTGAGCTTATCAATTTTTGTAAAGATCGTAATATAACGCTGATCAGGACGAATAAACTCTTTGATGTACTTTTCGACATCCTCATCGATCTTTGCATGGGGATGACGTGCATCACGCAAATGGATGAAGAGACGAATGGAAACACGGTTTTGTATAAATTCCACCAAATTTTTCTGCCAAATCTCTTTAAGTGATTTAGAGACTTTCGCGTAACCAAATCCTGGCAGATCCACAAAACGGACGGGATAATCCTGTTCATTATAATGGTAACGTGTTTCAAAAAAATTGATCAACTGTGTCTTACCCGGTGTCGCCGAACTTTTTGCAAGATTCTTTCTATTGGTCAGAGAATTGAGTGTTGAACTTTTCCCTACATTTGAACGCCCCAAAAAGACAACTTCACTCATATTCTCCGGCAAACTGTCGGCGATACTCTGTGCAGATTTGACAAAGACTGCGTCTATGATACGAGGCGTACTCATTTTCCCTCCTCCAGATCAAAGATAAACTTAACCGGTTTTGCTTTATTGCCCTTCACATCAGCATGGCCTGTGCGAATATCAAGCGTGATCATATCTCCATCAATATGGCGTTTGTTTGCAAGGTCATCGATCACTGCTTTACCCTGCAGCTCATAATAGGATTTTTGCGGATAATATTTCACGATCTGAGCACTGCCCTTATAAAAGTTCTTTTCATTTTTAAATTCAAACTCAACTGCTCCGCTTGCTTCATACATTTTAGTCTTATTATTGTCATCAAAATAGACAATCACCTTTTGCGAATGAAGCCAGCTGCCAGGCTGTTGTATTTTGACATTCCCCATAAAATGGACCTCTTTTTTAGATTCGAGTGCTTTCATTGATTCTGAAGTGATCTCTACCTTTTCAGCCAAAAGAAATGAACTAAACAATACTAAAATCAACCATCTTAAACTATGCAATCCAACACCTTTTAAAAAATCAGGTTATTGTACCATGATATTACTTGCTGACCGTATAAACAATGGCATCTATAGCCATTGCCGACGCTTCTTTTTTAACCGTATCATAAACCAGCGATGTGCCTTTTATAGTATTCTCATTCAGTTTTGCAGTGAATGGTGAAGTTATTTCCAGTATTTTAGAATTTTTATCATAAACAGCATGTTCTGCACTATATTCAAAACCTTCTTTTTGTCTCATGAATACATCACCATCCAAAAAGATTTTTTCTTGGTCATATCTGCCTAGCCTAGCACGTAAGATGTCGATGTTATCACTGTGGTAGCTTATCTGCTCCAACTTCAATGCACCGTTTTCTCTTACACCATATGTACTATGTACAATCGAGTGCAGTGTTGAAGTATCTGTCTCTATGAATGTCGTATCGGTAAATTCCAGTTCTTTTTTTGATAAACGTTTTTTAATATCAATATCGGTTACTTTTACATTCAGGATAAAACCCACCATCAAAATAATGGTGATCACAAGGATATGTTCTAATCTTATGCCCATAATGCCAGATATTTTGCCTCAAGGCCCTCTTTTTTGATCAGATATTCGATCATTTCACGTACCGCACCGTCACCGCCTCTTTTGCTTAACACCACCGTAGCGATCTTATCCACATAAGCACTCGCATCTTGCGGGACAAAAGAAATCTTTGCGGCCTTAAGCATCGAGAGATCATTAAGGTCATCCCCGATCGCTGCTACGTTTTCCATACTTAAATCAAGCATTTTAAGAAGTTTTTCCAGCATCTCTTTTTTATTCTCAACGCCCTGATAAAAATGTTCTATATGCAGCTCTTTGGCACGTCTGGCTACGATATTTGAACTTCTACCGGTAATGATAGCAACCTGCTTGCCCAACTTTTTCCAACTGGCTATCGCCAATCCATCCTTCACATTGAAAGACTTGATCTCATCACCCGTTTCACTATAGGTGATATGGCTATTGGTCATCGTACCGTCTACGTCCAATACGATCAGTTCGATACTCACAGTACCCCCTTTGTACTCGGGATACCTGCTTTTTCATTGATCGCAATGGCCCGTCTGAATGCGACTGCAAGGGCTTTGAACGCAGCCTCGATGATATGATGCTTGTTCTTGCCCCTATTGTAGATTAAATGCAGTGTTAGCGGCGTATTGAAAGCCAATGCCCTAAAGAACTCTTCGACCAACTCCGTATCAAACGTACCAACCTTGCCGCCTACGGGAAGTTCAAATACAAGAAAACCCCGGTTGGATACATCGATATCGCAGCTTACGCTTGCTTCATCCATCACAACCGTAGCATTTCCATACCGTTCAATGCTCTGTACCGGATAGATCGCTTTATGGATCGCCTGCCCGATCGCAATACCAACATCCTCAACACTGTGGTGATCATCGATATGCGTATCGCCTTTACAGCTCACTTCCATATCGATATGTGCATGTTTAGCAAAAGCTTCAAGCATATGGTCAAAAAAGCCAACACCTGTATCTATTTTAGCCTTTCCGGTACCATAAACATTGAGCTTCACACAGATATCTGTCTCTTTTGTCTTTCTGCATATTTCTATCATTTATACTCCATGATTTAATTTCTTATGATAAATGCGCCGCTAAGATCATGACATAGGATGAAATCTTTAGCTTCATCTTCAGATTTGAATCCCATCATCCATACCCGATAAAGCGGTGCTCCGTCTACATCATCAAACCGTTTGATGATAGGCTGATATCGTTTATCCAATGCAGCATATTGCCGTTTATAGATCTGCGCTCCTTCATACCTTCTGAAAGCACCTACTTGAACGCCAAAATCTGTCAGCACGATACGTTGAACTTTGTGCTCCCTGATACTCTTTGCGATCATAGCATCAGATTGGATCTGTCCTGCAAATCCGATAACTTTAAGCTTTACCCTGGCGATACCCGTCCGATCAAGACCAAGTCTTTTACCCGCCGCATAACTGCAATCGATGATCCTTCCCTGCACAAAAGGACCTCTATCATTGATACGGACAATCGTACTGGTACCATTATCCATATTTTTAACCTTCACCATTGTATCCATCGGCCAGGTTTTATGGGCTGCTGTCATACCATTCATATTATAGATTTCTCCGTTACTGGTCATCTTCCCGTGAAAATTAGGCCCGTACCAGCTGGATATCCCTTTCATTGTCTGCCCAACACTGACATATGTGGGCTTATAGGTCTTGCCAAGTACACAGTACTCCCTCATCGTTGCCCTATGGCGCGCTGCACTGGTAAACTTACTGCCTCCTGACTTATAAACACCTTCTTTCTGGGAACAGCCTGTAGTTAAAAACAGTGAAATGACAAGCATCAAAAGAGCATAATGAACCGATACCTTTTTCATAAGACCTCTACTCTATATATTAATATATATTATCACCATATTTGACTTTATTTTACCTTTCCAAACTCCTTTTGATTGGGTTTGAACAATCTTAAAAAATGAAAATTCTGATACAATTTCGCAATCATTCATTTAGAAGGGCAGATATGCGCTATTTTTATCATTCATTTATCATCATGGCAGTAGGGCTTTTAGGAGCTTATTTTCTCGGTGGCGTATCGGCAGTCTATATCGCATTTTTGCTGATCGTGCTTGAGATATCACTCTCTTTTGACAATGCCGTGGTGAATGCCAAAGTCCTTGAAACCATGGATCCCGTATGGCAAAAACGGTTTATCGTTTTTGGTATTCCCATCGCCGTTTTTGGCATGAGGCTCCTCTTTCCTTTGGCTATCGTATCGGCAGTTACCGGCATGGGGCTCTTTGAAACCCTTGATATTGCGATGCATCAGCCAAAACTCTATGAGGAAACCCTTCAAAGTACCGAAACAACCATCTTTGCATTCGGTGGCGCTTTCTTGTTAATGGTCTTTTTGGATTTCTTTTTTGAAGACCATGATATCAAATGGGTAGCTTTTATCGAAGGTTCAAAACTGGTCCAGCATGTTTCAAGCGTAGCCAATATCGAGCTTATCCTTGCTATTTTTGTGGGTATTATGCTTGGGCATATGAGCCATGATTTTGGTATCGTAATGGCTTTTATGTACGGTGTATTGCTACATTCACTTTTGGGAACGCTTGACCATTTTCTATCATCAGATACGGTTAAAAGCGGTATAGCCGGGTTTATTTACCTTGAAGTGCTTGATGCCAGTTTCAGTTTTGACGGCGTGATCGGTGCATTTGCCCTTACCAGCGATATCTTTGTGATCATGATAGGTCTTGGTGTGGGAGCAATGTTCGTGCGAAGTCTCACCCTTTTCCTTGTCGAGCATAAAACGCTTTCAGAGTATCGCTACCTTGAACACGGTGCGCACTATGCCATCGGTATTTTGGCATTTATTATGCTCATCAAGATCAATATAGAAGTGAGTGAGATCATCACGGGAACGGTCGGTGTCGGTCTGATCGCCATTGCGTTTATCCATTCGCTTTGGGCAAATAAACAAGAAAACATGCAACGCTGATACTGGCGTTGTTTCAACATTCTCATCTACTTTGGAATATGCTAAAACGCTCTTGCAAAAAATCATAAAAATGATGTATGATAATTATTATTTTTAGATCAGTTTTTTGAGTGTATAAATGAGCTCAGTGTAATATCTCCACCTTACTTTGATCCCATTTATCTTTGGCAGAAGAAGTCTAAATTTCCTTTTAATACTTTCTTTCCTGGAAAATGACAATATTGATCTAAAAGGAACCAAAATGTTTAAATTTACCTGTTCTCTTCTCTGCTCTCTATTTATTTTCGCCTATTCTGAACCTGTCAATATGCTCTCACTACAGGAAGGTACCTTACCGGTAAAAGTCCCGCCTACCTACAGCGGATGGGACGCTCAAAATCTGCTTGATGACAGTCCTCAATCGGGTTGGGCGTGCGAATCCGGACATATTGCAGACAATGTATTTGTTTTTGAAATGGCTGAACCCACCACTTTTGAACGGTTCGAATTTGACAATACTTCGGTAGATGCCGAGAAAGCAGGGGCAAAAGAGATACTAGTAGAAGTATCTACTACATCACCGGGCAACGGCTTCATTCCTGTATTGGAGACAACACTTGCAGACAAGAAGGATGGTCAAAGCTTCCCGGTAATATCCAAAACACCGGCACGCTGGATACGTCTTACCATTAAAAACAATCAAGGCAGTAACGAATGGACCGAACTTTTTTCTTTCAAAGGCTTTGCAGAGAGACCTGCCATACCTAAACCTGCCGATATTTCAGGCATCTATGAAACATCTTATTCTCTTTTTCACGTACTTCAATAAGGAACTGCCCTAACGGGGTGTTACGAATATAATGAAGGACTGCTAAACGGTACCATCGAAGGTAGGGTTATGAAGATCACATGGAAAGAATCAGGCGAAGATAATACAGGACCGGCAATATTTGTTTTTTCGCATGACGGCAAATCCTTCCGTGGGTTTTGGTGGCGGAAAGGATCAGAAATGGGTCCGCCTAACGGTAACTGGGAAGGTAAAAAACTTTCCACAAAAGTTGGAAAGTGTCCGCATTGGACCGGTTCTGTGGAGGGAGAGTTGAAAAAGCAGCTAAGCTCAGAAAAACGTGCCAGACTATATGGTATTTTGTTTGATTTTAATTTAGACGTAATTCGTCACGAATCAAAACCTGTTCTTGATGAAGTCGCGGATCTTCTACATAGTGAACCTGACTGGCACTTGACAATAGAAGGACATACCGATGATATCGGCTCGGATGATAAGAATCAACTGCTTTCCCAACATCGTGCAGAGGCCGTCAAAACCTACCTGGTAAAAGCCGGTATAGATGGTTCACGGCTTACTACCGTAGGATACGGAGAAACAAAACCGGTTACCGATAATAATACCGAATTGGGACGGGCACAAAACCGAAGAGTGGAACTCGTACGACAATAGCCGCACGAGTCTGACTAAAATAAAGATTCTTTTGAGTGAACTGGTTGTTGATAGTTAAGACGATATCTTGATAAAGGTATGGTCGTAGCCATGTTGCTTGACCAAATTATAAAGTTTGTAAGCATTGTCGGTATGCAATCTCACACAACCATGAGAAGCTCTACACCCAAGACTGCGAACATACTCTGTTCCGTGTATCGCAAACCCCTCTTTAAAAAATACAGCATAAGGCATCGGGGAGTTGTAAAACTGTTTTGAAAGATGAAGTTTTTCGGTATGGTACGGTTTGTAATATCCTGTAGGCGTAACGTACCCTTCTGCAGCCGTGGAAACAAACCATGAATATACCAAGGTATCACCTTTATAGACATTCATGATCTGATCGGAGATATCGACTTTGACATAGATATCACCACTGAGTGTTGGAATTCGACGCTCTCTTTCTTTCATATGAGCTTCATATTCTTTTTGCTTTTGAACAAGTTTGTCTTTCTCTTGTTGAACTACCTTCTCTTTTTTCTGATAGGTTTTGATCAGATCTTCATACGCTTTGATACGGCTGTGGTTGAAGTATTTCTCTTGTTCTTCTGCAAGTTTCTCTTTAAGCAGTATTTTTGCTTATGCACGATAAACAATTCTGTATCCACGCGCATCATTTCGGCACGATCGTCCTGGATATTGGCCTGCATGTATGTCATGAAAAAAGGTATAAAAAGCAATGATTTTTTCATTGAACGGTCTCTCACTCTATTAAAAATTCGCGAATTATACATTTTATACCCAATGAAGAGTTAAATATTTACCATTATTGTCAAGCAGACTTTTTTATCCTATGTAGAAATACTATATTAATTTTCCGCTATACTTTTCCAAACAAATTGAATCCAAAGAGTATCCATGAACCTTTTATCCAAAAGTGTGCCAGTAGAAGAATCGATCGAAAAAATGCAGTCTGCTTTGTCAAATATGGGATGTGAGCCTATTTTTTCACAGGAAAAACATCCTCTAGAACACTGCTACTCGGTCAATCTTGCTTCCGTTGAAGCGCCAAGACACATTTACTCAAACGGAAAAGGGATCAATTCGCAGGCATCGGTCGCAAGCGCTTTGGGTGAATACATAGAACGTCTTCAGACCAATAATTTCTTCATCGATTTCTACCTGCCAGGACGCAAACATTATCCCGATGAGATTGCATTTGATTTTGGCGGGAACTATCTAAATGATGCATTGTTCGAAATCTATGATCCGCATGACGAGCTGAGCGACAAAGACCTTATAGACTACAACAGCGACTACGACGACAAAATAGTCGCTTTGCCCTTCATAGAGTATGCAACGAAAGAAAATGTCTATATCCCCCAAAATATCCTCAGCAATCTCTATGTCAGTAACGGTATGGCAACGGGTAATACATCACAGGAAGCGCAGGTTCAGGCGCTCAGCGAGATCTTCGAACGCCATGCCAAGATAGAGATCATCAAAAACGGTTATGCCTTGCCATCTTTTCCAAATGAAGTATTGCAATCTTTCAAGAACGTCTATCAGGATGTCCTGAAGTTGCGTGAACTGGGTTATATCGTAGAGGTACTTGATGCATCCTTGGGGGGTCAGTTCCCTGTAACGGCCATCTCTTTGATCAATCCACAAAATGCCTCACTATTCGTTTCATTCGGCGCCCATCCGATCCTACAGGTATCCCTCGAGCGGACTATGACCGAACTGATGCAGGGACGGGGGCTGAACGATCTGGATGCATTCGAAAAACCAACGTTTGATATGAGCCTTGTGACAAGCAGTTTCAACCTCGAATCACACTTCATTGACTCCAACGGCAAACTGGGGTTTGGTTTCCTATCCGCCCAAAAAAGTTTTACCTATACGCCGTGGCAATATCAAGGCAACGGAACCCAGGATGAACTGGAATATCTTCTTGGCATTTTAGAGACTATCGGCAAAGAGATGTACATCAGGGAGTATGATTATCTTGGATTCTACTCCTGTCAGATCATCGTTCCTGACTTTTCCGAGATCTATCCCGTCGAAGACCTGGTTTACAACAATAAAAATGCCGGAAAACAGATCAGAGAGATGGTCCTCCATTTTGAGACATATGATCCAGAAGAGATACTTGAAGCAGTTGAGCCGCTCGATGAATCGATCGATATGGAAAACTATATCGGTGTCATTTTTGAACATAATTTTACTATGGCTGACTTCAAAGCCCAGATTTACCTTCTGATGGAAGAATGGGAAAATGCGCTGATGTTTTTAGAATCCAGTTCAAATCCTCTCAGCTATATCGTCGCAGAATTGATACGAATGGAAGAAGCGGGATATGCGTTCGAAGATTTTGAAGATGCCTTGGGGATGGTCTACACACCGCAAAAAGTTCAAAAAGCCATTGCTATCCTATCAGGCAAAGAATCTCTCATCGATACGACACTGCATAAAGACTACCTTCAAATGCTTGAGATGTATGACCGTTTGGAACAGAAAAAACAGCAAGCTGGCTAAACCGGGATGACTATCAAACGACGTACGCTCACATGGTAAAATTACATACCTCTAAACATAAACATATGAAAAATTCCGCCAAACACCGTACCAAAAAATGCAAATACAAAATAAATTATAATGAGCGCCGGGATAGATGCCAATGCTAGCTTGACCAATAGTACTACCAAATCTATAAATGGTATATCAATCCCACGAATAATCACTTTCTTAATATCGTCATTCATCATTTTTTACTCCATTTCCATCACTTTAATTTATTATAGCTGATTTTTAAAAATGATCTTCTCGCTAGATACAGAATATCATCAAAAGTCTCATAAATCATCTTGACATTTTTTTATTTCTTCGCGGAATACCGTACAAACACCTTACCGTTCACAGGAATCACGAGAAACTGTCCTAAAGTCAGGTACTCTTCTTCGAGATGGTTGACCTTTTTGATCTCTTCAGCCGTACTTTCATACTTCCTGGCAATGCTCTCAAGGGTCTCTCCCAGCACAACGATGTGCGAGATCATATAGGGTTTGATCGGCTCAGCCTCTTGGGGCACTTCGTAACGCAGATAGAACACGATCAGCTTTTCTTCGGGGATCGTAATCGGATAGATTTGTTTATCTTCCGGCACTACACCGTTTTTGAAGTGACTATTGAGTGTCTTAAGACGCGCTGAATCCATCTCAAGCATCATAGCCAGCGTATCCAAACGGGTACCACCCAGTACTTCGACCTGCAAAACCCCTTTATTGACCGGTTCAAAATCCATTGAGATCCCCTCGCCTATCATCGCAACAAGCAATATTTTTTTTATGTAATCACGTGTCTCTTTGGGAAGATATCGCCTTTCTTCATCAAGCAATACACTGAGTTCATCGCTTCCTGCATCTTCGATGGCCTTTGTCAAACGGCCCTCTCCGCAATTGTAAGCCATAGCTGCAAGATACCATTTGCCAAACTGACGATGCAGTTTCTGAAGGTAACTGATAGCTGCATTTGTGGAGGTTACCGGATCACATCGCTCGTCCACGTCGGAGCAAACTTCAAGGTTATAGTATTTTGCTGTCGCAGGAACAAACTGCCAAAGACCGACAGCATTTTTAGGGGATGAAGCGGAAATGGAAAGCCCAGATTCTACGATGGAGAGATAGACGAAAAGATCCGAAAGGCCGTCTTCAAGCAGATATCCCTTCATCATCGGCAGGAGATCTTTACCCCGCTTGAGCGAATATTTATAAAAATGTTCGATCTGTTTTTCATGCATCAAAACAAACCGTTCAAAATTATCATCATAAATGTAGGAGTCTTCAACGCCAAATTCAGAAAAGACATACCGATAGCTGGGGTATTTATCAGCTATGGAAACTGCTGAAGCAAAAAGAGGCATCGCCCAACCAAGCAGAACGATGAATGATACCCTTATGAAGAACATTTTATATTAGATCCCGAAAAGTCGATGGGCATTCATGGTAGTCAACGTTTCGATAGCATCTTGCGACATTCCACTAAGCTCGCTCATCTTCTGAGCCACAAAGGTTGTATAGGACGGTTCATTCCTCTCTCCACGATGGGGATGGGGTGTAAGGTAAGGGGCATCAGTCTCTATAAGCAGTCTATCCTCTGGTATCTTTGGATAGACCTGAATGAGTTTACGTGCATTTTTAAACGTCAACACCCCACCGATACCAAAATAAAAATTGCGTTTTGCCAGTTTCAAGAGCTGTTCGTCCGCATTGTAACAATGCAGTACACCGCCCTCTTCTCCGGCATATTCTTCAAGCAGTGCCATGCTGTCCAAACTTGCATCTCTAATATGTACGATCAAAGGTTTTTTAAGCTTCTTAGCCAAAAGAATCTGATCGATAAAGACTTCTTTTTGCAGCTTTTTTTCGGCTTCGATCTCTTCTTGCGATTCAGGAAGCCTGAAATAATCCAAGCCACATTCTCCGATCGCTACACATTTAGGATGCGTAGCAAACTTTTCCAAATACGTTCTATCGTACGATAGGGCATCATAAGGATGAACGCCTACGGCAAAATATACATTCTCATATCGTTCGGCTATCTCAACGGCCTTTTGGAGTGTTTTCGGGTCTGCTCCGGGAATAATGAATTTTTCAATACCTTTTGCATGTGCATTTTGCAGTACTTCATCCAGATCTTTTTCATAACACATATCATCAAGATGGCAATGTGTATCTATAATCATATAAACCCTGTTTTTTATTTGGATTATAGCAAATTTGCCTATTATTTCAAAAAAGTCTTGATTGTAAAGGCTAAATAGGCTATAGTTAATGATAAGCTAAGAAGGGGAGTCGGATGCTTGGTTATATTTTTTTGTCACTATTGATTGGATTGATCATTTGGGTTATTTATCAAGAATACCAAAATGAAAAGGCTTATCAACGAAAAAGGGAAGCCCAAAGACAACAAAATCTCAAACAAACGTCTATCAAACCAAAAGAAACACCTCCCGTAACCGTTCCTGCAAAAGAAATACCCAAACCCTTGGTTGAGACCATACCGGAGATCAAAGAAGAAATACCGTCGGAAACTCCTATTATTGAGCCAACTGTAAAAGAGGAAATAACACCACCGGAAGTTCCGCTTGAACAGCTACCAGAAATTGTCACCACCACTCCGCTACCCGAATGCAATTATCCTCCGTTCAATCATACCAGACTACTTGAAATGGGACTTTCAGAAAATGAAGCCAAAGAATTCATCGGGGAACTGATAACTCAGGTAGATGCACAAATACCGTTGATAGAAGAAGCATTACAGATACCTGATTTTCATAAACTTGAACGTCTCACTCACAGCATCAAAGGTTCTGCTACCAATCTGGGAACGGGTGGCCTATCGGACTTGCTTGTCGATTACAATACTTACCTTAAAAAAAATGAGGAACTTCCGATCATCAACGCCTATCAAGGGCATTTAAAACGCTGTCTGAACGATCTTAAAGAACAGTACGCTTAAGCATTTCGAATCTTCTTGGCAAATGCCAATGCCTGGGAGGTCGGATTTTCTCCGCCGATGATCCTGGCGATCTCTTGTATCCTTTCCTCTTCATCAAGTTCTTTGACCATACTTTTATCACTCTCTTTTACCACGACAAAGTGCTGGCTTGCTTTCGCTGAGAGATGAGGCTGATGGGATATGGCAAAGATTTGATATATTTTTGAAAGTTCTGAGATCATCTGGGCTATCGCAATGGATTCATCCCCGCTGACATTCGCATCGATCTCATCCAGGATCAGAATGCCTTGTGTATGAGTACCTTCGTTGATCGTTGAAGCCATCAATGCCAGACGCAGACGGTTAAACTCTCCGCCGCTGAGCGTCAAGGTCTTGGAATTTCCCAACATGATATCCAGTTTATCTATCCCTTTTTCGTACAATGCTTCACTTTCAAATACAAAGTTTAATGCAGGAAGCTTTAAAGTCTGTAAATACGTTTCGATCCTCTTTTCAAGTCTTTTGGCTTCCTGTTTTCTTAGCTGTGACATCTTATATGCAAGGACATTTAGCTCCGAAAACTCCATCGCTAAAAACGACTCAAGCAGTGTTTTATCCTGGGTAATATTACGATAGCCTTCCAGCTCTTCTTTTTTTCGCTCTTTATATGCCAATGCTTTCTCGATAGAGCCATACCGGTTTTTTAACATATTGAGCTCACTCAGCCTATCAAGGACCTCTTCTACATTGATCTCTTCAAGCTCATCGCTTAGACTTTGTGCATCTTCAAAATCAGCCCTGAGCTGATTCATCGCATCACTGAAAATAGAACCGTCTTTATCAAGCAGGCGGTAAACTTCTTCTACACTGTTTTCATAAGCGAATAGACCCTGAGCTGTCTTTAATGCATCTTTAACCTTATCGATACGAGAAAGCTGTTGCTTGATCCGCATCAACTCTTCTTCTTCATTTACTTTGGGGTTTATTTTCTCGATCTTCTCGATCTCATAGGTAGCAAACTCGATCAATTCGGCAAGTTTCGCTTCATTTTCTTTGATCTTTCGAAGCTGTTCTGCTTTAGCTCGATAGTTCTCATACCGTTTTTGATACTCTTTGAGAAACTTTTTAAAGTCACTGTCTTTACCTGACAACGCATTATCAATCATATCCAAAAGCGTTGAGGATTCAAATCCTCCTTTATCCCGTACACTCAGATATTTTACATAAGGTTCAAAAAGTTCGGTCAGCATTTTTTTAGATACGTTCTGTCCGTCCAGATAGTAACGAACTTTCTCTTTTTTTAAAGTCTTAATGGTCAGCTCATCTTCCAGTTCGTACAGATCACTTTGAAGCTTTTTGGGCCGTTGCAATGTCACTTCGCAAAGAGTTGCCATTCCAAGTGTCGGATAACCAAAACTTGAAAGTATCGCAGAGATCAAAACCGATTTTCCGGCTCCACTCGGTCCGGTCAAAACAACAAGACCTTTCGAAAATTCCAATTCAGCTTCTTCAAAACTGACAAGTTCGCGCAGATAGAGTCTGTCGATCAACTTTTATCTCCCCATGAAAGTTTTTCTCGAAGTACGCTAAAATAATTTCTTTCGGTTCTGTGTAAAAGTCTTGCCCCTATCTTTGCACCCTCGACTATCAATACATCACCTGGCTGCATCTCATAATCGTCTTGACCGTCTATCATAGCAACCACTATATCCTCTTCCGAAGTAAGTTCGATTGTAAAGTCCGCGGGTAAGACCAAAGGCCTTTGACCTAATGAATGGGCACAAATCGGCGTCATGATGAACGCTTTGGTCAACGGGTACATCACAGGACCGCCTGCTGCAAGATTATAGGCAGTCGAACCTGTCGGCGTTGAAATGATCAAACCATCCCCCCGATAGGTATTGAACCAATCACCGTCTATAGAAGCATCGATCTTTACCATTTTGGAGATCGTAGGACGTGTGATAACGACATCATTAAAAGCATAAAAACTTTTTTTCCCTTCTGCCGTTTTAATATACCCCTCGATCATCATACGCTCATCGATACGATAATTTTCAGCTTGCATCTGTCCTAGAAAATTATCTACTTCATCGATGGTAATATCGGCTAAAAAACCCAGATGTCCAGCATTAATACCCATCACAGGCTTATGGTAACCGTAACTGCGTCTAACAAGAGAAAGCAGCGTTCCATCTCCTCCCAATGAAACAAGAAAATCAGATTTTTGACAGATTTCATTGAAAGGAAGACCCTCTACTCCTATCATACGACCTGAACGTTCAGCTATCAATACTTCAATGCCTCTTGATTCAAACTGTTTTTTGATCTTTTCATATAACGGTTTGATTTCCGGTGAGTTAGGCTTAAGGATGAATCCAGCCGTTTTTATCTGTGCCAATTTTCCCAACTTTTTCTTCTCCAAACTTTTCTAGCATTAGAGTAACATAGTTTTGCTTTGTTGATTTGTTCTAAATTATACTCAATAGGTATTCTATATCCTTTATTAAAAAACAGGGTCAAAATGTGTCAATTTGTCATAACTATAACAACAAATCAATAACGGGTATTTCCCCGATTTTACTTACCTGAATTTATATCTAATCAACTATTCGATATAATCGCCTCAAACTTTAAAGTTAGAGGATTTTTCGTGAGAACACATTATTGTGCCCAGATCAATGAACAACACATCGGTGAGGTCATCACCGTCGCGGGTTGGGTTGCCAGCCGAAGAGACCACGGCGGGGTTATCTTTATCGACTTGCGTGACAAAGACCAAGTATTACAGCTTGTTTGCGACCCTACTGACAATACAGCTGCACACAAGGTTGCAGAAGAAGTGAGAGATCAATTCGTCTTGATCGCAACAGGACGTATCAGAGCCAGAGGCGAAGGACTTGAGAACCCTAACCTTAAAACTGGTAAAGTAGAAATGGTCGTCGATAAACTGGTGATCGAAAACCGTTCAAAACCGATGCCGTTTGAGATCGGCGATGAAAAGGTAAATGAAGAGATCAGACTTAAACACCGTTATCTCGAACTTAGAAGCCAAAGATCTTACGATATTTTCAAACTCAGATCCAAAGCAACCATCGCAGCAAGAAATGCCCTTGATTCTCTTGGATTCTTGGAAGTTGAAACCCCTATTCTTACCAAATCAACTCCTGAAGGTGCCAGAGACTACCTCGTACCAAGCCGTGTGCACCATGGAGAGTTCTATGCATTGCCGCAGTCTCCACAGCTTTTCAAACAGCTTTTGATGGTCAGCGGATTTGACCGTTATTTCCAGATCGCAAAATGTTTCCGTGATGAGGATCTTCGTGCGGACAGACAGCCCGAATTTACTCAAATAGACGTTGAGATGAGCTTCTGTGATCAGGAAGATGTGATCAAAGTTGCAGAGACCCTTATCCATGATGTCTTTACAAAATGCGGATTTGAGATCCCTACAACGTTTAAACGTATGAGCTACAATGAAGCCATGGAAAAATACGGCTCTGACAAACCGGATATGCGTTATGATCTTGCGATGGTCGATGTGATCGACATCTTTGAAAGATGTGACAATGAAATCTTCTCCAACATTGCTAAAACACCTAAGAAAAACCGTATTAAGGCACTGAAAGTTCCTAACGGGGACAACATCTTCTCAAAACGCCAGATGAAAGGCTTTGAAGATTATGTGCGCAAATTTGGAGCACAGGGGCTTGGATACTTCCAGATGAAAGAAGATGGTCTCAAAGGGCCATTGATCAAATTCTTCAGCGAAGAAGATATCCAGATGATCATTGACCGTTGTGAGTTGCAAGTCGGTGATGTTGTATTCTTCGGTGCGGGCGAGAAAAAACTCGTACTTGATTATATGGGACGTTTCCGTATCTTCCTTGCCCAGACAATGGAGATCATTCCGCAAGATACTTTCGAATTCCTTTGGGTTGTAGACTTCCCGATGTTCGAAGTGGAAGATGGAAGAGTCAAAGCGCTGCACCATCCGTTCACTCAGCCAAAAACACTCGATTATGAAGATATCGAGGATATCGAATCAATTGCCTATGATATTGTACTTAACGGTACGGAACTTGGCGGTGGATCGATCCGTATCCATAAAGAAGCTATGCAGGCAGAGATTTTCAAACTTCTTGGCATTGGGGAAGAAGAGGCGCAAGAAAAATTCGGCTTCTTACTTGACGCACTCAAATACGGTGCTCCACCGCATGGCGGATTCGCGATCGGTCTGGACAGGCTGATCATGCTGATGGCAGGTACAGACAGTATCCGTGATGTTATCGCATTCCCGAAAACTCAAAGAGCGCAATGTCTACTCACACAAGCGCCAAGTGAAGTCGATGCAGAACAGCTCAAAGAGCTCAACATCAGAATCAGACAAACCGTTACTCAGTAAAGACCAAATCGCACCAGTGCGATGAGTCGACTGCTGAAGTCAACACAGCGTTAGCGTAACTATTTGTACTTTGTTCAAATAACATCATCTCAAATTAAAAAAAAGGAAAGCACAGTGAAAAAACTATTTTTGATCATCGGAGCACCAGGTTCAGGGAAAACTACAGATGCAAGCATCATTGCGAAAAGACACAGTGACAAAATCGTACACTATTCTACAGGCGATATGCTAAGAGAAGAAGTTGCCAGCGGTAGTGAGCTTGGCAAAACCATCGAGAGCTATATCTCAAAAGGTGCGTTGGTACCTTTGAATATCATCATTGACACAATCATTTCTGCGATCAACAATGCTCCGGTTAATGTTGTATTGATCGACGGTTATCCAAGAAGTACAGAGCAGATGACTGCATTGGATGAGATACTGGCTGACAATAAAGAGATCGAACTGACATCGGTTATCGAAGTGCGTGTAAGCGAAGAAGTGGCTAAAGAGAGAATACTCGGCCGTGCCGCAGAAGCAGAAGTAGTTAGAAGTGATGACAGTGTTGAAGTATTCTATGATCGTATGAAGATCTATACTGATCCACTTGCCCAGATTCAGTCATTCTATACAGATAAAAATCTTCTACAGGTCATTGACGGCGAAAGAACACTTGAAGTTATCGTTGATGATATGGATGCTTTCATTCAAAGCAAAATCTAATCTTTCATTCTCTTACCAGGCAAGCCTTTGTCTGGTATTTTTCTTGATTTATAATAAGCTTCTCTCTAAATCCAAATCACTAATTTGAAAAGTAATTTCCAAATATAAATTTATTAAATCAATAGATTTACTTGACTTTTATATATCATTGCAATATACTTCTTCATAACTAAATCAAATCAAGGATTATTATGGATAAAAAATTATTGGATTTTGGAAGAATTGGTATCACGCTTTCTTTTTTTGCTTCTACCCTGCTTTATGCAACAAATGGAGATAATCTTATCGGTGTAGGTACCAAAGCAAGAGGTATGGGGGGTGCCGGGATCGCCGTGCATCATGGCGCAGAATCTATCCTGCAGAACCCTGCCCTTATCACAGATGTAGAAAATACCGAAGTATCTTTTGGCGGAACCATTTTCATGCCTGATATAAAAACCCAACTCAATACCAATCCACAAGCTCCGTTACCATTACAAAATAAACTGACAAGTGATGCAGATTTCAATATCATTCCTGAAGTTTCACTTGCACAAAAAATCAATAAAAATTTCTATATCGGTGTCGGCATGTGGGGTACTGCAGGTATGGGTGTGGACTATAGCCAGGGCGAGGGGATAAGAAACACTATTTCAGTAGGACAATTTTCAAACTTTGACATGGTGACCAATTTACAGCTTATGCAATTTGCTGTGCCAATAGCATACAAAGCAAACGGTTTGAGTGTCGCTATTGCCCCTATTCTTCAATATGGTAATTTGGATATCAATTATGCCATGCCTATAGATCAACAAGGTACTATCAATTCTTTCGGTGCCGGACTTGCCCAGGATCTTGGTTTTGGATGCAGTATCGGGCTTATCTATGATTTTTCAAATGGTCTAAGTGCAGGTGCTGTTTATAAATCTAAAATTGATATCGAATATACCAATCAGCTAACAACAGCAACTGTGCCATTTGGTATCATTTTATCCGAAGGTGACCATCTTCAACAGCCTGCCGAGCTTGGCATAGGTCTTGCATACACGATGGGTCAACATACCTTTGCTGTTGATTACAAGAATATAAAATGGTCTGATTCCAAAGGTTATCAGGATTTTGGATGGGTAGATCAACATGTGATGGCATTCGGTTATGAATTTTCCCAGGATAATTGGACATTAAGAGCTGGATATAATCATGGATCAAGCCCAGTAAAGGAAACTGCGAATCCTGCCATTAATATGTTTAACCTTTTAGGTTTTCCTGCTACTGCCAAACAACATTATACAATCGGTGGCACCTACGAGATCACTCATCAATTGTCGATCGATCTGGCATATGTTTATTCGCCGACTGCCACTAAAACATTTGATGTCAGCCAACTGGGAATGGGAATCGATACAGTTACAACAGACCACTTAGAATCGAGTGCATCTTTCCAACTGACCTATAGATTCTAATCCATCTTTCATTATCATAGCATTTTTCGATCAACCACGATCGGAAAATGACACTATTTTTTTCAATTCTTTGATCTCCTCTTTAAGCTGCAATATCTCTGCCTTTAAACGCTCATTCTCTTTTCTCAAACTATAGGGTTCTGTTGTATCTGATACCTGGGACTCTTTGATGTTTATCGTATTCTCGTTTTTTACAATGATAAAGATGATGTCTTTGCCATTTTCATTAACCGTCTGCGTCTCCAATTCTCCGGAACGTGTCATTTTCACAACATTAAAAATACTCAATTTATGTTTTTGCGCATACTCTTTGATGGTCATTTTTTGCATAATCTTCCTCTATTACTCCAAATTGCCGCATTATACACAATTGATTCACCTTTATTCGTTATAATAAATAAAATTATCGATAGAAAGGTTTGAACATGTTAGTCAATAAAAGCAAATGGTTAAGTGTTATCATCGCATTATTTATCGGTGTGACGAGTTATGCCGGTGCAGAATCTGCAGCAGTGCTCGATGCAAAGGCCAATGAAGCGATCAAACAATTCTCACGCCAGGTAAAAGGCGGGGCTGAATTTTTGAAAAAAGTAAAAGGCTATTTGGTATTTCCGGGTGTTGTCAAAGGCGGGTTTGTCGTCGGTGCAGAGTATGGAGAAGGCGTATTGCGCGTGAACGGAAGAACAAAAAACTACTACAGTATCGCTTCAGGGTCTGTAGGTTTTCAGTTGGGAGTTCAAAAAACATCTTATATCATCGCTTTTGTTTCTGAAGGCGCTTTGAGAAATTTTATGAAAAGCGATGGATGGGAAGCCGGTGTAGACGGATCGATCACCATAGCAGACTGGGGTAAAGGCAAAGACATCAGCTCAATCAGTTATGAAAAACCGATCATCGGTTTTGTCTTTGATGCCAAAGGTTTGATGTACAATCTTACCCTTGAAGGAACAAAATTTACAAGAATTATCCCTCCAAAATAATTATTGAGGGGTAAATCTTTCTTTATAACTGCATTTTTGGCACAACTCTTCCACAGCAAATCCATTTCTGAATCCTTCGATGATAGCTGTGGTTCGGGGAGCTTTAAAAATTTCTTGCAGACTGTCGTGATGCAAATCGCCCAGTGTCATAACACCATCACAATCCAAACAGCAAGGTATAACCTTTCCGCTTGCCAATACAGCGATATGTGACTGTAACCCCTGACATGACCCATGGCCGTATATTTGGTTGTTCAATGAAGGCCATTCAAAATAATTATCAAAATGCAGCCGTATCTTATCTTCCAAACGAATCGTTTTTGGATGTTCTTTATAGATCTCATTCAAATCCAAATCGATATTAAAATATTTTGAGAAGGTATCAAAAAGCTTTTGGTTAAAAGCGCGTTCGCTCATCATCTCATCCAGGTTCCATACTCTGAGATTGATAAAGAGCTCTTCTTTACGATCCAGCTTTGCCTGACATAAATTTAAAATAGGCTCTAAGTATTGTTCAAATGTCCAGGCAGTATCGTTTTTGTTAAAACTGTTCAAAGAAATATTGATCTGCTTGACTGAGGGATGGAAAAGGGTATCATAGGAATGCTTTTTCAAAAAATAACCGCTTGTGGTCAACATTGCTTTCATACCATGCGTATGGATAATATCCAGATAATCTTGCAGATTTGATAACGTCAATGGATCTCCTACCACATGACAGGCGACCTCTTTGGTATAGGTTTTTGCCTGGGTTATAACGGATTCAAAAAAAGGAAGATCCATTTGCAAAGAAGGCAGACTTTTTGTGGGACAGAAACTGCACTGGAGGCCACATACATTGGTGATTTCTATATAGATACGATGAAATTTCATCAAAACCTATTTCATGCAGGCAGAGAGTTCTATGATGTTCTGTGCGCGCCCTATGCATGACATACGAGATTCCAGGTCAAATATCTCGTCATCCAGCTTTTTTCCATACGCATGTGTCTGATTGTCATCCCAAAAATTCGCATAGCTTGTCTGCATTCCCAACTCTTTTTTGATCGCTTCGGATTCATCCAAACATGCGTTTGCCTCCTCTGCATGTTCTGCACGCTCTATACACTCCCTGCTCTTTTTCAAGGCGCCAAGCAATTCGGGCAACCGTTTTTTCTGATGTTCAAAAATGCTTTGGGCAAATTGATTGATAAACTCTGTTTTAACTTTATCCATACTTTCATTGGTTTCATTGGTCTCATTGGAATCAACCATGCCAAAGTTTTGTCCCCGTGAAATATCTTTTAATATTTCAAATATCTTTTTGGATTTCTCTTTATTTTTGGTTTTAACACTATTTTTGATCAGGCCAAACTCTTCTACAGGGAAATCCGGCATACTGCACTCTTCTTCAGAGGCATTAATGTCAAGTTTTACTTCTAACGCTTTCTTGGAATATCTGATCCCGTATAAATCAATCTCGATCAACAGGGGCATCCCCTTATATAGACATTTTTTTATGCCAGGTCCTTCCCATACTTCACATTTCAAACCGGTAATGTTCATATCTCCGGTTTGTTTTAGTCCATCTTTAGTATTTTCTCCAAATACAATATTTCTATCACTGGTTTTGCGTTCAAGAACTTTCTGTGTTTTGTAATCTGCATTTTGTGTAATATCCTGTTCCTGCTTGATCAGTCTTTGAAAGACCTGTCTATCCTTGAGGGCACCTTGAATACTGATCTCTCCTTTTTCTTCAAGCAATACAACATCTCCCCATTCCTTAAAGCGAAGACGCCCTTCTCCCGCAATACTCAGATTTGTCTCAGATGTCAGCGGACTTTCTCCGCTTATTTCATAAATAACTTCACCCGATTGGATCTCATAGACTTTACAGATTTTTTCATTTTCTGCATATAGAACTGTGACAATAGATATAGAAATAAACAAAAAGATGTTTTTAAAGAGATGTGATAATGGCATAAAATTCCTCATTGTGAGTACATATGGCCGTTATTGTAGCATAAGTAGGAAAATAGTCAAAAAGCAGATTAATTCCCAGTCAAAGCTGTCAGCTCAAACCTTCTTCATTATTTTCTGAAATATATGAAAACTTCAATTATCTATTGCCCTAAAACGATCTATTTCTTGAAAAATTGTACAATCAATCTATTTGCGAATCAATCCCTGTTTTGCTATCAACACCATCATGGAAGAAGACAAAAGAAGATTTGCAAAAAATGCAATAATAACGATACAGCTGATGAGTATTTTGGAATGAGGTGCATAAAGATATAATCCAAATAAAAGCACTATTGTATTGAGTAACAATGCCGGTAGAGTCATGAAAAACGACTCTTTTAAAGCATCTTCAGCCTCTTCTTTGACAAGATACAATCGCCTGAAACCATACATTGTATGTATCATACCTTCGATACAAAAAGCTACGACGATCAGTCCTCCAAATAGAGTATTCATGTCAAGCGGTATATGAAACAGTGCGATCATGAATGTTCCAAAGAGTATTGGTATCATTATCGGTATCATACTGTATATTCCGGGACGTATACGTCCCATGATAAATAACATGAACGGTGTCAACATGATAAATACGTTCATAAAACGATTAATCTCAATAGTCACCGAATGTTCCGGAGCATTTGTATGCAAAGTTACCTTACCGGTCATATAAACCCTATCATGGGGAAATGCCGCTTTTGTCTTTTTTTCAAGATCATTAAGCAGATTTGGCAAATCTCTTTGCGGTAAAACTATGGTGATCCTTGCATTACTAAACAAAGTATCAACCACATTTTCAAGATCGTCACTGCCTGAATTTGCAAATCGCAGCAACTCTTCTTGAATCATCTTTGCATCATCTGGAACAGCATAAGAACTTTCATTATTTTCATTTAAAGCATGATTGATTTCCTTAACGATCGTAGCCAATGAAACCACTTTACCTATCTGAGCTTCCGGATCGATACGGCTTTCTACATAGGCAGAAAACCGATCAAGCATCTTTAGCCTAACAGGATCCATCCAGCCATTTTCTTTTCCTGTGTCCACAATCAATTCGACACTGACAATGGAATCCTTTTCATCATCACTATCTTTTTGTGAAAGATGTTGACTTTGTCCGCTTTTAACACTTTGAACCATTTCATGGGAAAGCATCATTTTAATGGAAGCCATCAATGACAACAGGGTCAATATCACACTAACCATAATAATTTTTCTATAATGTTTCATAGAAAAAGCGGTAAATAGCTCTGAAAAACGATTAACTATTAAAAAGTTGTGCTCCATTTTTGGCTTAAACGAGGTTACCATCAAAAGTGAAGGCATCAACATCACATTCAACAGCATTGAAACAAGCACACCGATGGAAACAAAAGCAGCGAAATCCAAGATTTGTTTGATATCCGAATTCATAAGAGAGCCCATACTGGCGGCGATCAAGATATCACTTATCACAATCGGAACGCCTGTATATTTCAATGCAACAATGACTGATTCCCTTGCATCACCGTTTATTTTGAAATGATTGAAGAAAACCAAAAGGAGATACATGGATGCTCCCAAACTCACAACCGTGAGCATCAGCAGTTTAATTGGGAGAAATAGAGTGACATCGATGCCGCTCCATGCCATTATGCCTACGGTAGCCGTCAAAGAGAGAAATAAAACCGTCAAAGAATATGCTACGGTCGTAATCCTCTTGAAAAATAACAGAAAAACAATAGATGCCGCTCCTAATAGAAATAAAAAAGGAATCAATGTACCTACTCTATCATATTTAGATTCGGAAACCATCAAACTGTTCATCTCGAAAGAAGCTACGATAGCTATTTCCATTCCCTGCTGTTTATATCTATCAACGATCATCTTGACAGCATCCATAATCTGTGTTTTTTCATTTTCAGTAAGAAATGATCTGTTCTTTTGTGCAATCTGCTCGTCAGCAAATCCTTTTTTTGATCCATTCTGATCAACCGTTTTTCTTTTGACTTGCGAATAGACATCCGGCTTGATAAACACGGTTGTCATATTTCCCTCTGCACTGATCAGAAACTTTTGATAAAAAGGCGACGAGACGGCCTGTTCTCTTATCCTCTTAATCTCCTCTTGGGTTTGAGGAAAAGGCATTAGCAGATCATCGGTTATCAGATGATTTCGTTCTTCTCTGGTATTTCGTATATTGTAAAGCGATACAACATCCTCGATAAAAGGCACCGTCGTTTCAATGCTGACATGAAGATCTCTTAATTGTTTCAAAAAATCCAATGAAAAAATTTTATCGCTTTTGATCGCCAATACCACAGATTCATCATTTCCAAACTCTTCTTTAAAAGCTTGATACTGAACAAGTCTTTCATTATGATGACTACCTGCTGCTTGTTGTCTGGAAATATCAAATACGTTATGAGTGATATGGGAAAGAGGGAAAGAGAGCAAAATCAATACAAACAAAATGATTTTAAAAGGATGGCGAGTGACAAACACCCCTAATCTTTCCATTAAAAACTCTAATTTTTTATACATTGTTTTCCTAGTTCAAATAATAAATTCTTTTTTCATTCTTCTTCAACAATTTTCTTTTATCAAAATCAACGGATGCCGCCTCATTGGCATCTTTATAACTATTCTTTCTTCAATTCTCTTGTTGAATCCACTATTTTATAAATTTTCAAATAAATTTGGGTTGCTCTAAAGGGATCTTTATGTATCTATTTCCGGTGTGTTGCCATTAAAATTTATATAGGCCTTTGGCAAGATCATCTTCCAGTTTGCCAAATGCCCTATCCATTGCATCTACGATACTCTTGCTATCCTGTTTGGTTGGTACGGCAACCGTAAACAACCTTGCACTACTTTTATGCGTATACATGTTTTCTATACGCCAATTGGCATCAAGATAGACTTGATCCCCAAAAGCAATGTAGCGTGTAATCTGTACACTGATCTTGATATCAGGCTGTTTATCCAAGCCCCAAGGATAAGCATAGACCTGAGGCTGGTTGAATTTTTTCTGTACAAAACCGATCAATCTGTGGGTCAATCCTTCATCCATATCTTCAGCCCACTCGGCATTATTGAAGAAACTCACTTCACTGTTCGATCTGGCTATTGCGATCTCCCGTTTAAAGAGGTATTTTGGAACACTGACCTTTTCTATCCCGATCATTTGTAGATTTTTGGCATAGGTTGTTTTTGGCGTAGATATGTTTGAAAGAATGTAATAATTACTTGCACCGCATCCTCCAAAAAACCATACTGCGGTAACAGCAAAAATTGTATTGATGAGCTTCCTGTTCATTATTTATCTCCAAAAATAAGTGAATTTGGTTTGCGATTGAGCATTTTTAAGAACTCTTTTAGCTCATTGGAAGCTTCAGTCACATCTTTAAGAGTCTGTGCGATCTGATGTGTCATCAATGACTGATCATCATATCCTTTAAGCACCTCTCTGGCCGTTTTCAATGTTTTTTCAAGCTCTTTGAGGTTTTTGTCAATCCCGTTTGGCATATCTTTGAAAGATGACTTAGCAGTCAATTTGCTAACATCCTGAAGTATCTTTTGCAGATCCGTCAAAGCCGAATGCAGCGGTTTTCTGTTTTCTTCTGCGATTTGATTGAGTGAAGCCAAAAGTTTTTGAAGCTCATCCATGACTCCTGCACCGCCTCCTTTGATCGTTGGAAGGACTACATATTCACCGTTTCTATCCAAAATCTGTTTGGTTGCATTCTGATCAAATAGCAGATCGATATAGAGCATGCCCGTTATTGGGTCGATAGGGGTTATTTTGGCTTTCAGCCCCTCTTCGATAGCACGATAAAGATTATTTTCGCATACGGTAACATTGTCATCTCTATTTGCCAATGAAGAAGTATCTATTTCTACCAGTATCGTACCTTGTACTTTGTGTTCTTTAGATGCATAGGAAAGTTTTATATTTTTGACTCTGCCTACTTCATACCCCTCAAATTTGACCGGTGCACCCTTTTTCAATTTTGCGATAGGTTCATCTGTAAACATCTGTAATGTTTTCAGATATTTTCCTCCCCGTCCAAGGTTCATTCCTTCGGCTGCAGCTGCAGTTTTAAAAAGCCTGAAGACATAATTCTCAGGAACCGTATCATTGGCATCCTCGCCTGAAGAAGAAAACTCTATACCACCCTGGATAAGGTTGGTTGCCGGTGCCAGATTGATATCCAGCCTGCCGTTTGAAAAGTCTATGTCCACCGTGCTTGTGACCCAGAATTTTGAATCGGTATGAATGTAAGGGATAAAATCCTTTTCGATATAAACAACAAATTCTATGCTCTGTCCGTCCAATGCGATATGCACATACTCAACCTGCCCTGCTTCAAGGCTTTTGAACAAAATAGGCGTACCTTTTTTAATGTTGTATCCACTAGGAGCACGCAACATAAAATAGCCCCCATCTTCCGTCTGACGGTAGGGCTGCTTGAGTCCTACAAACGAACGTGCCGGTTTTTCCCCTTCTTGAGCATACATATTGATGTATGTGCCAGATATCAATGTTTCAAGCCCTGAAACACCGCTTACACCAACCTCCGGTTTAACAATCCAAAACTTGGTGTTTTCATTCAGATATCTTGTAGCTTGTTTCTCCATCCTAGCAGTGATCTCAACACCTTCTCCGTCTTTTTGCAATTCGATTTTTTTGATCGTTCCTATAGGGACATCTTTATACTTTATCTGGCTTTGGCCTGCCTGCAGCCCTTCATTTTTGGGAAAAATGATCGTGACCTCTTCACCCAATTGCGAAAAATATTGGAATGCCAGCCATCCCGCGATCAGCAAAGCAACGAAGGGAACAATCCAAATCGAGGTGATAAAATTGAATCTGCTTGATTCTTCTATATCCGGTACAGGTTGAGGCATAAATCAATCTTCCTTTTTTTGTAATTTTATCACATTTCATTTTTATCTTTCACCTTCAATCAAACGTTCATCAAAGGCATGTGCGGCCAGCAGTGTAAAAAAGACCGAAAGTGAGAAGGCAGTTGCTGCGGTTCCGGCGATGATATGGATATTTGCCAAATGAATCAACGCAGCAAGGATCGCCACTACAAATACGTCTATCATCGACCATGGTCCGATAATCTCTGTTAGATAGTAAAGCTTATATTTATTGACCCGTTTATCTCTTCCCAAAGGATATTTGACACTCACAAGCAAATAGATCAAAATGAGAAATTTTAAGATCGGTATGACTATGGAAGCAAAAAATATGACCAGTGCGATCGGATAGGAACCGTGTTCCCAAAGGGTTACCACCCCTCCTAAAATCGTACTGGAAGTCGCAGCTCCAAATTGCTGTGTAACCAGCATCGGGTAAAGATTCGCAGGGATATAAGCGATCATTGCCGTAATAAGATAGGCCCAGCTTTTATGTGTAGTATACTTTTGTCCCCTATACAGAATACTTCCGCAGCGACGGCATTTCTTATTGGGACCTCTGTCGATATTTACAGCCTCGCATACATGACAGCGAATCAAATTTTCTTCATCAACTTCTATCATCTCTATCCTCTTGCGTAAACACCCGCTTCCTGAGCATCCAGATCTCATATGTATGCAAAGTCCTTGTCATATACAAATCCAGCAGCACAAAACCTATCAATGCCCAAAAAGAAACCCCCATATTGATCTGTGCATACCCTACCAATTTAACCAATGCGACCAAAATGCTCACCAAAAAAATATCGCTCATACTCCACGGCATGATATGTGAGAGTATCACAAGCATCTCTTTTGTGATATTTTCTCCTTTTTTTGATCTAAGCAGTGCAAAAAGCAGACTGTTGATCAAAAAAATCATCATTGGAAAGATAAAGATCAAAAACGCACAGATAAATCCGACAAAATAAAAATCATTCGTAAAAAGGCTCCAGATCGTTTTAGGGATCGTAATGAACTGCTCATGACCGAGAATCTCTATCTTGACCAACGGAAATGAATTTGCCAATATGAACAAGATCAATCCGCTGATACTCAGTGCCAGCCCATGTTCTGTTAATTGACTGTCATATCGGTAGAGAACATTGCCACAGCGTGTACAGCATGCTTTGGCCCTCTCTTTTATCGCTATCTCTTTGTGAAGCGTATGACACCGTCTGCAGATAATATAATCGTCTAATGCATCTTCGTTTTCAAGTTTCATGGCTATAATTATATCTGATATCAAAAAGGTTGTATACTATTTTAAATGATATTCTATTACTCAATCAGGAATCAGAAATGAAAATTCTTTCTATCGGTAAAGTCATCCATTCTGGTGGTCTTGATATTACATCTATAGAGGAATCTTCTCTTTCATCGTTTGATAATATAGGGGCATATGATTATGTCATTATCAATGGTGGCGACGGAACGATCCGAAGAGTGCTCAAACAGCTCCATTCATTAGACCATCCTCCTGTTTTCATACTCAACCCTACCGGTTCTTTCAATGTCGTCGCAAAGATACACCGTGCCCCCAGGATCGAAACCGTACTCGACATGCTCTTGCGAGGCCAAATTCCCAAAACGGAAAAACACCATATCTTTAAGCTCAATGACGAACTGTTTCTTTTTTCCGCAGGAAATATGGGAGATCTGCAGCATATCTTTCTATCCGAAACATTGCGTTTTGGCATCCTTGAAAAAGGTCCATACAAATATATTCTTGCCCTGCTTTTCCTATTGCCGGTTCATCTTATCATGACCCCTTTCATGCTTGCCAGTCCCAAACGTTTTTTTATCTTCACGCCACTGAGATTTATCAAAAAACTTGGAAGCTTCTACGGTGAAGTCCAAAAAGAGATGTATTTCGATCTGGATAACGAATACAATATGCTTGAACTGGACGGTGACATAGTCACGGTCCATGGAAGATACCTGTATATCAAACAGGCAGGAAATGTTTCCATCGTAACGCAATAAGCCGTATCCATGCCTCTCGCCTGAAAATAACAATATATTATAAATTTAATAATTTTTACTTAATTGTATTGACTTTTGAACATGTGTCCGTTATAATCAGGCTTACATTTTGAACATATGTTCAATATTTAAGGAAATACAATGCCACAATACGGAAGAAAAAAGATCATTCGCACGATATCCAAAGATCATACGCAAGTCTGTTTTAAACCGTGCGGTATCAAAAGGATGTATCTGGATAGGATCGGTCTGGATACCGATGAGATGGAAGCGATCCGCCTCAGCGATTTTGAAGGACTCTACCAGGAAGAGTGTGCCAATCGTATGGGCATATCCAGAACAACTTTTTCAAGGATACTGACAACCGCACACAAAAAAATAGCCGATGCCCTTTTACACGGAAAAGCCATCGTCATGAGCACAGAAAATAAACCAAAGGAAGACAAATGAAAATAGCCATACCCGTAAAAACAAATAAAGAAAATCCGGCAGTTGCCCCGCTTTTTGGCAAAGCCAAATGGTTTGCATTCATAGAAGAAGACGGAAAAGTGACGATCGAACCCAATCCGATACCTGATGGACAGGCCGTCATACGATGGTTCATAGACAAAAAGTCGATACCGTCATCATGCAGGAGATGGGTATAAACCCCTATAGAAAGATCAAAGAATATGGCGGTATACGTCTTTACCACAGCGGATTTGAACGCATCACGCTTGATGAAGTTCTCAAAGCATTTCATAACGGCCAGCTTCCGCTACTTGATGATGCTGTGATGGCACAGATCATCAAACACCATGAAAGCAGACATACGCATGGCGGACACTCTCACGGTCACGGACATGAACATCATCACCATCATTAAACAGATCTTGGGCTTTTATCTTGAAGGATTTCAAAGTATGAAAGTCGGTAGACGGCTATGGGCGATTATAGCCATCAAATTTATCGTGTTCTTTCTTGTGATGAAATGGCTTTTCTTTCCCAATTATCTGGAAGAGAACTTTTCCAATGACACTCAAAGAGCAGAGCATGTGATGAAACACCTAAATCTGGAGGATAACTAATGGAAAACTTACTGTTGGTCGATTGGTCAAGAGCCCAATTTGCCCTCACTGCAATGTATCATTGGCTCTTTGTGCCTTTGACGCTGGGGCTCTCATTTATCGTGGCGATCATGGAGACGATCTATGTCAAAACCGGTTCACAGACCTGGAAACGGATCACCAAGTTCTGGATGACACTCTTTGCGATCAACTTTGCGATCGGTCTGGCTACCGGGATCATCATGGAGTTTGAATTCGGTACCAACTGGTCAAACTACTCATGGATCGTCGGGGACATCTTCGGAGCGCCTTTGGCAGTCGAAGGGATCATGGCATTTTTCATGGAATCGACGTTCTTTGCTGTGATGTTCTTTGGGTGGGACAAGGTCAGCAAGAAAATGCACCTGCTCTCTACCTGGCTTGTAGCCATCGGTTCAAACCTCTCTGCGCTTTGGATCCTCGTTGCCAACGGCTGGATGCAGCATCCTGTGGGTATGCAGTTTAACGTCGATACGGCACGTTTTGAAATGGCAAGCTTTTTTGATGTTCTTTTCAATCCCAATGCCTACTCCAAATTCCTTCACGCCATCGGCAGCGGTTATGTGATGGCAGCATTATTCGTCGTAGGTATCAGTGCTTGGTACCTGCTGAAGAACAAAGAGGTCGTAAAAGCCAGAAAAAGTATGGTCGTAGGTGCGACATTCGGTTTGATCACCTCTATTTTCCTGATATTCTCAGGAGATGAGTCGGCACACGAGGTTGCTCTCAATCAACCTGCAAAACTTGCGGCAATGGAAGGTCTTTATGACGGGCATTCGCGTGCGGGGATCATCGCCATGGGACAGCTTGACCCGCAAAAAAAGATAGGTGACGGCAAACCCGAATTTTTATGGAGCATTGAAGTGCCTTATGCGCTTTCTGTACTGGGATATCACAGTATGGATGCTTTCGTACCAGGGATCGAAGATCTAGTGCTTGGGAATGAACAAGCTGGTATCGAAAGTGCCCAAAGCAAGATCGAAAAAGGCAAGATCGCCATTGAATCGCTCAAACGCTATAAAGAAGCTCACAAAACAGGTAATTCTACGGAAGCGACCGAGGCACTTAGCACATTCAGAGCAAATGAACAGTATTTTGGCTACGGTTACCTCAAATCACCCGAAGATATCATCCCCCCGGTAGCACTGACCTTTTACAGTTTCCATATCATGGTCGGACTGGGAAGCTGGTTTTTGGTGCTTTTTTTCTTTGTACTCTACTTTGCAATGACGGGAAAGATCGAGAACAAAAAAATACTCTTGCATTCAGCAATCTGGTCGATTCCGCTTGGATATCTGGCCGGAGAACTGGGATGGGTCGTTGCCGAGGTAGGAAGACAGCCATGGGCGATACAGGGTATGCTTCCGGTTGGCATGGCAAGTTCTCAGGTGAGTATCACGGCGGTTCAAACGACATTCTGGCTTTTTGCGCTCATCTTTACGACATTGCTGATCGCTGAGATACGCATCATGCTAAAACAGATCAAATTGGGAATGGAGGAGCACTGAGATGTTTGAAAAAATGGAACTTTTAACCCTCCAGCAGTACTGGTGGTTCATCATCGCGGTACTGGGCGGTCTTTTTGCCTTTATGATGTTCGTACAGGGCGGACAGAGCCTTTTGGGAAGACTGGGCAAAACCGAGGAGGAGAAAGACCTCATCATCGCCTCTTTGGGACGTAAATGGGAGCTTGGTTTTACCTCGTTGGTACTCTTCGGCGGTGCGCTTTTTGCCGCATTTCCTCTTTTTTATGCGGTCAGCTTCGGAGGCGCCTACTATGCATGGATGGCGATTCTCTTTTGTTTCATCCTCCAGGCTGTCTCTTATGAATACCGTAAAAAACCGGACAATTTTCTGGGGCAGAAGGTCTATGAGAAATTCCTTTACCTCAACGGTTCCCTGGGGATCATTTTAGTAGGCGTAGCTTTGGGAACGCTTTACACTGGCGGGAATTTTATCAAGAACGAGATGAACCTCTCATCCTGGACACTATCCAGCCATGGATTGGAAGCGCTGCTCAACCCATTCAACGTCGCTTTGGGTTTCACACTTTTCTTTTTGGCAAGGGCACAGGCTGGTCTGTACTTCATCAACAACATCGCTGAAGCTTCCATCACCCAGCGTGCACGAAAACAGCTGCGCTACGATGCGATCTTCTTTTTGGGATTTTTCCTTATGGTTGCAGTGATGCTCTTTACCATGAGCGGAGTAGGTTACGGTACGAACGGATTTGAAGTGGTCAACTACCTCTTTTTACACAATCTTATCAGCTCTCCTCTGATCCTGACAGGATTGATCCTGGGAGCAGGATTGGTGGTGTTCGCATTCTATATCACACTGTTTAAAAATGCAGCCAAAGGAGTCTGGTTCAGCGGTGTCGGTACGATCCTTACCGTGATCAGCCTTCTTTCTTTGTTGGGCTTTAACCATACAGCGATCTACCCATCACTCAGCGATCTTGGAAGCTCATTGACGATCGAGAACAGTTCGGGCAGCCACTATACGCTCAGCGTGATGAGTTACGTATCATTGATGGTACCGTTTGTTCTGGGATATATCTATCTGGTCTGGAGATCAATGGATAAAACCAAGATCACACACAAAGAGGTCCAGGCGGACCATCACCATTACTAGGAGGATGCATGGAAACGGTTGATTATACAAACGCATTGCTATGGTATGCCGCATGGCCCGTAGCAATCTTTATCAGTTACAAATTCATTCGATTGAATATCGAACATCTTGAAGAGTTTATCGAACCACGGATCGAAGAGAAATCACAAAAACAACAAAAGGAGAAAAAATGAGACTTGTCTACCCGACAGATGACGCAATGGGTTACCTCAGCAGACGCGGAGCCCATTTTGGAAAAGCCAAATACTATACAATCATCACTCTGGATGCAGAGCAGATCAAAGATGTAGAGGTCATTGAAAACCCCGGACACAGCGGCGGTGCCTGCGGCAATGCCGTGGCCAATATCATGGACCTCTCTCCCGATGCCCTTATCGTCAGCGGTATCGGCGGATCACCGGCACAGGGCTTTGCCAAAGCAGGGCTGGATCTCTACTTTGACAGGGTTTCGGCAACGGTAGAAGAGAGTGTAACACTGTTTATACAAGGCAGACTTGAAAAAAGCAGCGGCAACGGCACCTGCAGCACGCATTAATAAAAAGCCGCCAAACCCGGCTACACTAAAACATGCTACAATATGAGGTTAATATCATTCCGGTAACCAAAGGACACCTCACATGAGCGAAAAGATCAAAGAGATCATCGATGAGATCGAAGCATTGAAAAACAAACTTGCCGAAGAGCTTGATGCCAAACAAAACGATTTTGCCTATGAGATCAAAAACGGCTATGTACATTTTGAAAAAGAGGTCTTAGCCAAACAAAAGCTCTACATGAAAGATCTTTTGACCTATTTTAGCGAGATCCCGCCGATCCAGCTGCTCATCGCGCCGCTGGTCTATGGGATGATCCTGCCTGCGATCGTTTTTGATATGATGCTCTTTGTCTATCAGCAGGTGGTCTTTCGTATCTATAAGTTCGAATTTGTCAAACGAAGCGACTACATCGTCTTTGACCGCAACTATCTTGCCTATCTCAATATCATAGAAAAGATCAATTGTATGTACTGTTCCTATTTTAACGGATTGATGCAGTATGCCTCCCGTATCGCCGCTCAGACCGAACGCTACTTCTGTCCCATCAAGCACGCCAAGAAGATCGCCTATAGCCATGATTTCTATCAGGATTTTTTTACTTACGGAGACGGGGTGGACTATCAAAAAAAGCTAAGCCGGATAAGAGAAGAGATGCAGGAGAAGAAACCTTCCTAATCTTTGGAAAGCCTTTCATAGTAATCCACCACCCTGCTATCGACATGGATGATACGTCTGAGGTATTGCGTCAGATCCCCTTTATTAAAGTCGATACGCAGTTTTTTGGGGTCTATCGCCCTTGAGATCGCGACATAAAACTGGCTGGGTGCAAAGATGTGATCCACATTGCAAACCAGGTTGTCGATGCTCATACCCTGACTTTTGTGTATCGTCACCGCATAGGCAAGCTTCAGGGGAAACTGCGAAAGCGTTGCTAGGGCGATACTCTCTATTGTACCGTCCTCTTTTACCGCCATATCAAGAAGGTCAAAGTCATGGCGTTCCACTCTCACAAACTCCTCTTCCTTTTCAACGATCAGGTAGTCATCTTCTATCTTTGTGAGTATCCCTCTCTCCCCGTTGACGAATTTACCCCATTTGTTGACCGTAAAGAGTACGGGAACCCCCTCTTTGAGTGTCAGATGCTCTGAGATAGGCAGCATTGCCTTCCAGCCCGAAAGCTTCTTTTCGTGGACATTGCCGTGCATCGTCAGATCGGCAAAGAGGATCGTCTCTTCGGTATCAAGCTGGTTGATCCTCGCTCGGTTGGTCTGTTCGACTTCAACATTACGCCCAAAAAGATAGGTCGGTTCTTCCTGCGGCATCGGGGTATTCCACAGCCGCTGCATATAGGTAATGACCTCATCGTCACACATCCCCCTGCGTACTTTGTTGAGGATATGGGTAAACTCCGCATCCTGCGTACGCTTCATCACTGTCAGTTCTATGACCGTAAGCTCAAAGGCATCCCATGCACTGCTCTCGAAGGCATAAAGACGCTCTGAAAAAAGATGAGAGGACGGTGTGCTTTTCTGCACCGGAGGAAGCTGGAAAAAGTCCCCTACAAAAAGTACTTTGCCAAGATAGCCGTAATGGTTCAGCCGATAGGCGATCATATCCATCAGGTCGGCACTGACCATCGAGATCTCGTCGATGATGATCAGGTCGGTGGCTTTAAGGACTTTTTTTAGATCACTGAGACGCTTTTTGGCATGCCTGTCATGTGCGGCAAGTTCTTCAAAGTTCGAAGCGATCCCAAAAACGAAAAAGCTGTGCACCGTAAATCCGCCGATGTTGACCGCACTCACCCCCGTAGAACCGAGTGAAACGACCTGCTTGCCACGTTTGCGGTAGTCGCTGATGACTTCGTTGGTAATATAGCTCTTCCCTACTCCTGCACCGCCTGTAAGGAATACGTTAGAGTGTTTGAGGGCTTCGAGTACGTCAGTTTTGTCCATGTTGCCCTCCTTTTGAACTCTGTTTGGCGTATTATACTCAAATTGTTTTATGACACCTCCAGTAGTTTTTTCTTTACCGCCATAACTTCTTATAAAAAATAGTAGGACATACTGTCAGATATTGCCTGAAATTGAACAAATAGTGGAACACCTTGTCCGAATATTGACTCATATCCGACAAAAAGGACATAAGCAATTTTTATCATTCTAAGTTACTTCATATAAAAACAGGAAGAATATGACAAATTGTAATATTTATTGAAATAGCCGGACATTTTTTGTATACTGCTAATACTTCAATAAAGGGTAGTGAGGACATTTGGCTTAATAAATCATAAAGGCATCACATGGGAAAAATATTACAAATAGCTCAACTAGGTCATCCCATACTGCAAGAGAGAGCCGAAGAGGTTACAGATATCTTTGATCCTTCCATTCAGTCATTGATCGATGATATGCTTACGACTACAGCAGATTCTAACGGTGTGGGATTGGCCGCTCCCCAGGTTTACGAGTTAAAACGCATCATCATCGTTTCATCTCATCCGAATGCACGATATCCGTATGCGCCAAAGATGGAACCGACCGCCATGATCAATCCTGTGATTACCTGGGAGTCTGATGAACAAAATAAAGAGTGGGAAGGATGCCTGAGCATACCCGGCATAAGAGGCATGGTGCCCCGTTCAACAAAGATTAGAATAAAATATCTGGATAGGGATAGTCATGAGATTGAAACAGAATATGCCGATTTTATAGCGCGTGTCGTACAGCATGAATGCGATCATCTAAATGGCATCTCTTTTCTTGAAAGAGTTGAAAATCCAAAGGAACTGGCTTCCGAAAAAGAATTTCTAAAGTCAATCGCAAAACGTTAGAAAATGTATAAAATATAATGCCTTGCAAGTTTTGAAATGGATATAAAAGCAAAATGAACAATGGTAGTATTACTCCTAAAAGATACTCATTTGCTTTTTTTGATATTCCTGTCTTGGGATACCAAGATATCAGGCTACACTTTCGTTTTCTCAACCAGTTTCTTATCGGTCATGATCGCAAACGGGATCTGGATCATGTAAGCAAACATGATCGGCAAAAGCATCGAAACGCCGAAGGCTTTCATCGAGAAAGTTGAAAGAACCAGCGCAAGGGTGATGTAGCGTGTTGCACTGTGCCAGAACGCAGCCCTCTCCTGAGGCGAATCAAGATCAAAAACAAATCGTGCAGTCAGCAAATCAAGCACATAGAATACGATCACGGCCACAAGCGCTACCGCAATGAGCTCCGGTTCAAACTCAAAGATCTCGGTAAGATTCTGGGTGCTCTGCAGCCCGAAAAGGTAGAAGAGGATCACGAACATGCTTGCATTGCTGATATAGGTACGATACTTTTCGATGAAATCTGCAAGCGGCTTGATCAGGATGACGACTCTGCTGGTGATAAAAGGGATGATGATCAGCAGTTCGATAACCAGTCTTGCGTAACTGCTCATGTTGTTCCTATCCTCAGTATAGAGCGTGGAAAAGAACGTTTCGGTGTAGATGCCAAAAAGGTGCAGCATCAAGAATGAAAGCGAAACAAGAAGCAGGTTGATAAAAAGGATCAGGAAACCAAGTGAAGTATCCCCGCCGGATTTTTTGATCCAGTACATTACCATGCCGCCCCCGCTTAGCACCGAAAGCAGAAAGAGCCCTGCGGCAATCCCGTAATCATGGGTGATCAGCCCGATGATAACAGCAAAGATCGGCAGCAGTACGAAGTTGAGAAAAAGGCTTTTTACGATGACGATGCGATGATGCCATACCAGTTTTACATCAGAGAGCTTCACTTTGAACAGGGAAGGCATGATCATCGTCAGACCTGCAAAAAGACAGATGTTTGAGCTAAAGATAAACCCGTCGGTGTTGAAACCATAAATAAACCCGAGCAGAGCGCCCAGCAGGACAATCAAGAGTTGCATTTTTTCCCTTTATTCGTAGAAATACTCCATTATAATTCAGTTTATCTTATGATTTGTTATAATTTATCACAAAAATTGATATTATGGCTTCACAACTGTTCCTATATCTCTCAATGTTAGATTGAAAAGCTGCTATCATAACCCTGCTTGATCGATACGTCCGCGTTCACAGCGGGTAAACGCCCTTTTGCCTCTTTGAAACAGTGTTGAAAGATCATCGCTTCCGCTTCCTGCATAAAGCCAAAGTTCGGTGATCAACCCGCCTTTGCACTGCATTTGGAGATGATTGCCCGCTCCCATGCCAAATGCTCGGTTGAAAACATTTTTGACCTGTGCCAGGGTCACACTCTTGCCGATATTGGCTTCAAAGAACTTCCCGACTTCAGAGTCATTGACCTGCTTGACCAGCCCTACCGCATCACTAAAGTAGCCATCAGCATCCTTTCCGTAGCATGTCCCGTGCTTGATCCACTCATGACGATGCAGATAAGAGTCAACCCCCGGCATGATCTCTTCTAAAGCTTTTTTGAGCTCATCATTTTGCAATGGTTCTGGCAGTCCTCTCCACTCTCCTTTTCGGTCCAGCTCCTTCAGCGTATCAGATACGTTACAGTAAATCCTGTTTTTTGGCTGTGGCCACAGCCCGTGAAGCACGAAGTGGCGCTCCTCATAGCGGGAACGAAGCAGTGATCCGAAACTTCTTTTGCACTCTTTTTTGTACGGGTGCGTCTGGCAGAATGCGTTGTGCCAGCTTAGTACAAGAAGGTTGTCTTTTGAAACATTATCTGGCTGAGCGTTATTGTCATATTTTTTAGTATTTATCGGTGTTTCAGTATCTGTGGTTTTTGCATTACTCTGTTTGGCATCACTTTTTTGAGCTTCAAAACATGCATCATCCACCCAACGCTGTGCCGGATTTTCACCCTTTATCAAGATCAGCGTCTGCCCTTTATGGCCGCTTTCGATGATCGTATACTGGCGGGAGGTATCCAGATACACATCATGGGTGTTTTTGGTATGCTTGAGATTGTTGTATGCAGGACATGCTTGAGCAGGAGAGGCTTCATAACGGGCAAAGAGTGAAATAGTAAAAAGCAATGAAATGATAAAAAGTCTGTTCATCGATGGCCTAACTGTTTTTGGCGTATTATACTGAAATTGTTTTTACCCCTCTAAATTTATTTTATATTGAAAAATATTTTTGTATACTTGAGATGATTAGTTGACACAGAATCTATGAGGTGGGGAAAGGGGGGAAGAAATGTACGAAAAAAGACGGCTTGAAATCGACCATCGCATGATCAAATTGTTAATTGGAATCATTGCCATCACATTGGCAAATGCCACGAGCATTTTTTCCCACCATACTATCCTCTCGATAAGTGAGTCCTATCATTATGGTGGTTGGGCCAGAGACGTATTTGTAGGCTCTCTATTCGCAATTGCCACATTTATGGCTGCCTATAACGGTTTCTCGCAAACTGAAATGCTATTGAGCAAAGCTGCTGCTGTTGCAGCGCTGGGCGTTGCAATGTTTCCCTGTGAATGCGGTTTTCATGACGAAGTGATTCCAAAAGTACATGCTATATCCGCAGCCACGATGTTTCTCATCCTTGCACTACTTTGCTATGTATTTTATCAACGTGCTATGAAAAAAAAGAAATGAAATGAATTATGAAAAGGCTGTTCGACGTGCCTGGATTTACATCGTTTGTGGTGTTTTGATCATTTTATCGATCATTACTTTGGTGGTAGACTATCTCCTCTCTGGGGCGATTAACAACAAGATCCCCCGATTGGTGTTCTACTGTGAGCGAACCGGCTTGATCGCGTTTGGCATCGCATGGCTATCCGCGAGTCACATCTTTCCGTTCATAACAGATGATCAAGAAAGATGGTCACTGATTAAACCTTCTCATCAGAACAGCCAAAATAAGAACTAATTCAATATTTTATGATATTCAAGAAGATTCATAACCCCTAGCAACATAGAAGCGATTCGTAACCTTTAACTGATGGATGACCAAACAGACAATCAAATTGACTATTTTTTAATCAATGGGTCTCATTGACTTTTGTTATATAATTCGTTATATTTCGTATATCGTTATATACTAAATTATACAACCAAAGAAATATTTTTAAATATTAATTATAGATGGTCACACGAAGGGATACGGCACAAAAAGATGACAATGAATCGCACAAAAACAGAAACCTTCGTCATACCGGTTCTTTCAAGCCTGCTGTTTCACGGTATTTTTGCCGCTCTCTTTTTATATTGGCAGCATGAGACCGTCACACCTGTCAAAAATCTCGGTGAATATATTATGAGCGGGATTCATTTTATCGAGACGTCCAAAACTCCCAAAGAGCCTGAAATTGCCAAAGAGACAAAAGAGCCTCTCATACAGACACAGAAGCCTCTCACTGAAAAGATACAGCACGATCCGGTCAGCAAAAAGCCATCACTTCCACAAGTACAGGAAAGAGTGCCTCGGCAACAGATAAAAAGAGAAAAGACAAAAACAACGCAGCATCGATCACAACCCAAAACACAAACAAAAAGTCTTTCAAAAAACGCACCGACACAAAATACAAAAACAACCGGCTCGTCCCCTCGATCAATTTCCAAAACAAACCCATCCGCAAAAGGCAGGGTGGACCTTTATCTGACAAAAGTACGAAGCAGAATACAAAACTCCGTCAGATACCCTATTTTGGCTAAACGTTCGGGTATGGAGGGTCTGACAGTACTTAGGTTTATCATCTCCAAATCCGGCACGGTAGACTCAAATTCTATCACTATCCAAAAGACAAGTGGGAACAGGCTGTTGGATAAGGAAGCGATGCATGCCCTTCTTAGAGCAATGCCGTTTGATATCCCGCCAAAAACCGACATGAATGTCATCGTACCCATTGCATTTAAGATCAAATCATAAGGAGCCGTTTTGAAACGCCATCATTGTTTTCAAGAAAAGGACAAATCTACATCATTTTGCAGGCTGTTCTGCTTTTGTCGAGTTCCGAACAAGGCCAAAATTGAAACCACAGTAAAAGGCAAGGAGTAAAAACCATGTAAAAAAAGAAGGGAAGGAATATGGGAATGAGAATAAGATTTGCATACCGTTATATAAAAAAATATATAAATAAAAAAGGGGAGAAAAAATGAACAAAAATATAGCCATCACGCTCAGTATGATCGTTGCAAGCAATCTATTTGCAGAAAGTACCGCTGCGTATCAAATAGAGACTATCCGGGTTAGTGATTCCAACGCCACGCAAAACGGATTTGAACTTCAGAACAACCAAAATATCAATTCACAAAGCTACAATCAAAAAGCCATTGAACTGCTTGCGGGGCAATCCTATACAACACCTCTGCAGGTGATCGATATGTCGCCTTCGGTCAACTTTCAACCAGCAGATATCTTCGGTTCGAATGAAAGTTCTTTCCATGATCCTCTGCGTATCCGGGGTAAAAACCAATCCGGTCCCGGAGGGGTCATACTCTTAGAAGGAATTCCTATCAGCGGAAATCCCGGAGGCGGAAAAACAGCTATCGATATGGAAAATATTGCGGCTATCGATCTGTACAAAGGGTTTGTGCCTGTAGACAAAGGGTTGGGGTTTTCAAACCTTATCGGAAAAGTAGATCTGAGCGTTGAAAAACCCCGTAAGGAACAGACAACAACTTTCTCGCAGATGTTGGGAAGCAATGATGCAAAAAAAAGCTTTATCCGTTTTGATACAGGTCAGAAAGGCGACTGGGCTGCATTTGGTTCCCTATCCTATACTGAAGGTGACAAATGGAAAGGCAAAGGTGATTTGGAACGTAAAAACGGCATGCTAGGAATCACCTATACGCCAAATGACCATTTTAAAGCAGATATTTTTGCAATACGAAACAGTGATGATCATCATAGCTATTACGGATTGACTTACGATGAGGCCAAAGATATCGAACATCATTACAATAAAGACTGGAATAGTTATCCTACCAAAGGAAGTGCAAACTATTATGACTGGAATAAACAGAAATTTGATGATACCATTCTGGCCGGAAATCTTATCTATACTTTCAACGACGACTCCCTACTCTCATTCAAACCCTATTATCTCAAAGACAAGGGAGAGTACTGGTTTGCAAATGCCAAACAGAACCGTGTCATTCAATGGCTTATCGATCATGATCTTTACGGTGCGGTTACCGAATATGAAAGAACGATTTTTGACACTGTCGAGATGAAACTGGGGTATTGGTATGGAAGACAGCAACCGCCAGGACCTCCGGTAAGCCAAAGAAGATATACGATTGATGCATCCGGCTCTCTTGTCTTTAATGGCTGGAACATGCTTGCCAAAAACGGGTATCATGAGTTCAATTCGCCTTTTATCGAATTTAGCGGAGAGATCAATCGGTTTAGCTATGCGATCGGGGCGCGCTACCTTGATTTCAGGCTGGGATCGTTGCACAGCTATACCAACGGGACGAATGGCTCGACAAGTACGGATTATGGGACGGCTATTGAAGATGGTACACTGGACAGCTGGGCGAGTGTGAATGCAAAAAAATTCAACAAAATCCTTCCAAGTATGTATTTTGCCTATCAAATTGACGACAGTACGGAGATTTATGCCGACTACACGAAAAGCTACGGTATGGATGTAAACCTATTCCCAAGCTATGTCAGCAACAGGGCCAACTATGTACCAAATGTCACGCTGCAGCAGTTGTGGGACAAGCAGGAACTGGAACTTTCGGATAATTTTGATATCGGGATCAAATATACCCATAACGGTATTACCTATGCACCCAATTTATTTTTTACAAACGTGACAGACAAACAGGCAACGATCTTCGATCCTCTTTTAAACGTCAAATACCCAAGCAACTGTGTCGATGCAAAAAGTTACGGTGCGGAATTTGCTCTAAGCGGAAATCTAAGCGATCAGTTGGAATTTATGGCAAGTGCAGCATATAATAAATACTATTACACCCAGAATTTGAAGACAAGTCCTACAGAAACAAGTACCATCAAAGGCAACCAAATTCCGGATACCCCTCTTTATACCTTTAAAGGTTCTCTTACCTATTCTCTTGAAGAGTGGAAAATTTCCCCGATCATTAAATACACTGCAAGCCGATACGGAAATGTAGACAATACCCAGAAAATTCCTGGATATACGGTAGTCGATCTCAATGCACAATATCCGCTTCCAAAGATCATGGGCTCAAAAGAGAGTACACTTGATCTTCAGGTAACCAACCTCTTTGACAAAAAATACATCGGCTCCATCATCACACCGGACAATGCCCTTTCAGTAGATACAACACAACCATCCTATTTGGCCGGAATGCCATTTGGTATCTATGCGACAATCAACATCAAATTTTAGAAAACAATAGTCTGTTGATAGACTTTCACTTTAGACTTTGGAATACAGACTATGCAAGAAATATCTTGCATAGTTTTCTTTATCCACTGTTTTCATCTTCTTACTGCACCAAATGTTAAGAAGGTATTTTTCCGGCGGAGTAATAAAATATACAAAGCTCTCTAATGCGACCTTGGGCCGTGGCTGTAACTTTTCTCCTCTTCTACCTGAATCAAAGGCTGCGCTACTGTCTCACTTCTATCTTGTTTCCCGAAGATATAGACACTCTCGTGCTGTTCAAGGCTCAACGCAAAAAACTGTCGTTCCAAAAGAGCAAATTTCTTCTTGAGCTGATCGGAGAAGAACAGGATATCCTCATAATATCGTGATGCCAGCTCGAGTTCGTATTTGCTTGCACTATTTTTGATACCAAAGAGACTTTGCATCATGCCACCCTGTTTTTTCCCAAAATAGATCGAATAGATCTTTGTATAATGGTTGTAGATCGATTCGATAAGGGCTTCCATATCATCTAATGTCTGTTTACAGTTAAATTGTGCAAAGTGCAGTGCTTCATTATAGAACCACTCTCCCAATAGGGATTCTTGAGCGATAGGAGCAGGCGGCTTTTCAGTGACGTTCAAACCTGAAATAAGCAATTTTACATAATTCATCCATTGAATATGTGCTGTCCTGGCTTTGTATAATCTATCGATATTTTCTTCTTTGCTATTCAAAACATACTCCTAGTTTTCTTTGCATTATAACAATGATTGAGCAGTTTATAATGTGTAGATAGATTATTTTTTAATCAATTTATTATTGACGTTTTTTTCAATATACCTAAAAACATCATTCATAAAGCTTTCCGAAATGCTCCAGATAGGTCAGATAAAGCCTTACATCAAACTCGATCTGGTGATACTCAGGTTCAATGTGGGTACAGAGCTTGTAGAATGCCTTGTTATGCTCTTTTTCTTTGAGATGTGCCAGTTCGTGTGCGACGATCATACGAAGAAAGGCTTCGGGGTTTTTTTTGAAAATGTGTGAGATGCGTATCTCGTTCTTGGCCTTGAGCTTGCCGCCTTGCACCCTTGAGACAAAGGTATGGGTACCGAGAGCTGATTTGAGATCGCGTATCTTGGTATCGTACAGCACTTTGGCTATGGGAGGCGAACTTTTTAGATGAGTATTTTTGATATCCTGCACGTAGTCATAGAGTGCTTTATCAGTTGTATATTTATGAATATCACTATAGCGAGAAAGGATATACTCTCCTAGTTTCTTCTGTTCTATAAGAGCCTTTACCTGCGCTTTGAGCTGAGCATTGTAACCGTTCAAATATTTTAGCATACGGTATTATACCGCTTTTTAGGTGCAAATTAAATCCCCATAGTGTACAATAAACGAAAAAAGCGCGACTATGATTTTTGATTCTCTGGATTTTATAAACGGCATAGATGTAGACAAGCTGCCAAAACACTTCGGTACAAAATGCAAAGCACCTTCAAAACAGATCTTCAAACGCTCAAACATGATGCTCAACCCACTCAATCTGAAGCATCTCAACCGCATCGATGAAATGGATGCCGATATGATCACCCTCAATCTTGAAGATGCTATCGCTCCAAGCCGCAAAAAAGAAGCGCTTTATAACATTGGGTTGTTCCTCTCTCATCTGGAAGACTCTAGGAGTTTCATCATCGTACGGACCAATCCTTTGGATGAAGGAGGAGAAGAGGAGATCGCGTTTTTGAACGACTTTGGTTTTGATGCGGTACGAGTTGCCAAGATAAAGGATCAAACCCAGATCGCACAGGCGCTGACCCTGCTCTCTGAAGATAAAGAACTGCATATCTCTCTGGAAACCAAGGAAGCTTTCCGGGCCTTAAGTACCCTTCGGATAGACACTCGCCTCACAACCGCTAATCTGGGCATCCTTGACTTGCTGACTTCACTCGGCCTTCCGCAGTCACTGGTGAACTTTGGCAATCCTACCATCGACTATATCTTGAGCAGGTTCCTTGTCGATGCGCAGACAGCCGGTATCCATCCCATCTCTTTCATGTTCCAGGAATACAACGATACCGATACCTTCCGTCAATGGTGCGAACACGAAAAAAGAATGGGATTTGCATCCAAAGCCTGCATGGGCCCTAAACAGGTCGAGATCGCCAATGAAGTCTTTGGTATAGACCATAAAGCTATCGAACGTGCCAAGCACATCAAGACTGTTTTTGAGGCCAATGCTTCCGAAGGAATCAACGGTTTCATGGATGAAAAGTACGGGTTCATAGATGAACCGATCTATCGCGACAGTTTATTGATACTAAAAAATATATAACAAAGGTCCACTTCAATGTTCAAATCTTTTTTACTTGCGATCCTACTCACACTGACTCTCTTTGCCAATGATGACAGACCCCCCATTCCCTATAATTTTTTGGCAAAAAAAGAGGTTCGATCTTTTATCGACATGATGGTCAAAAAATACCATTTCAAACGCCGCTACATGGAGTTGATATTAAAAAATGCAAAACTGGACAGGGATACGCTTGACCGCTATACTGGCCGCTATAAAGTGGGTTCAACGAATGGGCCATGGGAACGCTATAAAGCCCATGTTCTTGATCCTGTTACGCTTCAAAAGGCCAAGAGATTCAAAAAACGCTATGCCAAAACACTCTCTCGTGCAAGCGGGGTCTATAACGTACCTGTAGAGTATATCGTAGGTTTTATCGGGGTTGAGAGTAAATTTGGAGAATATACGGGCGACTACCGTATCCTTGATGCGCTGACCACCCTTGCCTTTCATCCCAACAGGATGCAGAAATTTTTTAAGACGGAACTGGAAAATCTCTTCTTAATGGCACGGGAACAGGGATATGATGTCGCCAAACTCCAAGGATCGTTTGCCGGTGCGATGGGTTGTGTCCAACAGGTTCCCTCTGTCTTTAGAAACTATGGAATGGACTTTAACGGGGATGGCAAAAAAGATCCGTGGGATATTGAAGACTGTATCGGTATCATCGCTAGGTTTATGCACAATAACGGATGGCAAAACGGCTTGCCTGCAGCGGTCAAAACAAATTTTTCCAGCAAGCGTTATGCGGGGAAACTCACTCCTACACACAGACGGACCTATCCGATCCAAGCGATCAAAAAACAGGGGATTTTACCTAAACAGCCGTTCAGAGAATCCAACGCCTATCTGCTTCTTACCCGAAATACCACACATGATGATCTGTGGATAGGAGGAAAGAATTTCCGCATCTTAACACGTTACAACAATGCTGCAACCTACGGTATGGCGATCCATCTCATCGCTGAGTCTGTAAAATAAAGTTTAAAATTAAAAAAGATTTAGAATAAAAAGAAGGTAAAAGTCCCACTTTAAAATGGGACTTTTAAAATTATGGCAGATAATCGTCCAGAGGATCGTTGATATCTTGTGTAGTTGTTTGATTTGGTGAAACTGTCACATTATTGACAAATCCTAAAACTGCTTCAAAATCACCATTGACATCTACAGTTGTAATAACAAGATCATAGGTTCCTACAGTTAGCCATGGAAGTACGTAAGTTCCGTTTGTGACTTTTGTACTTAAAACTGCATGGCTGAAATTATTCGTTTCATTGCTCTCATTATCATCCCACATGCTATCTTCATAGGCATAAATGACTGCTATAGAACCGTTGGTATCAACATTAACGGTACCATTGATCTCACCTACTTCGATATTATCAATGATCTTAATGGTAGGATTGAGTTTATATTTTCCTTTTCCGGTAACAGTCAAAGATTTTCTCAGATCGAAATCTGCTGTCACATTCACTGTTCCGCCGGCAGGTATCGTAAAGCTACCAATTGCCTTATATCCGGTTTGATCACCGCTTGGAACTTCCAATGTATGATTAACGTCATCTACAATAATATAGCATTTGCTCGTATCAATCATAAATCTTACATGATCAATAACACCAGCAGGAAGATCGACTTGATTAAGCAGTGTCGTATTACCATCCTGTAATGCAAGTAGATTCACCGTACGTGATCCGTTAAGATCGACATCCTGCCAGCTCTCATTACTATCAGCATACTGATAACGAAGACTATCAAAAGTCACATAGACACCGCTTACTGCTTCATTATCCACAGGAGCATCTGTCAGACTCAATGCTACTGTACCTGTTGTAGATGATGTAGAACTGCTTCCACCTCCTCCACTGCAACCATTCAACAAACTGATCATCATTACAGATATGAAGATACCCATCAAGGTATAAAACTTTTTCATAAACTATCCTTTTAATTAAAATGACATGTTCAAAAGAAGTAATACTGTTTAAAACAACTTCGTGACTCTGCAGGCTATTAATCCCACATGACACCATATCTGCCAAACACTATTACACTTATTTTATTATGAAAAACCAAAGCGAAAACTATTGTAAAACAATAGCCCAGTAGCGATTTTTGGCAACCCGGCTATCTGCTTGAGACCCGTGGCTTTCCGTCCTTGCCTTGCAACAAGTTTGGCACAACAAAATAGATTGTATCTTCTTTAAAGAACCTACTAGTATAACACTTACTGCTTTAAATAAAAATAAAACAGCATATACTTCCAATTTTTTCAAAACGGGGCACTATCATGATTTCTCTTCCGTGATTAAAGGAACGAAAGCAAAACCGGGAAACTCCTGTTTTTTCATCTCTTTTTGGGATACCTTTTCATATCTAAAAATAGAATTTTGTACGGGTATGACCAAAATTCCACCTATGTCAAGCTGTTCAAAAAGCTCTTGCGGCAACGCTCTTGCACTGGCAGAGACAAGGATCCTGTCAAACTTCTCTCCTGGTTTTCCTAAAGTTTCACCGGCTTTTTCAATACAACAGGAACCATCAAAGCCAAATTTTGAAAGATTTTTTTTTCCCATTTGAACCAGTTCATCGATCCTTTCGAGTCCCACCATACTTCCTTTCTTCCCAGTAAGATAACACAACAATCCGGCTGTCCATCCTGATCCTGAACCGATATCAAGTATCCTGTTTCCGTCTTTTGGATCCAACAGTTCAAGCATGAATGCCACCGTAGTGGGTTGGGAAATTGTCTGGTTATTGCCTATGGGAAGCGGTGCATCGACATAGGTATATTCTTCAAACTCTTCTGGTATAAAATATTTCCTGTCAATTGTTTGAAAGGCATCGATGATCTTCGGATTTCTCAAAACACCCGAGGCGATCATCGAATTGACAAGTTCTTGTAAGTTTTTCATCACTCTGACTCCATAAAAGCCGCACTCATATAACCTACAACTCCAGATTCATCTCCGCTTGCATCTGCGCTCGTTCGATAATCCAGCAAGATCGGTTTGAGCCCGATACTTTTTGCGGCAATCAACATTGCTTCCACACCTATCTTTCCGCATGCCTCACACCCTTGATGCAGCTTTTTTATATCCAAATGCTGCACAGCATCCAGACAAATACTGTCAAGACTTTTTGCTTTCTTGATATCATAATAATGGCTAAGATCCGTACTGATGACTACTACAGTTTGAGGATCATTCAAAAGATATTCAATGATCTGGGCGAGTCTGGACGGATCTTCATCTCCATACACCAACTCGACCACTGCAGCCTCTTTGTCGTAATTTTTTACAAAAGGCATCTGTACTTCCGTACTATGTTCATGATGGGCATCCGGCATAAAATGAAGGCCAAATTTGTCTTTTAGCGTCGCTACCAACTCTTTATCGATCGTTAATATTCCAAACGGAGTTTCGTACCGGTCATACTCTGATATGCTTGTACCCGTTAGGTAGACCCTGTGACTCGGGCCGATAACAACCACCCTTTTGGCATGTGTATTTTCCAACACTCTAAAGGCCATATTCGCTGTAAAAGCTGAGTAAATATAACCGGCATGCGGTACGATGATCGCTCTTGCATTTTGATGAAACAAAGTCTTATCTTTGAGATGCCCATCAAGTATTCTATTGTAATGGTCAAACATCGCTTTAATATCATTTGCATCATACGGATAAAACTGTCCTCTGACAGCGGTTTGTCTTGTACTCATTTCCATACCCCTTCTATCGCTCGACTGCATTTTGGGCAATGCCCGTCTTTGAGTTTATTGATCGTGATCGAATACCCTGTACGGTCTATCAGCATCTCACCACAATCAGGACAGAACGTATCTCCATGGACCGGAACATTGCCCAAATAAATATATTGCAGTCCGGCTTTTAGTCCGATCGCTTTGGCTCTTTGCAACGTTTCAAGCTTTGTTCTTTCATGGTCCATCATCTTATAATCCGGATGGAATGCACTTAGATGCCATGGCACATGCTTGCCCAGATCATTTGCGATAAATGCTGCCATCTCTTCAATATCTTTATCGCTGTCGTTCTCTCCTTCGATCAAGAGTGTTGTGACCTCAACCCATATACCTTCTGAAACCATCAGTCTCAATGTATCCTTGACCGCTTCCAAGCCGCCTTTGAGTACTTTCTTGTAATACTCCTCATTCCAGCTTTTAAGATCAATATTTGCCGCATCAACCCAGCTTGCCATATCTTTAATGATCTGAGGCGACTCAAAACCGTTACTGACAAAGATATTTTTCAATCCTTTCTCTTTTGCGATCAAACCGACATCTTTAGCATACGGATAGAAAATCGTCGGCTCATTGTATGTATAGGCTATGGAAGAAGCGCCCTTCTCTAAAGCAAGGTCGACCATCTCCTGCGGACTGACCTGAATGCTTTCATCGATCTTATGCTCTTGGGAAATTTCCCAATTTTGGCAAAACGGACATTTGAAATTGCAGCCAACTGTCCCGAATGAGAGTGCTTTGCTTCCGGGCAAAAAATGGTATAAAGGCTTTTTTTCGACAGGATCAAGATTGAGTGCGATAGGATGTCCATACACAAGATTTTTCAACTCTCCACCCACATTCTTGTTCACTCCGCATATACCAACCTGTCCAACTTTGAGCTTACAAAAATGACGGCACAATATACAGGTAATCTTCTCTTTTCCTTCTATTGTCTCATAGTATTTCATATTTTCATGATAAGTCATATATAACTCCTTCCAATCAACAACATTTATAATTATTGACTCAACTTTGTTTATACTATCACATCAAACTGCAAATGTCAATACCCATTAGCAACGATCTACTCTTCTTTCACAAACCGCTGATGGGTTCCGTCGCAGTAAGGCGGATTTTTAGTATGTTTACAGGCACATAACCATTTCTGCGTGGTCGCTTTGGCTGTGAATCTCAAAGGTTTGAAAGAAGTACCGTTATGGCTGCCGTCACAAAAAGGCTGGGTTTTTGACCTGCCGCATGTACAGAAAGCATACTCTTTACCCTCCTCTAACGATGTTTTGATCGGCTGAACATCATAAATAACCGGCTCTTCCATCTCATCTCCTTTTTTATGGACTTCATTACCATTATAACAAAATCCAATATCTTTGCATTCTTTTTTAAAACTTTTTATGCATTGAATATGGGCGGTGCTTTTTTGCTATAATTTAAAAAAGGGTGATGGTATGAAGTATCTGTTTGTATGGTTGATTTCCATTGTTTTTGTGTTCGCCGATGAAGCTGACGATATCGTCAAAGCTGTTGAAAAAAATCTTAGAGGCGATTATATGTATGCACAAATGCGTATGATTGTCACATCCAAAAGAGGGCAAAGAACAGTGAAAGTGGAAAGTTGGTCACAAGGGGATAAAAAAAGCTTCATTAAAATTCTTTACCCTAAACAAGACATGGGGATCACATTTTTAAAACTCGATACACAAATGTGGCAGTATCTTCCCAAGATAGAGCGCATTATCAAGATCCCTCCATCCATGATGCTTCAAAGCTGGATGGGTAGTGACTTTACCAATGACGATATGGTCAAAGAGAGTTCCATGAGCAAGGACTATGATGCCAGATTGCTTTTAAAAAAAATGCCTATCGTAACGATCGAACTGATTCCAAAACCAAATGCTGCAGTGGTATGGGGCAAGATCGTTACCGATATCGATATATCACGCAAGGTTCCGCTCAAAGAGGTCTACTACGATGACCAGATGCAAGAGGTTCGAATCATGACCTTCTCAGATATCCGCCAAGCCGGATCTCATATACTCCCCATGAAGATGGAACTTCAACCCTTGGACCCGGACAAAAAACAAAATCGTACACAGGTGTTTTTTGAAAAGGTGAATTATGACAACCCCATCGATCCGGCTTACTTTACCAAGCAGGCACTGAAACGTTTTTCGAACTGAAAAGGCTTAACATAATGCTTTACTCCTTGGCACTCAAAAATATCCTTGCTTCCAAAGGAAGGAGCATTACCACCTTTTTACTCTCTCTTTTTACAACGGTTCTTTTTATCGTATATGTTGCATTCATGGACGGTTCTCATGTACAGATCATACAAAACAGCGTAGAGATCTATACCGGTTACGGCCATATCAATGTCAAAGGATATGAAGAAGCAAAAGACTACGATCATCTGATAGAAGATGCTGCATCGATCGAAACGCTTTTGGGCAAAGAATCTTCGCTTGCCTATTTTTCCCCGCGTTTTGAAACCTACGCCCTGCTTTCCAACAAAGAGATCAGTATAGGGTCCATGATCGGCGGGATTATCCCTTCCAAAGAAAAAAATCTGAGCCGTCTTCAATCTGCTTTGATCAAAGGTACCTATCTTGATGACAACGATACCAACGCCGTCTATCTTGGAAGCGATCTTGCCAAACGCTTAAAAGCAGATTTGGGCGACAAGATCGCATTGATCGGTTCTTCTTTGGATAATGCCACGGCCGCCGATCTTTTTACTGTCAAAGGGATATTTAAAACCGGTCTTTTTGAATTTGATTCAAACAGTGCCTTTGTCAATAAAACCTATCTTGATACACTGATGATGAGCCAGAATAAAGCCAGTTATTTTATTCTGCGCTTTCATCATGACAAGGATACATTCAAAGAGATCGCTTCACTTAATCAAAAACTTCCAAGAGAATATGAAGCGCTGAGCTGGAAAGATCTTTTGTCTGCATTGGTACAGGCTATGGAGGTAGATTCATTGTTCGGATATCTTTCGATCTCCATTTTTTTTCTGGTGATCTTCTTCGTGATCATGATCTTTGGTTATGTCAATATCTATACCAGAACCAAACAGATAGGCCTTCTTAGAGCATTGGGATTTACGCCAGGCGCCATCAAAAAGCTGCTTTTTGGTGAACATTTGATCCTGATTGCTTCAAGCGTATTGATCGGGGCTTTGATCGGTTCGGCAGTTTCCTACTATTTTCATATCCATCCTATTCTGATCCCGGGTCTTGCAGATATGTATAAAGATTACGGTGTTGTCATAGACTCGATCGCAACTGATTTTAATCCTTTGACGATCGGTTGGGATACACTTGCCATCTTGCTGTTGAACTCTCTATCGATAGGATATCCGATCCGCCAGATCAACAAACTCAGTGTGACGGAGACCATGCGCTATGTTTAAAACCGCTTTTCAACTGGCATATAAAAGTCTGTTCCGGCGTGCTACCCGTACAAGCATGGTGGTTTTGATGATTGCTTTGAGTCTTAGCGGTCTTCTGCTGTTGCAGGGGTTATATGACGGCATGGTTACCCATATGATCAACACAACCCTCAGAAGCGATTGCGGAGAGATATCGCTTTATGCAAAAAATTACCGACTTGAACAGGACCTCAAGTATCATATCGATGACATACCCCAACTGCAAAAATCTCTTGATCAAATTAAAGAGATCGATACCTATGCCATCCGCCTTTCCCAGCAAGGCTTGATCGCTACGGCACATAAATCTTTCCAAGCTACGCTCAAAGGCATCTCTCTTGAGCAGGAGAAAACATTTGGACAGCTGGATCGTTTTCTATTCCAGGGGGTCTTTGATTTTGGCAAAAAAGATGAAAATGCCCTCATAGGAGAGATACTGGCCAAAAATCTCAAAGTAGGCCTGGGCAGCCGCCTTGTATTTAGTGCACAGGATGCCAATGGCGAGATCAATGCCATCTCATTTCGTATCGGCGGAATTCTCAAAACAGGCAATCCTCTTATCGATGAGGAAACCGTTTTGATCCCGATGAAAAAAATGTCAAATTTTCTCTCCCTCCCCGACAGTGCTACACAGATCGCACTGCGGGTATATGATCCTTCATCCGTAAAACCGCTTCAGAAAATACTTCAGAATCGATTGAAAGATCTTGAAGTCTATCGATGGGATGAGCTCTATCCGCTTTTGATACAGATGCGCCAAATGATGGACCTATTCAATCTGATCAGCTATATCATCGTTTTTATTGTTGCGGCTCTTGGTATTTTCGGAGTGATCCTGGTTTCCATTCTTGAACGTATGCGGGAATTTTCCGTTATGCTGGCAATCGGAGCCTCTCATACCCAAATCCGCCTGCAAGTTATTCTGGAAGCGTTCATTATGGCATTATTTGGATATACTTTAGGATCACTTTTAGGATGGTTTTTTCTGATCTATACAGCTTCTATCGGTATAGACCTTGGCTATTTTGAAGCCGGACTGCAAAGTTTCGGGTTGGGTTCGGTTCTTTTTGCAGATATTCACGGATATTATTTTTTAGAAGCATTCGGTGCTGTTGTGACAGCTTCGCTGCTTTCGAGCCTATGGCCATTGTATCTGCTTAAAAAGATCGATCCCATCCGGATCATACAAGGAAAAATGTTATGACACTTACCCATATTTCCAAAACATTCTTTCCAAACTCTCCCAAAGAGGTCAAAGCGTTAAAAGATATCAATATTACTATTAAAAAAGGAGAGTTTGCTACACTCAGCGGCGAGTCCGGTTCAGGCAAGACCACACTTCTCAATATCATCGGCGGGCTTGAACGTCCCAGCAGCGGAAAAATCATTCTGGATGGTCTTGACTTGACTACCCTGAGCGATGAAGCAATGTCCGATTTCAGACTTCGCCATATCGGATTTGTCTTCCAGGCCTACAATCTCATTTCTGTTCTCAACGTACGTGAAAATATCGGTTTTATTATGCGATTGCTTCATTATAGAGATAAAGAAATTGATGCACGTATCAAAGAACTTGCCCAAATGCTGCAGATTGAAAATATTCTTGATAAATTCCCCAATCAACTCAGCGGGGGGCAACAGCAGCGTGTTGCGGCAGCACGTGCAGTCGCTTCAAGGCCCAAGCTGATCCTCGCAGATGAACCCACTGCCAATCTTGACTCAAAAAATGCACAAAGGCTTATGGAGATGCTTCGTACACTCAATGAGAAAGAGCATATCACCGTGCTTTTTGCTTCTCACGACAAATATGTCCTGGAGCAATCCAAACGCATTATCGTACTATCCGATGGAGCTGTCATTGAAGACCGTTAAGTTTCTGCTTCTGCTTACACCGATACTCTACGCGGCCCAGCAGGAAATCATCATGGAGAATACCAATTTCACTCTCTCGGCCATCCCTTATCTCGGCAAGGAAAGGATACTCTACAACTATAACCGTCTAAGGACAAACTATACCCTCAAAAACGGTAATTGGTATCTCAACTTTATTGGAGATATCGATAATTACCTTGGGGAAAAGTATCTCAAAAGCAATGAATACCTGATGCTGAGTTCACTAAAAGCCGACATCCCTTTTGCAATAGAAACATCACAGGATTATGACGGAGGAGCACTTCTGGGCCGTATCCACCGTTTCAATATCGGATATAGTGATGATAAACAGCATGTCGTCTTCGGCTTGCAAAAGATCAGTATGGGAGTCGGTCGGATCTGGACTCCTACCGATCTTTTTAACCCGCGTGATCCTCTCGCCCTTGAACCGGATCAGATTTTTCCTGTTTATGCATTCTCTTACAGCTATGCTCTGGGACAAACGACCGAAGCGATGGGGGTAGTCAGCCAACGGCAGGATAAAAGCTATAAATATGCCGCAAGGATCAAAGGCCATGCCGGCTTTGCAGATGCAGCACTCGATCTTTTTGAAAGCAACGATGCACAGATGATCGGGTATGAACTTGAAGGGGATCTTTCTGATACGGGTATAGAATGGCGCAGTGAAGGCGGATATTTTAAGGATAAGATAGAACAAAAAAACTTTTTTGAATGCATTGTAGGGATCGATTACGGCTTTCAAAACGGTATCACAGCCGCTTTGGAATGGCTGCATACTACACACACCTATCCACTTGTCGCATTCTACGAAATTTCAGACTCTTCCCTGTCAAACAACCGCTTTACATCTTCTGACTATATCGGCACTTCACTGGATTATAATTTCAATCTCCTGCTTGAAGGATCCGTCAGTATGATATACAATCCTCCCAACCATGGCCTATTTGCCGCTCCATTACTTAGCTACACGATTGATGATGACACCTCTATCTCACTAGGAGCAATGCTCTATCACGGAAATGAACAAAATGAATTCGGTATCTTGGATAACCGTTATTATCTGAAAGTTAAAAAGACATTTTAAACTTTTGTGTTCATACTGCCTTTGGGGGAGTTTTTTCCGGATAGGTTGATCCTATTTTATTTTAGCGAAAAATAAACCTCTTCGAACTTACTTTCAGTGAGCGGCTTACTGAAATAATACCCTTGAAACATATCACAATGGTTATCCGTTAAAAATTGATACTGTTCTTTGGTTTCAACCCCTTCTGCAACAATTTTTAGATTGAAAATATTAGCCATGGCCAGGATGGTTTTGATCATCACTTCATCTGAAGCACTCTCCCCAATCCGGCTGACAAAAGAACGATCAATCTTTAATTCATCTATCGGCAACTGCCTTAAGTAACTCAAAGAAGAATACCCCGTTCCAAAATCATCCATCGATATCGAGATACCCAAATTTTTCAACTCTTTCATAATATCCACGATTCGATTGAAATCTTTAACCAAAAGCGTTTCAGTCAGTTCAAAAACAATTTTATGCTTTAATTCATAATCAAGATATTTATCGACCAATGTTTTGACATCTTCTATAAAAGTATTATGAAAAAATTGTCTTAAACTGATATTGATCGAAAACTGTTCCAGTTTCAAACCTTTTCCATGCCATAACATGAATGTCTTAAACGCCTCTTCAATGACAGAATTGCCTAACTCTATGATCAATCCGGTCTTTTCGGCAATGGCAATAAATTCAGAAGGAGGAATATATCCGAATTTAGCACTGTACCATCGTGTGAGTACCTCACAGCCCAAGACTTGTCCATCTTTGCCAAACTGCGGTTGAAAGTATAGTTCGATCTCCCGTTCTTCCATAGCAATGTATAGTAAACGTTCTATTTCAAGATGGTATTCAACTTTTTTTGCCAGCATATCATTGAAGATGATGATACCGTCACGTCCTTGGGCTTTCGCCTCGTACATTGCGATGTCCGCCTCTTTGATAAAATCCTTAGTCTGCGGTAATTTATGCGAAATATAATTCACTCCGATACTTGCACTGATATAGAGACGATGGTTTTCTATCTCATAAGGTTTCTTCATCATTTCCAAGAGGTTTTCAGAAAATGAAATTGCATTATTTTTACAATAAGTCATATCATCAAACTTTTCACTGGCTATGATGAATTCATCACCCCCTAATCTTGCGACCAAATGCGAATCACCGCAAAACTCGATAATACGTTTAGCAACACTTTTCAACACTTTATCACCTACACCATGTCCCAACGAGTCATTGATCGATTTAAAATGATCAAGATCAATCAGTAAAATATAGGCACATCCTTTTGTGATCTGCAATCCGTTATTCATCTGTTCCAAATAAGAGACAAAATAGCGTCTGTTGAAAAGCCCTGTCAAGATATCGTGCTGTGCCTGATAATAATTTTCCTGTAATAAATTGTAGGTTGTTTGGGAAGAATAGATCAATACACCTAAAAAAATTAAAGAAAAGATCGAAAGTATATATCCATACCATGATCCGATCAATGCGAAGTAAATGATTAACGGTATCATCATGAGTAAAAGTACCGGTATAAAAAGTTTTTTATCCGACACCAGTAGCGTTGAAGCGACTACTGCAGCCCCGATCTCGGTAAAAATGGCAATGTAGTGTAAATTACTTTCGGTTTCATTGCAGTAAAAGATAAAAATAAGTACCCATAACAAAAAAATACCGTAGTAGAATAAACGAAGTTTTAAGTACCATTTTTGGATGGCATCACTGCTCATTGTATGAATATTAAATTGGGTATACAACCTCCAGCCTAAAACAGAACACAGCAACATTAAAAAATACCAAACAAGAGCTTTGTCTACGACGCCATTCATCCATCCAAGTAGAATATATGCTATTCCGGGCCCCAAGGAAAGACCGATCATTAACACGATCTGTTTATGTAAAAATTCGTAAAAAGCATGTTGATTCATAGGAATATTTTATTATTTGACTACTTAATTAACGAATATAATCGTTAAAATACTTGATAGAGTTTTGAATGTGTTCTATTTCAATACAATGAAAAAAGAATAATGAACCATATTGACTAACTTGAGCCTTAATTAAAACGGTAAAGCCGAAGATACATATTTGAAAATTATCAGAATTGATTATGCTACAATAGACATATAAGACATTAAAGAGGAAGAAAAATGATACCATCAAAACAAATCCTCATCGAATTTGATCCCAAAGCAAACAATCTGTCCCAAAAAAAAGAATTACGAGACGGGTTATCGGTTGTGCTTCAGATCAATGATACCCTATGGGTAGCGAATGACGAAACAGTCGGTTTGGAAAAACTTCAGTTGCTCCGTGACGAGAAGGGACAGCCGTTTATCAAAGCCGCAAGACACAAGCATTACTGCCTGTATGATTACCTCAAACTGCCGGTTGATAAATCCAAGAACCCAAAAGACCTAGAAGAGATCGATATTGAAGGATTGGCTTATGATGGCGATTATCTATGGCTGACCGGTTCACACAGCCTCAAGCGAAAAAATCCCGATACTACGCAAAATGCCAAAACCATTGCTAAAGAGCTAGGAGAACTCTCCTGTGACGGGAACAGGTATATTTTGGCGCGTATACCGGTTGTCAACAATAAAAAGCGAATCGAGCTTGTCAAAAAGTATCATAGAGCCTCAAAATGCTACCATGCCGCACAGCTGGTGGGTGACAAGACGGGCAACGAATTAATCAAAGCCCTTCGCAAGGATATCCATATCGGCCCGTTTATGGAAATTCCAGGTAAAGATAACGGCTTTGATATTGAGGGGCTAGCGGTTTACGGAAAGCGGATATTTTTAGGGCTCAGAGGGCCGGTGCTTCGCGGATGGGCAGTGATCCTTGAGATCGAACCCAAAGCATCATCCCAAAAGCACTCTTGGCTCAAACTTGAGCCGATAGGGTTAAAAAAGAAACTCTACCGTAAACATTTTGTCTATCTTGATGGATTAGGGATCAGGGATCTTTGTATTCAAGGAGATGATATGCTAATCTTGGCAGGACCGACGATGGATTTAGACGGACCGGTCAGCGTCATGAGATGGAAAGGTGGCGCGTCCCCCAAAAAACCGTCAGTCGTCACAGCCCAAAAGCTTCAAAAAGTTTTTGATATTCCCTTTGGATACCGCAAAGATCATGCTGAAGGAATAGCGCTTTTTGCATCCGATGGCTTTGAGGTTGATTCTCTCATTACCATCCACGATTCGGCTTCCAAAAAGAGACAAATAGGTGAAAATTCTCTCTTAGCCGATCTTTTTGATTTATCGGTATCTGGTACAACGCGCTAACACTTAGATTAGCCGTGATAGTCTCAGCATTTTAGCAATCAGATGTTAAGATACTCTTAGCATCAATGTCTTATCAAAAAACTATGTTTGATAAAGACACCTTAATCAGCCTTGAATAAGATATATTAACGGCGTTCGAAGTAATTTCTTACTTCAGCTTCTGTTTTGCACATTTTCATATTTGAAAGACAATAAATTTTGATGCCTTTACTGTTGTATTTGACGATGATATCGTTTTGGTTTGACATATTTCTGCCGGTCATGAGTTCATAGGCATAGTTTTTGAGATAATCTCCTGTAGTGTTTTTTGCAGCAGACGTACTTTTTGTACTTTGTGCAACTGCAGATTCGATCTTTATCTCGTTATTTTCAACTACCAGTGTTATAAACTGTTTACTTGTTCCTGTTATATGCTTGCTATTGTTCACAACATAAAAACCGATATCAATGGAAATATCAGCATAGGCTTTGCTGTTCTTCGTGTATTGTTCTATAACTTGAAGCGAATCAAGAGTATAGTTGATCTGAGTCCATCGTTTGCAGTATTTGACATTATCCTCATAGATCATTTTATGGGAAGGATTGGTGAAGCTAAAAAAACGTTTGACGTTTTGACTGTAGTATAAAGAAACCTCCTGTTCATTTCTATAACATCCTGATTGTAAGAGACTTTCGATAAAAGACTTTATGTTGCTATAACTTAAAATAGTTTTATCTGCCGATGCGCTATTCCCGGGAGTTGAAAGACCGTAACGTAGCGCATCCAAAGATACAACAAAATCATGATCCTCTCCGGCGCTAACGGCCCAAGGAGCCACTTCATACGGCGTATAAGCAAAATAAATCCCATTGGGTACCAGGGCATATTGCTTCGCAAGTACAAATGCATCTTCGAACCAGTCCAGTTTTTCGCTCAAACGCTCAGCAGGATAAAGGTTATAAGTCTTTCGCAATGCCTGTTCGGCAACAGGTATAAGTGTGGCATTGATATCTTTTCCAAAAAGATCCTCTATCGTTACAGGATGACCATCTTGTCTATCAAAATTATAGAAGCTAAAACCCATGTAATCATGTGCTCCTCCACTATACCCCGCATATCCTAAGCGTAAAGTATAGGTGCTAGCAGTGGTTGAAAAAAGTTCAATATTAACATCATCATAATATCCAGAGCTCATCTCTGTATCCATAGTAAGATAGCTTTCATATGAGTTTTTTTTGGCTTCGGCAACAAATATCTTAATCGCTTCGGTAACAAGCTCTTTGACGTGATCATTCTTTGATTGGATAATCAGAGGATAGTGAATGGTAAAATCATAGCAAACATCTTTGGATGTTTTAGGATTTTTTTTACACAAATGCTGCTTATCTTCTTTGATTTGGATAATAAATTCCTGTTTATCTATAAGATAGGTAGTACTATCATTACCGGTTTTTGCTAGAACATTTGTTGCCTCGGCAGTTGATGGTTGCTGCTTTGTTTCAGCCGGAGGAGTATAGGTACATACTGGCTTTTGATCATAAGTAATAATATAGCTGCTTGCGCTTCCTTTGGATGAAATCGTAGTATTCTCTTCTAACCAAAATGGTTTTTTCTTGGCCATTTTGATCGAATAGAACAGCACCTTTGACTCCGGCGTATCTTTACATGAAATTTGTTCCTGGATATAGATTTTATTGATTTCTATGGATGGTTTTTCCTGGGTAATTGCATTAGGTTTAAGTTCTGCTCGTATGATTCGCTCTTTATTCCCAAGAAGAAAGAGTTCCCATTTACCGTTTTCGACTTCATCCCCTACAGTATGATGCGTGATTTTTCCATGATTACCAAGGAAAAGCTCTCCTTTTCTTTCAAATCCTTTCTCAGAGAAATTCACGGCTCCTGCATCCCAGTTAACCATAGGAGTATTTCCTTCTTTTATTTCCCATTCATAGATCTTTACTCCACTATCGTTATCATCATCGTAAGCAAGAGTTTTCAGAAGATCTTCTGACTCGATAATGCTCTGTGCTTGCAGGGTTGCAGTCAGTAGAAAAAGAGCTGTTAAAACAATGAGTATGTGTAAATTATTTTTCCTCATCTTTACTCTCTCCACAATTACGAGTATTTTTTTCAATTCTAATCAGCACCAGCATCATAGTAAGCAGAATAAAGGCCACCAATGCCCCTCCAATACTTTCCAGTACGACCAATAATTCCATTTGGGCTTCTACTGCCTTATATTGTTTTTCAGAAAGAAGTTTATTGTATCTGTCTCTTGCATCCTTGGCTTTTTGAGATTCTTCTTGAAGCATTTGATAAAATTGGGATGAAAACAGTTCAATTACTTTAATCCAACTAATAGCTGTTATATCATTTTGAAGTGAAGCTTTTTTATTTTGTTCAAATGTTTTTCCGTAAGCGATCAGTTTTTGAGTTAGATCAATGAGTTGGGCAAGATAGGCTGATCGCTGTTCAATTGTATAATTTGAGATCTCACCGGTGATAAAATTTTGGAGTATCTCCTTAGATACTCCATCCTGACCGACTGTACTTGCATAGATATTTATAGTTGCCGCAAGTGTATCGATCGCTTTTTCAAAATCAGATTTTTCCTGCTTTGGTAACTGTACAGGTTCTTCTTGTTTTGGGGTCAAAACGGTATTAGATACTTTTTCTCGTAGATGATGATAAACAGGCAGTTCCAGTAAGCTTGGCGACATGCCATTGTTTCCTTGCCCATCAGCCCCATGACAGGAAGAACATAGGGCAAATGCAGCCGGCTGCCCACCTTGCATACCATCGGCGATATACTCAGCGATCGCTTCGGCATCTGCACTCTGTGCCTTCATCGGAGGCATTTCACCCATAGGATACCCATGTCCTGATGAACCATTGAGAATAATATTTTTGATGTATATCCTAACTTTTTCTACTTCTTGTTGTTTCTTTTTCTCTTCCATTGCTTCGCTTTCCAAGTGCTTTTGGATTGCATTAAAATCAACTTCAGGTATTTTTTGTTCGTATCTTACTTCTTGAACTTTCGTATCCTGACTGTCAAAGTACAGTTTAACCGCATATATACCACCCCCTGTCATTGTGAAAAATGCCAAGATAGCCAAAGTAAACATGAACCATCTGACGATTGAAAAAAAAATTTTTCCATAGAGCCCATCCCTTAAAAATATTTGAATTGATTATATATTTTGCAAACTTCATCACTACTGATGACCTGCCCCTCAAATAGTCTCAAACCGATTCGGCTACAATACAGAATGTACACATGATGCGCTTGAAAAATTAACACCGATTGAATATTTGGAACGCTATAATGAACAGCAGAAAAAGTCAACTGAGAACTATCTGTAAATTTGGAAAGCTTACAAAAAATTCAACCCTCAAAATCATAGCAAAGTCTCTCCCATCGTAGGGCTTGATATGCGAGAGGATTTCAACAAAACAAACTGGGATCAAAGCCCGTGTTCTGTATAATCTTGGACATACATCTGCATCATAACTTATAAGTAAAGGTGCAGATATCGTTTGGGTGAGTAGAATGCGGAGATAAAGACGTTTCCATCACCCTAAAGATCTATACGAATATTCACTGAAGAAAGCGACGAAAAACGCTTTAAGAAAATAGAAAAAAAGGCACACTTATGGGGCACACCTGAAAGTGAGAGCCCTGCAAATATCGACAATATGAGGGTTTAAGGTTGAAGATTAGAATCTATTACGAAAATAATCCTTTAAAGTCATAATCTCTAAAAACCCTTAAATGCAGGGCTCTTCCATAAACTCTTATTTTTAAAAATCAAAATCTTCACATAAAAATAGGCACGATTTTAGACTCCATTTTTGATTAAAATTTCTCATTTTTTTCTCTAACTATTTTTGGTTATCTTTCTCTATCTTTTTTATCGTTTTATTTTTATTTCCCATAAAATGGAGTTATCTTGGTTATCTGACTTATCTTAATGAATTTTGATAATAAAATTCTAGAAAAACATATACTTTTTTCTAGAAAAAATATTTTCTGTAAACATCTCTTAAACCCCATAAAATAGGTTTATATTTAATCTAAAAATTTTAGAGGGGGGGGTATTGAGTTTCTCCAAAATATGAATATACATAAAGATATTTATAAAAAGGGAGAAAACAATGAACGATATAAACTCAACTACAGGCTTACCGATGTCAGGTGGAAGCATTGATGTAAGTGGCACACCATATGGTTGTAGCTCAAATAGTTTGATAATGGAGCAAATGATAGTTTCAATAATATTACTAACTACTGGAGCTGGAAAGTTGATCTAGTACTAATGCTGATTGTTATTGGTGTAAATCTTTATTTTAGATATTTTAACAACTAAACCTATAAAAAACAGTCTTATTCGGCAATAAAACAGTATTTTAGGTTAATTTAAATATAATTAAATGATTAAAGAAAAAGGTAAGTTTATGGAAGATAGATGGCTAACCGTCGATGATATATGCAAATATTTATCTATAACAAAAGATACTGTTTACAAGTGGATTGAACAAAAAGGGATGCCTGCAAGTAAAATAGGTAGAAAATGGTTATTTAGAAAAGAAGATATTGATGATTGGGTAAAGTCAAAGAGTAACTCTGATGAAAAATAATGAAAAATATTTGATGTCATTTTTAGTAGGTGGATTATTCTATCAACATTCTTTATCAATAGCAGAATTACAAATTACTTTGAATGATTGGAATGAAGTATTTAAAAAAGTACTTGATGAAAACATTTTACAAGCTAGAATGCAAAGTAGTGCCAAAAGAATTGGACATGAGATTATAAATAGACTAAAGACTTTGACATTTCAAGAACTAGAATTATTGCTCAATACTTCGCCAGTTGAGCAAAAACAAATTTTATTTATTTCAGTTTGCAGAAGATACAAGTTTATTTACGATTTTGCAAAAGATGTAATAAGAGAGAGATATTTAACACTTAAATATGATTTACCAACAGAAGAATTTGATAGCTTTTACAATCAAAAAGAACAATGGCATGAGGAATTAGAAAAAATTTCACCATCATCAAAATACAAACTTAGAACAGTTCTTTACAAGATTTTATTAGAAGCAGAAATAATAGACAAAAACAAAATAATAATGCCAACTATGCTAAGTTCTGAGCTTATTTCACTAGTTACAAAAAAAGATTTAGATGATTTACTTGTATTTCCTATATCTGATATTGATATCAAAAAAGGGTTATGATGAAAGATAGACAATATGCTCCTATAAACGAAAGATACGAACACCTTTATGATGTAATGAGTAGTCAAAAGTTTAAAAACAAAGAGGGACTAGGAAATGAAGTGCCTTTTTTTATTTGCCCTTTTAAACCAAAAGAGTATGAGCAAATTGATAAAATGAAAGCACAACTTTTCAACAAGCTAAATGAAATGGGAACATCTATTTTGGAAATTAATCTGTATGATTTAGCTATCGAAATATTAAAAGAAAATGGTGATTTTGATTTTTTGATTGACGAAGAAACAAATATGCAAAAAGATAGATTCAAAGAGGAACTGCAATCTAATTTAAATCTTGAAACAACATTTATGGAAGAGATCGCTTCTATTATGAAAAGCTCAAACTTTGATATTATGTTTATTACTGGTGTTGGAGAAGTGTTTCCGTATATCAGATCACATAACATTCTAAACAATCTTCAAAAAGTAGCTAGAGAAAATCCTACAGTTATGTTTTATCCAGGTGATTATAAGCACTCATTGGAAAAAGGTACATCATTGGAGTTATTTGAGCTTCTAAGAGATGATAAGTACTACAGAGCATTTAATATATACCATTATGAAATCTAAGGAATAAGAAAATATGAAACTTCACGAAATATTTAAACAGCCAGTTGATAGACCACTAAAGGGTGTTATTATTGCCGATGATAATGATACACTAGAGCAAGAAGTAAAAGAGTATGTAGTAACCAAAGAGGTTGAGTCAAGACTTTCAAAATTTTTAGATGCTTATAACAACTACGAGGGTGCAAATGGTGTTTGGATCTCTGGTTTTTTTGGTTCAGGTAAATCACATCTTCTAAAAATGGTAGCACTTCTTTTAGAAAATAAACAAATCAAAGAGACTTCAGTTCTTGATACATTTTTACAAAAAGTAAACGATGAGATTATAAAAGCCGATCTTAAAAAAGCCACATCAATTCCATCTCAAAGTATCCTTTTTAATATAGACCAAAAAGCTGATGTTATTAGCAAAACAGAAGTGGATGCACTTCTTTCTGTATTTGTAAAAGTTTTTGATGAGGCATGTGGTTACTTTGGAAAACAATCATACATTGCACAATTTGAAAGGGAACTTGACAAAGATAACTTACTAGAAAAATTCAAAGAAAAGTTTGCTTCATTAGAGCCAAAAGGTTGGGAATGGGGAAGACAAAGAACTCTAAGAGTTTCATCATTTATAGATGAAGCATACAAAAGTGTTACAGGGCAAGAGATCAAAGATATTTTAGAAAAATATAGAGCCGATTATAAACTCTCAATTGAGGATTTTGCTACTAATGTCGCTGATTATATAGATTCTAAACCAAAAGGTTTTAGGCTTAACTTTTTTGTAGATGAAGTTGGACAGTATGTAGCAGACAATACAAAACTTATGACAAATCTTCAAACCGTAGCAGAATCACTTGCTACAAAATGCAAAGGTCAAGCTTGGATTATAGTAACTGCTCAAGAAGATATGAACAGCGTTATTGGAGATATGGACTCAAAACAAAGTAACGACTTCTCAAAAATTCAAGCAAGATTTGCAAACAGAATGCCACTTACAAGTGCTGATGTAGCAGAAGTTATCCAAAAAAGATTGTTACTCAAAACTGATGAGGGAGTAGAAGTATTAAGTGATATTTACCACAAAGAATCAAATAACTTCAAAACACTATTTGATTTTAGTGATGGAGCGGTGTATAAAAACTTTAAAGATAGAGAACACTTTATCCATAGTTATCCTTTTATCCCATATCAGTTTGTACTGTTCCAATCAGCTATACAAACTCTATCAAAACACAATGCTTTTGAAGGGGAACACAGCTCAGTTGGTGAAAGGTCAATGCTAGGTGTATTTAGAGAAGTTGCCATTACTATAAACAATCATGAGATAGGAAAACTTGCCACATTTGATTTGATGTTTGAGGGTATCAGCATAGCTATCAAATCACAAATAAAAAGAGCAATAACCATTGCAGATAAAAATTTAGATAATAAATTTGCTGTAAAACTTCTAAAAGTACTATTTTTAGTGAAATATATCAAAGAGTTTAAAGCAACTCTTAGAAACCTAACTGTTTTGATGATTGAGGATTTTTCACAAAACCAATTAACATTAAGAAAGCAAATAGAAGAAGCTCTTAACTTGCTTGAACAACAAACATATATCCAAAGAAACGGTGAAGTGTATGAGTTCTTGACAGATGAAGAGCAAGATGTAGAGAGTGAGATAAAAAACACTGAAGTAGAAACAGCAGATGTACTTGACGAGATCCAAAAAATAGTATTTGATTATGTAATCAAAAATAGAAAAATCAAATTTAGCGACAACAACCAAGACTATGTGTATGCTAGAAAAATAGATGATAAACTTTTTGGAAGAGATTACGACCTGTCAATCCATATCATCACACCACTCAATGAAAACTCAAATAACGACGCAATTTTACGAATGCAAAATATGGGCAAAGATGAGCTTTTAGTTGTACTGCCAAGTGATGATAGAGTGGTTCGTGATATTTTGATGTATAAAAAAACAGACAAATACATCAGACAAAATATCTCTGTAACACAGCAAGAGACTATTAAAAGAATCTTGACAGATAAAAG
>JACXUM010000016.1 GCA_014763895.1 Campylobacterales bacterium
TTAAACAGCTCTCGTTCATCAATTCTCATTTTACTCTCCGTTTCTTTCTTCTGAAAGGGTATCGTAAATGAAAATTGCGAACTTTATTTTACACTATCCCTTTTCTAGTGATACCTCTTAAAAAATCCCATTCATCATTTATTTTCCATCCCGATTTCGCATGTCGGATAAGATATAACGTTTTGATGATCCGCTCCTTCAACCCCTTTGGTTATGAAAAAATTGCTATGTCTCAATGATAGTGTGTCTGTATGAAAAAATATGTAAGCAAAATCCTACAAAGAGGATATTTCAGCCGGAAAATCTATTCCTGAATAGTTTGGCCCCGTCTTTGCTAGACTCGATCTGATCGGTGATATCATGGAAACTGAAGCGGAGCTTGCTTTGTTCGATGGTATCCATCTCTTTGACCTTATTGAGATTTACAAGATATGAACGGTGAACACGAACGAACTCATATGGTTCTAAAAGCTTTTCAAGATCCGAAATTTTTTGTGTATAGTAAGAGAATCCCTTTTTGGAACGTAATATCACTTCACTGAGATCCGCTTGTATATAGTAAATGTCTTCAGGTTTCAACAAATAGTAGTTTTCTCCGTTTTTTGTCATAAAACGCAATGCCTGGTCCCTGATAGGAACCGTTTTGACACGTTCAATACTTTCTTTAAGCTGTTCAATGCTGTAGGGCTTGACAAGATAGCCGACCGCGCCGATGTCGTAGGCTTTAAGCGCATGCTGATCATAGGCAGTCTGGAAAATGATAGCGAGGTCTTTTTGATGGTACCTCAGTTCATAGCCCAGTTCTAGGCCGCTTGTTTGGGGCATGTTGATATCAAGCAACACAAGATCATACGTATCAGCTTGAACAGCATCAAGCGCTTCTTGGGCAGAGCTTGCCTGTATAATGTCGTGGTATCCAAGTGTCGCAAGCATACGCTGCAATCGTGAAAGGGCAAGCGCTTCATCATCAACAATGAGTATTTTCATGGCATTCTCCCAGGTAAATTTTAAAGGTAGGTGTTTGGGTATCGGTTATTTGGATTGTACCTTTACAGAGCAATTCAAGGCGCTGGATCAGATTGGTCAGGCCGATACCGAATGTTGGTTGTTTTATTGGTTTACCGTTGTTACTTAGAGTGATTACATTCAGTGAGGGATCGTAAGAAAGGGTGATTTCCAATTCCTGCTTAGTGATCAATCCGTGTTTGATCGCATTCTCCACTAAAAGCTGGATAGAGAATTTTGGTACGTTGATGGAGGGAAGCGATGATATGGTGTGCATTTTTATCTTGCCTCCAAATCGTATGTTTTCCAGCTCTATGTAATCGTTTACATTTTTCAGTTCGTCACGAAGCGGTATAAGTGCGGCTTCATTCATGGTATTTCGCAAGAATGAAGAGACTTTCAAAATGGCCGTTTCTGCTTTGTACGGATCCTGGTGAATGAGTTCTGCGATGGAATTGAGTGCGTTGAATAAAAAATGGGGATTGAGTTGTGTTTCAAGGGAGCTAAGCCTGCTTTGAAGATAATGTTGATCGACGAGTTCTTTCGCATTGCGCATTTTGACAAAGCGATAAAGCAAGGCGCCTACGATATAGGTCAGCACACCTATGGATAATGAGATGCGTATAACATGCGACTCAAAAAGTGTGATAAGCTCAATGTGAAATGTATGTGCCAGAAAAATACTCGCCAAAGTCCCTGCAAACCCTGAGATAAATGAGAAAAAAACAGCCAAAGGCACCCAGTAATTTTTTGATACCTTTGGAAGAATCTTCTGATTCATCAACGTAATGAAAATAAGTGAAAACAGAGTAATCGTAAATCCAAGAATTGCACCAAACACCGCACCATGAGTCCAGGTATGTTCCAGGAGCAGATAGCCCAGGGTGGAAAGCATTGTAGAGAACATCACACCGGTGAATAATACATGAAGCCAGTCAGAAGGTTTGATTTTCAGTTCAAGGTCATACATGCATGACCTTTATGAGATTTTGCACTCCTATCATGACACCCGGCCATCCCTGGGCTGCATACACCGTGTCACCCACATGATAAAGACCTTCTATCGGGGTATCGTTTGAAGGGAGTTTTGGAAGAAAGTTTTTCATTGTGATAGGGTTTCCTCCTAATTGGGCGCGGTTGATATAGCGTGCAAATGTCTTAGGCGTTGCTGCAAATTGATCGACGATCTGTTCTTTTTTGATATCGAGTATATCACATACAGACTTTATGAGTTCATTTTTCAGACTCTCTTTTTGCATTTTGTATGTTTCATTGTTTTCCCAGTACCGTGTATCAGTATGGATGGACACCGTGACACTGTAGTGACCTTTCGGGGCAAGCTCATTATCGTCTTTATCTGAAAATGATACAAAGAGGGCATTGGAGAGGGTATATGGGTATGTGTTGTCTTGTATGAGTTGATAGTGATGTGCAAAGTCCGCATTGCTTTTGATGGTCATATACAGCATGAAAGAGCTTTGGTGGTTATTGAGCTTTTCATACGATTGGTAATATCCCTTGATCTGTGGATTTTCAAACAATGTATCGCTGTTGAACATGGTCGTATTGAGTATCACGTTCCTGGTTGAATAAACTTCTTTGGATGTACACACAAGGTAATGATCGTCTTGTTTGATGATCTTTTCAACGGGTGTTGATCTCTTCATCATTTCGATCGAGGCAGTCAACCCATCAAAGAGTCTGCTAAAGCCGCCCGGTACGTAGTAGGTTTTGTTAAATGTATATCCCAGTGCAAGTGCAGCGGTCAGAAAATTGATCTCTTTGAGTGGGGCCTGTGCCACGATCAGCACCTGAGCTTCTAAAAATTTTAAGTATTCATCATCGAGGTCTTTGTATATGCCTGAGATGAATTGCAGGGCATTGGTGTAAAGGCATTTTCTGAACTTGAGAGCCAATGGAAGATAGCTGAGCAGTGATAATATATTTTTTAATATAGAACGGTTGGAATAGTAATATCCCTGAACTTTATAAAAGGATTGGTTGATCTCATACACCATATGCCAGAATGTATTGTGCTGTGCATGAGGATAATTGGCTTGAAGCGCTTCTAAGAACAGATCAAGGTTTTGGTATCTAGGTGTGGTTTTGCCGTTTTGTATCACGGTAATCGCAGGATCGGTCTGTATCAGCGTAGGGGTAAACCCAACGGCATCGAACATCTGTTTGACAGGATGCCCCTCTTCATACCCGACCAATGTCGTAGCACCAGTATTGTATTTGTATCCGTGTCGCTTGAAGGTGGAGCTGCACCCGCCAAGGTAGGGTTCTTTTTCAAAAAGTACTGTTTTGAATCCTTTGGCCTGAAGGTAGGCGGCGATGGTGCTGCCTCCTATCCCTGATCCGACAACAGCATAATCGATCATGCACTTACTTTCATGCTTTGATAGATATCGGTGATACAGTTGACAAAATAGTGGTGATCGTTGGGAGCTTTGGCGACGCGGTACTCTTCGAAGCCCAATTCATCAGCTATCTCTCTGTACTCAACATCAAGCTCAAATTCTGTTTCGGAGTTATCGATCGTAAACGCGACAGGGTAGATGATTACCTTTTTTTTCTTCAGCGTTTTGAGTTTCTCATCAAGGTAAGGACGAATCCATTCCAAAGGTCCCAAACGCGACTGGTAGGCAAGATGTGTCTTATGGAAGGAGATACCTGCAAGTGTAAGCGCTTTTCTGGCGTGATAGACATTGTATTTGACATGGCGCTGATAGAGATCGCCTTTTTCGATGATCTTTTTTGGCAGTCCGTGTGCGGAGAAAACAAGCTCGAACTCGCCTGGATCTTCTCCGTTTAAAGCCTCTTTGATACGTTCGACTATGGCAGCGATATAGTCTGGATGGTTATAGTAATGTGGTATCGTCTTCACTGTTGCTTTGATACCGTGTTTTTGTAAATTGTGATGCAGGTCGTCCATACTTGAAAGTGTGGTAGTGCTTGAATGATGAGGGTAAAGCGGGATAGCATAGATCTCATCGATGTCTTGAAGATGATGGATGATATCTGCACAAAACGGCGGCGTATAGCGCATCACCATGTGCACCTTTGCATCGATTTTGGTTTGAAGGTGACGGATAAGATTTTTGGTGTATCCCACGATAGGGGATTTACCTCCAAGCGCTTTGTAGTTCTCTTTGGCCTCATTTTTTCTTTTCCATGTGATGAACTTTGCGATCATCGCCCGGATTGGCTGGGGCGCTGCGATGATACGTTTATCGTTGAACATATTGTTTAAAAATACTTCCACCTCGGAGAGGTTGTTGGGCCCTCCCATATTCATTAGCAAAACGGCGCGTTTCATGATCAAGCTCCTCGCTTTTTTATTAGATTTTACAAGGAAAGCGCAGTTGTTGGTATGATAAAAATGTCAGTTCATAAAGTTATATTATCGGAGCAGTTCCTCAATCTTCGCTTCAAGCTCTTTTGGCTTGGTCGATGATCCAAAACGTGCCACTACTTTTCCATCTCTATCGACAAGAAACTTGGTGAAATTCCACTTAATCGCTTCAGTTCCAAGGATGCCGGACTGTTGTGATTTGAGATAGGCATAGAGTGGATGTGTATGGTCTCCGTTTACATCGATTTTGGCAAACATCGGAAAGGTCACGCCGAAATTGACGCGGCAAAAATTTTGTATTTCCTCTTCAGTACCAGGTTCCTGACCGGCAAACTGGTTGCATGGAAACCCCAGTACAACCAGACCGGCTTCTTTATATTTTTCATACAGTGCTTGTAGTCCTTCATATTGCGGCGTGTAACCGCATTTGCTAGCCACATTGACGATGAGCATCACTTTACCTTTGTAAGAAGAGAGTGTAGTGGTTTGTCCTTCTATTGTTTTAACTTCAAAGTTATAAATCGTTTGCATAGCCGAATCCTTTGCATAGAGCGTCAAAGCAGCGAGTATCCATAGTGTCATGATTTTTTTTAACATCGTTTTGCCTTTGGCTCTTTTAATTTTTATATGGGAAATCTTTGATGATCGTGATCACCAGTTCTCCGACCTCAAAGCCGAATTTTTTCATTTTCGAGTGATTAAGTATCACACCATCTTCCTGTAAGTGGAGCCAGTCACGTACGTCTATATCTATTGTTGAATTATTGTAAGGGACACGCATGGTATAGTCTATCATAACTGTGTTACCATTGGCAACCATATTTGCTACTCCTACGATATCCTCGGCTGTTCCAACGAAGGTTTTTTCTCCGGTGGGTTTGAGGGTCCAGACCCTAGTTTGTGTCTCTCCATCGCTGTAGACAAACTTCTCATCGAGTGTTCCTACACCGTTGGCATCCCAACTTCCGACAAGCTCTCCTTTAAAAGATCGGATGATCTTTCCGTTTTGGTCCTTTACCAGTCCATAGGCTGTCATCGGGCCGTTGAAATATTTTTGGGGAATGAACTCCGGTGTGGTTTGGCTGAAATCTTCGATCTGCATCGAGGAGCATCCTGTAAGCAGTCCGCAAAGCCCAAATGTTATCATCTGTTTAAGTTTCATGCGACCAATCCTTTGTTAAGATGTATGTTCTGATCACGGGTAAAGGCAACCTGAACTAAGTTGATGTTGCGGGTAATGAACGCCGCTTCACAGTAGCTTAGATACATTTTCCACATACGGATAAAGTACTCATCAAATCCTAATTTTTTAATATCTTCAAGTTTTTGCTCAAATGTCTCATGCCATAAGCGAAGTGTTTTGGCATAATCTTCTGTGAACTCTTCCATATGCAGCAGGTTCAGGCGTGTGTGTCTGGAGGTGGTCTCAAGTATCTTCCCGACACTTGGCAGATGGCCTCCCGGGAAAATATATTTTTGGATAAAGTCCGTACCCTTTGCATAGGCACTGTAGCGTTGATCAGGCATCGTGATTATTTGCATGACCATGATGCCTGACGGTTTGAGCATGGATTCACATTTTTTAAAGAAGATCTCAAAATACTCCTTGCCTACTGCCTCAAACATCTCTACTGCGATGATCGCATCAAACGTGCCTTCAAGATCGCGATAGTCTTTAAGGAGTATCTCTATCTGATTTTCTACCTCTTCTTCTACAAAGCGTTTCTCACATAGGGCCTTTTGCTCTTTACTGAGAGTTACGGTGGTGACATCACATCCTTTTTCTTTTGCCAGATGTATCGCCATGGCACCCCACCCTGAGCCGATTTCGAGGACTTTCGCACCTGGTTTGAGTCGCAGTTTGTCTGCAAGTAGTCTGATCTTTCTACGCTGTGCTTCATAGAGGCTCTCATCAGATTTTTCAAAGACAGCACTGGAGTACATCATTGTCTCATCGAGCATTAGTTCAAAAAAGTCATTTGAGAGATCATAGTGTTCAGAGATGTTTTTCTGCGACTGTGTTTTGGAGTTTTTTCGCATCCAGTGTTTAATCTTATTGAACTGAGGCAAAAGATTGATAAATCCGTTCTTGGAACTGTCCTCACTTTTGGTTGCAAGTGTTTTTGAATTGAGCAGTGCAAGGGTAATAAGCGCAGTAATATCACTCGTATCGAAATCCCCATCAATATAGCTCTCGGCAAACCCGATATCTCCATACAAAGAGAGCCGTCTGAAAAACCTGCTTTCGTATATCGTGATATCGGCTTTTGGCGCTTTGCCGTTTCCATATGTCTTTCGAGTGCCGTCATTATACATTACTTGTAGTGTTCCTTTTTGTATACCGCTAAGGTATCTATCACCTAAAATATTCCAAAATCCTTTCATTTTAATACCTCCTAATTTGATCCGATGGGGTGGGCGAGTACCATGTGAGGCCTTTTCGCCAGAGTTTGAGTATCTGCCAGAGTGTTCTTGTAATCACCCACAGTGTCAAAAACGAATGCCTCGTAAAAAGTCTGAGAATGCTTTTACTGGCAAAAAGTCTAGCCTTTCCTGTAAAGGCCGCAGTGAGTTTTTTCTCTCCCTCTTCAAAGAGATCTATTTTGAGAGAGAGTTCTTCTTTGGTATAGGTAAGAAAAAACAGATACTCTCCTTTGGTTTCCAAAAAAGGTGAGACATACATATCTTTGGCTGCCTTTCCTTTGTAGGTATGGGTACCATTTGCCCTCAACTTTACAGGATAGACTACTCTTCCACCGTTATAGTTATGTACCTCGGCAAATAACAAAGTGGGAGTATTGTCTTCAAAAAGGATCAAAATACTGATCGGATTGAAGACGAAGTTCGCCACCCTTGGCAAAGTAATGAAATGCATCTTTTGAGTTGCAACGAGTCCAAATCTCTTTAGCAACTCATCTACATTTTTCAAAAAATCATTACTTTGCCCAAAGTGGTCCCTGCTTTTGAAAGAGAAGAGGTTGAATCCTTCCAAAGAGAAGAGTCTGTTTTTTAGTGTATCCAACTGTGAAAGGTCGATATCCAGAAGATAAAAAGGGTAGGTAAATGCGTGCTCTTTGGGCGTATACCTCTTGTGATAGACCTTTCCTTCAAAAAATGTGTGACTCATAACACACACCCCATACTCTTGGCAATCGTATCTGCACTCCACAACCCATCTTCATGGAATCCGTAACGCCAGTATGCACCGGCATAGTAGGTGTTGTTCTTGCCGTTGATCTCTTCACGTCTGTTTTGCATCGTGATCGCATTCGCATCAAACTGAGGGTGGGCATAGTGGATGGTTTCGATCACTTTGCTTAGTGCAGCAGTCTCATTGAGCGAAACAAAGTACTCTTTTTTTGAAGTGAGGTTTTGAAGCCTGGTGATCCAGTAAGAGAGTGTTACGGCATCGCTCTTGCCGCCGGTTTTATAGTTCCAAGCAGCATAGATGCCTTTATCGGGATAGAGTGCAGTCGTATCATTGTGCAAAACAGCTTCATTCTCTTTGTAGGTAAATGCCGAGAGAATCTCTGTCTCTTTTGGGGTCGCATCTTGCAGTATCTGTAGTGCATCGGGTGCATGCATCGCAAGTACAACCTTGTCATAAAATTTTTCTTCGCCGTCTTCAGTGATGAGTAGAACACCATTTTCCTGACGTTTGATGCCAATGATCTTGCTCTCCAATATGATCTGACCTGAAATATGCGGAATGATTTTTTCGACATAGTTTTTTGACCCGCCGCTGACTGTTAGCCACTGGTGCTGGGTCGTCACGCCCAAAAGTCCGTGATTTTTAAAAAACTGTATAAAGGTACGTGCCGGAAAATCGTGCATCTTTTCACTGGGTGTTGACCAAATCGCTGCACCCATAGGGATGAGATAGCGTTCTTTAAATACCTTTGAGTAATTTTGAAGATACTGACCCAGTGATACATCCAGAGCCTCGGAGTTTGTATCGATGTCAAGATTGGCCTGTTTATTGAACCGTATGATGTCAAAGATCATGCGGTAGTGTGAAGGCGAGAAGAGATTTTTTTTCTGAAAGAACATCCCTCCAAGAGACTGGCCGTTGTATGCGGTGTTGGTTTTCTCATCCCAGAAACCAAAGCTCATATCGCTCGTTTCGATCTTTACATCAAGCTGTTCAAAGAGTTTGGTTAGCAGCGGGTATGTTTCATGATTAAATACCAAAAATCCCGTATCGACGCCGAAATTTTTTCCATCTTCCTCTACCATCGTTGTACGGGCATGACCGCCAAGACGTCCCTCTTTTTCATAGAGATCAACTTCGTGCTTTTGGCTAAGAAGATAGGCGCTCCCCAGTCCGCTGATTCCTGCTCCGAGTACTGCTATTTTCATTTGTATGTTCCTTTCTCATCCTGGGGTGTATATATGAGTCTATTGAGGTCTAAGTTGTTTTCCAGTTTTGCAAGGATTTTTTTCAGTTTTGTATCTTTCATTTTGGGTGCACGACTCATGATCCAAACCTGTTCCATGTTTTTGTCTGCAACAACGGCTGCCGAGTAGTCGTTCTCAAGATGGATCACAAGGTACTCTTTGGTGAATATATAAAAGTAGGTCATATCTATAGAAGACATCGATCTTCCATATGCAGGAGTAGCTGTGCCTCTGTACTCTATAAGATCTCCGCCGATTTTATATTTAAAACAACGATTGTAGACTTTGTATTCATTCTCTTTTTGAAGGACATACTCAACGGAGGATGCAACACAGTTTTCCTGATAACTGTTGTAGGTTCGAGCCACCTCGTACCATAGACCGCTGAATTTTTCTATATCTACATATGTCACAGGTATAGGAGCTTTGGCAGAGACTAAGGCTGAAAAAAAGATAAACAACAATGTCTTCATGCTTCACTCCAATTTATTCATAACTTTATTTTATGCTGTATTAGAATATTTTTGTATGGGTATTATGTCGGTTGGTTAGAACCATCGGCGAGTGTGCTGTGTATAGGAAGTGAATTGCGCTTTGAAATATGAATGCAGTTGTGCCTCCTCTTCTGGTATGATGTATCTATCAAGCATCTGCCACAAAATAACTGTACCAATGATTATCCAGAACATATCCACTATCATTCCTAAACCTAAATGAGAGAGCATGAGCGCTAAATAGACAGGATTTCTACTGTATCTAAAGATCCCGTCTTGGATCAGTAATTTTGGTTTGGAAAAAGGTGCGTAGGGAGTGTGATGTTTTTTGAAAGCATTATATGCCATTAGATTAAGAATCAATGCAACTAAAAGGATACCTATACCAACAATAGAGATTATCTCTCTGGATAAGAATACAGAACTCAAAGACACAGGAAAAATGATATTCAGAACGATACCTCCGGCAAGTGTCAGTACAAAAAGGTGTGTCGGAGTGAGCCTATAGATCTTCACGGTATCCTCTCATTAGCCAGAATGCGATCATCTTTATGAGTACGGGTGCTGCACCATAAAGCAGGGAAAGTGTGAACAATGCCAAAGGCGCAGGTGCCTCGGGTTGGAATCCTACCACCCCCAATATGACAAAACCGATTCCAACTGCAAGTGCTAAAGCCAGTTTGGTCAACATCGCCCAGATACCAAAAAGTATCCCTGCAAAATAACTCTCATCACGCTGTACCTTTTGTGCGATGTCTGCCTGTATAGAGGAGGGTAGAGCCATATCAGCGCCCAGTGAAAGCCCGGAGACAAAACTGATCAGTGCAAAGTATAAAATATCACCGCTTCCAATAAACGGTACAAAAGAAAATGCTACTGAAGCAAGGAGCATTGAAGCCATCCAGCTTTTACGTTTGCCTGTCTTTTTGGCAAGCATATTCCAAAACGGAAGTCCGAGGATACCTGAAGCAAAGTAGAGCAGAAGTAACGGTCCTGTCTGTTCATCTTTCTTCAGCACCAGCTGCACAAAAAATAAAAAGAGAGTAGCAGGAAGGGCATTGGCAAGAGAATTGAGGAAAAATGCACTCTGAAGACGCGGCAGTGAGGGTATCTGGGCCCAAATCAATCTGATATTTCTAAAAGACAGATTTGTTTTGGATGGTGAGAATTTTTCTTTTACGCCAAACAGTGTGAATGGTGCAAATAGAATAAGGGTGATCATAAAAGCGCTGTACAATATACCTAAGCTCTTACTTGCAGACTCTGAAATCCCGTAGAGATAAGGTATGAGCAAGGCAGTGACTGCACCCACAATGGTCAAAAGTTCTCTGGCACTGCTCAGCCGTGTCTTATCGTGGTAACCGTTGCTGATCTCTGCACTCCATGCCAGATAAGGGATGGAAACGATACTCCATCCAAGATAGACCAGCATCGAAAAGATCAAAAGCCAGATCGCAGTGTTTGTCTGAGGAGGATGGACCAGCGCATAAAATGAGCTTGCCAAGAGCAGCGAACCAAACACTATAAAAGGTTTTCTTTTGCCATATGGACTGTTAAACCTGTCGCTGTAGATCCCGACTAGAGGGTCAGTAATTACATCTGTCAACCTGGCCAAAAAAAGAATTACACCTGCCAGGGTGACACTCAGCCCAGCATCTTGTGCATAATAGGTCGGAAGATAGATATAAAGTGGCAGTCCAAGCATTGCCAGAGGGATGGCTGTCGCACCGTAAGAAAACAGCGCGCTAAAATTGAGTCTTTTCATGTATGTCCGTTTTGTATCTTTCTTTTGATCCACCGAATGCAAGAACCCAGTAGAGGAAGTTTTTCATAGATATGTTCACCCGCATCCCAGTAGTCAATATGTGTAGAGATCTTTCCGTTTTCATCATAAACAATTCTGCTGACACCTACAAAATTTTGAAGGGTTGATTCACCTTTAAATTGATAGATAAACTTCCATCTCACATAGGCGACATCTTGATTGCTTAGATATTCGATCATTTTAAATGTCGGGTTATCGAGCCTTTGGTACATCTGTTGGAAGATATTATAAACATCAGCCACATCATGTACATCATGAAATGGATCTTTGAAATGGACTTTTGATGCGTAGATCTCTTTGAACATTTCCAAACTTGTATCTGATGAGAGAGATTCGAAAAACTCTGATAGGCGTTCCTGTGTCATGGAATCATCCTTCGGGTGATAGCAAGTGATATCTTGTATGGCAAGATTTTAAGCAGCTGGAGAAATGTTGAGAGCTTGAAAGGGAAGTGGATCTCAAAACGGTAAGGTTTTTCAGTACGCTCAATGATCTGCTTTGCAGCCGCTTCGGGAAGCATGAGTTGGGGCATCTCAAATTTGTTCTTGTGTGTGAGCCTTGTTTTGACAAATCCGTGGTTAATCACCTGAAGTTCAATCCCTTTTTCAATAAGTTCCGGCTGCAGAGATTCGGCAAGATTAAGCAGCGCTGCTTTAGGAGCGCTGTAGCCTCCTCCGAATGGAAGACCAAAATAGCTTGAAAGGCTTACATTCCATATCCATCGCCCACTTTTTTGATCTTCAAAATAGGGCAGTAGAGCGTGCATAACACGAACAGCGCCCATATAGTTGATCTGCACCATAGATTCAAAGTGTTCTATATCCCACTCTTTTGCAGACATCACTTCATAGACTGCAGCATTATAAAACCAGGTATCGATCCCGTTAAATCGTTTCCATGCTTGAGGTACCGCCCTCTTCACGGACTCTTGTGAACTGACATCCATATCGACTATCTGTAACTGGGCTTCATACACCGTTTTGAGTGCCAACAGTGATTTACTGTAGCTTGCTTTTCTTGCACTCACGACGACAGAACATCCCTCATTGAGCCATTCTTTGACAAGTTCAAGTCCTATGCCGCTACTGCCGCCGACTATCCATATTTTTGAGGACATCTTTACTCCTTTGCGGTGTTTTTATGATATTGCTATTTGTCTATTTCTTTTTGAGAGAGAACCCGGATAAGCTCTGAGTATAGCTATGTTTTGGGCAGATGTTTTTATCTTCTCTTCATTTAGACTGACCACACTTTCTTGTGGCAAGAGGCGGGCATGATCTTTGCTTATGATGCCAAGATGTTGAAGATCTGCATGTATCGCTTTTGCCATGTCTATTGATGAGGATACCTTGACGATCTCGCACCTTGCATAACCTTCTTTGGGAAAAGAGACTTCTGCTACACGCAAAGAGGGATCATCTCCACGGATTTGCTGAGCGCCGTATAAAGGTTTGGAGCCCACTGTAGCGTAAGAGAACGAAGGAATAAACCTTGCGACATGGTCGATTGCCTTTTGCGTACGTACCTCAATCTCATCATGCTCCCATCCACAGTCTATTTTTTTCAAAAAACTCTGATCTAGTTTTGGTTGAGCACTGAGGCTAGAGTTTGCAACCAGACCGTTTTCGTACAGTGTGATCTCTTTGGTCATGCCATGGAGCTGAAAATACCCTCCCGGATAGGGTGTGAACTGTGCCATGCCTTTAGGTGTTCCGCGTTCGCCATGAAATATGATTTCAGGAAAAGAGATATCGGCAAAACGATCACATTTGCTTATATAGGATGCTTTGAATTCAACCATCCTTTGTGTCATTACATCGACCATATCATCGATCTCACCTGATCTAAAACCTGACGCATTGATAAGATAGTCAAAAACTTCACTCTGTGTAGTACCCGATGCAGTTTGATACGATACTTCCCATTGTTTGCCTTCTTGTTTTATCTTTAGTACCTTGGATTGTATTTGAATCTTGATATTGGAAAATTTTTCTAATGAAAACATGGAACCAGCAGCCAAACGAAACATATTGAGCCCATATTCTTGAACCATGATCAGCGGATACTGTATTGCATCAAGGTTGAGATGTTTTGCTACAGGTATCATCCACTCATCCATACTATCAGGCATCGATACGATCTGTTTTGTTTTGAGGGCTTCCATCTTAGTGCGATCATAAAGTTTATAATAGTTTTGCCACTTCCCCAAAACTTCATTTGTGCCATCTTTTTCAACTAAGTTTCTGTATTCGTTTTTGAGATACTCAAGTCTTGGCATAAGCTGTTCGACCATTCCTGTATCATCCAGAGGTAAGGCAAGGACGGTAGGGCGGTAATCTACTACATAAGGATAAAATTTTGCAAAATCTATAGATTGCTTTAGTAGGGTAGCACATTGTTCGTCGCTTATTTCACGATATAGATTTCCACCCGCATGCAAATGACACCACGGCGGTCCGTCTACAAGAGTGCGCTTTTCTTCAAACAAGGTTATGTCCAACCCCATCCGGCCTAAATACAAAGCTGCAGTTACTCCGGAAACGCCACCGCCAACGATAGCTATTTTTCTTTTCTTTGGCACATGAACTCCTTAGTTGTGTGTGGTTGAGTTGCTTTTGATACTATCTTATAAATTTCAGAAATGTTTTTGTATAGAAAATTTGTCATTTGAATCGTTTATGAAGATATATCGCCCAATATTTTGAAACTAGTAAATTTGTCCATTTTTTATCTGATGAAATGTCAAATCACGGCTATGAATAGAATGCCTGGTTTTGTAAAATACCAGTATGAAACATATAATCACTTACGAAACACTCATCCATTGCAATGTCGAAAATCTCTTTGAATTTCATGCTGATACAGCCAATTTGCCTTTGATCACACCCCCCGATATCGATGTAGATATCATCAAGATATCCACGCCGCTGAAAGAAGGGAACGAGGCACAACTGAAAATAAAAAAGTGGCCTTTTTCTTTTGAGTGGGAACTCTTGTTTGAACATGTGGTTTATCCAGAACTGATCGTAGATGTCGCTTTGCGTTCTCCATTTAAAACATTCAGGCATGAACATCATTTTATCGAAGTGGACGAATCATATACATTACTCAAAGATGTTGTAACCTTTTCTCTCCCTTTTGGATGGTTTACGCTGCCATTTACCTGGTTGATAAAGCGTGATATGAACAAGATGTTTTCCTATCGCCACGCAAAGACAAAAGAGTTTATTGCTCGATCACGCGATAGTATCCAAAGGTAAGAATCGAAACTGTTTTGAGAAGATAAAAAAAAGTATGGCGCTTTTTTGTATAGATGATCGTTTTGAAACTTTTAAGCGTTTTATATCTGAACTGCCAATAGGCAAACGTAAAGAGGGTAAGTCTATTGTGCTCATCGATGACAAATGCGACTTCTTTGTCTCCCTCTTTGAGCCATTTGGCTGCTTTTTCAATATTCCTTGTTTTGTACAGCATGTCACACCTGGATATTCAAATGGAATCCTGACTGTCAATTTCTATAACAGTGTGTACATTGCCTCTTGGATTGAAATCAGCTCTGAGTTTCATGTGTTTAGGCTGCAAAACTTTCAACAGGATGCCATAAATCTCATTGGCGGCATCTTCGTGGGAAATACTTCTGTCTCTGAATGTATTTATATAGAGTTTAAGCGCTTTAAGTTCCACGACGTAATCAGCGGGGACATATTCCAGATACAGGGTTGCAAAATCGGGATAACCGCTTCTTGGGCAAAGGGATGTGAATTCCGGAAGTGTGACTTTGATGGTATAATCGCGTTCGTGTTCATTTTTCCACACTTCAAGATCTTTGGATGGATCAAATGACTTAATTTCTTTTTCACCGTATTTCATTTTACTATACATCTCTTTTTGATTAATTGTATATGTTCATTCGATTTTTTAGTATAGGCTATTTGTCGGTTCGTCAAAATCAACTTGGATGTTAGAAATACATAGAAGCTTGTATTCTTAAATGCACTTTACCTTTAAATCTTTGCATAGGCTTTCCTCTCGATTCTCCATGAAAGAAGAAACATTCCCAGATAGGCCATCGCTAAACCAAAAACAACTGCGATGGAACTCTCTGAAAAATAGCGTGTCAGATAGAAAAAAAGGATAAAAAAGCCCAATCCGCTAAGACGTATGAGAAGTGCATAACCAAATGCCCCCGAAGCTTTGATAAACGCGACCTGATACGCGTTGAGCATCACGAACAAGAAAAAGAAACTTAAGTGGCTTAGATAGAGATAGGCGCCTGCATACTCTGATGGAAAAATATAAACAATGATCTTTTCTCCAAAGAAATAAAAAAAAGATATGAAAAGGAAGCTTACCACGAAACTGAAAGTATAAAACCATTTTTTGAGTTTGTCTATTTCATCTTTGTTTTTTTCATAGAACAACTTACTCAGTTCAGGCAGCAAAAACTGGAAAACCGGAAATACAAAGAGGGTGATCATGCCCATCAAAACAGGTTTGGTCACCACTTGAAAATCACCAAGTTCGCCTAAAGAATAGTAGTGGCTGAAAAAGAATACCGCCATGTAGATAAGCATCATGCCTGAACTGAACTCCAAAGTAGAGATGAGGGATTTTTTAATGAACTGACGTAACTCGGAATCGATAATCACCCTTTTGATGACCGGTTCTTTGCTCTTTTTCGATTTGAGTACAAAAATGTATGCAGAGAGTGAAAAAGATGCCATTGCACTCATGATAAACAACGCTTGCAATCCTTTGACACCTGCTGCATAAAAGGCTAGCAGAAACCAGAATATTGACAATAGCGGCTCTATAAAACTGCTGCGGTTCATGAGTGTATAAAGCCGATACATTGCAAGCTGATTGCTCAAATACAGGTAAAGACTCATTGACAATATGGTTGCAACCAAATACCAATAGTCGACCTCTACACCCAGCCGGTGCTTCACATATGGGATCACAAATCCCCATGACGCCAACAACGCCGCTAGAATAAAGTAACGAAAAATATTGACTATCCCGCTATCTTCTTTTGTTTTGTTATAACTCACCACCATAGAGGAACGAAAACCTATCAGTACTAAAAGCGAGAAAGAAAAGATATCAATGGCTGTATAGTAAAGCGCCAGCGTCACTTTTTCTATCACAGTTGCAAGATAAATCTTTAACCCAAAACCCAGAAGTACGGAAAAAAGAGAGATTCCTATAGCTGAATAAAAGTGTTGTTGAATCGTTTTTTTCATCTCTTTTCCTAAAATTGAGGCTATAAAGCAAGTTGATTGATAAAATAAAAAGTGAGTATAGTCAATCCTTCTTAATATTCTCTTCGTCTGTATGAACTAATCAAACAGATAAAAATTCAACTAACCACACTAGGCTACAGACGATACAGATCTTTTGGGATGATCTATATGAATTGCTGAATTTTGATCTGTTGAAGCGATGGCATCATACAGCTCCTTGGCATAATAGGTATTTTTTGTAATTGTTTTTAAACTTTGATATTTTTTATCTTTTGAGATGGAAAACATTTTTTCTTCAAATATCAGTAATGTGATGTTGTTTTCTTGACAGAAAGAAACAATTCGATCATCAAGTTTGTTTTCAAAACAGATGAGATGTGTAGTATCTTTAGTTATTCTGTCTCCTATGGAGATATTTTCTTGAGCGATTCCAAATTCTTGTAAAGTCGTTGTGATACCAAACGTGTCTATACTAAGAGGATCGTTCGTGTAAACAACAAATTTTTTGTTATGGGTAAAGAAAGAAGAAAAATAAGACTCCTCTTTGATGACATCCACAGGTATATCAAAATAAAACGTGCTTCCAATATCAACTTTACTTTCAAGTTTTAAAACACCGCCAAGATCTTGTACATATTTTGCACTGATGGCAAGTCCAAGTCCTGTACCTCCAAATTTGATACTAGTATCTTCCTGTGCCTGTTTAAAAGCCTTGAATATTTCATTTTGCCGTTCTTTAGGTATCCCGATTCCTTCATCCTTGACAGTAAACATGATCGAATGATTATGTTTTTTATAATCAACACGAAAAGTGATTATTTTATCGGAAGGCGTGAATTTGTAGGCATTGCCAATCAAATTGATAAGTATGCGTTTTAGTTTTAATGAGTCAACTTGTACTTCTTTTGGAATGTTTGGATCAATTGAAACAGTGTAATGGATTTTTTTATCTGTCATATTCGCAGTGAAAATATTGGCAATCCAAGAAAAAAAGTCTACACTTGAGATAATGTTTATTTCGGATTTAGATGATTCATGCATATATTTCACACGATCAAGAATCGAATCGGTTAAAGTATTGATGAATATTGCACTCTCTTTTGCACCACTGAGAAATTGCAGCAGTTTTGGATCATTCACATACTCTTCCATCAACTCCAAAAATCCATATAAGCTGTTTGCAGGTGTACGTATATCATGCACAGTATTGGCAAGAAACAGCATAGCATCATTAATATCATCGTTGTCACTGGAAGTTTGTTTGGTGATATGCTTGATTTCTGAATGTATTAAAGAATGGTTAACAGGTGTGAGTTTAGTTTCTGTGTTGTTCAAAATATGGACTAGTTGCAAAAGATACTGCTCAATGGATTTCAGCAGCGCTATCTCATGATTGGTGTAGTGTTGGGACTGCTTGACGGATCTTGAAGCTCTCAGAATTCCTATAAGTTTTTCATTTTCTTTTACTGGAAAAATAAGCTGTGATTTGATCTTCAAATCATCAGGATTGTCAATATTGGGATCATAATGTTTTTCACTTTTGACATGATTAAAATAAACAGGAGACTTTGATTCCAAGGCACGTGCCAGAAGGCTTGATGGAATAGCAACAGGTACATTTTTTCCGTCATTGATGCTCTTAAATTGTTTATTGTCTTCATCAAACACAAATAATGTGACATACTCAGAGCATAGCATTTCTGATAAGAAGTTTTCTGCAATCGTACTGATTTCTTCTGGCTTGTTGGCATTGGAAATGTTTTCCATGCCTTTCACTAAGATAGAGATGATTTCGGTGGTGTTTTTCATATCCTTCTTCCTTTTTTTCTATAGTTTCAACAGCTCCATTGCCTGTATCATATCTTTATCCCCCCGGCCTGAAAGGCTGATGATGATCGTTTTACCTTTGATCTGCTCTTTTGGCATTTTTTTAAGATAGGCGATTGCATGAGCGCTTTCAAAGGCCGGTACGATCCCCTCGCTTTGGCTCAGCCATACAAAGGCATCCAAGGCTTCTTCATCGGTCACTGCATCATAAAGAACTTTGCCCTGTTCCATCAGGTAGGAGTGCTCAGGCCCGATACCCGGATAGTCCAGTCCTGCCGAGATTGAGTAGGCTTCTTTGATCTGTCCTTCATCACTTTGCAGCAGATAGCTAAGTTGTCCATGCAGTATACCTGGCCTGCCCAGCCTGAGCGATGCGCCATGTTCCCCGCTGGTCAATCCTTTGCCTCCTGCTTCAATGCCGATACACTGTGTTGACGGTTCATTGATAAAGTGTGCAAACATCCCCAGTGCATTCGAACCGCCCCCGATACAGGCGATGACATACTCAGGAAGTTTTCCGTGCTGAGTCAGTATCTGTGCTTTGGCCTCATAACTGATGATGGCTTGAAAATCACGCACCATCAGCGGATAGGGGTGCGGGCCTGCCGCGGTGCCAATGACATAGAAAGTATCTCTGGCATTGGTTACCCAGTGGCGAATAGCTTCATTCATGGCATCTTTAAGGGTACGGCTGCCTGATTCGACTGCATGGACCTTTGCTCCCAGCAGTTTCATACGGAAGACATTGAGCTGCTGTCTTTCGACATCCTTGGCTCCCATGAAAACTTCACACTCCAGTCCCATAAGCGCCGCGATGGTCGCTGTTGCCACACCATGCTGTCCGGCGCCTGTCTCGGCAATGATCTTTGTCTTTCCCATCCGTTTGGCAAGCACTCCCTGGGCAATGGTGTTGTTGACCTTATGGGCGCCTGTGTGGTTGAGATCTTCCCGCTTTAAAAAGATATCTGCACCTATCTGCCTACTGAGGTTTTCGGTTTTGTAAAGCGGTGATGGTCTGCCTACATAGTCATTGTAGAGTGCGTTGACCTCTTGCCAAAATTCGGGATCAAATCGGTATTTTTTGTAGATGCTGTCCAGTTCTATGAGTGATGGCATCAAGGTTTCAGGGACAAAACGTCCGCCGAACTTGCCAAAATGCCCACGCTCGTCCGGGTCAAAATCAAATGCTTGCGGTATATAATCTCTCATGTTATTCCTTTGTAAGGCATATTATAGTGCGCATAGTCTCTTTTGGTACGCTATTTATGTCGTTTAATTAATTGACATAAACTGACTACGAATCATGTTTTTTTTAAGTTAATATCAAACACTAAATAAACATGAAGGATTAATATGAACGAATACAATGCACTCTTTGAAGATGAAAATGATATCATCGCAGGATCGCCCCGTAAACGATATTGGGATATCTGCGGACAGGTAGAAACTGACAAAGTCCAAAACGAATTCGATAAAGTGATGGATAAAATATCAGCCATGGAACAGATGCTTATAGAAGAGTATGGAGAACAGGGTATTGACAGCATCGTAGCAAAATATATAGACGAAAACTTTGAGAGAATAGAGATGCATAAAAAGAATCTCTATCTTGAATATGCAGCAAAACTCATCTTCGCCCAGAACGACTGAGGAAGTTGCTTTTTACAACACTTGTTTCACTATAGTCACCTGACTGGACGTGGTATACCTGCCACGTCCAGTGAAGAGTATAGGCTTGTTACTTTGATTTTCATTGACATAAATCTTTGTCACATCAGCGATGAAAATAGTATGATCACCGTTACTGTACGTGTCGCATATTTTGCATGTATAGATAAAATCTGAAGCCTTAAGCAGTACATTTCCATGCTCGTCATTGCCTTCTGTTTCAAGACCGCTCTTGGCAAGTTTATTTACTGTATTGCCGTGTATTCTTCCTGTCATATCTACGATATCCAGATACTCAAAAGGAAGAAAGTTCAATGAAAATGCACCGTGTTCTTTTAGCAGTGTATGGGTGTAGTTTTCCTCACGTACTGCCACAGCATAGCGGAAAGGAGATTTGGATATAGGCATATGCCATGAAGCTGCCATAAGATTGTTTTGGCATGCCATGAGGGCCGTCACCCTTGGCTGGGAGTGATTGCTTTTTTCAAGCGAGGTGTAAACATCAAACATGAGCATTCCTGCTTTTTTCAAATTTTATCTATTCAGTGAGGTATTTGGTAGGAATGGTATGTCAATTGATGTCAATTTAAATCATCCGTAAAGAAGTGAAGTCCAAAAGAACAAAGTCAAGCTTTTAATTTGGCTTTGTTCTCCTTTTTCATGGCATACATGGCATTATCAGCAATTTTGATCAGTTCAGAAGCATCGAGTGCATCATTGGGGTATACAGAACAACCCACACTCACTCCCATCGGTAAAAGATGCCCTTCAAAATGACAAGGTTCATTGACTTTTTCGATAAATCTTTGCATAAAATCAGCGCACTCCTGTTTCTCTTTGAGATTGGGTAAAATCAAAGCAAATTCATCTCCGCCTAAGCGTGCGACAATGTCGTTCTCCCTTGTGATATTTTTAAGTCTTTGGGAAAATTCGATGATAGCGTTGTCTCCGGCTTGATGCCCGTAAGTATCGTTGATGGTCTTAAGTCCATCCATATCCAGTATGATAAGCCCGAAGGAAGAGACGCTCTGCTTGTGGGTGTTAAGCAGTTCAAATAAATGCTCATGAAATGAAGAAACATTATAAAGACCTGTCAAAGCATCATGTGAAGCCTTGTGCAATAAATGGTCAATCGCATATTTGGCAGAATTGTGTATCAACGATGCAACGATTTCACTGATGATTTTAAGTGTGCAGAAATCATGATGATCGAATGCATCGATTTTGGAAGAGACGATTTTCAATACGCCGACACTGGTTTCATTATGGATCAATGGCATGATCACCATCGATCTTGCGTTGATCTTCACACATGTTGCCTGATCGACCCTTTCGTCCGTTGTAGTGTCTTTACTGTACATGATCTTTCCGCTTTGTAAACACTTGCCTGAAAGACTCCCATCAATAAGCAGTTTCAATCCAAGAAAAGGATCAAGCGAACCGGCAACCGCTCTGTAGACCATGAACTCGTGCTCTGCCAACTCGATGACCGCACCCTCAGAATGGGTGAGTTCCATGGACTTTTCTGTGATCAATGTCAGTATCGATCCCATATCAGGTCCGATTTTTGTGATGTCTGTCTGGAATTTGATGATTTCCAGCAAACTGTCTTTATCCAATATCGCCGAACATTGTGTTAATTCTATCATCCTCTAACATCCCCTGTCATGATTAATAATTATTAATATTAGCATGAAAGTACTTGAAAAAAACGTTCATATCTTTAGTTTGATCCTGATTTGTCTTGCTTGACAAAGATCAGTGCATCCGTATCAAAGCCTGCTACTTTAGCCTTTTCTATCAGGCGTGAGCGTATCTTTTCATCCATTACAGGTGTACGCGAAAGTATCCAAAAGTAGGAATGATCCGGTCCGCTGATCATCGTGTATGTTTCATAGTCTGTATCCATGACGATATAGGCTCCGTAAAACGGTCCGAAAAATGAAACTTTCAAAAACCCTGTATCGTCATGCTCTACGAAGTAGGCCTTCCCCTCTGCTTCACTCCAGCGTCCGTCTTCTGTGTCGTATCCGCGGTTGATCACTTTCACTCCGCCGTCCTCTCGCATGGAGTAGGTGGCGGTGATCTGCTCCAACCCCCGTTCAAAAGAGTGGTCCAGTCTGGCGATCTCATACCAGGTACCAAGATAACGCTGAAGTTGAAAGTCTTGTACCGGTGTCACATGTTTGGGTGTCTCCACACAGCCTGTCAAAATAAACAGTAAAATGATCCATAAAATTCTCATCTTTTGCTCCTTAGAAAAAATAATCTAAGCGCTCCCGCGCCAAAAAGGAGGAGGGCAAAGTCCTCATAGTGTTTGTCATAGTTGACCAAAAAGATCGCTCCAAGCATCAACCCCAGCGTGATCGATACCGATGATACTTTGGCGGCGAGTCTCTTTTCAAGCACTTCCAACTGCCGTTTGGAAAGCTCGACACTCAGGTTCTCTTCACTGATCTTGTAGATACTGTCCCTGAATGCCTTGATATCAAGCGGAAACTGTCTAAACTCATCGATCAGGGTCTCAAGAATGCTCTCTTTTGCACCTAGTGCCCTTGGGATATTTTTTTGCAGGATAGGAAGAATGTCCTTGATGCCGTTGAAATTCTCGATATAGGTGGTGCCAAGTCCCTCGATGATGGCGCTGACACGAAGGATATAGATCGCTTCCTGCGGAAGTTTGAAAGGAAGATTTCGGGTTTTCTCCAGCACTTCAAACGCAAGTTCCTGCATGCTTGCGCTATCGAGCGTATCGTTGTTGAATATCTCGAACATACTTTCGGTAAATTCTGCCAGTTCGCTTACCGGTGCATCATAGGCCACCGTACCAAGGCGTTTGCTTGCATTGACGTAGCGTTCATAGTCTTGTTCATTGGCAGCTTTTATGAGCTCTATGATGGCTACGCGCGTTTCGTTTGGCACACGTTTGACCATCCCAAAATCCAGTAAGATCAGCTGGCCCTCTTTGGAGATGAGCAGATTGCCCGGATGGGGATCGGCATGAAAGTATCCTTTGACTAGCATCTGCTCGGTGTAGAAAGAGACAAGTGTGTCGATAATGGGGTATATATCGATCCCACAGGCTTCAAGTGATCTCCTGTCATCAAAGCGGAACCCTTCCTCAAAGCGCATCACCAGTGCATCGTCACAGCTAAGTTCCTCGTACGTGCAAGGAAATCGTACACCCATGTGTGCATATGTTTGGGAAAATTTTATAAGATTGGCTCTCTCATGATTGAGGCTGACCTCTTTGAGTATCATAGAAGAAAACTCAACGATCACTGCTTCGATAGAGTGCTTGGTGTAGTGGGAAAACAAAGGACGGAAGAGTTGATTGAAAGCGGTCAGGATACGGATATCTGCTTTGACCTGTCTTTCTATCCCTTCACGGCGTAGTTTGACGGCAACTTTTACACCGTCATCCAGCCATGCTTCGTGGACCTGACCGATCGATGCGGAAGCGATGGGAGTAGTATTGAATTTTACAAATGGATTTGTTTTAAATGCACGCTCAAATACATGCTGCATCGTTGTCTGACTCATCGCGGGGAGTTCATCATGCAGCATTTTAAGAGCGTTGAGATACTCTGATGGGAAAAAGTCATTACGCGTAGCAAGCACTTGCGCCAGCTTGATAAAACTGGCCCCCAGTGATGTAATGGTATCTACCAACCTTGCAGGACCCAGTGGTGAAAATAACAAAAAGCGATCGCGTTTGCGTATCAACAGATAAAGGGTCAGCAACACTTGAAAAACATGCCATATCCTTACAGGAGAGTAGAGTTTGTATACCACTATTTCTCTTTTTTCAGCGCCTCAATGTCTGCTTTGGTCGCAAGACCCATCTCATCGATCACTTCTTTAAGGGCTTCTTTTATCTTGGATTTGAGTTTTTCCTCTTCTTCTTCGCCGCGTGTTTGGAGTTTTTTGATGAAGTTATCGGCATCTTCTTTGCTTAGTTTGCCTTTTTCTTCAAGCTTTTTTATCTCTTCATCTACACGCTCTTTGAGCAAGATCGCGCCGCCAAGCCCGGTATATAGGATCTCTTTGATCATGATGATTCCTTTTTTGTTTCATTGTAACATGTAAGTATCAATTTTCATAGCCTTTTTTTGACGGTTCATTTGTGTGTGCTTTTTGATAGATCGCGCGTATCATATTGCCAAACACGAGATAATGCAGCGGGGTAAGCAGGTACCAGTAAAGTCGTCCCCAAAGGCCGCGAGGGTAAAAATAGGCTGTCTGTATGAACTCATCTCCCTGTATCTTGAACTCCAGCCATGCTTTGCCCGGAACCTTCATTTGTGCCCGCAGAAGCAGTCGTTCATTTTCAACAAGGTCTTCGACTCTCCAAAAATCAACGCTTTCACCGATACGCAGTTTGTATCTGTCACGTCGTCCCCTGTTGAGACCTGCACCGCCGATGAGTTTATCAAGAGCGCCTCGTACTTCCCAAAGCCACTCATAGCCGAACCATCCCCCTTTGCCTCCGATGGCACAGAAGGTTTCATAAAGTGTTTTTTTGTCGACATTTGTTATCTTTAAGGTCTGCCGATCCATCAGGATAGCGCTGGATGGATCGTGCTTGTGTTGCGCTTCCCATAGGTCTACGCCACCTCCCGCATCACTCCAGCGGCTATGTATCTGGTTATTTTCCATCTCTTGTATCGCTTTTTGTACCGCTTCTTGAAAGCTTGCGGGATGAATATGTGGAAAATATTTTTTGGCATGGTCGTTTTGTACGACCACCTCAGAGGAGAGGCCTTCTATGAGTGACTTTGCCACGTTATAGGGTACCGGAGTAAAGAGGTTGAGCCAGTAGGAAGAGAGTTTGATACTCAGCACGGGCAGGGGAATGATCCATCGCTTCAAACCCAGTGCTTTTGCGCAAGAAAGCATCATTTCTTTATAGGTCATCTTCTGGCTGCCGATGTCTACGATAAGATTGTTGTCATACTTCAGGTCTTTGGCGCTATCAAGGTAGCTGATGACATCATCGACGCCGATAGGCTGTGCAAGTGTGGAAACCCATTTGGGCGTGACCATGACGGGGAGCTTTTCACTCAGATGACGTATGATCTCAAAGCTTGCACTCCCTGAGCCGATGATGACTCCTGCGCGTATCCAGATGGTCTGTATCTCATCTGGTCTGCTTGAGAGTATCTCGCCGGTCTCTATACGGCTGAGAAGGTGTTGGCTTGCATGCTCTTTAATACCTAGTCCACCCAGATAGATGATGCGTTTGACCCCGCATTCTACCGCTGCATCAAGAAAGTTTTGAGCGCTTTGTTTATCAAGCTCACGATAGTTTTCTTCTTGTAAAGAGTGGATGAGATAGTAAGCCACATCGACACCCTCGAGAGCCTTTTGCAGCGCATGCAGATCAAATGTATCCCCTTGGAAGACTTCAGCTCTTTCGTGTATGGTTTTGTCCAGACTTTTGGGATTTCGAACGAGAAGTCTCAAATCATGTTTTTGGATTAGCAGCTTTTGTTTGAGCCTTCTTCCGATATAGCCGTTGGAACCGGTGAGTAAGATTTTCATGCAAGAGCCTTTTAGTGAAGATCTTCTTTAGGTCATTATAGAATATTTTTGCGGGGATTGATAGAGTGTTTATGACGATTGGTTGAGGGGACCTATGAAATGACATCAAAGAGGTATGAAAAGAGAAAGGAATGTATTATCATACCTTATGTGCAAAGAAAGAATAGAAAATACCTATATCATCGGCGATGTTCACGGATGCTTTCATACGATGCAAAAATTGATCGGCAGATTGCCTGTCAATGCAAGGATCATTTTCGTAGGCGATCTGTGTGACAAAGGCAACTTCTCCAAAGAGGTCATCGAGTACGTCATATGTAACGGGTACGAATGTGTCAAGGGAAACCATGAACATCTTATGGAGAAGTACCTGTATGATGCAGTGCATAAAGAGATACACAGTCCATGGAGCACAGACTACCGCTATGGAGGCATGCAGACCTATGAGAGCTACCTGAATGACCATGAAACGATGGACAGACATCTTGCATGGCTCTCAGCGCTTCCGATGTACATCGAGATAGAGCAGTACTTCATCACGCACGGTTTTGCCCTGCCGTTTTATGAACACAGAAACAATCCTGTTTACTACAACGACTTTCTGCTTCACCGTTATGAAAAAGGGATGAATGTACCCCCAAGCAGCGTGGTCAACATCTTTGGACACTGTGTGTTCGATGAAGTGGTCAGCGGCGAGAACTTCTATGGTATCGATACAGGGTGTTCCTATGGCAATAAATTGACTGCTATTGAGCTTGGCACCATGCAGATCATACAAGAACCGATGGATGCACGCGATTCGACATACGAGATCAAAGAGATGGCATTGCATCATCTTGGGGAAGTAGTAGATGAGACTGTAGCACTATCCGAGATTATCGCGCGTATCGACAGACGATTTTGTGAGTTTGATCTTCTTTCGACAGAAGTCGCACATCATGTGGTATCAACATATGGCGAAGAGGGTGTGAATGCAGTGCACGGGATGCTGGAGAAAAAGCAGCTTTTTATGAAGCAGGCAAAAAAAGTCATAGAGAATTTCGAAACAAAACGACTCATCAAATGACAAAATCGGCATACAAAAGATTCTTTGTTATCTGTAATATATAGTTAAAGATCAGGAGTTACCTTCATGCCACACATCGTACTTGAAAACATCGACAACACCAGAAAAGCCTTTGATGCAGTTAGCAGATTTGCAGAGAAAACTGAGAACGGCATACTCAAAGTGATGGAGAAATACATCAACGACAAAGAACAAAGCGTACTGGTAGACTCACTGGCCATCGAAAACGGCGTAAACCAAAACTTCTTCATCCAACTCTCATCCAAAAAGTCCAGCCTAACGGTCAGGCTACTGCCTCTGACCGACCCCGAAAAGACAAAGGGCGTCAAAAGTATCATGGCAATGGTGGAAAAACAGATCAAAGATACCGATGAGAATATCACATATGGAAAAAACAATCTGGAAGATTTTTTGATACATTAGGCAAACTGTTCTTGGTTTGTCTTCCTTTAAGAGGATGAGAAGGTAAGGGTATAAGATTTTTTGATATTACAAAATATATGATTATAAGGTTTTTATTTTAAACTAATTTCAAAGTAGTTACTCAGCTCACATTTTTTATACTATTGATACTTTAAAGAAGGGGAAGAGGACATTTTGTTCCTTTTAATATACAAGTTGAGCATCATGAAATATAGCATTACTAAAATAATAAAAAATGATTGGCCTAGTTTGGCTGCATTCATTGGTCTCCCAATTGTATGGGCAATACATATGTTTTTCCCACTTATCAAAAAAACGTTAGATGGATTGCCTATTTTGTTTCCGGTCTTGCTAACTTTGTTCCTATTGTATAGTTTTATTGTGGCGAATAAAAAAGATTGTGAAGCTCTTTGCGAGTGGCCAAACTGTAGTTGGCACTGTTACTTCACTAAACATTGTAAAAGATCGCGGACGCCTTGAGTTTTCATTTACGCATAATGGCTCCCATGCTTCATCATGGATTCCTGTCCATAAAACAAAACAGGTCCTTTCATTCACAGTAGGTACTCATGTTAAAGTGGCATATGATTCCAGCAATCCATCTAATGCTATTATTATGGAGCTTTATGCTAAATAAGATCTTCGAGTTAAACTCTACACTGCATTAGTTTATGGTGAAACTAGAACTTCTCTATTCCACATGAAAACCTTATAAATTTCCAAGGTTTAAAGTTGTTATTTAATATTTTTTAATTTTAATATAAGAGTGGGCACTTTATAGCAGTATTTTTATATAACTGTTTAACTCTAAGACTTGAACTCGCTCATCAACTCCCGATACAGTAACGGGACGAAGTTACGCTGAACCTTATAGTTTTTTCTTGACTCGATGGCTACGGTATCGAAAAAGGTTTTCCAGAGTTTTTGGAAATGTTTTTCATCCTCATGCAGCGTTGGTTCGCTGGCTTCGAGGATGGGGTGCAGCTGCAGGTTTTGCCCGTCCCAGACACAGATCAGACCGCGCTTGATATCATGGATGATGAAGTGTTCGCTTTTGAGACGTTTGACAAAATGTTTTCCGATCAATGGCAGGACATTGCGTGGCGGAGCGATCTTGGCGTATAGCATCCCGTCATCCAGCATCTCAAAACGGGTAAAGGCGTACATCTTGTGGATGGTAGTAAGCAGACGCTTCTGATACCCCTCAACAGCATAGACAACGGGATGCGAAAGATCATGAATCAGGCTTAGGTCTTTAAATCCCATACGAAGATAGAGCAGCAGGTCTAGTTCAAAGGGCATATCATCACACAAGAAGACATGAAAGATACGTTCGAGGATCTTTTTGGGAAAGCGCTCGTTGATGCTTTTGGATACTTTCGCAGCTGTTTCAAAATCCGTTTCTATGATCTCTCTCTCGTCAAGTAGTGTCAGGCCGGCGCTGTCCATGGTGAGTTTTTCAGGAATATATTTATAAATATAACTTCTGTGAAGCGAAGTGAGGAACCCTTCAAAACTCCCATCATAGGTCCATATCATCTCACAGCTCTCCTGTGGTACTTTGAATGATATCAAAAAGGCTTGGCTGTGTACCGGGCTTCGGCATTTCAAGCGCAAGCATCTTTGACTCAAGCCGCTCATAGCGAAGTTCGGTCTGATCTATAGGGCTGCCGCCTGCAGTGATGAAGTAACGTGCACGTTTAAGCGAGATCTTCATCGTATCAAGATCACGTGCCAGAAGCAGTTTCTGACGTCTGGCCCTGAGTATTTTGTTCACGCTACGTACGCCAAGTCCGGGTACACGAAGGAGTGTTTCACGGTCTGCACGGTTGATCTCGACTGGAAAATGGTGCAGGCTGCGTAACGCCCACGCAAGCTTGGGGTCGAAGCGTTCATCTAGAAAAGGATTCTTTTCACTGGCGATCTCATCAAAGGCAAATCCGTAAAAGCGCATCAGCCAGTCTGCCTGATAAAGCCGATGTTCTCTAAGTAGTGGTGGCGGAGTGTTTAGAGCCGGCAGATGCTTGTGCGTTGTAGTGGGGATGTAGGCTGAGAAGTAGACACGCTTGAGCAGGCTTTTGTTGTAAAATGTATCGCTGAGCTTGAGGATCTCATAGTCGCTTTCAGGACTGGCACCGATGATCATCTGTGTGCTCATACCCATGACCTTTTTGCCCTGTGTAAGCGCATCGTTTTTGACGATATGCAGAGGCTGAAATAGCTTCTCTTTTGTCTTATCAGGAGCAAGGAGCGCCAGGCTCTTTTGACTCGGTAGTTCGATGTTGGAGCTGACACGGTCTGCCAGAGCAGTAACGGCACGGATGAGATACTCCGAAGCTCCCGGGATAAGCTTCACATGGACATAGCCGTTAAAGCCGTGTTCATAGCGCAGGATCTTCAGGCTTTTGAGGATCAGCTCCATCGTATGGTCTTCACTGCCGATGATACCCGAGCTTAAAAAGAGCCCCTCGATGTAGTTACGTTTGTAAAAATTGACCGTCAGGTCAGCCACCTCTTTAGGGCTAAATGCCGCACGCTGTCTGTCGTTGCTGATGCGGTTGACGCAGTAGACACAGTCATAGATGCAGTGGTTGGTAAAAAGGATCTTTAGCAGCGAGATACACCGTCCGTCTGCAGAAAATGCATGGCAGATGCCGCTGGCATGGGTCGATCCTATACCGCCAAAGTCCTGTGTGCGTGTAGAGCCTGAAGAGGAGCAGGAAACATCGTACTTGGCTGAGTCTGTAAGTATAGCTAGTTTTTCTTCTACTGTCATAGAGGTAGGATAGCCCTATTTTGGTTTCCCGTTTAAAAATATTTCAAAATGTCATACCCTTTGTACAGAAGCATTGAAATGACTTTGTAAGACTACGAAAAGATTGTTTGATAGCATAAAATACCTGTATGATTAAATTAGAACTGTATGAGTTGGAACCCAAAGAGATATATGTAGACGATGGATGGCAAGAAGGTATACAGAGAATACCTCCCAAACGCCAAAATCAATCTTCCAAAACGGCTGTCAAGACAGAACTTACTCAGGAAGACCACTATCGTATCGTCGAAATGGCATGGCAGGACCGTACCCATTTTGATGCGATCTATGCACAGTTTGGTTTGAGTGAAAATGAGGTCAAAAAACTCATGCGTAAACTGCTGTCGCCCAGTGTCTTTAAACAATGGCGGAAGCGGGTACAGGGCAGAAGTACCAAGCATGTGAAGAAGTGTATGCACACACCAAGACGTTTTGAAGGGCCGTGGTGATGAATGCTTTTTTAGTCTTTCCCCATCAGCTTTTTAAAGATGTGACACCGCTTAAAGACTATAAGGTTTACCTTGTCGAAGAACCGCTTTTTTTCACACAATACCGCTTTCATGTACAAAAACTCATGCTCCACCGTGCAAGTATGAAGTGGTATGCCGATTATCTTGCTAGTCAGGAGATCGAGTCAGAGTATGTAGATGTAGACAGATACGAAGAGGTCATGGGCTCATTGGACGGCATCAGCTGCTATGACGTAGCGGACTTTGACTTGATGACAAGTCTGAAACAACGGTTTTCATCTGTCATCACTTTCTCCTCTCCCAATTTTTTCAATACGCATGACGATACCCGTTTTATGCACTACTTTTACATAAACCGGAGAAAAGAGATGAAGATTCTTATAGACCAGGGCAAACCCATAGGCGGGAAGTGGAGCCTGGACAGTGAAAACCGCAAAAAGCTTCCTCTTTCGCTTACTTTGCCCCAATGGCAGAGCTATGAAAATGCCTATATTGTAGAAGCGAGGGCGTATGTGTCGTGTTTTGATACGTTTGGAGAGTCAGAACCGTTTTACTATCCCGTTGATTTTGCCGAGGCAGAGGCCTTGCTGGATGAGTTTCTAGCACACCGTTTTGCAAACTTTGGCGACTACCAGGATGCTATGACACTGAAGGATTCACCTCTTTTTCACTCGATGGTTTCCTCTGCGCTCAATATCGGGCTGCTTGATCCCGAAGAGATCGTCAAAAGGGCATTGGAAACTCCTGTTCCATTGAATGCGAAAGAGGGGTTTGTCCGGCAGATCATCGGTTGGCGTGAGTTCATGCGCCGTACCTACGATACCATCGGGGTGCAGCAGCGAACAACGAACTACTTTGGTTTTACCAAATCCATACCCGCCAAAGTACTTGAAGGCAAGAGTGGGCTCCTGCCTTTGGACGATGTGATACAGAAGGTCAAAAAACGTGGTTATGCGCACCATATTGAACGGTTGATGGTGCTGGGTAATTATTTGCTTCTCACCGAGTGCCATCCTGACAGCGTTTACCAGTTTTTTATGTCAGGCTTTATCGATGCGTATGACTGGGTGATGGTGGGTAATGTGTACGGTATGAGCCAGTATGCAGACGGGGGACTGATCACCACCAAGCCCTATGTGAGCGGCAGCAATTATCTGCTGAAAATGAGCGATTATCCCAAAGGGGAATGGTGTAAGATATGGGATGCACTCTACTGGCGGTTTATCTATGTGCATCAAGAGCAGTTTAAAAACAATCCACGGATGCATTTTGCCCTGCAGGGATTAGAAAGGATTAAGGAGGATACACTCAATGCCCATCTTGAGAGGGCAGTAGCGTACCTGCACTGGCTTGAACGTTAAGTTCACAGGCCTTTGCAGGCATTTTTCTCAATGGAGAAATGCTGTTTTAAAGCGTTTTTCATCCAGTGATGTGATGCCGATCTCTTTAAAGAATTCAAGGATCGGCAGCGCTTTTAGAGAACTCGATGTGTAGTTTTCGTTGAAACATTCCAGCGTAGCGATGATGATATCGTCCATAAGTGCAGAGCGTTCCTGCCCGCTGTAGGTATAGTAATGCTTCAAAGATTTTTTGGGATGTTCACCGATCCATGCGATTGATTTTTTGAGTGCATCATTGAAGTCCCGGCACACTTTGGTATGGGTTTCATAAAATGTTTTGTTTGTGAAGAGATCAAGTGCGCTGAAATTGGCAAAGCCCGCATGCTCAGCATCCAGATAAAGCACTTCCATACCCTCATGCTGTGCTTCGATCCCTTCAAAGTTATAAAAGTATAGCCAACCCCCGTCAGCGCCTTCTTTCATGTATTTTATATGTTCAAAACCGTTAGGCTGAAACTTGATCTGGTTTTGAGTGACATTGATACCGTCTTTTCTAAAATAACGTCTAATGATCTCAAATCCTATCGAATCGGTCACAGGATTGGAGACAGGGGTGGTAATCACAATGTTCTGACCCGTTTTTATCTTGTCGTAGGCTTCTTTTTTGAGAAGAACACCCCCTTTTGTTTCGAAAAAACTTCCTAAAGACAAGAACTTTTCATCAAACTGTTCGATCAGATGTAACGGTTCGTTGGTTGCAAAATGGATATTTCCCTTGCGTAGCTCTTCGAGTCCGTCATAGTGGGCATCGGGTTCAATGATCTCAAGTTCAAGACCGTAGTTTTCAAATATGCTTTCCTGTATCCCTACGATAAAAGGAAGGTGATCGGGGTTTAAAAACCATTCTATGGCAAGTTTGAGTTTCATATTTTCATTCCTTTTAAAAGATTTGACACATTGTGTGAAATATCACCTTTGAAGGCCGCGCTGACCACCGAGATCATATCGGTCTGAGTGGCTGCCACCTGGTGAATGTTGAGCTGATCGATACCACCTATCGCACATACGGGGATGTCCAAAGCTTCTTTGGCTTTTTGAAGTGTATTCAGCGATATGATCCCTGAATGCGGTTTTGTCGGAGAAGGGAAAAAAGAACCAAATGCCACGTAGTCGGCACCTTCTTCCTGTGCTTCTTTAGCCTTTTTGATGCTTCCGTAGCAAGAGACCCCGATGATTCCTTGAGGAAAGATTTTACGCGCTTCGTCAAGCGGTAAATCGTCTTTTCCTATATGCAGACCGTCTGCCTTGATCTTTGTTGCCAGGTGCGGCCTGTCATCGATAATGAACGGTACATTGTATCGTTGACACAATGCCTGAAGTGCGATACAAGTATCTTCCACTTCATCATCTGATTTTGTTTTGTTTCTGTACTGTACAATGGAAGCTCCCGCGCAAAGTGCGTGTTTGACCTGTGTGCAAACGGTTTCATCGGGCGTAAGTATCTCATCGGTGATGACGTAGAGTCCTTTAAGCGCAAAAGACATGGTTTCCTCCTTGTTTGTGATTGATGGGCCCAGGCCCCATACCGATGGTTGGTGCATGCAGTAATGCCTGGGTGATGAACTGCTTGGAAATGGCGATTGACTCCTCCAAAGAATGACCCAGCGCAAGATTTGCTGTAATGGCACTGGAAAATGAACAGCCTGTCCCATGGAGATTGGATGTTTTTACAAGAGGGGTTTTGAATACTTTCTTTTCCCGTTTCATGTAAAGCTGGTCGATACTGTATTTTTCATCTTTCAGATCTACGGCAATGTGTTTGACAAGTATCGGTGTAGCGAGCTTCTGGATAGCTTTTAAAGAGTCTGTATCGCCATGCTTGTAACCAAAGAACTCATACGCTTCGTAGTGGTTTGGCGTGATGAGACTGACATGGTCAAAAAGCATAGGCATTGCGTCAACCGCTTCTTTTTCGATCAGAGGCGAAGCTGCTTTGGAAATGGCCACCGGATCAAGCACGATAGGTATAGTGAGGTCTTTGATGCATTCATAGACAGTATGGATAATCTCTTTGCTGTAAAGCATTCCTATTTTGATAGCCGAAACGTTAAAGTCCTTTAGTACCATCTCAATCTGTTTTTTTACAAATTGAGGCTCCATCGGAACGATCTGCTCAACGCCTGTAGTGTTTTGTGCAGTGAGCACTGTGATCGCGGTGGTTCCAAAAACGCCAAATGCTTCAAATGTTTTGAGATCTGCCTGAATACCCGCGCCGCCACTGCTGTCTGAACCAGCAATACTTAATACAACTTTCATGAACACTCCTTTTTCGAGATTCTATAGGAATGAAAGAAATGTTTGTAGAGCTTATTTGTTAGTTTGTTTGGAGATTGAAGCTGATGAGCTTTGAACTATGCTGCACGTTCATGAGCAATGACATGGATGATGCTTATGGTGCGAGCCGTTCTATCTTCCAGTTGTTTTCTTCTTTGGTATAGAGGATACGGTCGTGCAGCCGGCTTGGTCTGCCCTGCCAAAACTCTATCTGCTCTGGGATGATGCGGTATCCGCCCCAGAAATCAGGCAGCGGGACATTGCCTTTTGCAAATTTCTGTTTCATCTTTTCTAACTGCATCGCAAAGGCTTTGCGGGAGGTAATGACACTGCTCTGGTCGCTGACCCATGCGCCTATCTGGCTGTCGCGGGAACGTTTCATGAAATAGGCAAGCGATTCTTTGGTACTGATCTTCTCGCATCTGCCCAGTATCCGTACCTGCCGTTCCAGCTCCAGCCACAAAAACTCTGAGGCTACTTTGGGATTCTGTGCGATCTCTTCAGCCTTAACACTGTTGTAGTTGGTAAAAAAGACAAACCCTTTTTCATCAAATATCTTCAAAAGCACTGCCCTGATGTTGGGCTGTGCTTTTGCACCGGAGGTTGCCAGAAGCATTGTATTGGGATCTTTAAGATGCGAATTGACCGCTTCACCAAACCACTGTTCGAAAAGCAAGTAAGGATCAGAGGGTACACTGTTTTCATCAAGCACCCCTTTGATGTAGTCTGTTCGCATATCCTGAAGATCAAGCATGGTTCGCTCCTCGTGAGAGTTTGTGTTTGAAGTATGCAAGAGCTTTATTGGCAGCCTCTTTGTGGACTACCATCGGTCTTGGATAGTTCTCTATCTGGTATGATAGCATGAATGTCTCATCATGGATCTGTTTGGGAGGCAGGTTGATGAGTTCAGGGACCCACTTTTTGATATAGATCGCATCCCTGTCAAACTTTTTACTCTGAAGCCACGGATTGAAAATGCGGAAATAGGGCTGCGGATCAATGCCTGTCCCGGCACTCCACTGCCAGGAGAGGATGTTGGATGCCGCGTCATAGTCCAGCAGGTGTTTGGCAAAAAAGCTCTCTCCCCACTGCCACGGCAAGAGTAGGTCTTTGGTCAGGAACGAAGCGCAGATCATACGCACACGGTTATGCATCTGTCCTGTCTGAAGGAGTTCTCTGATCCCGGCATCAACGATAGGCACTCCGATTTGACCTGTACAGAAAGCTTCAAACTTTTTTTCATCAGGGATACCGTTGAAAGGATACTTGTAATTCTCCCACGCAAGGGTTGGGAAATGATAGAGCACAGACGCATAAAAATCCCGAAATACCAGCTGTCTGAAAAATGGTTCGGTGTCGATGCCGCGCTTTTTCTGATCGACCAGGAAACGCAGAAGTTCCCTGATACCAAGCACGCCAAAACGAACTTCAAGCGAAAGATCGGAGGTGGCATCAATGGCTGGATAGTCTCTGTCCTGGGCATAGTCTGCAAGCTTGTTTTCCAGTGCATGGAGTTTTTCCTCACACGTAGGGATAGCTGGCATATTCGTTTCAAATCCCAGCGACTCCAGTGTAAGCGGCAATACGCGTGCAGTCTCTCCCTCGATGACAGTCAGATCTTCATAGGAGGCATTCAAAAGTGTTTGTTTGGCTAGATGATAGGTGTGCAGGTGTTTGGATGCAAAGATGGCTTTGGCTTTGTTGTAATAGGGAGTAAAGACAAGGTAGGGGGTACCGTCATCCTTATGTATCTCTTCTGGGGTAAAGATATAGGTGTCATGAAGATAGTTGAATGGCAGTATCATGGAGACTTTGGTGTCCCGCTCTTTGGCGTAGCTGTCATAATCTCCGCTCGCAGCCACTTCATCAAAACCGATGTTCTCCAAGTGATTGAAGATCTCTACCGGATCGCCATAAAAGATATTGAGGTCAAGCCCTAGTTGTTGCAGTGCACTTTTAAGCGCCATGACATGATGAAAAATGTAAGAAACCCTGCGGTCATCCTTGGAAAGTCTGCCCAGGATGTTGGTATCGAAGATGAAGATAGGCAACACTTCGCCTTCCAGTGAAAGCAGGGGATTGTCTGTAGTTCTCAGATCACGCCGAAACCAGAGTATCCGTCTCATTTACCGCTTCTTATGTCTGATCTGAGGGCAAGTTCCTTAGGGTAAGGGTGTAGGAACTTCTGATCAAGCAGATACTCTACCTGATACTCTTTTGCCAGCATATGCAGGGTGCTCAGCGGTGTGATAAGGGGGATGATCTTGTGCGCGTAGTCATGTATCTGGTCATGGAGTGTCCGTTTTTCGACATCATTGATACATTTTTTCAAAAATCCCGCCATATGTTCAAGTACATTTCTGGTTTTCGCTATAGAACTTTTATGGCCGATAGTTTGCTTGAAAAGTACTTCATAGTCCAGGAGTATCTCTTCAAAAGGCTTTTTGGCCTGATTGGCTACTATATTGCCAAGCTTACGGTAGTTTTGGTCATTTTTAGACTGGAGCATGAATTTATAGCTTTGGTGGAAGGTAACCAGTTCTTTCATCGCGGGGTGTGTGGCTTTGAATGTTTCAAAATCTTCGTAGGCAAAGATCTGCATGATGAAGTTTTCACGAAGCCATGGGTCAATGAGCCTTGCTTCTTCTTCAATGGGAACAAGAGGGAGGTGCTCTTTACACATCTTTGCAAACACTCCATCACCCTTTGACTGGGCATAACCATTGGTTCTGTAGATCACAGCGCTTCCCAGGCCGCAGCTTGGAGACTTGGCTTTGAGGATAATGCCGCATATGGGCTGTTGTGAGATTTTGTCAAGTTCAGCCTTTGATGTTTCGATGAGTCTTGACGTGATGTCTTCAAGGGTTTTGTTGTTGTGTACGGTCACTGACTCTTTATCGCTGACCAGCCGCAACGAGTCCCTTGGTGTACCAAATGCGAGGTGTTCGGGACAAAATGATACAAACTGTGCATATTTGCCAAGTGCGTCGGTGATAAATCTGTCATGCGTATGGCCGCCGTTATATCTTATATTTTCACCCAGCAGACATCCCGATACGGCTAAATACATACACATTCCTTTTTTATTTCGATTATATAGCAAATTATTATAGTCTCGTAGCGACTATTTGTCGATTGGTCATAAAATGCAGGCTTTGACAAAGAGATTTGGCTACAATTGCTCCATGAATGAAACAGAATTTTACAGTAAACTTCTTGCCCTGCCTGAAGGTGCCAATGATGTATGGTACAACAACAAACGCTTATAATGTCCCTGTTTGTCAAGACAGTTTTTTGAGAACTTCTTATTCCACCTATCATTATGCAGCCTGATCCATTTTCTTCATATAGACACTTAACG
>JACXUM010000017.1 GCA_014763895.1 Campylobacterales bacterium
CCGTTAAGTGTCTATATGAAGAAAATGGATCAGGCTGCATAATGATAGGTGGAATAAGAAGTTCTCAAAAAACTGTCTTGACAAACAGGGACATTATACCTCCTTCCCTCTCTGATCAGATCAAGATTATAGCATACAATGAAAAAGGGAATTTCACACTACATTCACTTTTTTGATATATAATAATCTATTAAGAACTACTCAAAGATAAACAATGAAAAAGATTCCATGTTTTGTAGGTATATTACTGATTTTGCATACATCTTTGTCTGCCGATGAGAAATCGTTGGGTTCTATTTTGAAAAACAGCGGCGAATCTAAAAAGTTCATCAAAGCTTCTGCAAACAAAAAGACAAAATCATCCCATTTCATATTTGATAAGAATGGGGATTCCTAACGGCATAGGGTTGTCTCAAACCGAAAAAGAAAAATGTAAAGATAAATCAAAACATTATGAATATGAAAATAAACCTAAATTTAACTTCAATTTCAACCCGGGTAACAGGCAAGGGGGTATGGGAAACGGCGGAGGCGGCAGACACCATTAAAATCTAAACCTTCATACTCTTTTCATACTTCTTTTCTATACTTTGAATGTTAATAAAATTCGAAGGATCAATAATGAAAAAAATAGTGTTTAGTATCGTATTGGTAAGTTTTGGGACGGTTTCATGTGCAATGGCAGAAGGCTATCAGAAAAAGAATCAATACTCTTGAGCATCAGCAACAGCTGGAAAAACAGGCTAAAAACCAATATAAGCATCAATACCGTTATAAAAATGAAAACTCTTATCAAGAAACAAATCAAAATATGGGAAATATGAACGGTAATGGTATGAGAATGGGTGGCGGAGGCCGTCACTAATCAGATTGATGAAAGGAATCTGTGCCTTTCATCAAAACTTTTTGACCATAAAATAGATTACAGGTCCCCATAAAAGAATACTGCTGCCGATGTCTACTAACGTCGTTTCCTCATGTAAATGTATCAGTGAAGCAGGGGTTATCATACTTTGATCAAAGATCATATCAAGACCGAGCCCAAACAGGATACTGCCTATAATAATGCTTCCAAGATAGATCAGCAAAGAACGGTTCCCCATCATTTTTTTAACGACACCTATCGTTACTGTATTGGTCGCAGGCCCTGCCGAAAGGAAAACAAATGCTGCCCCGGCACTCACTCCAGAAAGCATCAAGCCTGCTGCAATCGGTAGAGAAGCGGTCGCACAGACATACATTGGTACGGCGATAATGATCACGATAAGATAAGAGAGCCATGTATAGTTTTTAAGAAGCTCACTCAAATTATCCGGGATAGAAACGGTGATCAGTGCCCCAATGATCAATCCCCAAAAAAGAGGTTTGGCGATATCCCCAAGCAATGTGACAAAAGCATATTGAAGAGCTGCTTTGAATGAAAAGCTTTTATGGTTTTGAGAAGTATTGCAGCAGGAGCTATTGGAACAGCAGGATGTTTGAGGTTGTGGTTTCTGATCCAAAGCAGTATTTTGGACAAAAGGGGATAAACCGGTTTTTGCTTCTGATGAAATCGAAAAATGATTTTTGGGTTTGGATTTATCTGCATCAATAAGGTTGGAAAGTATCCCCGCTATCATAGCAATAATTAAAGAACTGAAGATACGATAGATCGTAAAGACCCAGCCAAATATCCCGTAAGTAGCAAGGATCGAATCGATCCCTGTGATAGGTGTTGAGATCAAAAAAGAGAGCGTAGCCCCTTTGCTTGCACCTGATTTTTTAATGGCTGTTGCCAATGGGATGACACCACAGGAACATACAGGCAGTGGAATACCAAAAAGGGTTGATTTGACAACTGAAAGAATGTTGTTTTTGCCCAGATGCTTAGTCACCAAAGTTTCAGGTACCCATTCGTGCAGAAAACCTGCAAAGATGAGCCCAAAAAGAATATACGGCGCCATCGCACAACTCAGCTGCCATAGAACCTCAAAGAAATGAATAATAATGTCCATCCATAAGCCTTTATAATCAAAATGGTTCAAATTACCATCATTTCCTTAAATGTTGTTTAAATCAGAGGTTTGCCTCGCAAATCATACCATTGTAGTATTTTTTCCCATGCTTCTACAGCATGATCGACATATCCGAATATCTTGATATCGTTTTCGTTTATTACCCCTTCATCGACTAAAAAATCAAAATCAATAGCCCGTGTCCAATACTCTTTTCCTACAAGGATGATAGGAATCTCCTCTGTTTTTTTTGTTTGAACCAGGGTTAGGACTTCAAAGAGTTCATCCATTGTACCAAATCCGCCGGGAAAGATAACTAAGGCTCTGGCGCGTTGGAGAAAATGAAATTTTCGTATACCAAAATAGTGAAATTTGAAACATAGATCAGGCGTGATATAAGGATTTGGGTACTGTTCATGCGGAAGCTGGATATTGAGCCCTATCGATTTGGCCCCCACATCAAACGCACCTCTGTTGGCCGCTTCCATAATACCGGGTCCACCGCCTGTCATCAATGCAACCCTGCAATCAGAAGGCCCTTGCCCACTTTTTCCTACCAATTCTCCGAATTTACGTGCCTCATCGTAATAGACACTCTTCCTTACCATGCTCTCAGCCTTGCTAAGAGCGATAAGAAGTTCTTTGGAATGAGGTGAGTTCTGAAGTTCTTTTTCTATTTTCTTCATCTTTTTATGAGCAGTTTCAGGCTCCATGATACGGGTACTTCCAAACACTACGATGGTATGTTTGATACCGTGTTCGCGCATTTTGCTTTCCGCTTTAAGATAATCTAGTTGCAGCCTTATCATTCTGGCTTCATCTGTTTGAAGAAAGGATATATTTTCTTCTACAAGCTGATAGCTCGGATTTGACATGATTTTTTCTAGTCTTTCCAGAGCATGGGGATCTTCTTTTTTTGATTTGGGGCGCTGCCAAGGGAAGAGGGGTTCTTCAAAGTGATGTTTTATTTTCTTCTTCATGATCCTATCCTTTGGGATTATTATACTAAGATTTTATGTTTTATACTACGTCAAAAATAGATGTTATAATGTTTAAAATCAAGCCATTGGAAAGGTAGAAAATGGAAAAAATAGCCATACTCTGTTCAGGTGGGGATGTTTCGGGAATGAATGCTGCGCTTAAACGTTTTGTAGAATATAGTTTTGCAAAAAAAATGGTTCCTTATTTTATCCATAACGGATATGAGGGGATGATCGATGATCATATCTATCCCGCAGGATATAAAGATGTGGCAGGGATCATATCAAGGGGTGGGACAAAGATACGTTCATCACGTTCAAAGCGTTTTATGGAAGAGGGATATCGCAAACAAGCCATTGACAACCTCAAAGCCCATGGGATTGGTTATGTTGTGATACTGGGAGGAGATGGATCATTTAAAGGGATGCAGAAACTAAGCCAGGAGAGTGACGGGATCAGATTTTGCGGTATTGGGGCTACTATCGATAATGACATTGCAGGTACAGACTATTGCCTCGGTGTCGATACGGCGCTCAATGTCATCAAATATGCCATAGACTCCATCCGTGATACGGCTTCGTCATTCAGCCGTGCATTTGTCATAGAGACGATGGGAAGGGAATGCGGTTATCTGACATTAGTCTCTGCACTCACAAGCGGTGCAGAGATGTGTCTGATACCGGAAATTCCATATGATCTTGAGAGGTATAAGACAAATTTTCAAAAACAGATACAAGATGGCAGGGAGTACTTCATAGCAGTAGTCTGCGAGGCATTGAAAAATTCTCAAGAGATCGCTAAGTGGTTTGAAAATGAGGTAGGCATAGAGTCCCGAGTTACGGTTTTAGGCCATATACAAAGAGGTGGAAATCCTTCGGTGTATGATAGACTGATGGCGTTTGATTTCGTAACCTATGCGATCGATGAACTCTTAAAAGGAACAGAGTGCAGTGTAGTCTGTTACAGTAACGGAGGGTTTCATACCAAAATGATCGAAGAGGTTGCATTTCAAACCTATAAGATGAAACCTGACCTGCTCAAATTGGGTGAAGAGTACGGAAGATAAGCTACTTGGCGGTTTCCAGGATCGCCATATGCATATAATGTGTTTCATCAAGATAAGCAGAGGGAATAGAAATGAAAATCGGTATTCCAAAAGAGATCAAGACCAGGGAGTTCAGAGTAGCTGCCATCCCTTCAGGTGTAAAAACACTTGTACAAAACGGTCATGAGGTCTATGTTCAAAAGAGTGCAGGAGAAAAAAGCGGATATAGTGACAGAGAATATGAAGAAGCAGGAGCCGTACTGCTGGAAAGCGCCAAAGAGATATTTGATAGATGTGGAATGATCCTGAAGGTCAAAGAGCCTCAGACGGAAGAGTATGCTCTTCTAAAAGAGGGGCAGATGCTTTTTACCTATCTTCACCTTGCACCCAACAAAAAACTTACGGAAATTCTTGCTACTAAAAAAGTGATAGCCATTGCCTATGAAACTGTGCAGGAAGGTGGCAGGGTGCCGCTGCTCGAACCGATGAGTCAGATCGCAGGAAGAATGGCTCCGATGGCAGCAGCCTATTTTCTGGGAATTCATAACAAGGGCAGCGGTGTACTTCTCAGCGGTGCAAGCGGTATCTTGCCATCAAAGGTTTTGATCATCGGAAGCGGAACGGTAGCTAAAAATGCAGCTAAAGTTGCTGCCGGGATGGGCGCAGACGTCATCGTGATGGGAAGGAATCCGAACAGTATGCAACAGATCGAAGAACTTCTACCGCCAAATGTCTCGACGCTTTATTCCAATCCTTACAATATCGAAACAACACTGCCGAGTGTGGATGTGGTCATAGGAGCGGTTTACATCACCGGTGAGAGGGCACCAAATCTGATCACCAAAGAGATGCTTTTACTCTGTAAAAAAGGAACGGTGTTGGTCGATGTAGCCATCGATCAGGGCGGATGTATAGAAACCTCAAGGCCTACTACGCATGATGATCCGGTCTTTGAAGTAGAGGGTATCGTGCATTACTGCGTGGCAAATATGCCAGGAGATTACCCGAAAACCGCTTCGGCTGCACTTGCCAATGCCACGCTTCCGTATGTGAAACAGATTGCGGAGCTTGGATGGAAGAGCGCAGTGTTAAAAAACAGTGCGCTTTACAGCGGTGTGAATGTCGCAGGCGGATATGTTACGAATAAAGCTGTGGCTGATGCACATGCTTTGAAATACACCCAACTCGATGATATCCTGGATCAATGCCCTGAATTTGGAGGAAATAATGATTAAACCACTCAAAAGCGATAAACTCTATACACCTTGTGATCTTGATATTTTTGATTTTGGAACAACCGATGAACTGCAGGCGCTCGATGAGATTATTGGGCAAAAAAGAGCTCTTAAAGCGATCAGTTTCGGCATAGGGATCAAAAAAGAAGGCTACAACCTCTATGCCATGGGTAGAAGCGGCAGCGGAAAACATAGTGTCGTAGAGAAGTTCATCAAGAGTCGTGCTATCAATGAAGAAAAACCGGGAGACTGGTGTTATGTCAATAACTTTGAAGATCCCACAAAACCTGTCTATCTCAAACTGGCATCATCCATGGGGATTGAACTAAAAAAAGATATGGAAGAGCTCATTGAAGAGCTGCAAACCATCATTCCTTCGGTCTTTGAAAGCGAAGAGTACAGGGTACAAAGACAGGCGATCATTGACAGGCTCACCGATGCCAAGGAAAGGTCGATCCTTGAATTGAAAGAAAAAGCAAGAGGAGAGGGGATAGCCATAAACTTCAGCCCGTCAGGGTATGCTCTCGCACCTATGAGCCGTGAGGGAAAGATACTTGGAAAAGAGGAGTACCAGGCACTTTCAAATGCAGATAAAGACAAGATCCAAGAAACGATAAACAAGTTCAGGATCATGCTCGAAAACGCAGTACAAAACATTGCCATAGAGAGCAAAGTACAGCAAAAAGAGATCAGAGAACTTGAACGAAGAATGACCAAAAAAGCCGTTGATACCAGCGTCGATGAACTCAAGGATAAATACAGTCCGTATGAAAAGGTCGTAGCGTATCTTGACAGCGTAGAGTCAGACATCATTGCCAACTCCCAGGATTTTTTGATTGCGGCGCAAAGTGCGCTCTCTCCAATGGGCGTAAGTTCCTTCAAAGAGAGCAGTATGTTCAACCGCTACAAGGTCAATATTCTTGTATCGCATAAAAAGAGCGAAGGAGCGCCCATCATCTATGAGAACAACCCGACCTACGGAAACCTCTTCGGAGAGATAGAACACGTTGCGCAGATGGGTATGCTTTTAACGGATTTTAACCTCATCAAAGCGGGTGCTCTGCACAAAGCAAACGGCGGCTATCTCATGCTTGATGCGGCAAAAGTACTGATGCAGCCTTTTGTATGGGACGGCATCAAGAGGATGTTAAAGTCAGGCCAGATACGTATTGAATCTCTGGGCCATACACTCAGCCTTATCAGTACCGTATCTTTGGAGCCGGAAAGCATTGAGCTTGATGTAAAGATCATCTTGATCGGAGACAGGATACTTTATTATCTGCTCTATAATTACGATCCTGAGTTCAAAGAACTGTTCAAGATCAATGCAGACTTTGAGAACGAAACTGAAAGAACGGACGAAAATAGCATCCTTTACGCACGGATGATCGCGATGATCGCTAAAGAGCACGGCCTTCTTCCTCTTCATAAAGAAGCAGTAGGCAAGGTCATCGAATACAGCTCAAGAATTGCCGAGGACAGCCAAAAACTCTCTACGCATCTGGGAAGTCTGAGCGACCTGCTTCATGAAGCGGACTTCATCGCAAATGAAGCTAAGAAATCATTCATCTCCAAAGAGGAGATTGCTCAGGCGATCAGAGAAAAGATCGAGCGATCCGACAGGATAAAGGACAGGATGTTTGAAGAGATACAAAGAGGTACCATCCTCATAGAGACCAAAGGCACTCAGGTAGGGCAGGTGAACGGCGTAGCCGTCGTAGATCTTGGTAACTTTTCATTTGGACATCCTTCAAAGATCACGGCTTTAAGCCGACTTGGCAAAGGAGATGTCATCAACATACAAAGAGAAGTGAAACTCAGCAGTCCGACACATGACAAAGGCATTATGATACTCTCATCCTACCTTGCGGCTGTATATGCAAAGGATTTTCCTCTCAGTATGACAGCTTCTTTGGTGTTTGAACAGACCTATGGCATGGTGGGGGGTGACAGCGCATCATGCGCAGAGCTTTTCGCACTGCTTTCATCTCTAAGCGAAGTACCCCTTGAACAGGCCATCGCGGTAACGGGCTCAGTGAACCAGAACGGTCAGGTGCAGGCCGTAGGCGGCATCAACGAGAAGATAGAAGGTTTTTTTGATATCTGCAGCATCATTGACCCCAAGAGCGTAAACGGGATCATCATCCCTTCCTCCAATGTCAAACACCTGATGTTAAAAGAAGAAATTCTAAAAGCCGTAGATGCAGGCAAGTTCAAGATTTATGCTATAGAGAGTGTGCAAGAGGGTATGGAGATACTTACAGGCAAAGTGATGGGTAAAAAGGACAAGGAAGGAAAATATCCGAAAGGTTCCATCAACTACCTTGTCGAAGAGAAACTGAGGTTTTTTGCGAATAAAAGTAAACAAAAAAAGTTTTAAATGGACTTAGAGAGAGCAGAGAACATTTGTACAATATTTGATTTCGTAGCCTATGCGATCGATGAACTGATAAAAGGTACGAAGTGTAGTCTGTCATCGTAGCGGGGGGGATTCCATACCAAAATCATTGAAGAGGTTACATTTTAAACCTATAAGATGAAATCTGACCTGCTCAAAGTAGGGGAGGAATACGGCCGATAAGGTTGTATGATTTATTTTTATTTAAAGTGAGTAAGGATAGTATAAAGAAAAACTATAGGAGAATATTATGAAACATGTATTACCTGATCTACCGTATGCAATAGATGCATTGGCTCCTTCTATTTCTGAAGAGACTTTGAGATACCATCATGGGAAACACCATGCGGGGTATGTCAATAAACTCAATGCTCTGATCGAAGGCACAGAGTATGAAGATATGTCGCTTGAACAGATCATTCATCAATCTGACGGTGCGATCTTCAACAATGCCGCTCAAACATTCAATCACAACTTTTACTGGCATTCACTGAGCCCGACCAAAACGGAACCATCAGAGCCTTTGCGTAGGGCGATAGAAGAGAATTTCGGTTCGATGGAAGTATTCAAAGAGAAATTTGTGCAAGCTGCAACGGGACAATTTGGTTCGGGTTGGGCATGGCTGGTGCTTGATCCGCACGACAAGCTGATTATCGAAGCGACATCCAATGCCCATACGCCGATTGAACATCATATGACACCGTTGTTCGTCTGTGATGTATGGGAACATGCTTACTATATCGACTATCGAAATGAGCGTCCTAAATACGTAGAAACATTCTGGAATCTGATCAACTGGGACTATGCTTCCAAGATCTTTGAGGATAAAGAGCATTTAAAAGCCACAACCATGTTGCCGCTTTGCAACAATCCGGATGATCCGATGTGTGGATATATTGATGATATGACGCATCAGGATACAGTCAGTAGTTAGAATTTCTATAGACTTCTCCTCTTTTAAGGAGGAGAAAGAGGAAAGGGAAACTATTTTGCTGTATAGATGATCATCTTTTCGGTGTAGTATACAATTCGCCAAATATGAGTACTGACACGCGAGAGCCATCTAACGGCTTCAAGCTGCTTTGTTCCTTCAGGAATGGTAATCTCGCTCTTGGCAATTTTATGAGCGATATTTTCCCTGTAATCCTGCATGGAATTGTTGATTGTTTTTTCAGTCTCTTGTGCATATTGTATAGCAAAATCAAATTTTTTGGATGCAAATGCATCAATGATTTTTTGATTGGTTGTGGTCAACAGCTGCCGCTCTTTGTGTAGATCAGAAGAGAGTTCAACCATTTTAGCCCTGTATGCTTCTTCTTCACATCTTTCATGCAAACGCTGCAAGTGATCTAGTATGTGGACTAAAGAGATCATTCTTTCCCATTTGCTTATCTCTTTGGGCTGCAGTTCTATTTTGTCTATGTATTCTTGGGTTTCATCCAAAGAAGATTGCAAGAGGGTAAGGTCCGCTTCTTTACCATATTTATTATCGCCCAAAAGAAAATTGATATGTTCTAAAAGTGCTATGTACTCTTTTTGGGCAGAAACACGAGCAACTTCGAGTGCCAAAGAAGGATCTTTTAGAAGTCTTTCGTCGAGCTTTGCTGTAAAGTAAAGTTCATTTGAAGGAATAAGCTTCATCATTAGATTTGCAAATTGTTTTGTAAAAGGCAAGATGATCAAAACGCCCAATAGGTTAAAAAAACTATAAAATGCTACCAAAGCGATCTGTGCTTGTGTATCTATGAAAGTCTCGGAGAGTGATTGTACAAATTCTGTGTACGGCGTGACAAGAAAGAGGGCCATAATACCTGTAAAAATGTTGTAAACTACATGAGAAAAACCGGTTCTTCGCACATTGACCGTACCCCCTATAGAGGCCATAACGGCCGTAAACGTTGTTCCGATATCCATTCCTATGATTAAGACTGCAGCCTGTTCAAAAGTGATCGTATGAACATAAAGAGCAGTTAGTGTGGCTGCAACGCCTGCACTTGAAGACTGTGTGATGATCGTTACGATCATTCCCATGAGAACAAGTTTGATTCTTCCGCCCCACGAATCCGGAGGGAAATCATTCGTATCGATCATACCTTCAAAACCTTGCATGCCATTTTGAAGAAATACGATACCTACAAAGATCAAGCCAAAGCCAGCCAATGCATATCCAAATCCGGAAATTTTTCCTTTGAAAAACAGTTTTGCGATCATACCTAATAGTATAAATGGCAATACTACTGTGGAAAGATCAAGTTTAAAGCCAAGTATGGCAACCAGCCACCCTGTCACAGTCGTACCTATGTTAGCACCAAAAATGATCCCCAGAGCTTCAGGAAAGGCCATCAGGCCAGCCCCAACAAAACCGACAGCTGCAACCGTAGTTGCACTGGAAGACTGAAGAAGTGCTGTACCTATGGCTCCGGTTAAAGCACCAGAATAAGGCGTTTTCGTAAATCGCATTAAGGCATTCCGGATAGTATCGCCTGCCAAGGATCTCAAACCATCGGTCATGACGATCATTCCAAGCAGAAAGATACCCAGTCCACCAGCTGCTTTTATAAAGGATAGGGTCGATATATTTTCCATAGGTTCTATCTTCCAACTATCTTTTGATATGCCAAAAAATACCAACGGTAAAAAAACAGGTTTATAAGAGCTCCGAGAAATGCAGCGATGGTATCTTTTTGTGCATCCCACACATCTCCCTGTGTTCCCAAAAATGCGATTCCAAGTTCCGGATGTAAAATGACCGCTGCGAGCCATTCGATGATCTCATAAAGTGTGGAGATGGAGAGGATAACGGTGAATGAAAAAAACATGGCGGCTTTAAATGTTTTGATCTTAATGGCAACTAGCTCAAAGAGAGTTCTAAAAACCAGCAGACCAAAAAGAAAATGTACTAGGCGGTCGAAATGGTTTCTCTCAAAACCCATCCATTGGGTGATCACATCAAAATATTCCATCTCGGCATAAGTAAAGTGTGATCCCAAAGAGTGTAAAGAGGAAAATACCAACAACATACTCAGCGCAACCAAACTGAAATGATGCCTGTAATCCATCCATAAGATGAATGGAAAGAAGATAAATACCAGCATATTCTCCAGCAGCCAATCTTGCGGATATTTTGGATGGATCGCCATGATGATCCATACAATGATATAAATACCGTAAATGATTTGGTGCGATTTTGGCATGATCCCTCCTCTTTTAAGGAATATTATAGTCTAAAGGTATTAAATCTACAAAAAAATTTTGTTACACTATAAAATAAATGAATAAAAATAAGTTTTTTATTTTAGTTAGAGAATCAGGAGTTGATATGGATTATAGGTATATAGGAAGAAGCGGGTTGAGAGTCAGTCCCATCTGTATGGGGACGATGACATTTGGTACACAGTGCAAAAGTGAAGGAGAGGCATTTGCCATTATGGACAAAGCCTATGATGCCGGTGTGAATTTTTACGATACGGCTGAGTTGTATCCCGTTCCCCCTACATCCAATCAAGCTGGGATTACCGAAGAGATCGTGGGCAAATGGCTCAAAACCAAGCCTAGGGAAAGCGTTATCCTCGCCTCAAAGGTTGCGGGTGCTGCGAATGGTTGGTTCGTTCCGCCTATCAGGCATGGGATGACGGCTATAGACAGTTTTCATATAGAACGTGCGGTTGAGGGGAGCTTGAAAAGGTTGGGAACGGATTATATCGATCTGTACCAGATGCATTGGCCAGATACCGTTGTACCCATCGAAGAGAGCCTTAAGGCATTTGACCGGTTAGTTCAAAGCGGAAAGGTACGCTATATCGGTACCTCGAACGATACAGCCTACGGGACAACAAAAGCTTTGATGACATCGGCATTCAAAGGGTATGCAAGGTTTGAGTCGATCCAAAACAATTTTTCTTTGCTGAACCGAAGATTTTTGGATGAATTGGCTGTAGTGGCACAAAAGGAACAGATATCGCTTTTGCCTTATTCCCCTTTGGCAGGCGGTGTTCTTAGCGGCAAATACAATCAGGATAAAAATGCGGAAGGACGCTTCAGCGACTATATCCACTCTCCAAACAAGAGGCAACGTTTGATGGCGGCAAGATTTATGAATGACAGAACGCTCGCTTCGACACAGAAATACCTCAAAATTGCTGCGGAAGCAGGGCTTGATCCGGTTACGATGGCGATATCCTGGTCCAAACAGTTCAGTTTTGTTGCTTCTACGATCATCGGGGCCACCTGTGTCGATCAGCTTGACGCATCATTGGCAGCGATGGATTTGACTTTAAGTGATGAAATTTTGGAAGCGTGTGACGTAGTACATAGAGAAATTCTTTATCCGATGGGATAATGATCCCGATCGCTTGAAAGCAGAGCGGTGATTGTGCTATGATAAACACAGGTTTATCAAAGGAGGATATATCGTGTATCTTTTTACTTCAGAAGCGGTTTCTGCAGGGCATCCTGATAAATGTGCGGATATCATCGCAGATTCTATCGTGGATGCATTACTGCAGTTGGATAAAGATGCCAAAGTTGCTACTGAAGTTTTTATCAGCGGTTCTCATATCATTATCGGGGGAGAGGTCAAGACCTCTGTTGAACTTTCAGATGAATGGTATAAAAAGACTGCAAGAGAGGCTCTTAAAAAGATCGGTTATCCTGAAAGCGGGTTTGAAAAAGGTGAAACACTTTTCCCGGATGATACGGATATCCATATCTATGTCAGTATCCAATCTCCCGATATTACTATGGGAGTGGTGAAAGCAGATGATGAGATCGGTGCAGGGGACCAGGGGATGATGTTCGGGTATGCGACCTCTGAGCGAGAGGATTATATGCCTACGGCTTTTGCCTATGCCAGAGAGATCCGCGATGTGTTGTACGGCTATGCTTTGAAACATCCAGATATTTTTGGAGTTGATATGAAAACCGAAGTCGTGATGGATTACGGTACAAAAGAGAATTTTGACCGATGCAAGCCTCAAGGCATCTCCAAGATCATCGTTGCGATCTCCCACTGTAAAAATGTAGCTCAGCATGAAGTCCAAAAGCTCGTTAAGGAATTGATACGGGAAAAAGTACATTTTGCGCCTGGGCATTTTGATGAAGACAAGGTTACTTTCTATATCAATAATACCGGGCGTTTTGTAAGGCATTCTCCTATAGCCGATTCGGGATTGACAGGAAGGAAGGTTGTATGCGATTCATTTGGAGGATATGCCCCCATCGGGGGTGGATCTCAAAGTTCGAAAGATTATACTAAAGTGGACAGATCTGGGCTCTATGCAGCTAGGTGGCTCGCCAAACATATCGTTGCAGCAGGGCTGGCCCAAAAAGCATTGGTTCAGCTCTCATATGTGATCGCAGAGCCAAAACCTATCTCGGTGACTGTAGATACACAGCATTCAGCCATAGGCAGTATCAGTGATGAAGAACTTTCCGGGCGTATCGCTGAAAAATTTCCATTGACACCTCGATGGATCACCAGAAAATTTGGACTCGATCATCCTTCAAAAGAGCATTTTTTATATGCTGATGTTGCTGCAAAAGGGCAGGTCGGATATGATGAATATCCGTGGGAACAACTCGATGAGATAGAATGGTTTAAATCATTAAAGAAATAATGTAAAAAAATAAAGGAGCAACCATGGCAACAGTAACATCATACGGAGCAGCAGAAGTAGTGACAGGTTCCTGTCATTTGTTAGCGATAGAAGGAGGGCCTAGGATATTGATCGATTGCGGGATGTTCCAGGGACCTGAAGAAGAACACAATTTCGGCCCTTTTCATTTTGATCCCAAAGAGATCGACTATCTCCTGTTGACGCATGCGCATCTTGATCATAGCGGACGGATCCCTAAGCTCCTTAAAGAAGGGTTTGAGGGGGAGATTTACGCAACGGAAGCTACCCGTGACATCGCGGAGGTCATCTTGCTTGATAGTGCCAAGATCATGAGGGAAGATTATGATACCAATTATAAAAAAGCGCAAAGACGGGGCAGAGAAGATGAGGTCAGAGAGCCTTTGTATACAGAGGATGATGTTGAGGCAGCATTTGATCTGGTATGGCATTTTCCAGAATATGATCAAGCATTACATTTGAGCAAAAATGTCAAGGTAACCTTTCGCAATGCAGGGCATATCTTGGGATCTTCGTTTGTAGAGATCAGATATTTTGAACGGGACGTTGAACAGACGATCGTCTTTTCCGGGGATATCGGCAATAGTCACAGTCTGATCCTTCCTAATTTATCTGAATGTACATATGCCAATACGCTGTATGTCGAGTCAACATACGGTGATCGAAACCACCGAAATATGGATGAAACCATTACGGAGTTTAAACGTATTATCATCGATACGCTGCATGACTGGGGGAATGTGCTCATTCCGTCTTTTGCGATCGAACGTACCCAGGAGATACTATTGATACTCAAAGAAATGTATGAGAAAAAAGAGCTGCCTGAATGCAAGATATTTCTAGACAGTCCGATGGCTACACGGGCAACACAAGTGTACAACAACCATTCCAACCTACTGAGCAAAAAATGCCAGGAGATTAAAAAGAGAGATGGAACGATTTTTGATTTTAAGCTGCTTACCTATACCCCTGACGTAGAGGCATCCAAAGCGATCAATGAAGTGGATCGCAGAGCGATCATCATAGCCGGAAGCGGGATGTGTACGGGAGGCAGGATACTCCATCACTTCAAAAATCGTCTTTGGAACCGTAAAAACGCTGTGATCTTTGTAGGTTATCAGGTTGTAGGTACCATGGGGCGTCACATGGTAGACGGGGCCCGCTGGGTCAAGATCTACCATGAGGATATTCTGGTTCAGGCAAGCATCCATACCGTCAACGGCTTCTCTGCCCATGCCGATCAAAGTTCGATAGTGAAGTGGGTGTCCAAAATGGAAGATCTGCATCAGATATTTTTGATCCATGGGGAAGAGGATAAACAGGCAATCTTACGTAGTGTACTGGAAAATACATTGGATAAGAAAGTGCATATCGTTGAACCTGAAGAGGTCATCTATCTGTAAATACCAAAGGAAAAAGATTGAATACTCATCCTGATATCCTTTTGAAAGTAGGTGATATCACCAAGGAGAACGTCTGTGCGATCGTGAACGCGGCAAACTATTCGCTGATGGGTGGCGGGGGCGTGGATGGTACGATACACAGAGCCGGCGGAAGCCAGATATTGGATGAATGCAGAAAAATCAGACAAGAACAGTATCCTGAAGGATTACCTACCGGTAAAGCGGTAGCTACGACTGCCGGAAAGATGCCGGCACAATATGTTATCCATACAGTAGGGCCGATCTATCATCAATGCGGACAAGCGTGTCCTTCACTTTTGGCATCCTGTTATACCTCTTCGCTTCAAACTGCTGTTGGATTGGGATGTAAAGATGTCTCATTTCCAGCTATTTCAACGGGTATCTACGGTTATCCAAAAGAAGAAGCAGCCCGTATCGCTTATGAGGCAGTTAAAGCTTTTTTGGAAGAGGGGCATGATCTAAAAGTGTATTTTATCTTCCATCATTTTGATGATAAAGAAATATTTGAAAGAGCGATTTCCAAGCTAGAGAGGGATTAGCCCTCCAGTTTGAGATTCAGTGTAGTTTCGTTAGTTCCATATACCCTCAAGTGTATATCCGCAATGCGGGCATGTTCCGTTGTTGTCAAGTGTATTGGTAACGTACTGGCCGATATTGCCTTTTCGGTCGATCACTCTTTTCTTACATTTTGGACAGTAGGTTGATTCATAGTCTTCATCATCTATATTGCCCACATAAATATATTTCAGTCCTTCTTCTTTACCGATCTCATAAGCCCTCCGTAGTGTAGAGAGTGGAGTGGGCGGAACATCAAGCATTTTATACATCGGATAGAAAGCTGAGAGATGCCATGGCATAGAAGGATCGACTCCGGCGATAAATTTTGCAATGTTGCGGATCTCTTCATCCGAATCGTTTTTGCCCGGGATCAACAGTGTGGTTATCTCGACCCATATCCCTTTTTCATGGGCATATTTTACGCACTCAAGGACCGGTTTGAGTCTCGCGCCGCAGATATCTTCATAGAACTCTTCGGTAAAACCTTTGATATCGATATTCATCCCGTCAACATAGGGCTGTAACAGATCAATGGCCTTGCGTGTTTCAAATCCGCTTGTAACATAGATGTTCTTCAGCCCTTTCTCATGCGCGAGTTTTGCCGTATCATATGTATATTCAAAAAAGACGATGGGCTCATTATAGGTATAGGCGATCGATTTGCATCCGTTCTCTATCGCAAGTTCAACGATGCGTTCAGGTGGAAGTTCTCTGCCGAAAATCTGGTGTTCGTGTTCTTTTGGGTATTGGGAGATATCAAAGTTTTGACAAAATTTGCACGAAAAGTTGCATCCGACCGTACCTACTGAAAATGCGGTACTGCCTGGCAGGAAATTGAACATCGGTTTTTTCTCCACCGGATCAATGTTTACGGCTGCCGCAAGGCCGTACACCAGCAGTTTCAGTTCGCCGTTTTCAACTTTTCTCACACCGCAGATACCGTATTCACCTTCATCCAGTTTGCATGATTGTGCACATGCCTGACAAAGAACCTTTCCGCTTGAAAGTTTTTTACTTAACCATGCTGTTACAACTGACATTTTGCTCTCTTTTTTACAAATCTTGAAGCTTCTTAATTATACTACTAAAATCAGTTGTTTTGAAGACCATTGTTTTTTGCTATATGGATTAATAAAAAAAGATAGTGGCTAGAGACTACCATACTCCTTCGCACATGAGAGCCTGAGACAATTTTGAGGGATTTTTCCTGCGAGGAACTGTTCCATGTTTTCTAAAGAGATCATCAGTATTCTCTCCAGTGCCTCTTTGGTATAGTATGCCATATGGGGAGTGAAGAAAAAATTCTCTTTTTGTGCCAATGTGATATTGCTGCAGACATCACAGGCGATCATATTGGGTAGTGTATCGTATAAAGATGCTTCGATGATCTCGCCTCTTGCGGTGTTGATGATCATCGCCTCTTTTTTGATAAGATGACTATTTTGAAGGTTGATCAGGTTTTGTGTCGCCGGAGTCAAAGGCAGTGCGGGCATGATGATATCCGCATTTTTCAATACCTCTTCAAGCGATGTAAAACGGATACCCAGTTCGTCAAATAACGGTTTTTGGGTTCTGGAATAGCCAAGAACTTCCATGCCGAACCCCTTGGCTATCTTTGCCATCTGCAAACCGATCGTTCCAAGTCCGAGTATCCCAATAGTTTTACCAAAAAGCTCTATGCCTTTGAGATCCACATAGTTTGCATCCCCATGTTTGGAACGATCCAAAGCGATATGGGTCTTGCGCGTGGCATTGAGCAAAAGCGAAAATGCAAATTCCGCTACCGCAGGACCACCATAACCTACAACATTGCTTACCTTGATGTTTCGTTCATAAAGTTGTGTACACTTGATATGGTCATAACCGGTCGATCTGGTCTGCAGATAGGTCAGTTTTGGGAGCTTATTAAGGATATCATCGGTGATGTGGGAATGGACAAATACCGAAACAGCATCATAAGCCTCTGTTTTAATTAAAGCATCTTGTATCGTTTCATTAAAAAATGAGAGTTCATGCTCTTTCAACCCGGACTCGAAAAATTGTTTTTCTTCCTCTTTGATCTCAAAAAAAGCGATTTTCATACTATTGTCCTTTTCTACCTGGATTTACTGTTATTTGTGTCATGCAAAGACAAGCGTATTTAGCCAAAGTCCGGTACCCATCATTCCCAAAGTGATCAAAAAGAAGATAGAGACTTTTGCCCCGATCATTTTTCCGCCTATCCAATAGACAATACCCAATTTGATCAACGAATTGGTAACAGAGGCTATGACGATACCGTTGATTGATGCTCTCAAAGAAAGTTTTTGATCGATCTCAAGCTGGGAAAGAGAAAGGGTAATGGCATCAACATCGGCCAATCCTGAGAGGAAAGAAACGACATAGACACCGATATTTCCATATTTATGAACCATGGTGATCATTCCATAAATGACTCCGAACAATAATCCGAATTTGATTGCTTCACTCAGTTGAAGCGGATTTTTCTTTATCTCTTTATTTTCTAACTCCACCGTAATAGGCTGGTCACTTTGATAGATCCAGTATACGAAGATCAAACCGCTTAAACTTGCAGCCAGATAGGGTATTGCTAATAGAAGTGCAACTTTTTGATTGATCACGAATGCTTCAAAAAGGACTCTGAGATACATAAAAGTACAAGCGATGGCAATTCCAGCCGCAAAATTTTTAAGGAATGTTCTTTGTGTCAAATAGATCTTTGATAAAGAGATGGAAACGGCGGTTGAGGAGATAAGCCCTCCAAAGATGCCTGTAAGCAGTATACCCCGTTTATTGCCAAGTATTTTGATGGCAACATAACCTACAAAGGAGACAGCAGCGATAATAACGGCCATCAGCCAGGTTTTGTAAGGATTAAAGAGTTTGAAAGGGTCTATCATTTCATTGGGAAGTATAGGAAGGATAAGAAAGGTCATTGCCAAAAGCAGTATGGAGGCACTGAGGTCATCCGGGCTGATGTGTTGTTCTATCTGTTGAAGCCTTGGTTTGCTTTCCAAAAGCACGATTATCATGACACCGGTAAAAATCGCATACTCTTCCAAATGCAAATAGATCATGAGACCCAATAAGTAGGTAATGATCGCAGCGATCTGTGTGGTCATACCCATTTTTTGAAAAAGCAATGATTTGGCAATATATGATATCCCGATAAGTGACATTACTGAGATTGCAACAATGGTAACAATGATCGGGGCAGATGAAGATAATTGACCCGATAAAAATCCAAGCAGCGATATAAAGGCAAATGTCCGTGAACCTGCAAAAAAGGTTTGCTGTTTATCCTTGATACTGTAAAGGTGTGCCATGGTACGCTGCAAGCCAATGATGAATCCTAATACTACAGCGATTAATAGTGATTTGATCAATTCATATTCCATGATTATCCTTTATATGTTTGAAGATGACGGTTTTTTTGCACCCTAACCATTTTACAATCTTATACCCTTCAACGAAGATAAAGACCGGGAGGGCAATCTCAAAGATAAGCAGCCAATCCTTCCACCCTAACGGTACGGTGTGCAGTATCTCTTGTAAAAACGGCGTATAGATAGCTGTGATCTGTAAGGAGATGGTTGTCAGCCATGCTGCTATCAGCCATTTGTTACTTAAAAATCCAAGCGTATGAAGAGGAGCATGCAGCGAGCGGTAATTGAATACATTGATCTTTTCAAGGATGATGATCGTCGTAAATGCAATTGTTTGAGCCAAAGCGACAGCCTGGTTTTGAGGCACACCCGATGAAAGATAGTGATAAAAAATCCAGAGTGTTACTCCTGCGATATATCCGCCGATCAAAATGATCATAATAATTCCTTTTTTTGCAAAAAAGGCCTTTGATGTGCATAGGGAGGACGGGACATGGTGCCTGATTCTATCTTTTCCATGCCCAATGCCACAGCGGTCATACCGTCTGTCACCAGGTTCATCCATAGTATCTGTATCGGCAGGAGGATAAGCGGCCCGCCCAATATGATATTGATAAAGATCGTAAGTACTTCGCCTATATTGGATGAAAGAAGATAGGTTACGAATTTTTTGATATTTTCATATTGGCGACGGCCTTCTCTGACAGCGTTGATAATAGATGCAAAATTGTCATCAAGCAGTATCATATCGGCTGCACCTTTGGCAACCTCCGTCCCCCGTTTTCCCATAGCGATATCGATGTCGGCTTTTTTAAGTGCCGGTGCATCATTGACTCCGTCCCCGGTCATCGCAGTGACCAACCCTTCATCCTGTAATATCTTTATAATCCGCATTTTATCCGAAGGCGTTGTCCTGGCAAAAAGTGCTTTTTCTTTGATGATCTTTTTTAATGAAATGTCATCCATTTTTCCAAGCTGCGTATCTGTTATTACATGAGATACGTTTAATCCAACCTCTTTGGCGATGGCGTTGGCTGTCAGCGGAGCATCTCCGGTGACCATAATGACATCAATACCCGCCATTTTGGCAGTTTCTATGGCATGATAAACTTCTGGCCTTGGAGGGTCTATGATACCCACCATCCCTAAAAGTACAAGATCGTTTTCTATGATCTTCTCATCGAGCTTGATACCTTCGGGCAAACTATGTTTTGTATAGTCTATTTTTTGGCCATCTTGCTCAAAATGCCCTTTAGGATCATATCCGCTACCTGTCACATTAAAATGACCGTTAAAAAGCCAAATCTTTTTTACGGTCATTTCATTTTGTGTCAATGTACCTGTTTTATCTGCACAAATAACATTGGCATTGCCCAATGCTTCTGCAGAACCAAGACGCCGAAGCAGGGCTTTTTGCTGCAGCATCGCTTTTACCCCCAATGCCAGGGTGATGGTTACAACTGCAGGCAGACCTTCAGGTACGACTGCAACGGCCAGAGAGATACCGATTAAAAACATTTCTGTCAGATCTTTACCTGTAAGATAGCCGAAAATCGCAACAAATGCCGCTATAACTACAGAAAAAATACCCAGTTTCTTACCCAAAACCGCCAGTTTTTTTTGCAAAGGCGTTCTTCCTGCAACGGTTTGGGTGGTCATTTTGGCTATTTCCCCAAATTCCGTTTTCATGTTGGTTGATACAACGATACCTTTTGCATATCCGTTTACGACATTGGTCCCCATCCCTGCCATACAATTCTGTTCTTCCAATGGCGTAACGGCTACAAGCGGTATCGTATCTTTATGGACAGGAACCGATTCTCCTGTCAGTGCAGATTCATCGACTTTAAGGTTTACTGCATCTATCAGACGTACATCGGCAGGTATCTTGTCGCCGATCTCTAAAAAAATGATATCCCCCGGTACAAGCAACGTAGAATCTATCTCTTTTTTAATACCCTCTCTAAGTACATTGCAGCGTAAAGAGAGCATTTTCTGCAGTGCTTCGATAGCCCGTTCTGCTTTGAACTCCTGAACAAATCCGAAAATACCGTTCAATACAACAATTAAAAGAATGGCAAGGGCATCTTTACTCTCTCCGATACTGAATGAAATAACAGCTGCTATAAGAAGAATGATAATAAGAACATCGGTAAATTGTCTTAAAAAGATCCATTGCCATTTGATGACTTGAACGGCCTGGATACGATTTTGGCCATACTGTTCGAGTCTCTTTTGTGCTTCATTTTCCCAAAGGCCTTTATCAATATCCGTATTCAATAATTTGGCTATTTGGGCACTTTGCTGCATATAATAGGGTGGTTTTTCCTCTGACTTTGTCTGTGAAATAGGGCTGCTTAATGGATTTTTGTCCTGTGAAGGTGTCATTATCTGGTTTTTCCATTTTGAAACGATCAAGGTAAAAAGTAAAGGTACAAATATTGTAGAAAATGAGGAAGCAGCCACCAAGGCGGTAAACAGGTGACTGTCGATCAGGTGTGCATCATATAAAAGTTTTGCTACGATGATCTCGGTTGTAAGACGTACATTAAGTCCTATGCCGACTGTCAGACCCTCTTTAAAGGTAAGTTTTTTTAGAGGCACCATCAAAAGGATACCGAATGTCTTGCCGATAAAGTCTGCCATAAATAAAACAAGAGCGAGAAAAGGTGTTTGTACGAGCCCTTCAAGGTCGATACTCATTCCGATCCACAGAAAAAAGATCACCCCAAAGAAGCCGTAACTTACTGCACGTACCGCATGCGTAGCTTGTATACCAGCTTCACCTGAAGCCTTAAAGACAGGTCTCATCAATATTCCTGCAACTATCGCTCCTACAACCAGTCCAAGATCGGTATATTCAGCAAATCCACCGAAGACAAATAAAATAATGATGGTTAAAAGAATAAGATTCGAGACACGTATTTCCAACCAATGTGAAAGTGGTACAAGGATCCATTTTCTGACAGCCCAGGCAGCTAAGACAAATAGAGAAACATTCATACATAACATAACAATTTCTGTAGAATTTTTGCTGATAAAACCGTTTTGATTACCTATCCAAAGTGAAACAACGGCAACAAGAAAGACTTCGATCACATCATCCAACACACCGGCTCCGACGATATAATTGCCTATTTTAGTCTTTATAAGTCCAAACTCATCCAAAATCGGAACGATCACTGCCTCTGCTGTAGGCATTCGCGTCATTCCGATAACAATAGCCACCATCCATCCGTAGTCCATATAGAGCATAAAAGCTGCACCGAGTAAAAATGGGAAAAGGGTATTGAGAACTGTGGCAAGAGTGATATCATTGCTTTGACTTTTCATCTCTTTCATATCAATCTGCAAGCCGATAAAAAAAGTAAAAAAAGAACGCCAAGTTTTGCAAGTATAGTTAGAGTTTCGTTGAAAATGCCATGGAGCAGCAGATCGCCTATGGGGGAGTAATGTGCCGCCATCGCGACAAACAGTGCTGCAAGAATCCCCGGGATTTTCAATCGCTCCAGCAGGCCTGAAAATAAATAGGTAATGCCAAATAGTAACGATAAAAGCAGGAGAAATTGTCCAAATGTCTGGTCGCTCATGCCCCGTCCTTCTTTTGGCTTTATTTGTCAATTTTATATTATAATAAAATAAAACTAAATTAAGATCAAGCAGATAGGCAATTACCTATAAAGTACGGATGTGTTAGAATAAAACCAATAAATGACAATGTCATAGAGAGTCAGGAAGGTGGTACGATGTCCAAATATATCAAATGGTTTAAAGAAATCGGTATAGAAGATGTAGAAAGGGTTGGGGGAAAAAATGCTTCACTGGGAGAGATGTATCAGAACCTGACTGCCCATGGCATACGTATCCCAAACGGTTTTGCAATCACGGCGGAGGCTTATACACATATCTTGGATGTCAATGAAGCATGGAAAAAATTGAATGATCTGCTTGATAGACTTGATTTTGATGATGTAACGGCATTGCAGCAAAAAGGCAGTGCCTGCAGAGAAATCATGCTGGAATGTTCATTGCCTTCAGATATTGAAGAAGAGATCGCCAATGCATATGAAGCGCTAAAAACCGAGTATGGAGACGATGTTACGTTAGCGGTAAGAAGTTCTGCAACTGCAGAAGATTCACCGGAAGCATCATTCGCTGGACAGAATGACACTTATTTGAATATCGGTTCATTGGACGCACTTTTGGATGCCTATAAACGCTGTCTTGCTTCCAATTTTACCGACCGCTCCCTTCACTATAAACATGATAACGGATTTGATCCTATGAAGGTCTATTTGAGTGTTGTCGTGATGAAAATGGTAAGGAGCGATCTGGGGGCAAGCGGGGTAATGTTCTCCATAGACCCTGAAACCGGATTTAAGGATGTTGTTTTTATCAATGCTGCATACGGGCTTGGGGAAACAGTCGTGCAGGGTAGTGTCGAGCCTGATAGTTTTTATGTCCATAAACCGACAATGTCGAAGGGGTATAAAAGTGTTTTGAAACGAAGTTTGGGCGCCAAAAAGATACAAATGGTTTTTTCTGACAAGATCAATGTTGCCAATATTGCAAAAGAGTATACCAAAACGATCGAAACTCCGATCGAAGCACAAAAAAAGTTTTGTATCACGGATGAAGATGTGATAACTCTAGCTCAATATGCGGTCAAAGTGGAAGAACATTACTCCCAAAAAGCGGGATCCCAAAAGCCGATGGACATGGAATGGGCAAAAGACGGCATAGACGGCCAACTCTATATGGTTCAGGCCAGACCCGAAACGGTTGAATCCAGAAAAGAATTCAATATTTTACAAATATATGAATTGCAGGAGCGTTCGCGTGTTTTATTGAAAGGCAGGGCAGTCGGGACAAAGATCGGAGCAGGTAAAGTACGCAAGATATCCGCTCCAGAAGCATTGGACCAGTTCCGGCCGGGAGAGATACTGGTCGCTGAGACGACCAGTCCGGATTGGGAACCGGTAATGAAGATCGCTTCAGCGATCGTGACAAACAGTGGAGGAAGAACCTGTCATGCAGCTATCGTTTCACGGGAACTTGGAATTCCTGCGATTGTAGGAGCCAATCATGCTACGGAGATACTGCAAAATGGAAAAGAGATCACCGTCAGTTGTGCCGAAGGAGAAACCGGAATCATCTATGAAGGAATTCTTGAATATGAAGCACGGCAAATCGATCTGTCCGATCTTCCGAAAACAAAGACGCAGATCATGATGAATCTGGGCAATCCCGAACTGGCATTTTCCTTGGCATCCTTGCCTGTAGACGGTATAGGATTGGCCAGAATGGAATTCATCATCACTACTTCCATCAAAGCCCATCCAATGGCTTTGGTACATCCTGATAAAACAGATCAACAAACGCAAAAATCACTGCATGATCTCACCTTTGCGTATCAGGATCATGAAGATTTTTTCATTAAAACACTTTCAGAAGGGGTCGCAAGTATCGCGGCATCAGTCTATCCCAAACCTTGTGTGGTCAGAATGAGTGATTTTAAGACCAATGAATATGCTACATTGTTAGGTGGGCAGTTTTTCGAGTTTGAGGAAGCCAATCCTATGATAGGATTCAGAGGGGCATCACGTTACTCACACCCGGCTTACGAAGAGGGGTTTGCTCTGGAATGCCGTGCGATGAAGCGTGTCAGGGAAGAGATGGGATTTGAGAATGTGATCTTGATGATCCCTTTTTGCAGGCGCGTTCAAGAGGGAAAAAAAGTGCTTGAGACAATGGAAAAGTACGGACTCAAACGAGGAGAAAAGGGCCTTAAGGTCTATGTCATGTGCGAGATACCTAACAATGTGATCCAGATCGATGCTTTCAGTGAGCTTTTTGATGGGTTTAGTATCGGCAGCAATGACCTGACACAACTGACTTTAGGAGTGGACAGGGATAGTCAGATCGTTGCTTTTGATTACGATGAGCGGGATGAAGGGGTGATGAAAATGATCCAGATGGCTGTCGAAGGGGCCAAAAGAAATCATCGTCATAGCGGGATCTGTGGACAGGGGCCTTCTGACTATCCTGAAATGGCAGAAGCTCTTGTCAAAATGGGTATAGAGTCTATGAGCCTCAATCCCGATACGGTACTCCAAACTATTCAAAATATCAGTGAACTTGAAAAAGAAACTCTAGGATAAGGAGAAGAAAATGTTCAAACATATCCCGTTTGCATCCCTTTATACTGCAGAACATGATGGGCTTAAGAGCCGATACCATTTTTCTTTTGCGGAATATCATAATCCTCTTAACGTACATTATGGTGTACTGCGTGTGATGAATGACGATATCATTTCCCCTCAAAGCGGTTTTGATACCCATCCGCATTATGATATGGAGATATTTACCTATGTACTTCGCGGTACTTTAACACATCAGGACAGTATGGGACATAAAGAAGAACTTACAAAAGGTACAATACAATATATGAGTGCAGGCACAGGTATCTCTCACTCAGAATTAAACGAAGGGGAAGAAGAGGTCCATTTGATACAGACATGGATATTTCCCAGTCAAAAAGGCTTGAATCCCGGATATAAAACGAAGCGTTACGGAGAGAAAGAACGTTTGAACCGATGGCTCCATTTAATGGGGAGAAATGGTGTAGACTCAGTCATACCTATCAATCAGGATGTCAATATCTACGTAACGCAGATGGAAAGTCATCAAAGCCTATTATTCGGATTGGGATCGCAAAGGCAGCTTTATGTTAAAGTTATGGAAGGAGAAGCAATGATCAATGATAAATTGTTTCAAACAGGAGATGCAGGAAAGAGTGATGAAGATCTCTTTGTACAAACAAAGAAACAAAGTGCGCATATACTTGTCATTGAGATGGCAAAACGCTGAAAACAATACTATATTTTTTCGGATAAAGCATTTTTTTTTATGATACAATAACTAAATGGTGGTTTATTAAAAGGAGAAGATAAAAAATGCATATCTATACTTATAATAGCGAAATTGGAACCTTTGAAATAAGACAAATCGCTCATAAAAGATACGAACTTTGGATCGAGGATGAGATGCTGGATACCTATGAGAGTGCTGAACTCGCAGCCGCAGATGTAGCAGCATTCAATACAGGCTATAGCGAATGGGATAGATTTCAAAATGAGCTTGAAAATTATCCCTCTGATCTAAGTGAATGGTCTATAGTTAAAGAAGAAACGCCGGAATAAAAAGAGAGGTAGGATGTATGGAAACATTAAATTATAAAGAATTTGAAGAACGTTTGTTGGAGATGAAAAAAAAGTTGGAGTCCAATATTGCCCGCTTAAAAGATGAGATGGAAGCCATTGCAAGAGAAGATGAAATTGATGATTTGGAAGATATGGCAGCCCTATCAAGTGACAGTATGCATCATAGTGCACTTTTGAAACAACAGCAACACGAGTTAGAGGAAGTGAATCATGCACTCTCAAAGATCAAAAACGGTACTTACGGTATCTGTGAAAAAAGCGGTGATAGGATCGATCCTGAAAGGTTAAGGGTTGAGCCTCATGCACGTTATTGTATGAAGCATGCCAAAGAAGCTCAATAACTCGGGAAACAGGGAGGCTTAAAACATTAGCTCTTGTTTAAGCTTCTCTTGGTTGAGCTTTTTGATCAATTTTGTAGAGAGCTCACCATAAGTTTGTTCGTCAAGGTTTAGTTTTGAACAAATTTGGGCAACCGGTGTTTGGGCTGCCCAGGCTTTTAACAGTTTATACTCTTTTTTAGTAAGTCTTACTTTAAGAACTTCATCAAGTCCTTCTTCATCTTTTAAAGGTCTTACTAGAATCCTAATATGTTTTTCAATTTCTTGAGAGATGGTTGACATTATTTTCCTTATCACATTTTTTAGTAGTTTATTTAGTAAAGTAGAGCACGCCTAGATAGCCTAATCCTGCCATCATTATCGTACCTATAAGGTTGAGTGCCATATTGGCAAAAGCATGGGCATAATGTCCGCCATCCAGCAGAAAGAAGCTTTCTATGGCGAATGTAGAGTATGTGGTAAGAGCACCTAGTATCCCTGTAACAAGAAATGTTTTTAAAGCAGGCGGGAATGAGCTGTTTAGATGAAAATAGGCAAAGAGAATCCCGATGATCAAGCTTCCGATCAAATTAACTGCCAACGTTCCAAAAGGCAGGATATGCTCGACATGTCTGTTTACAAAACCGTTGATCAGCAGACGAAGTGTTGCGCCTACGGCACCGCCGCTAGCGACAGCGATGATGGTGAGCGTGCTCATGATCTATGACCTTTTGCATTTGTTCGTGAACTTCCTTGAACCATTCGTCGCCAGTATCTTTGACATGCACAGTAGGAAGAAAATGAAATCTTACAACAGCATTGTGAGCGGTTTGTGTATGTTCGTTGATCAGTTGTTTGCTTCCCGTGATGACTACGGGTTGAACTTTGAGATCAAGCTTTTTGGCAACCATATTTGTACCTTGTTTAAAAGGCAGGAGTTCTTGTCCTTTTGCTCTGGTACCTTCTGGAAAAATGGCAACAGCCCTTCCTTTAATTTCTGTAGATTCTTTCACGTCTTTAAGAAGTTTGACCAAACCGGCTTTATTTTCTCTATCTAAAGAAATCATATCACCGAATTTTAATAGATTACCAAACCACGGCATATTGAAGAGTTCTTTTTTTGCAACCCATCTGAGATGATTGGTTTGCAAAGCCTCCATGGCAATGATATCTACGATACCCTGGTGATTCATGATATACATATCAGCATTCGTATCCATCTCTCCTTCCTGCTCGAGTTTAGCCCCCAATAAGAAAAGAATCACACGGTTGAGTTTATGCATAATGATGCCTTTGTGCTTATTGAAAAGCGCAATGGCAGGTATCATGATCAATCCTACAACAAAAGCGATGACAAACGCTCCCCAGAAAAATCTAATTTTCGCAAAGATCTTCATTTTTGATCCATCCTATGATTCCTTTTTGATATTCCACTTTTTTAAATTCACCCCGTTCTCCAAGCAATATAGCTTCAAATTCATGATCTACTTTGGTACTCATTGTGCTGGTTTGTGTAGGTAAGATATAAAGTGATGCCCCTTGTTTAATACAGACTTTTTTATGAGGAATGTAAAAAGTTAAGAGAGTGATCAATGCTACCACACCAAATACCAGGTAAAAGAAATCTCTTTTAATGATGAACATTAACAAGAAAAAAATAACAAAGAAGATTAGAACATATTTCTTTAGCTGTTCAAAACTGTCTTCCTGGGGGTTAAGATCAGACTGGGTAGTGACGCTTGAATCAGTGATCTCCACAGGGATTTTAAACAAAATAAACTGTTGTTTGATCGTATTGAAGTAGGTAAAAGTAAGCACTTTTTGGGTGATAGGAATTACGGCATAGTACCCTGTTTCAACTTTTGCCTGTGTACGTTTAAGATCTTCAATACCATCTTCTACTACTTTTTTGAGTTGCATATCTTCCAGGTTTGCTTCGTAGGCTTCAATGGAAAGTGTAAGTAAATAATGGTTTTCATCATAATTTGAAACTTGATTGTTCTTAATCTTCATGTCAGCAGCAAGTACATTTGAAAAATCCTCTCTTTTCGGAAGTGTTTCAAGAGGAATGACTTTCGCATCCAATGTATCTTGATGAGATTGGGAAATGATCATCAATGCTGGAATACGGATATCAGAATTTTGTGCTTTAAAATAGAATGTATAGAAACCATCCATTCCATTTTTGACTATAAGAGGATCTTTAAATAACGGTTGTACTTTGCTGTCTGTTGCAAAGGTGAATTTAGGAGTTGGTGACCCATCTTCACTCACAGCCATGACTGTGACAGGAAAGACCTGGTTTGAATAGACTTTTTTAGGGATATAACTGTATTTAAACTCGCTTTGTGCATTGAGTAGCGCGGTCATTATAGACAAAACTGTCCATATCAATGCAAAAAAGCGAAAGATAGACATTAGGATTCAAAACCTTTAAGCATTTTTATACCGTCTTCAGAACCCAGGATCGCCTCAAGTGCACGTTCCGGATGCGGCATCAAGCCAAATACATTTTTAGTTTTATTGCATACACCTGCAATAGAAGTTACTGACCCATTCACTACGACAGGATTTCCTTGTGCATCTGAGTATCGAAGTAGTACTTGACCGTTCTCTTCAAGCTCTTTCAATTCGGCTTCATCGATATAGTAGTTTCCGTCAGCATGGGCAATAGGAATGTTAAGTACTTCACCTTTTTTGCATTGGTTCAAAAATGTATTATCATTGTTGATCACACAAAGTGTTTGATATTTTGAGATAAAGTGCAGGTTGTTATTGCGTTTAAGTGCACCTGGCAAAAGTCCTGCTTCAGTCAAGATTTGGAAACCATTACAGATACCCAATACTTTTCCACCCTCTTGAGCATAGGCTTTAACTGCCTGCATGATAGGGGAAAATCTTGCTATAGAGCCTGAACGTAGATAATCTCCGTAAGAAAATCCTCCGGGAACTACGACTAGATCGATATTCTCAGGTAATGTCGTATCTTCATGCCATACAAGCTCGGCTGTATGTCCCAATTTTTCAAATGCATATCGGGTATCAAACTCACAATTGGTTCCGGGAAATCTTAGTACAGCAACTTTCATTATGCAATCTCGATGTTGTAATCTTCAATAACAGTATTAGCCAGCAGTGTTTCGCACATCTCTTTAACTTCAGCTTCAGCTTTTGCTTTATCTGTTGTTGTCAATTCAAGAACAATCTGTTTACCGACACGGACATCTTTAACATCCCCAAATCCCAGTGTAGCAAGTGCATGGTTGACTGCTTTTCCTTGTGGGTCAAGTACACCTTCTTTCAAAAATACGTTTACAATTGCTTTCATCTTTTTTCCTCTATTTTGATTTAATGATTATTTGCTGCCAAGTATTCTGTTCAATACTTCTTCATAAGCGACTTTCAATCCACCAAGCCCCTGTCTAAATCTATCTTTATCCATCTTCTCACCGCTGGTGCTGTCCCATAGCCTGAAGTTGTCCGGGCTTAGCTCATCGATAAGGATGATATTTCCGTCAATATCACGCCCGAATTCAAGTTTGAAATCTACCAGTGTGAGATTTTTTTGTGCATAGAACTCTTTAAGAAGTACATTGATTCTTCTTGCCATATAGCGGATATATTCCAGTTCAGAACTATCATTGACAAGTTCAAGGATCAAACAATGCTGGTCATTCAGTTTTGGATCTCCCAATGCATCGTTTTTGTAGTCAAATTCTACCAATGTAAACGGAAGCACTTTCCCATCCTCAATTCCAAGGTTTCTGCTTAAACTGCCTGTTGCGATATTTCTCACGATAACTTCGATCAAAATAACTTTCGCTTTTTTATGGAGCATATGGTTGTCATCGATCATATCAACAAAATGGGTTGAAATACCTTTTTTATTGAGATATTTGAAAAGCTCTGTAGAGATTTTGTTATTCAGTGCACCTTTTCCTTCTTCGGTGGCTTTTTTTTGCCCGTTGAAAGCGGTCAATTCATCTTTGAACTCGGAGATATAAAGCCCCTCGTCATCAGTTGACCAGATTTTTTTTGCCTTACCTTCGTAAACAAGTGTTTTTTTCATTGCAGTTGTCATTATTTTTTCCCTTTGTTTGTGATGATTAATGCTTTGAGGATATCAACGCTGCTTTTGAGCTGAGCATCATTATAAAGTTGTTCTTCCGTAATGAGTGTAGGATCTGCCTTTGTTTCATTGTTTTCTTGAGACGATGCATTCGTATTTTTGGATTTGGACGGTTCGATCTTTTCAAGTTCACTTGTCAAATGTTTTTTAAGCTCACTCTCTTTAAGAAGTGCTTCACTGTCATCTTTCTCAATTTTGCCAAAATGAACGATAATGTCCGGTTTGACCCCTACGGCCTGTATGGTACGGCCGCTTGGCAGATAGTAACGGGCAACGGTCAGTTTCAATGCTTCATCTTTACCGACAGGCAGCACAATTTGTACAGAACCTTTCCCAAAGGTATTTTCACCGACAGTCACAGAACGTTTGAAATCCTGAAGCGCACCGCTGACAATCTCACTCGCACTTGCACTTCCTCCATTTACGATCACAACAATAGGGGTCGTGGTATCCGTATTCTCTTTATTGGCTTCATAAGAAATGTTCTCTTCTTTCGTTTTGCCTTTTTGTGAAACGATCACGCCTTTATCGACAAAAAGATCAACCAGCCCGACAGCTTGATCAAGTAATCCACCAGGATTATTTCTAAGATCTAGTATGATCCCTTCTGTTTTCGGATGATCTTTGATCGCCTTTTTGACATTATCAACAACTTTTTGGTCAAAAGAGGTGATACCAAGATAAAGTACTTGATCATCTGTTTCAATGTTTTTAGCATAAACCGACTGGATTTGGATGATAGCCCTTTTCATTTGTACGATGACAGGTTTTGGTTCTTTTTCCCTGATCAATGTCAGTTGGATATCTGTTCCGGGCTTTCCTCTCATCAGCTTGACCGCTTCATCGATATTCATTCCTAGTGTCGCTTTATCGTTGATCTTGAGGATAATGTCTCCAGCTTTGACACCCGCTTTGAAAGCTGGTGTACCATCAAGCGGTGCGATGACGGTCAAAGCGCCTTCTTTCATCCCAACAGAGATCCCAAGGCCGCCGAATTCACCTTTGGTCTGCACATTCAGGTCTTTGTAGTCTTTGGCATCCATATAGGCAGAATGGGCATCAAGATTGGTCATAAGGCCTTTTAGTGCCTTATCAATAAGAGCAGAAGTATTGACATCATCAACATATTGCTGTTCGATGACATTTAGAATTTGAGTGAATTTTATATAAGCTTCAAGTTTGTCTTTTGCCGTCGATTGGTTTTTGTTTGTCTTTGCCTCAGCGAAATTACCGAAAAGATAAGCAGCCGCTATGGTTGAAAGCAAGCCCATTGCTATGAGTTTTTTACTTTTCTTTATCATTCTTTTATTGTTCCTGTGTCATGCATTACTGAGGTAAAATTATAAGCCATATTTTAGTTAAAAATATCTAAGAGTAGGCTTCTTTTTTGTGAATGTAGAGTTTTATGTCAGTATAAAATCAAAAAAATACTTTGTTTATACAAACATATGAAAGAAACTTGACATGGATTGACTAAAGTTGTATAATAAATTCAAATATTAAAAATGAGGTGAAGCATGAAGAATATATTAGAAAAATTGACTCATCAGATGACAAGTGCGATCGAATCAGGAGTGTCACTTGCATTGCATAATAAAAATCAAGAAGTAGAACCGATCCATCTTATTTGGGCATTATTGACCAACAGCGGTTCGATCCTGCATCAGGCACTCAATAAAATGAATGTGGATAAAGCTGCCATCGAACTGGAAGCAAAGAGCGCTTCAACTAAACTGCCGACGGTATCGTCAGTGACGAAAGAGAATATCAGGCTTTCACAAAACCTTGTACGTTCATTGCAGAATGCCGAAGGGGTAATGACTGCAAACGGCGACCAGTTCCTTGCTGTAGATTCATGGCTGATCGCCAATGCCAATGAACCTTTTATAAAAGGTGTAGTAGGGAAATATCTTGATGTTTCTGAGTTTAAAAAGACATTGGAAGCTATCAGGGGCGGAAAGCAGATCGATTCACAGAGTGCCGATGAAACACTGGAAGCACTTTCGCAGTATGGCATCGATCTGAACAAAAAAGCGTTGGATGGAGAGCTTGATCCTGTCATAGGAAGAGATGAAGAGATCCAGCGTGCAATGCAGATCCTAATCCGCAAGACAAAGAACAACCCTATCCTGATAGGGGAACCCGGAACCGGTAAAACTGCTATCGTAGAAGGATTGGCACAACGAATCGTCAATAAAGAGGTACCGCTCAGTTTACAAAATATGAAAGTGATCTCTTTGGATATGAGCAGACTAATCGCCGGAGCGAAGTATCGTGGTGAGTTCGAGGACAGACTTAAAGCGGTGGTTGATGAAGTAAAGAGTGCAGGCAATATCATTCTCTTTATCGATGAGATCCATACGATCGTCGGAGCAGGGGCTAGCGAAGGAAGCATGGATGCCGCAAATATCCTCAAACCGGCACTTGCAAGAGGCGAATTGCATACCATAGGTGCTACAACGCTTAAAGAGTACCGCAAATATTTTGAAAAGGATGCGGCACTGCAGAGACGTTTCCAGCCGGTCAAGGTCGATGAACCTTCGATCAATGAAGCATTGCAGATCCTTAGAGGGATCAAAGAGCGTCTCGAGATGCATCATAATGTTACGATTACGGATGGAGCATTGGTGGCAGCAGCCAAGCTTTCAGATCGTTACATTACGGATAGATTCTTGCCGGATAAGGCCATTGACCTGATCGATGAAGCCGCAGCAGAACTGAAGATGCAGATCGAAAGCGAACCGACTGACCTTGCTAAAGCCAAACGTGAGATCTCAACACTTCAGGTAGAAAAAGAAGCGCTCAAGATGGAAGAGAGCGAGAAAAATACCGTACGTTTGGTAGAGATAGAGAAAGAACTCGCAGATATTGAAGAGAAGAAACGTTCATTGCAAAGCCAGTTTGAAAATGAAAAATCTGTTTTCAGTCAGATTTCAGTGGTAAAGTCAACGATCGAATCGCTTAAAGTTCAGGCTGAACAGGTCAAAAGAGAAGGGGATTTCAATAAAGCTGCTGAGATCGAGTACGGACAAATCCCTGCAAAGAACAGTGAACTTTCTTCGCTTGAGGCTAAATGGCAGCAGATGATGCAGGAGGGAACACTGCTTAAAAACTCTGTAGATGAAGAGATGATCGCAAGTATCATCAGCAGATGGACGGGTATCCCTGTAAGCAAAATGCTTCAAAGCGAAAAAGAGAAGATCCTCCATATCGAAGAGGTGCTCAAAGAAGAGGTAGTAGGGCAGGAAGATGCGCTCAAAGCTGTGGCAAGAGCCATCAAACGTAACAAAGCAGGACTCAGCGATGTGAACCGACCGATAGGCAGTTTCATGTTTCTGGGGCCAACAGGTGTAGGTAAAACACAGGTTGCCAAAACATTGGCAAAATTCCTCTTTGATACGGAAAAATCGCTGATCCGTATCGACATGAGCGAATATATGGAGAAACATGCAGCCAGCCGTCTGGTCGGTGCCCCTCCGGGATATGTCGGATACGAGGAAGGCGGACAGCTTACCGAAGCGGTGAGAAGAAAGCCGTACAGTGTCGTACTCTTCGATGAGATCGAAAAAGCCCATCCCGATGTCTTCAATACCCTGTTGCAGGTACTCGATGACGGACGTTTGACGGATAACAAAGGGGTGACAGTCGACTTTAAGAACACCATTATCATCATGACGTCCAACATCGCTTCAGGCAAGATCATGGAGTTTAAAGATCCTGAGGACAGAAGAAAAGCGGTCAATGATGAGTTGAAACTTCACTTTAAGCCGGAGTTTTTGAACCGTCTGGATGATATCGTGATCTTTAACCCGCTCGATAAAGCGGCGATCACCAACATTGTGGATATTCTCTTCAAGAGTATCCAGAAAAAATTGCGTGAACGTAATATCAAAATCACGCTTACACCGGCTGCAAAAGAGTATATCGCTGAAGCAGGGTTTGACCCGGTATACGGCGCAAGACCGCTCAAGCGTGCACTCTATGAGGTGGTAGAAGACACACTTGCCGAGTTGATCCTAGAAGACAAGGTCGTTGAAGGCTCATCTGTCCTTTTTGATGTAGAGAATGGCGAGATCACGACGCAGGTGAGTTAAGTTATTTACCGATATTCAGACTTCTATTGAGCAGAATCTATGATTCTGCTTTGAGGAACACTTTCATATTTTTTGAGTTGTTTTCTTCGCTTACCTTTATTAATAATCGGTAGTTCTAATCACACGGAGAATTTCATACTCATCATAATCAAGATCATCCGGATCGTTACTCTCTTGCAGCAGCTCTTTGTAAAAGTCGTATGCTTCCGGGGTCAACTTTCCATTCGTCAGATCGTCTTCATATTGTTGTGGGTATTTTCAAGCAGATAGTCTGTTTCATCCTGATGGCAGCCTCCCATCGTCAGAATGCGAGCCAGCACCTTTGAATAACCCGCATCAACCAGTTTTTTAATCGATCCATCAATGCTTGTGGAGATGCCCCCATCTACCACATCTTTAGGGATCCCTCCACCCCATGATGCCACGAACTTTAAAAGAGTCAGTCATACCGCTGATGTCCGGGACATTATAGGTATAAACAATTAGTTTTGAATAATGATCATAAAAGACGATATGCCATCCAATTGCAATAAGTGGTTTTTAAATGGAGGTTTTCGGCTTGTTTGAGGGATTTTATATCTTAGGTGCCGCTTGGTGGGAGGGAATTGTTTACGTCGGTAGTTGAGTTAACAAATGAAATTTTTTTAAAAGGAGGAAGAATAAAAAATTATCTTCGACACCTAAGACATAATGCAAGTATACCTAATTAAGATAAAATTTGTCTTAATTTTTGAAATAATAATTGTAATTATTGCAAATTATTTACAAACAAGCCAATTTCCCAGTTTGAAAATCTCTTGAGTCGCCGATAGAGCTTTCCATCCGTTGCTTTCAAGATACATCATTTTGTTGCCAAAATATCCGATACATACTTTTCTTTAAAGATGGGGAAAGAGCCGCTATGCAGCATATTGAAAATTTCTTGATGGTTTTTTGCTTTTTGATAATCTGATAGATCAAAACTATGTAAGGCCATCAGTGCAGCGTGCAACATCTCGTTTTGATGCAAGGAAGTACTTAGCGTATAGTAGGCCGGATAGGGCATTGCGGGATCATGGATAAGATCACTGATGTAGAGTTTTTCTTTTTTAGCCTGATACATAACAAACCTTTAGTGTGAAGTTTGAAGATAAATATATGAAGAGTTTACTGTTTAGAGAAGAGAAGTTTTGAAAAAATGTCAAATTGACATATCTTTTCAAAAAGAGTGGAATAGGGCTACCAGGAGCCTCCACCTCCACCTCCGCCACCTCCGCCGGAGAATCCTCCACCCCCCGAAAATCCGCTGCCACCACTGGATGAAGGTGGTGTAGCTGCACTGTGCACGAAGGAAGAAAAATGGTTCAGATTATCGATATTGCCATTGTACCAGTATGGTGTACTCACCTGTAAAAGTTTATAGAATGAAAGCCAGTGTTTTGTCTCTTTGAACAAAACGGCATAAGGAAGCATCTTGTCCAGATACAAAGGATCTTCTTCAAGCCTTCGTTTGATCTCATCCTGCTTGACCCGCTTAATGAACATCTCCAAACCTAGCAAATGTGTACGAGTACGGGCACCTTCGGGTGTATATTTTCCTATTTTCTTATACACATAGACCATTATAAAAATGAGGATCAAAATAACACTAAAAGGACCGGATAGAAGTTCTAAAGCACCCAATTTGGAGTTCATGATTCCTATCACGGGAATCATCCCGCTTGATGCAAAGATGATTCCAAATAGTTTAGAAGACCACGTTTTATTGCCGATCATCACACCGATACCAACAGACCCGAATATCAAAGGAAACAATAATGCAAAAAGGATATCAGGACCGTATTTGGTAGAGAGTGAATAGAGAGCCAGCCCCAGTACAGGGAGTAGAAAGAAAATGCTTTTGACTAAAAAAGATTTTCGTACTCTTTGTGGATTTTCACTCATGTACCCAGCGCTGACTATCCATGTATAAAGCTGTTCATTGATTTTGGCAAATCCATCTTGGAGTGCCTGTGCTTTGGCAGATGATCCTTTTGAAAAAGAAAATGTCTGACCTGAGCTAAAGAGAACGTTGGAAAGCAGATACTTTTGATTAAAAATCCGATCAATGCACCCCAATGCCAATGATCCAGTATCCAATCGGCAAACGTCTCTTTGACATTGTCCAAACCGTGTTGATCCAACAGATAAGCCGGATAAGTCAGTTCAGCGGTCAATCCCTCATGCGGTTGTAGCTGTGCAAGAGTGATCTGTAATGTCCTTGGATCAAGCCACTGCGTTGAAGCCGATGAAGTCATTATTCCATATGCACCCGTGAATGTTGAGAGTGAAACGATGTTTTGAGAAAGGGATGATGGAAGATGTATATGGGCTTTAATATTGTAAATAGGAATTGCCCATCCTGTACCTATGATGTTCCATCTTATGGCATCATTTTTTTCATTCCCAGATGCCGGAAGCACCCCTTTTTGGACATGGTAAGTGATCATATAGGTGTGTTCTCCATATACATAGGATGAAGCTGAACCTATTTTAAGTCGTATGACATCGCCGGCATTGGTTGAAGCCATGGTGGACTGTTGCCATTGAGTTGGATAACCGTCCATCATTACAGAAAAATCATATAGACCGATATCTTTAGGACGGCCTTTACCTACAACCAGATATGGAATATCACGGAAAATACCGTGTTTTTGCAGTTGCTCAAAATCGTAAACGATGGTTTCCTTGACAACAAGCTCACCGCTTTGTTCTACGGTGATATCTATATCATAACGATTGATCTTTTCTGCATGAGCATATACGCTCCATCCAATGATGAACAGGGCGGCTAAAAAAAGCTTTTTCATGGGAAAAAGATTAAAAATTTATTTTTGGCATTTTTTTGACTTCAGCAGCCTCACTTTCATCCAGTTCAAAATACTCTCTTGGCTTAAACTGAAACTTTTGTGCCACGAAAAGATCCGGGAAAGACTCTAATTTGGCATTATAGTCTCTGACGATGGCATTGTAATAGCGCCTGGCGTTTTGGATCGCATCTTCAATCGATGAAAGCTCATTTTGCAGATGCAAAAAGTTGGTATTGGCTTTAAGATCAGGATAGGCTTCAGCAAGGGCAAAAAGTTTGCCCAACGCACCGGAAAGTATATTTGCGGCTGCAGATTTCTCATCGATTGTTGAAGCGCTTAGTCCCTGTTGACGGGCCAGAATGACCTTTTCAAGTGTTCCGGCTTCATAATCCTTATAGCCTTTGACAGTATCTACCAGGGCAGGGATCAGATCAAAACGTCGTTTGAGCTGTACATCGATATCAGACCATGATGCATCAATCCCTGCTCTTAACGAAATAAATTTGTTGTAGATCAATACCAGATAAATACCGATACCTGCAATGATCAGTAAGATAATGTTTCCAAAACTCATAAGAACTCCTTTTTAGAGAAAATGATTTAAATGATAGCTTATCCGAAAAGTTTTTTCATTGCTGCAAAGAATATCTTGAATAATCCTTTGTTCCCTACCAGTTGATTAATATATTCATCATAGGATAGACCTTTGTCTTCCAAAAATCCTAAAAGATAATTTTGTGCACCTTCCATACCTGACTGTGCTTCGATCTCTCTAAGTTTTGCATAGACAGGCTCAATTGCTTTGATAGCATCTCTTGGAGCAGCTTTCCTAAATGCAGTGTAACTTATGATCTTATTGGTTAATTTGTCCCTTTTTGATTCAAATTCCGTAACGACCCAATAATATCTTCCGTCTTTTGCCATATTTTTGACCAAAGCCATGATCGGTTGTCCATTTTGAATACGATCCCACATCAGTTTAAATACGACCCTGGGCATATCCGGATGACGTATCATATTATGTGGCTGTCCAATCAGCTCAGATTCTTTATAACCTGAAATCTCGACAAAATAATCATTACCATAGGTAATAACTCCTTTTTCATCCGTTTTGCTTACAATATACCGTTTTGGATCCAATATGATCTCTTCATTTTTCGGTGTCGGTTTTTGCATTTTCTCTTTCCCCCTCATTTATAATTTTTTTATTCTATCACAATTTCATATTGAATTTAAAAGATTATCGGTAAAATAAATTAAAATATGGAGGAAGCGAATGACCAAAGAAAAACTTCTTGAAGAACTGAAGGGATTTCATACCCATCATGATAACAGGCTAAAAACATTAGAATTTGCGATCAAAGGTATTGCCGGGGATGTGTCTACTTCATGTGTCAAGCTTGCAGACTGCGCTTTGGATAAATGGTTAGGTGAACGCAAAGATGTATTGCTTAAACTTTTTGGTGATGAGACTATTAAGAGGCTCAATGCACTCCATGAAGAATGGCATGAAGAGAGTGAAAAGGTTTGTCATCTGGCGAATGAACATATTCATAAGCATCAGTCTCTTATTACCAAAATGTTTGGAAAAAAAATACCGAAAATGGCTGGTGCCCAGAAAGATAGGGCACTAGCATATTATGCGAATCTTAAAGACCTGACTTCCCAGATAGATGATACTTTTAATCGGATGACAAAGAGGCTTAATGCACTTCCAAAAGAAATGTTCACTGATGAATAAGGTTCTGTTGCGTGGCGTATGATCTAAAAGATAAATTGGTAATTGCTATCTCATCAAGGGCGTTATTTGATCTAGAGAAGGAGAATCAGATTTTTAATGAAAAAGGTTTGGAAGCCTATTATGACTATCAATTATCCCATGAGAACGAACCTTTGCAAGTTGGTACAGCTTACCGTTTTATAAAAAATTTTCTATCTATCAATAAACAGTTTGATGATAAATTGATCGAAGTGATCATCCTATCGCGTAATAATGCCGCAACTGGGCTTCGTATTGGACGTTCTATTGAGCATTACAAACTTGATATAGAACGGACAGGTTGGACTGCCGGCACTCCGGTGGCTAGATATTTGGAAGCTTTCAAAGTGGACCTTTTTCTTTCAGCACACAGTGAAGATGTACAAGATGCGGTCAATAGCGGTGTTGCTGCAGCTACGATCTTGCCACATACCCCAGTTAACCAGAATGATTCAACCATGGTAAAAATAGCATTTGATGGGGATGCGGTTATCTTTGGAGATGAAAGTGAAAAGATTTACCAGGAACAAGGGCTTGAATCGTTTTTGGAACATGAACGCCAAAATGCCAAACAACCGCTAAGTAAAGGTCCATTTTTTAAATTTCTTAAAGTTGTCTCAAGCATTCAGGACAGGTTTCCGATGGAACGTTCTCCGATAAGGACGGCTTTGATCACGGCACGAAATTTTTCAACCCATGAGAGGGTTTTACGGACCTTGGATGCATGGGGTGTACGTGTGGATGAGGCATTTTTTCAAGGCGGGGTACAAAAGTATGAAGTGGTCAAGGCTTTTGGGGCAGATATCTTTTTTGACGATCAGGATGCACACCTTCAATATACGGCGAAGGATACACCTAGTGCCAAAGTGCCCTATAAGATATAATATTATTTAATTTTAAAATGTATCTTGGCGGCTACAGTGTTACAAAATCGACCAGTTCGATACCGTTGCATCCTTTTTTAATGCGTTTATGAGTTCGTGCATCTTCTTCAGCCAGTTCGATGAGATCGGCAAAATCTCTCTTATCTACTTCCAATGTATAGACATCTTTTTCGCTCATGAGCTCAATTTTAGCTGTATCATTGCAAACAAGAGAGATATTCCGCATCCCTTTGGCAAATTCACTCTTGATGGTTTTAAGAACTTTTTCATTGGATAATATCTCTTGAAGATCAACCTGTTGGTAAAAATCGTCTTCACAGAGCATTTTGTAGCTGACTTGCATTTTGCCTTCCATCTCTATTCCTTTTTTGAAAATAGTATAGTTTTAGACTAGCAGAAAGATGATTTTATGTCAAATTGACATATATTTATAACTAGCTATTGGTATTTCGTTTAGCATAGAATTCATTTCTAAACTCTTCAAAATGTCCCTCCGTAATGGCTTCTCTCATCTGTCTCATGAGATCAAGATAGTAGTAGAGATTGTGAATCGTAGCCAGTCTGAAATAGGTGATCTCTCTTGCCCTGAAAAGATGGCGCAGGTAAGCACGGGAATAGGTTTTGCAGACCATACAGCTGCATTCTGGGTCGATAGGTGATTCATCGGTCGTAAATTGGGATGCTTTGATATTTATTTTTCCAAATGAGGTAAAGAGGGTACCGTTTCTGGCATTGCGTGTTGGCATCACGCAATCAAACATATCCACGCCTCTGTATACATTTTCCACAAGATCTTCGGGTGTGCCTACACCCATGAGATAACGCGGTTTGTTTTGGGGCATGAACTGTGTTGTCCATTCGACCGTGTCGTACATTTCCTGGTTGGCTTCACCGACACTCAACCCTCCGATAGCAAAGCCGTCATAATCAAGAGCACAAAGCTCTTTGGCCGATTTTTCTCTAAAGGCTTTATCTGTGCCTCCTTGGATAATGGCAAAAATGTTCTGTTCGGTTCCGATACCTTTTTTTTGGTTTTCCCTATGGTAAATGATGGATTCTTCTGCCCATCGTGTGGTACGTTCAATAGAGGCTTTGATACGTTCCTGAGTTGCCGGAAGAGCTACCAGGTCATCAAGAATCATCATGATATCTGATCCAAGATTGTATTGGATATCGAGCACTTTTTTAGGGGTGAAGTAGTGTTTGCTGCCATCGATATGGCTTCTAAAAGTAATCCCGTTTTCATCAATTTTGACATTGTCCGAAAGAGAAAAGGCCTGGAATCCGCCACTGTCGGTCAAAAAACTTTTGGGAAATTTTGTAAAACCGTGCAGTTTTCCCATTTGGGAAACGATCTCGTCACCGGGTCTAAGATAGAGGTGATAGGTATTCCCCAGGATGATCTGGGGTGTTAAAAATGTTTGAAGATCGGTTGCATCCAGGGCCTTGACAGCGCCTACTGTTCCTACAGGCATAAAGACTGGTGTTTGGATCGTAGAATGGGCAGTCTGGATGGTGCAAGTTCTTGCTTTGCCGTCGGTTTTATCTATCTGAAATCGCATTGTGTTATAATATCTCCCAAATTAATGCCATTATTGTATCGCTTTTTTGGTTACAACTGTGCATAGGAAAGACAGGGATGAAGAATATACTGATTTTAGCCGAAGGCAGTATCGCCAAACATTTTATCGATTGGGTAAGCCGTAAAAGGGTTGCTGATAATAAATATTATGTAGCGTGCTATAAAGCCGGAAGCTTACCGAAAAAAATGGGTAAAAATATCACCTCTATCCACGCTGACCCAACTAGCTTTTCCAAGATGAACCATATCTTGGAAGAGGTCAAATACAGTCTGGTTTTCATCATCATGGAGACATTGGAAGATGCACAGTATGCACTGAAGAATATTCGTTTGATCGATCCAAAAATACGTATCGTACTGCTTAATCCATGGGATGATGAAGAGATAGCCAAGGATGAAGAGAACATTATGATCGTGTATAGTGAGGAACTTATTGCCGCACATCTTTATGATCATTTGCCAAACGTACCTGTCGTAGCACAAAACGTAGGATTGGGACGCGGAGAGATCATGGAAATATTGGTTCCCTTCGGTAGCGCCTATGCCTATAGACATGTGGGTTCTATCGTTCAGCGCAAGTGGAAGATCGCTGCTATTTATAGGCATGAAAGACAGATATTGCCTACGCATGCAACAATGATCCGTCCCAATGATACGTTGCTTGTGCTTGGAAAACCAATTGTCCTTGATGGCGTATATAAGATGATCAATAAACGAATAGGGCTGTTCCCTGAACCATTCGGTAAAAATCTCTATTTGCTCTTGGATTTTAGGGTGGATGAGGAAAATGCAATGCTATATTTACAGGAGAGTATCTATCTGATGAACGAACTGGAGGATAAGTCCCTCTATGTTCGTATCATTTTCCCAAACAACTTTGGGCTGATCGATGCATTGAAACAGTATGAATCCTCCAAAGTGACGATCATGGTAGGGTATGAAGAGAATGATATCAAATCACTTGTGGAACATGATGTAGCCCATCATGATGTCGGATTGATCCTTAATAGTACACGTACATTTGAATCATCGGAAATCAAATCTGTATTTTATCATCTAAAAAAGCTAGTATATCTATTTGGAGAAAAACAGATCTATAACATCAAAGAAGTTTTGGTATTGATGAGTGAAAAGGAACAGATGGAATCGATCTCTTCGACTGCTTTTGATGTTTCGGAAAAACTCGGTTTGAAACTGACGCTTGCCGATTTTGACCCAGAAGGAAATTTTGAGAGTCATCAGATGATTAATGAACATTATGAAACACTGGCACAACTATTCAATACGGAGATCAATATAGAGCAAAAAATGTCCAATCCTATCAGGGAGATGGAGAAACGCAAAGAGATACTTCAGATCGCTCCGTTTGAAAAAGAGTTGACACAAAGAGGGTTCTTTGACTTTTTATCTACCAAAACAAGGGATTTCTTATTGATTTCCCAAAGGCATCCAAAACTGCTTGTGCCGTATGAGTCAAGTGAGGGATAGATATGAGGGGTTTCAAGATAGCGTAGTAAAACCAAAGATTAACCACAATTTAGATAAAATAGAAACCATTATCTATGATTTTATAAAAGGTTTATTTTCTGATGGTAGTCCCTATCGAGCTGGTTCATACGCAAAATACAAAATATAATATTACGATTGATGCATTAGGGCATCTTACTTTTGATACGAAAGTGGTTATTGTGACCAATCCTACAGTCGCAGGATATCATTTGGAAACGCTTCTTTCGCATATCAGTGCCCCTGAACTTCATGTAGTGACTATACCCGATGGTGAAGAGTTTAAGACGCTTGAGACAGTTGAGAAGATACTCAATAAACTTTTTGATTACAAGCTTGACCGCAAATCGCTTTTGATCGCATTTGGGGGCGGGGTTATCGGTGACATGACAGGATTTACGGCAAGCCTTTATCAACGAGGAATCGATTTTATCCAGATACCTACGACTCTTCTGAGTCAGGTGGATGCCAGTGTTGGAGGTAAAACCGGGGTCAATAATGCTTACGGCAAAAACCTTATCGGTGCTTTTTACCAGCCTAAAGCGGTTTATATCGATCCAAAGTTTTTAAAGACACTTCCTCCTCGTGAATTTGCTGCAGGTGTAGCAGAGATCATCAAGATGGCCGTGATGTTTGATAAGGATTATTTTGAATTTTTGGAACAAGCCGATCTTTCAAATGAAGAGGCACTCAAAGAGGCTATCGCCAAAAGCGTTACACTTAAAGCATGGGTTGTCAATCAGGACGAAAAAGAAGCCGGGATCAGGGCGGTATTGAACTATGGCCATACATTCGGGCATGTCGTAGAAAATGAAACCCACTATAAGAGCTATCTTCACGGTGAAGCGGTTGCCATAGGGATGGTAATGGCAAATATGCTGGCTGTAGAGTTAGGCCTTGTGAGGCAAGAAGATGCAGACAGGATCAAATCCTTGCTTGAAAAATTTTCTTTGCCGACTGGTTATGCGATCAAAAATGTCGATGATTTTTATGATCATTTCTTCTTAGATAAAAAAAGTGCCAAAGGGCGTATCAAGTTTATTTTGCCCTATGGCATAGGAGATTTTAAAATCGTTTCTGATGCAGATGAAACGATCGTTAAAAAAGTATTGAAAAGATTTGGAGCGACTGCATGATGAGAGTTCTTGCAATTCTATTTTTGATAGCAGGAACGTTATTGTTCGCAGAGAACAATGTAACGGATATCAATCAGACCCAAACGATGCTGCAGGAAGAAGAGAATGATAATGAGCGTTCTCAACAAAAGATAAAGCAGCTTTTGGATCAAAAAGAACTTCTTGAAAACGAGTTGTTGGAAAACAATATCTGGTTCAAGATATATAGCAACTATCATACCTATAAAGGGCTTGTCAGTCAAAAAAGAGAGTCGGATATTCAGATTGCGCTACTTGAAAAAAGAAAAAGACTGACAAAAAAAGAAGTACAGAAGTTACAGGAGTATAAACAAAACAGTTCAACCATAGTTGGCAAACTGCAGCTGCTTAAAGAGTATGAAACCGATCCTTTTAAGAAATTTCTCACTCCTCCCAAGATAGAAGATGTACCTAGTGTCGGAAATCCTTTGGCGATCATTGCGGCCTATTCCTACCGGGAAAAATTACACTCTGACCAGATTGCATATGAGAGCAAATACGAATCGCTAGAACGTGTATTGAATAATCTTCATAAAAAACAGAACCTTCTAAAAGAACTGTTGGTGCTTGATCCGGAAAATAAAACCTATCATGCTTCTTATTCGGATATTGATGAACAGATCAAAACATTTGAGTCCGTAATGGAGATCTTTAAAACGACTAAAAATGTCTATACCAAAAAGATTGATGAGATCAAACTCAATTTGAAAAATGACATTAATAGGGAAATGAACAAAATGGTGAATATCGGTGCCATCATATTGGTATTTATCATTTTGCTTTTAGTGTCAAAATATTTTGTACGAAAATATATGTCTGACAATGAAAAATTTTATACGATCAACAAAGCACTCAATATTACTTTTGTGACGCTGCTGATACTAGTCCTTTTATTTGCATATATTGAAAATGTAACCTATCTTGTCACCATTTTAGGATTTGCATCTGCTGGTATCGCCATCGCAATGAAGGAATGGTTTATGTCATTAATGGGTTGGCTGACGATCATTTTGGGAGGCTCCGTACATGTAGGTGACAGGGTCAAGTTTGTAAGGGGGAATGTGGAATACGTTGGTGATATCGTTGATATATCATTGTTGAAAATGACCTTGCATGAAGATGTTACGCTTACAACGCAGATGCAAAACAGAAGAGCAGGGCGTATCGTTTTTATTCCCAATAACTTTATCTTTACCGATATGATCGCCAACTATTCGCATGCAGGGCTAAAAACCGTGTGGGACGGGATCGACCTTCTTATTACCTTTGATTCCAATATCCACAAGGCCCAATCGATCGCCAAAGAAGTGGCAAGGAAATATTCTAAAGGATATACCGATATTACCAGAAAACAGCTCAATAAGCTTAGAAGCAGTTACAGTATGAAGAATACCAACGTAGAACCGCGTATCTATGCTTTTATCGATCCCAATGGTATCAAGATCAGTGTATGGTATATGACCAATGCATTTGCGACCTTAACGCTTAGAAGTACGATCTCGGTAGAGATCATTACACGATTACAAGAAGAAGAGGATATCTTTCTTGCCTATCCTACACAATCTATCTATATGGATAAAGATGTACGTAAACCGTTGGCAGGTGGGCAAACACATGTAGCACATTTGGAAGAGGCAGAGGATGCAGAACACTAAAAAAGTCTATTTTAAAACATTTGGATGCCGTACAAATCAGTTTGATACACAGGTCATGATCTCCAAACTCAGAGAGTTTGAATGGACTGAAGACGAACTGAACAGTGATATTGTCGTTGTTAACTCGTGTACTGTTACCAATGGGGCGGATTCTTCGGTACGTAATTATATCGCATCGATCAAACGTAAAAATCCAGGTGTGAAAGTGATACTGGCAGGATGCGGTTCCCATTCCAAAGGGGAGTCTCTTTTTGAAGAACAGAAAGTTTTTGGAGTGATAGGACACTCTGAAAAAGAGAAGATCAATGAGATATTGAAGCTTGAAACACCGTTTTACCAGATCGGTGATCTTAAACATATCGATTCGACTATTGTTGAAGAGTTTGTAGGGAAAAGCAGGGCATTTATCAAGATCCAGGAAGGCTGTGATTTTAGATGTTCTTACTGTATCATTCCTTCTGTAAGAGGAGATGCCAGAAGCCATAAAGAATCCGACATCCTTGCTCAAATAGAAAAATTGGCAAATAACGGTTTTGGGGAATTCATTTTGACAGGAACCAACGTAGGTAGCTATGGACAGGATCAGAACTCTTCGATGGCCAAATTGCTGAAAAAAATGAGTATGATCCGTGGGGTTAGACGTATACGTATCGGCAGTTTGGAACCAATACAGATCGATGACGAGTTCAAAGAACTGCTTCGCGAACCCTGGATGGCAAAGCACCTTCACATCGCATTGCAGCATACCAGCGATAAGATGTTAAAACTTATGAATCGACGCAATAGCTTTGATACGGATATCAAGCTTTTCCATGAAATTGCTGATAAGGGGTTTGCTTTAGGGACAGATTTTATTGTAGGACATCCCGGCGAAGATGAAAAAGAGTGGACTGAAGCAATCGAGAGGATCAAAGATCTTCCGTTGACACACATCCATGCATTTACCTATTCCAAACGGGACAATACTCCATCTGCGACCATGAAACCTGAAGTGAAAGGGAATATTGCGAAGGTGCGATATAATGAGCTCACAGCGATCATCAAAGCGAAAAATTTTGCATTTAGACGTGACCATAGGGAAAATCTTGAAGTATTGATCGAAAATGACAAAGACGGGTCATATCACGGATATGACCAATATTACAATAAAGTCGAAGTCCAAAGCGATGAAGATTTAAGCAGCAACTGGGTATTGCTCAATGATGTGGAGGTGAAGAGTGAAGGCAATAAAGCACGGATTTCATCTTAATTCTCTCAATCAAAAAAATCTGAAGATCGTAATCGGTCTTTTTGGGCTGCTCATAGTATTGCTTTTATTCTCGTTTCTAAGAGATACGGACAGATTGGTTACCCATACTCAGGCAAACAAGCTCTATAGTGAGGATAAGATACAAAAAGTGATCGTGGATGACCCTTATATCCGTCTTCATACGAGTGAAGGCAGAGTAAAGATATACAAAGATGCGATCAACCAGAATGCGTTTTTCAGTAAATATCCTGTAGAAGTGCGGGAAAAAAATATTACTTTATATGATCTGATCTCTTTGTTGATCGTTGTATTGATGTTTGGCTATTTTTTCAGAGTATTGAAACAAAATAGAGAAGAACAGCTTAAAAGGATACAAATTGCGTCAAATGCCCATCATGAAACGGTTGGTTATGGCTCGATTGAGGCGTTAACCTCTAAAGTGAGATTTTCGGATGTGGCCGGTATCAATGATGTCAAAGAGGAATTGGAAGAGATCATCGATTTTTTAAAAGATCCTCAGAAATATCGTGCTTTAGATATCCGTTTACCTAAGGGCGTTCTGTTGGTTGGCCCTCCTGGTGTAGGAAAAACTTTGATATCAAAAGCTGTAGCAGGAGAAGCTGGAGTTCCTTTCTTTTATCAAAGCGGAGCCTCATTTGTACATATTTATGTGGGTATGGGGGCGAAGAGAGTAAGTGAACTTTTCAAAAAAGCCAAGCAAATGGCACCAAGCATCGTTTTTATCGATGAGATAGATGCTGTTGGGAAAAGCCGCGGTGAGTTCAGGAACGATGAAAGAGAAGCAACGCTTAACCAGCTTTTGACGGAGATGGACGGATTTGAAGAGAGTTCAGGAGTGATCGTCATTGGAGCGACCAATAAGATTGAGGCATTGGATGAGGCGCTGCTGAGAGCAGGGCGTTTTGATAGGCGCATTCATATCTCCTTGCCGGATATGGAGGAACGGAAAAAAACGCTTGAACTTTATCTTTCTCATAAAGCCCATGAAGTTGACGTTCACTCTATCGCACAGATGACAGTTGGGTTTAATTCTGCCGCATTGGATACTTTGACAAACGAAGCAGCAATCCATGCGATGAGAGGTGGACGAGACATTATCTATACAGAAGATTTTGAAGCTGTGAAGGAAAAGGTTCTCCTGGGAAAACGGAAGATATTAAGTTTTACTGATGAAGAGAGAAAAATTTTGGCTCTTTATCAGGCTGCAAAAGCACTTATTGCAACTTGGTTGGATATAGAGTTTGAAAAAATCGGTTTAGTCAATACGAGGTTGATCATACAAGAACATGAAATCCTTTCCAAAACACAACTGCTCTCGCGCATAAAGATGTATTTGGCAGGAAGTGTGGCAACTAAAATGCATTATCAAGAACAGTTCACTAATGCAAGTGAAGATATTCTTCAGGCAAAAAAAATGGTCAAAAAAGTCATTTACGACTATGGTATGACGGATGATTTTATTATTTCCCAAGACCAGGAAGCTGCACTGTTGAAAGAGTCGGTTGCTTCTTTGACAACGCTTTTTGGCACGTTGCATGAAGCACTTGATAAGACTACTGCGTATTTATTGCAACATGAAAATATTTCTTCAGAAGAGTGTCGAAAGATTTTACGTGAGATGTTTTAAGCATGAAATATTTTAACGGGTTTTCTCTTAGAGGGGAAGAGAAATTTTTTAAAGATATTTTGATCGATAGTCAAGCAACTGTTGCGGGATTCAGCTATGGTGCTCAGAAAGCTTTTGAGTATGCGTATGCATCAAGAGAGCGGATCGATAGACTTATTTTGATATCGCCGGCATTTTTTCAGACACAAAAACCTGCATTTATAAGAACTCAGTTACGCTATTTTGAGTCAGATAAAGAGGCATACTGCTCACAGTTCCTACAAAATGTTGTCTATCCAAGCTCAGAAGATCTTCACAGATATTTTGCATCAGGCATAAAAGAAGAACTTGAAATGCTTTTAACCTATCAATGGGATAAATCAAAAATGATTGAAATGATGGAAAAAGGTATAGCCATTGAAGTGTTTTTAGGAAGCAAAGATAAGATTATCGAGGTGAATGATGCTTATGCATTTTTTTCTAGTATTGTGACTACATATCTTATTAAAGATGTAGGCCATACATTACTTAAATAACTTGCCTATGAAAGAATAAAAGAAATATCATAGGCATGTTGCCTATGATTGAGGTTCTATTAATGATGATTACGATCACGATCACGATCATGATCATGGTGAGGTTTGTGGTGAGGTTTAGGTTTATGGTGAGGCCTATGGTGGCGGTAATGTTCATGATAACCTCTTCTGTAATAATGCCCCCCATAATATCTGCGTCCATTATAATAGTAGTATCCATTTCTCCAAACACCGCCATAATAGTATCTGCCGCCGTAATAATATGGCCTGTCATCATACCAGTGCGGTCTGTCATATACACCTAAAATAGCACCAATTACTACTTCGGGCGGAAGCGGTGGCGCAGCAAATGTCTACTGGGGTGCACTTAAGCCCAATACTAATATACCAGCAATCTTACCTATGATTCCTATTTGTTTGTTTTTTTATTCATAACATCTCCTTTTAGATGATGTACCAGATAATATGTTAGACGAAGACTTCTGAGACAATAGAGATTTTCAAACCTG
>JACXUM010000047.1 GCA_014763895.1 Campylobacterales bacterium
AAAAAGGAAAAATACTATGAGCCAATTCAATCAAGAAAAACTTAAAGCCATGGCCGCTGAGCTGGCCAAAGACGTTAAAACCCAAGCCGACTTATCTCAACTTTCCGCAGCACTGCTCAAAATGACTGTAGAAGCGGCTCTCGGCGCTGAGATGGAAGCTCACTTAGGCTATGCCAAACATCAGCCATCCGAGGGCACTAACAGTCGTAATGGCTATTCCACCAAAACCCTCAAGGGCGACCATGGTGAGGTTAATATTACCGTACCGCGAGACCGCGAAAGTACCTTTGAGCCAGTTATGGTGAAAAAGGGACAGACTCGCTTGACCAGCATGGATGACCAGATTCTCGCCCTCTATGCCAAAGGCATGACCACCCGTGATATCGTCGCGACCTTTCAAGAGATGTATGGCGCGGAGGTTTCGCCCACACTCATCTCAAAAGTCACCGAAGCGGTGATGGAAAAGGTCACCCTTTGGCGTTCCCGTCCGCTCGATGAGGTTTATCCAGTGCTCTATCTGGATGGCATTGTGGTTAAAGTCCGTCAGGACAAGCAGATCGTCAGAAAAACCATGTACGTCGCACTCGGCATCAACCTCTCTGGTCAAAAAGAATGCCTAGTAGCCACTGACCTCAAGCAGATCTACCAATCCATTACCGAGGAAGAGGCCCTCTTGGCACTGGAGCAGTTCGAAACGAAATGGGATGCCAAATTCCCCAGTATCAGCCGTTCCTGGCGCAATCATTGGGATAATATCGCCACGGTATTCCAATACTCTCAGGCGATTCGTAAAGTGATTTACACCACTAATGCCATTGAATCCTTGAACTCAGTGATACGCAAGGCGATTAAAAACCGCAAAATATTCAATCATGACAATTCGGCCTTTAAAATCATCTTTCTGGCGATTGAATCAGCCTCAAAGAAATGGACGATGCCGATTCGTGACTGGAATGCAGCGATGAACCAGTTTATGATTCTGCATGAAGAACGCTTGCAAGCGTATGTTTAACCCAACGAGCGTTTACACAGAATTATTTACAGGGTC
>JACXUM010000018.1 GCA_014763895.1 Campylobacterales bacterium
GCATCATCTGAAATCCCTGTAAATCTTGGCAATGCTACTGCTGCCAAAATACCGATAATAACGATTACGAAAACCAATTCGATCATTGTAAATCCGCGTCTCATGTTTGTCATGATTAACTCCTTAAAAAATTTCTTGATACAAAACTCCTGTATCTTTGAAAATTCTACTCCACCAAACCTTTAATAAATATTAAACCAATAGACATTATTTTTTCACAATTCACAAGTGTATTATTGTATAATGATTTCATTAGATATAAAATCATAGAAAGGAATCACATGAGAGGATCATGGCCAAAATCTCAAATTACCCTACTGCTCTATCTTATTGTCTTTTTAATACCGGTTGGTTTTTTCACCGTTTCAAAATCATTTGATACCGTTTACAAAGATGCACAGATGATGCAAAAGGCCGCATGGCTTAAAGAAATAGTGCCTCTGTTTTTTGAATCGAAGGATCTTGAAACTTCCGATATAGTGATACAAAAAATAGATCAGACCCTTCAAGAGATCTCCCTATGGATATCAAAAAATGGCAAATATTCCGCACTCGGTGAGAACCGTCAAGTTCTCGAAGAGGATTTTCTTGATGCGTCTGCGTGTTGGAATATATATAAACAAGACAGATCAAAACACAACCTGCTTCTTTGCAAAGAAAAGTTCATTCATTTTGCAGCTTTTTTAGAAGATCGCATCTTGGCCGAACAACGCCAACTTGCAAATCTTTTTTATCTTAGTCTTGCCTTCTTGATGCTTTTTGTGCTCTTTTTGATCTATTTTGTCAGACTCTATATGCACATCCAGCACAAAAAGCATTCCATTTATGATCATGACACCATGCTGTTTAATAAAAAATACTTTGACAGCCAGCTTGCTCTTGCTTGCGACCAATCGAAACGATACAAGACCCACCTATCGCTACTGCTTGTCTCTGTAAAAGGTTTTGACAACAAAACATACAGTAGTCGCTCAAAAAGAAATTTTTTACAAAGTGTCGGATATATTTTTCATACCTCGGCCCGTACGAGCGATATCGTCTGTAGATACAATGAAAAGCTGATCGGAATACTATTGCCTTTTACATCAAAGGAAAATGCTAGCGTACTGACAGAAAGAATTAAAAAAACGTTAAAAGAATATGAATTCGGCCTTTCACCCAAAATCGAATACTCTTTTATAGAAACTGAATATTCCCCTGATGAAACAGCTGAAGAGTTTATAGCACGCAGTTTGAGCCTACTATAAATCAAAGAAGATGGACAGAAGAGATTTAGCTCTTCTTAACTCCATCGTTTATTAGAGGTTATCAAGTGTCTCTATGAGCAGTTCGATCTCGTCTTCGTAGCTGGTTGCCTGTTTTGCTAATCTTAGATAGGCTTTGAGCAGTTTATCGGGGGTATTGTCCTTGTTTAATTCTACCCCTGCCTCCTTGAGGTCCCTGTTCACAAAATCTGCAAACGCATCCTCAAGCTTGATCTCATACCGTTTACCGCAAACGGTCAATCCTACATCTTTCACGTGGAATCCTTTAGATTTTATCAGGCAAGAAGGGCTTCAACCTGCGCGATGATCTTTTCGATCTCGGCATCTTTTTGGGCCAACTCGCTTCTAAGGGCCTCTATCTGTGCAGCCTGCTCGTGTTGCGATCCCGCACTGTTTTCAAGCTGGCGCTTCAGCTCTGCATTCTCCTGTTTCAATGCTTCATGATCCTGCTTCCACTCTGTGATCTTCTCTTGTAGTCTGATTAATGCCGACATCACTCTTCTCCTTGATATATAGTTTTGATATAATAGCGCAAAAATTAGGAATTAGGAATTAGGAATTAGGAATTTCGGTATGTTTTTCGGTGAAAAACTTCTATTTTTTATGATTAAAGCAGCACAATGAGTCAAAACAACAATATCCTTTGTGAGATAAGCAGGCAGATATTAAGATCAGAAACTGCCATCGGCGCTTTGGTTGGCGAATCAAAATATGCACACTCAAAAGAGATACACAAAAGTCTCTATAATGACATAGATGAAGTGCTCAGTTTGCTTATTTCCATCACTAAAATTATCAAAAAAAGCGCATTACCCCATAATGCAAACCATCATTTCTAACTCCTAATTTCTCACTCACAAGGAGACCCATGTCAACCTTCACCGTAAAGAGTCCCTATCAACCTTCCGGTGACCAGCCTGAAGCGATCGAGCAGATCAGCCGTTCGATCATAAAAGGCAACCAGTACCAGACCCTGGTAGGGGTAACAGGTTCGGGGAAGACCTATACGATGGCGAAGGTCATCGAAAAGACCCAGAAGCCTACCCTTATCATGACACACAACAAAACGCTTGCTGCACAGCTCTACAGTGAATTTAAAAGTTTTTTTCCCAATAACCACGTCGAGTATTTTATCTCCTATTATGACTACTATCAGCCCGAAGCCTACCTTCCAAGGCAGGATTTGTTCATCGAAAAGGACAGCTCCATCAATGAAGAACTCGAACGGCTGCGCCTGAGTGCGACCGCTTCACTGCTCAGCCACGACGATGTCATCGTGGTCGCGTCTGTTTCGGCCAACTACGGTTTGGGTTCGCCTGAAGATTACCGCTCCATTGTCCAAAAACTCACCCTTGCAGAAGAGTACAACCAAAAAGCCCTGCTCCTAAAACTGGTCGATATGGGATACAAACGCAACGATGCCTATTTTGACCGGGGGGATTTCAGGGTGATGGGAGAGGTGATCGACATCTACCCTGCCTACTCTGAAGAGTTTGCTGTCCGTATCGAGTTTTTCGGTGATGAAGTGGAAGCGATCTATACGTTCAACTCGCTTACCGGGGAGAAACAGGAAGATAAAAAAGAAGTCACGATCTATGCTGCCAACCAGTTCATCGTAGGCAAAGAGAAGCTCGCCCTTGCAATCAAAAGCATCGAAGAGGAACTGGGAGAGCGTCTGGCATTTTTACAAAAAGAAGACCGCCTGGTCGAGTACCAGAGGCTTAAACAGCGTACCGAGTTCGATCTTGAGATGCTCGAGGCAACAGGGATGTGCAAGGGGATCGAGAATTATTCCAGGCACCTCACGGGTAAAAAACCGGGCCAGACGCCTTACTCGATGATGGATTATTTTGAAGCGATGCATGGAAATGACTATCTGGTGATCGTGGATGAATCCCACGTTTCCCTGCCGCAGTTTCGCGGCATGTATGCAGGAGACAGAAGCCGGAAAGAAGTTTTGGTAGAACATGGATTCAGGCTACCTTCTGCATTGGACAACCGTCCCTTGATGTTTAATGAGTATATCCATAAAGCGCCCCATTTCCTCTTTGTCTCTGCTACGCCGAGTGAACTGGAGTTGGGGCTTTCTGCAACCGTAGCCGAACAGGTGGTACGGCCAACCGGCCTGCTTGACCCATTGATAGAGGTAGTGGACAGCACCCATCAGGTAGAACACCTCTATGACAGGATGAAACCCGTGATCGAACGCGGCGAAAGGGTGCTCATCACCGTATTGACCAAGAAAATGGCCGAAGAGCTGACCAGCTACTACAATGATCTTGGACTCAAAGCACGCTATATGCACTCAGAGATGGATGCGATCGAACGAAATCAGACCATTCGTGCCCTCAGGCTGGGAGAATTTGACATCCTTATAGGGATTAACCTGCTCAGGGAAGGGCTTGACCTGCCTGAAGTGAGCCTTGTGGCGATACTTGATGCGGACAAGGAAGGATTTTTGCGCTCAGAAACCTCTTTGGTCCAGACAGCCGGAAGAGCGGCAAGAAATGCAAACGGACATGTGTTGATGTATGCCAAAAAAATGACCAGATCGATGCAGGCGACCATCGATGTCACTCAGCACAGACGCGAAAAACAGATCGCCTATAACAAAAAGTACCACATTACACCCAAAACGACGCTAAGAGCCCTTGATACTGACCTTAAAGTGGAAGATGCGGGGGAACTTTACAACAAACAAAGCAAACTGGACAAAATGCCAAAAGCAGAACGCCAAAACCTCATCAAAGAGCTCAAGGCAAAAATGCTTGCAGCAGCCAAGAACCTTGAGTTTGAAGAAGCTGCAAGACTGCGTGACGAGATCGCCAAGATCAAAAAGTTATGACTTTTTGATCTAATGAGGAGTTAGGAGTTAGAAATTAGGAATATCGGTAGGCACTTTTGCAAAGTGCTTTTATTTTTGATATAATCACCCTGATTTAGTAAAAGTGGAGCCACTGCACCATATACAAAAATTCCTAACTCCTAATTCCTAACTTAAAAAAGGGTTTTTATGTCGCCGAATCTGGATTCATCACAACTCTACTTCAACCGTGAACTCTCCTGGTTACAGTTCAATTCACGCGTTTTGGCTCAGGCGATGGATGAAACGCTTCCGCCGCTTGAACGGCTGAAATTCCTTGCGATCTACGGAACCAATCTGGATGAATTCTATATGATCCGTGTTGCCGGGCTTCGAGCCATTTTTAAAGCCCGTATCCAGGAAACCGGTGCGGACAAGCTCTCACCTGCCGAGCAGCTTGAGCATATCCACCAATACCTGCATGAAGAGCAAAAAGTCGTGGAGGCATGCTATCTATCCATTATTTCCGAGCTTCATTCCAATGGGGTGCATATCAAACGTTTTAACGCTCTTGATCCTGAGGAGCAAGAAGAGGTCGGAGATATTTTTATCAATGAAATCTACCCGGTGATCATTCCCATCGCAGTCGATGCCACGCACCCTTTCCCGCATTTGAACAATCTCAGTTTCGGTCTGGCGATCACACTTCAAGATGATTCCGGTCATATCAAACACGGTCTTGTACGTATCCCGAGGATCCTTCCGCGTTTTATACAGATGGGGCAGACTTTTATTCCTATTGAAAGTATCGTCAAGCATTTTGTTTCAGAACTTTTTCCGGGATTTTCAGTCGTTGCTTCGACACCGTTTCGGGTCACGCGTAATGCCGATATCGAAATCGAAGAGGAGGAAGCCGACGATTTCCTTGAACTGCTTCAAGAGGGGTTAAGATCGCGCAACAAGGGTTCCCTGATCCGGCTTGAGCTCATTGACGGGAGTGATCCGCAGCTGATCCATTTCCTACGTTCACATCTTAATCTTGATGATCGGGATATCTTCAGCTATAAGAATATTCCTTTAAACCTTGGAGGATTTTGGCAAATTGTAGGGGATCAGGCACTCTCTCATCTGGTCCTGCCTACCTTTAGCCCCAAGATACTCCCGCCGCTTGATAGTCAGAATTTTTTTGCCATCCTGGACAAACAGGATGTTGTCCTTTACCACCCTTTTGACAGTTTTGATCCGGTCGTAAAATTTATCGAACAAGCCGCTATGGACCCTGAGACGCTGGCTATCCGCATGACACTCTATCGTGCCGGTCAGAAATCCCCCATTATCAAAGCGCTTATCGATGCGGTCAGGGACGGAAAACAGGTTACCGTACTGGTCGAACTCAAAGCGCGTTTCGATGAAGAGAACAACCTTCGGTGGGCAAAGGCACTCGAAGATGCAGGGGCGCATGTCGTCTACGGTATCCCCGGGCTCAAAGTCCATGCCAAGATCGCTCAAGTCATCAAGCGGCAAAACAGAACGCTTAAAAGCTATGTTCATTTGGCAACGGGAAATTACAACCCGAGTACTGCCAAGATCTATACCGATATCTCTTATTTTACATCCAAGGAGAATTTTGGAAAGGATGCAACACGCTTTTTCCATTTTCTTACCGGTTTTTCGACCTACACCAAACTGGACACCCTTTATATGTCTCCAACCCAGATAAAACCTCAACTGCTTAAACTGATCACCGAAGAGGCAACACATAAAAATGAAGGGCATATCATTCTCAAAGCCAATTCTCTCGTTGATACCGATATCATCAAAGCACTTTATACTGCTTCGATGCAAGGCTGCAAGATCGATCTGATCGTTCGCGGGATCTGCTGCCTCAAACCCGGGATCAAAGGGGTCAGCGACAATATCCGCGTCTATTCGATCATCGGTAAATATTTGGAGCACCCGCGTATCTACTTTTTCAAGCACCAAAAGCCAAGGTGCTACATCGCCAGTGCCGACCTGATGCCGCGCAACCTGGTAAGGCGGATTGAGCTGATGACGCCAATCCTTGAGGCAAACCTTGCACAAAAGATTGAACAGATTTTGATGCTTCAGCTTGCGGACAATCAGCTTAGATGGGAACTCCAGGGAGACGGAACCTATATCAAAGTTTCTGCAATCGGAAGAGCTATCAACAGTCATCTGATCATGGAAGAGTACGTGAACAAAATTCATGATAAAACAAAAAAAGAGACACCCGATTATGTCAGCCGTCTGACAAATCGTATCTTAAAGGAGAGTTAAATATGTTAATCCAATTTAAAGAGTGGACCCCAAAACTTGGAAGAAATGCCTGGATAGCCCAAGGATCTTCTGTGATCGGACGTGTAGAGATGGGAGAAGACAGTGCTGTTTGGTTTGGCTGTGTCGTAAGGGGAGATGTGCATTACATCAAGATCGGGGAGAGGACCAACATTCAGGATCTCAGTATGATCCATGTGACCCATCATAAAAAAGAGGATATGAGCGACGGCCATCCTACGATCATAGGAAATGACGTGACTGTGGGGCACCGGGTTATGCTTCACGGCTGTACGATAGAAGATGCCTGCCTGATAGGTATGAGCGCCACGATTCTTGACGGTGCGGTGATCGGTAAAGAATCCATCGTCGGGGCCGGCGCTTTGGTCACCAAGAACAAAAAGTTTCCCCCGCGAAGTCTGATCATGGGAAGCCCGGCTAAAGTGGTGAGGGAACTGACCGATGAAGAGGTGAAGGACCTCTATGCTTCAGCATCGCGTTATGTCGCTTTCAAAAATGAATACCAATCATAATCAACTTTTCTTCTTTGTGCTTTAAACTGCCAACACCGAAGAATCGTTCAAAAGAGGAATAATGCAGGAGATTATCACAAAAAGTTTAAGAGACACCCTTTCAAAAGATGTTCTGTTTTTTGTATTGAAGATTGCTTTTGGTGCACTGGCCATTACGCTTATCGTGAGTTGGTTCTTATGGGACAGCCTATCTGCTTTTATTGCCTCTTACTTGTCTTGGATTCCCTGGGCATGGCTTCAAACTTCAGGGAGTACGCTTGCTGCGCTGGCCCTTGGCTATATGTTTTTTATCATATCCATTACCTTGCTCACATCGCTCTACAGCGAATCCTTGCTTGTGCAACTGGCACAAAAACATTATCCCAAGGTACCTAGGATCGGCGAAGCTGGGATCACAACTTCTTTCTTTATCACACTCAAATCAAGTATGATTTTTTTGATACTTTTTATGATTTTTATTTGGGCATTATTTATCCCCGTTTTGGGGCAGATTGCCATGTTGTATCTTTGGTCTGTCCTCATCAAGGAGACAACCGTTTATGATGTAGGTTCGCTCTTTATAAGAGACAAAAATCTACTCAAGGAAAAAAACAAAAAAGCAAGAATGATCGCCATGATCGCTTCACTTTTTAACTACATTCCCCTTTTGAATATTTTCAGCCCCATCTTTGCACAGATACTTTTTTTGCACCACCTTTTATACGATAAACAGCGGTAAAATGAAGCAAAAATCATTCTTCATTTTGCGAAGGATGAAGGGGTGCGGCTGTCTGCTTCTTTTTGATAGTTCTGTTTTTTTTGCTGGATGTCGAAAACTGTATCAGATCATCAGCGGTCTTGACATATGCCGGAAGCGTTTCAAAACTCTTTTCCATCACTTTGGCTGCAGACAAGGCATCGCTGTATGCCCGGTGGTGTATCGCCGTTTCGATCTGCAGCGATTCGATCAGATAGGCAAGCCCGTAACGTTCGCTCTCAAAGGTACGCTTGGCCAGGTCGATCGTGCAGAGTTTCGGATTGCCTATCGAACCCAATCCGAAACGTTCAAAAGAGGCACTCAAAAAACTATGGTCAAAATCCGCATTGTGTGCCACAAAGACCGCATCTTTCATAAACTGTTTCAAACGCATCAACGCTTCACGCCTGCTTGGAGCACCTATCAGGTCAGTCGGTTCGATACCGGTTATCTTGGTGATATATTCGGGCAAAAAGGCACATTCGACAAAGGTTTCCATGCTTTCTAGGATCTTCCCGTCCTGGATCATCACCGCACCGATCTCGATCACCTGGGAAGTTCCCGGTTTACTCCCGTTGGTTTCGATATCTACGACACAATAACGCTGTTGTTCATAAGGGGTGAAACAGGTCTCCAGTCTATAGGTGCCGTCTTCTAATTGTTCGATCGGGTATCCTGAAGCCTGCAGCAAAAGAAAAATCGTATCACTGTCTTCCAAAAGCGTGGTATGTCTGGTTACGATCTTTTCGTAGCGTTCATTGGAGAGTATGCCTTTATTTTTTCGAAAGGCATCGGTAAGTTCGCTAAAGACGTTTCGCATTTGCTATAAACTGCGCTACTTTATAAGGATCTTTTTTACCTTTGATCGCTTCAACTCCGGAACTGACATCAACACCGTAAAAACCAAAACCTTTCAGCTCTTTGATATTGTCAGGTGTCAAACCGCCTGCCAAGATCATCTTGGAACACTCTCTGCCTTTGAACCATTCAAGGTCAAGACGTTCACCCGTTCCTCCGTATGCATCACTATGAACATCGATGATACGGTATCGATCCTTGAATTTATCCAAATCCTCGGAACTTTTGGCTCTGACCACCGGCAAGGTCTTTTGATCGATGATATCCAAAGATTCCTCATCTACGTCAAAATGGATCTGCGCCAATGAGATATTCGTATATTTACATACCATATTGATCGTTTCAACCCCTTCATCCACGAACAATCCCACACGTTCGACGAACGGAGGCAGTTTATCGATGATCTGTTTTGCTTTGGCAGGAGTGATATAACGCGGAGATTTGTTGTAAAAAACAAACCCCAATGCATCCGCACCACACTCAACGGCATATAAAGCATCTTTCAGATTTGTTATCCCGCATATTTTAACCCTCATCATTTCCCCTCTTTCCCATTATTTTAACGTTGCAATCGCTTCTGCAATCCCTTTGGGATGTCCATAAACATAAGAACCTGCAACCACTATATCCACGCCGGCCTCTTCAAGAAGCTTAACATTTTCGCCGTTAACCCCTCCATCGACTTCTATCAGACATTTTGGGTTTTTTTGCAAGATAAGCTGTTTAAGACGTTTTGCCTTCTCGATTACCGATGGGATGAACTTCTGACCGCCAAATCCCGGATTCACACTCATCAATAAAACCATATCGATATCCTCAAGAAAAAACTCTAATGCTTCAGGAGGCGTATGAGGGTTGAGTACGATCGCAGGGCGGATACCCAAAGAACGGATTTTCTGTACCAACCGATGCGGATGCTTCTCCTCTTCAATGTGAAAAGAGATAAATTCCGGTTTTAACGGTGCAAACAGATCCACGAAAAAACTGTTGTTCTCCACCATCAAATGGATATCAAGCGGTTTGGTCGCTGCCTTTGCGACTGCTTCGACAACGACAGGTCCTATCGTCAGATTAGGAACAAAATGCCCATCCATCACATCAACATGGACAAGATCACATCCGCCGTTACAAATAGCTTCCACATCCGCTGCCAAATGTCCAAAATCTGCCGAAAGTATACTCGGGGCAACTAACATAAACTTTCCTGTCTCTCATTTATTTGACATGATTATAACATAGCCAAGGTTTGCATTGCCCATTATTTTCGAAAAAATCGCCTTTTAAAGCTTGATTGAATGAATCTGCTTTAAATCACATTTTTGTTTTAAGCAAGATTTATGCATTTTTTATCTATAATCGCAAAAATTTTTCGAGGTTTCATGCCCACAGAGTATGAAGTCTACATTACACAGAAGGTATTATCATGTCAAGAAAATGTTCAGTTACAGGCAAAGGCCCACTTTCTGCGAACAACGTTTCGCATGCAAACAACAAAACAAAAAGAAGACAGCTTCCAAACCTTAGATCCGTAAAGATCACATTGGAAGACGGTACAGCTAAACGTATCAAAGTTGCAGCTTCTACACTTAGAACAATGAAAAAGAAAGCTGCACAAGCTGCAGCGAACTAATATCCCGACCCGGGATATAGCATTTTGGGTGCTATAGCAAAACTAAAAGCGTTTCTCGGCTGGAGAAGCGCGCCAAAACCGCATATTACGCTAAATGACGAATATTATTCTCATTTAGCCCCTTTCAGACTTCCCCTTATTCTAACTGTTTTAATGATGCTCATAGGCAGCATAGGCTATATGGTCATCGATGATTTTCCATTGATGGATGCGATTTATCAGACAGGGATTACCTTTACAACGGTTGGATTTGGTGAAATACGTCCTATCTCCGATCTGGGAAGGATCTTTACCATAACCTTGATCATCTTCGGATTCGTTGTCTTTTCCATCGCGATCGGGATTATCACAGAAGTGGTAAAAAAGGGTGAATTCCAAAAAACCGCCAAGGAGCGAAAAATGCTTTATGAAATCGCCAGATTGAAGCACCATTTTGTTGTCTGCTACCACAATGAATTTACAATACAGGTAACTAAACAGCTTCGCGCAAACCATATCCCTTTCGTTGTCGTTGATCCGAGGGAAGACCTTGAGGAGATAGCAAAAAAATACCATTATCCCTATTTTGTATCTGCTCAACCGCACACGCAGGAAGGGATACTCAAATCGCATCTTTCCAGTGCAAAAGGCGTTATCACACTTGCAGACAACGTGGCTGACAATATTGCTACCGTTGCCTCTGCCCGTCTTTATGAAACAGAGATACGGCGCGGAAAAAAATTTCTGGTCATCTCCAGTGCACAAGGCCAGGAGGATGACCAGAAACTGCTCAAACTTGGAGCGGACAAAGTGGTCACCGCAACCACTCTGCTGGCACAGCGTATCAATGCCATGGCGGCCAGACCCGATATGGAAAACCTTCTTCAGGAGTTTCTTTACAGAAAAGATACCCCACTGGATATGGAAGAGGCAAAAGTATCAAAAACATCATGGCTTGCGCTTAAAATGATCAAAACAGCACGTTTTAGAGATATCGCAAATGTTACGATCATCGGGATCAGGCAAAAAGACGAAAAATTCATACCGATGCCAAAGGGAGATACGATTATCATGCCAGAATCAAAACTTTTGCTGATAGGCACAAGCGAAGGTATTGACAAAGCCAAAAAAATTATCCGTAAAAAAGAGAAACCCGAAGAGTTAAAATATGTATAATATTATTTCATACATATTTTTATGATTGATTTTATCAATGCAACAAGTTGCATTGACCGACTGCCGAAGTTGATACGGCGTAGTTAATGCAGAGTTGATCTCTGCATGCGTTCAAGTAAATATAAATACCAGAGGAACCCAAATATGTTTAAATTATCCCCCCTTGAAGGCGGTCTTGAAAATGTACAAGGCTTTTATTTCGGTGCTACAAATGTAGGAATGAGAAAAAAATCCCCCAATGAAGATCACGTTGCGGGAGATGTCGCATTTATACGCAGCGAAGTTCCATGCGATATCAGTGCAGTCTTTACGACCAACGTTTTTCAGGCTGCGCCTATCAAACATTTTCAAAAATATCCTAAAGGTTTTCAAACAAACTTTGTTTTGATGAATGCCAAAAATGCCAATGCCATGACGGGCCAAAAAGGCATCGAAGATATCGATACGATCATGTCTATACTCTCACAAAAGATCAATGTTCTAAACCCTGTGATGAGTTCAACCGGTGTCATCGGATACCGGTTGCCTATCGATAAGATCACTTCTGCATTTGATGTGCTTGATTTCAATGCACGAAATTCAGATCAAACGGCACGCGCGATCATGACAACTGACAGTTTTAAAAAAGAACTGGCTTACAAGATCGAACTTGAAAACGGGGAGGCATTCCATATCGCAGCGGTCTGCAAAGGGGCCGGAATGATCAACCCTGCCATGGCAACGATGCTCTGCTTTATCATCACAGATGCGGCGATTCCAAAAACCGATATGGATGAGCTTATCAAAGAGGGAAGCGAAAACTCTTTCAACCGTATATCGGTCGATGGGGATACTTCGACTAACGATACGGTTATGCTGCTTGCAAACAAGCAAAGCGGGCACTATCATAAAGAGGCATTCAAAGAGGCTCTTGAAAAGATTATGTTCGAACTGGCCATGATGATCCTCAAAGACGGAGAAGGGGCAAACAAACTGGTTGCTTTTGAAGTCAAAGGAGCCAAGACCCAAGAAGAGGCTAAAAAAGCTTCCATGGCACTGAGCAATTCCCTACTGGTCAAAACGGCACTTTTTGGGGAAGATCCAAACTGGGGACGTATCGCTTCCACGATAGGTGCCAGCGGAATTGCCTGTGATGACAATACTTTGACGATCCACTATGATGATCTCTTGATCTACTCCAACGAACACAGAGAGTTGGATAAAGCCAGAGAAGAAAAAGCCTATCAGGTCATGAAACAAGACAGTTTCAAGATCACTTGTGACCTAGGTCTTGGGCATGGAGCTTATACTTCCTACGGATGTGACCTCAGCTACGAATATGTTAAGATCAATGCAGAATACAGAACCTGATAGAAGGTTCTTATTTTAATTCGATTCTAAACGCAAAAAAGATAAAATATATAATCAATTTATCAGGAGCTAACGATGCTACACGAATATAGAGAAGAAATCAGCAAACTTAAGCAGGAAAATGCACATTTTGCAAAAATCTTTGAAAAACATAACGAGCTTGACCAAAAAGCAACCGATGCGGATGAAGGACGTCTTGCATTGACTGACATTGAACTTGAGAACATCAAGAAAGAAAAGCTCAGACTCAAAGACGAAGCTTATCAAATGATCATGGAATACAAAAAAGCAAACGCGTAAGTATCCCTATTCTCCGTCCCGGTTCCAACCGGGGTCCCTCTTTTTTTATAACTCAATCCCTTTAAATCAGTTTTATCCTATAATAATCTTTATCAAAAAATGTAAGGATAATCTATGCGATTATTGGTTTTATTCATTGCTGTACTATTTTGGGCCTATGCTGCTTCAGACATGCCCACATCAACACCGCCTGCAAAAAGCGATAAAAAAATCTATTACGGTACGGTTCTGGAGACGAAAGAAGCAATGGGCTATACCTATCTTAAAGTCGATGAAAACGGAACCCAACGCTGGGTCGCCATCATCAAAGCGCCTGTATTCAAAGGTGACAAAGTCGGATATGACAAAACCACCGTGATGCGGGATTTTGAAAGCAAAAGTCTCCATCAAACCTTCAAGGAGATCATTTTTGCAAACGAGGTCTATCTTCCCCAAAAAACAGCCAAACCTCAAAGTATGAAATCGATGCTGAATCCTGCCAATCTCACCGATCGACCCATGCAAAATTCAGACGTAAAAAATACTAAACCGTTTGTAAAAAAAGAACGTTACACCATAGAAGAGATCCACGCCTATAGAAATGAGCTCAAAGATCAAAATGTGACCCTGGAAGGAACCGTTTATAAAGTATCCAAACAGATTATGCAGCGTGACTGGGTTCATATCGGTGATGGGACAGGGGATGAACAGGCACTCACCGATGATCTTGTCGCTACGTTGCCGATGACTGATGTAAAAGCAGGTGACAAAATCACACTCAAGGGTAAAGTGACTGTGGATAAAGACTTTGGATACGGATATTTTTATAAAGTGATCATCGAAGATGGTACGATAGAGGAGCGATAATATGACAACATTTGAAAGTATAAAAGAACTGCCTCAAGCACTTTTGGACACACTTAATGCCCTTAATTTCACTACGATGCGCAAGATACAGGAGAAAGCCATCCAACCTATTTTGGAAGGGAAAGATATCCTGGCACAGTCCAAGACAGGCTCCGGGAAGACTTTGGCATTCGGACTTCCATCTATTATGCGTACAGATATGAATGCCAATAAACCTCAAACGATTATTATCACCCCTACACGGGAACTTGCAGACCAAATTGCTGTTGAACTTCGTAAAGTTGCAGCTTATAAACCCAATTTAAAAATACTGACCTTATATGGCGGCGTACCGCTTCGTGCCCAGGCAGACTCACTCGCCAAAGGTGCGCATATACTCATAGGAACACCCGGACGGATACAGGACCATCTTGCAAAGGGAACGCTAGTACTTGATAGTATCAAAATGCTTATTCTTGATGAAGCAGATCGTATGCTGGATATGGGTTTTTATGACGAGATAGTGAAGATAGGTTCCAATATGCCAAGCGCTAAACAAACCCTCCTCTTCTCCGCAACCTTCCCTGAAAAAATCGAAAAATTGGCTAAAATGCTCTTGAAACATCCACTCACCATCAAAGTGGATACGCATATAGAGGCCGACAGGATTGAAGAGATAGTCTATGAGACTTCCGATAAACTAAAATCGCTTATTGCGATCATACAATCCTATAAGCCTCAATCCCTGCTTATTTTCTGCAATACAAAAGCCCAAGTTATAGCTTTGAGCGATACGCTGCATGAGCTTGGCCATTGCGTTATAGATATCCAAGGCGATCTGGATCAAAAAGAGCGCAATGAAGCCCTTATTGTTTTTTCCAATGGTTCCAAACGTATTCTGGTTGCAACGGATGTTGCTTCAAGAGGACTGGATATCAAAGATATTACCTTGGTCGTTAATTACGATCTTCCATTTGACCAGGAAGTTTACACCCATCGTATCGGACGTACCGGTCGTGCTGGTTCTACAGGTACTGCAATCTCATTGTATGATCCGAAAGAAAGCGCCAAATGTGCCTATATTACATCTCAAGCCGATATCGGTTATGAAAAGAATTTAAACCCCGACAGCAGATTTAAAATGATCTCCAAATATGGCACGATCTGTATCAACGGGGGCAAAAAAGAAAAACTCAGGGCAGGAGATATCTTAGGGATGCTTTGTCAGGAGATCGGTATAGAACATCAAAGCATTGGCAAGATCACGGTTACTGAAAACCGATCTTATATCGCACTTGAAAAGAGTGTGATAGATAAAGTTTTAAAGGCATTGAAAACGGCAAAAATCAAAAAAAAGAAATATGTCGCCTGGAAAGTAGCCTAATCTTCAATGATCTCTTTTCTTCTTTTTGCACGAACAATGTAAAAAAAGGTGATAAATAAAACACAGAGTAATGCGATCAATGTAGCACTTTGGAGATATTCGGAGATCAGTGTTTCATTGGATCCCAAAAGATATCCGAGTGCAACCAGCACGATGATCCATATCCCTGCTCCCAATGCAGAATAAACAGAAAATGTTGCCAAATTCATACGGGCCAGACCGGCTGGGAGAGAGATAAGCTGTCTAATACCCGGGATCAACCTTCCGTTAAAGGTAGAAATCTCTCCATGTTTTTGAAAGAAATCTTCCAGTTTTTCCAAAGTATGCTCTTTGATGAAAAGATATTTACCATATTTGAGAAAAAAACTTCTACCGAATTTTAGAGCAAAATAATAATTAAATAATGCACCTGCCAATGATCCCAGCACTCCGGTCAAAATGATCAAAGAAAGATCCATCTCACCTTTATATGCCAAATAGCCCGCAGGTATCATAATCACTTCACTGGGGAATGGGAAGAATGTACTTTCAAGAAACATGAGAAGAAAGATACCCAAATATCCCCACTCACCAATCGTTGCAACAAGTGTTTGGGCTATCTGATGTATCATGAAAGAAAAAATTACTCTTCGTATGCGCCTACTGCGACCAACTTATGATAACGCTTTTCCAGCATTTCATCAACTGTAAGTTCTCTCAGTGCACTGACACTCTCAAGGAAATAAGCTTTAAGCACTTGGGCTGCCTTTTCCTTGTCACGATGAGCCCCGATCAACGGTTCGTCAAGAACATCGTCAACCAGTTTATGTTCAAGCAGGTCACCGGGTGTGATCTTCAAGGCTTTGGTTGCTGCTTCAACCTTGCTTGGATCATTCCAGAGGATTGCAGAACAGCCTTCAGGCGAGATAACCGCAAAGATCGAATAACGCATCATCGCAAGCTTGTCTGCAACACCGATTGCCAATGCCCCTCCTGATCCTCCTTCACCGATGACAACTGATACCATAGGGACTCTGGTAGAAGCAAATTCAAAAAGGTTTTTTGCAATCGCTTCACTCTGTCCTCTCTCTTCTGCACCAAGTCCCGGATATGCGCCCGGGGTGTCAATCAGCATTAAAATCGGAATGTCGAATTTTTCTGCCAAACGTACGGCACGGAGGGCTTTTCTGTATCCTTCAGGATTTGGCATACCGAAGTTTCTTTTGATCTTATTCTTAACGCCCCGCCCTTTTTGTTCACCGATCACCATCGTCTTTTGGCCGCCGATATAACCAATATAACAAAGAATCGCAGGATCATCCCTAAATGCTCTATCTCCGTGTATCTCATATGCATCTTCCATGATCAAACGGATGTAGTCAAGCGCATACGGCCTGTCAGGATGGCGTGCAAGCTGAAGTTTTTGATAGTCACTTAAAGAACCAAAAGTCTTGGCTACTTCTTTTTCCAGATCTTTTTCAAGCTTGGCGACCGCACTGCTATTTGAAACCGCCTTCGCTGATTCTATCTCTTCCTCAATCTTTGCGATTTTTTGTTCAAAGTCTAGATATGTTGCCACTATCTATCCTTATATTTTTTTAAAGATGACAACACCGTTAGTACCACCAAAACCGAATGAGTTACTCATCGCGATATTGATCTCTGCTTTTCTGGCTACATTTGGAACATAATCCAGATCACAGTTCTCATCCGGTGTCGTATAGTTGATCGTCGGCGGCAATATGCTGTCTCTCATCGCCATCAATGTAATCACCGCTTCTATCGTACCGGCTGCACCCAGACAGTGACCTGTCTGTCCTTTTGTCGAACTCACCGGCGGACAGTTCTCTTTACTGCCAAATAGTTCTTTAAGCGCTGCTGTTTCATTTTTATCATTGACAGGTGTAGATGTACCGTGGGCATTGACATAATCAACTTTCGGTTCACCAGCCATTTTATAAGCACCTCTCATAGCTCTGAGTGGGCCATCCATTGTCGGAGTCGTGATATGGTTTGCATCACCGCTTTCGCCAAATCCGATCAATTCTCCATAGATCCTTGCGCCTCTTGCAACCGCATCCTCATAGGTCTCAAGCACCATTGCAGCAGCACCCTCACCCATGACAAATCCATCACGGCCTGCATCAAACGGTCTTGATGCAGATGCAGGATCTTCATTTCTGGTCGAAAGCGCTTTCATAGCCGCAAATCCTCCGATCCCGACCGGACAGATAGCAGCCTCTGCACCTACAACCAGCATTTTATCCGCAGTCCCTACCATAATGCTTTTTGCCGCTTCACCGATCGCATGTGTACCTGCAGCACATGCCGTAACAGAGGCAAGGTTCGGCCCCTTAAGGTTTTGATAGATCGAGACAAAACCGCCCAGCATGTTGACGAGAGAAGAAGGAATAAAGAAAGGAGAAATTCTTCTTGGACCTCTGGTTTCACATACAACGGAATTGATCTCGATATTAGGCAAGCCGCCGATTCCCGAAGCTGAAGCGATACCAAATCTATCCCGATCCACATCCTGAGGAAGATTTGCATCTTCCATTGCTTCAGCAGCAGCTTTTAAACCAAGCTGGATAAAACGGTCCGCTTTTTTTACTTCTTTTGGATCAAGCACAGTAGTAGGATCAAAATTTGTGATCTCTGCTGCGATTCTTGCCGTTTGGTTCTCCGTATCGAATGATTCGATCAGCTTAACACCTGTTTTTCCTTCTAGAATGGCAGAAAATGCACTCTCTTTATCAAGCCCCAAAGCATTAATCATCCCCAAACCTGTTACTACTACTCTTCTCACTGCTTCTCCTATCTAAAAGTATCTATGTAAGATATATATTAAAACTTCTGCCTTTTCTAAAAGTTTTAACATATATATTAAACGATCCCTGTAGGGATCATTGTTTTATTTTACGTTTTCGATAAACTTGATCGCGTCCGCAACTGTTGCGATAGACTCTGCCTGATCATCAGGAATTTCGATATCAAATTTCTCTTCAAGAGCCATAACCAACTCAACAACATCAAGACTGTCTGCTCCAAGATCCTCTACAAATCTTGACTCTTCTTTTACCTCATCCGGGCTTACGTTCAGTTGCTCTACAACTACCTCTTTTACATCGTCAAACAATGCCATTGTTACTCCTTCTTTTGGTTAAATATACGCGTAAGTATAACAAAAAAATGATAAAAACCAATTATTTTGTTATATTCTGACTTTAACCCGCCAGTATCTCTTTAAAATGCTACATCCTGTTTCAAAAAATCATTCAAACGCTTTTCTATTTTGAAAATTGATTCCTGCTGAAAAGTTTTCAAATCAGGTATCAATCTTGTCCGAAGCAGATATACAATTTGCGGCTGCGTTGCTTCATTGCGTTCAAACCAACTACCCAACATCATCTGTGCTTGATGGGTATCATGTATCTGGCCCAGTCTATCTTGTATCGTTTTAACCCTTGCAAGCATTTTTCTGATCTTTTTCTTACTGTAGAACGGTCCAAATACTTCCAAAAGATAGCGTAATCTTTTAAACAAGATACGCAAGCGGTGCAGTACGTCAAGGTCTTGCATCTTTTCTTTCTTGAGTTGATAAATTTTCTTCCCGACTTGTTTATGAACCTTCTTAAGAATGTAACCTGAAACGGATTCGATCGGATAATCAGCATAGAATGTCAGATGTTTTCGATACGCTTTCTCTATAAAATCTTTCCAGTGCTTCAAAATAGAACCGCAATGGCCACTCTTTAAATATTTTTCAATGTTTTGATTTTCCTCTTTGGATAATCTTTCGATATCATGCTGCAATATCTCTAATGCGCCTTGAAACGGAACGATCTCTCTTGAAATATCCATCTGCCCCAATCCATCCAACAGAACATCAAAATCTCTTTGTGAATTGGTTATCGATAGTATTTTTTTCAACTCTTTTCGATGTTTATCAAGTATCCCATCCCCAAATAAAAATGCAGCCGCATCCATTAATACGATCGTTTTTCGTAAATGAACGCGCAATTGATGCATATCCTCTGCTTCTTTATTTTCAAGCCATTTTCTGCGATACGTTTCAATCTGATCATAAAACTTTTGAAATTCTTCCATCACGGCTTCCCCGCTTTGGGCACCTTGTACCTCTTTATCCCGAAGAGGCAATCCGAACAATGCCAGATTTTTGTTTTTATAGGCTTCATCCTCTGTTACTTCTTTTTCCACATAGGGAAGCAGAACATCCGGCAGGCTAAACGCCTCATATGCCTTGAGGGTATCAAATTCCACTTCCAAAACCGTTAAGGGTTTGAACGGTTTTTTATAGACATCGATACTATACAAGATGTTATCCAACTTTACATGATACCGTTTTTTTCGAATAGGCTCACCTACTGCTTTGGAACGGTTTTTTTGGTAGATTTTTTTTGAAATCTGCATTTCGACCTCATCCCGTATCCCCCCTTTGCCTATTTTGACTGTTTTAAAATAGTGATCTGACGACTTCCTGTAACGTATACTCTTTGTAGGGGTTGCTTTCGTATAATATTGAATGAGCTTTTCTATGGAGACATCTTCTTGATGTTTTAAAAAGGTAAGGATTGATGCATCCAACAGATATTTACGCTCAATCTCTTTCATATTTTATCCCTTGTGTTTAACGAAAAACATGACACTGACAAATATTATATCACTAATTGGTAACAGAATAAAATTTTTTGGAAAAAAGAAATGTAGAGACTGGGATACCCTTCGAATGGGTAACCCGTCCCTATGGAAAGATTAGAATTTATATTTGATGTTAGTATAGATATAGCGTCCGGGTTCATTCATCAGCATGGTATCTGCTTCAATACCGCTTCCTGTCAGCAAAGTCAAATCTTTATAGGTATTGGAGAGCGCATAGGTTTTATCAAAAACATTATCCACGCCTACGGTTACTTCCAGGTTTTTATTGATCGATTTTGTACCTTTTAGATTTAACACCGCATAAGCATCCAGCTCCTGTTCTCCGTTATCATAGTCAAAGTGTACCCATTTATCTGCAGCAACCACTTCAGCCCTCAGCAACAGGCTCTCATCATACTGATAATTCAGCGCTGCGTTGAACTTAAATGGTGGGATTTCCGGCAAATCTTTGTCTGTCTGTCCTGACAATGGATGCTTCTTTTCACCTTTTTGTTTGGATGCCGCAAAATCTACATAAAATGATTCACTCAATACATAGGTTCCGCTGATCTCAAAGCCCCAGATCGTGGCATCCACGTTTTCAAAGTTATTTTGTGTTTTGCTGCTGTTGTAAGCGATAAAATCTTTCAGAGTGCTGTAAAATACTTTCCCTTTGAGTGTTGCATTTTCAAATTTCTTTTCAGCGCCAAGGTCAAACTCGTAATTGATTGTATTGTTTAAATCCGGATTACCTACCGTTTTCCCTTTCATTTTGATGTAAAGCTCTCTTGCATCAGGAACCCTCGATGATTTTCCTACACCTGCAAAGTACTTTGTCGTCTCATCAGCATGATAAGTTCCAAATACATAACCTGTCAGCTCATTATAATCGTTACTTTGCAAGGTCGAATCTGCTGTCGTGATCTTTGTATCGTCGTATCTTATTCCAAGGTCCAACTCAAATTGATTCATTTTGATATTGTCTTTGGCAAAAAAACCATAGTCCTTCGTATCGGCATCCCAGATTGTCCTCATTCCCGGGGTTCCGTTCATATACATTCTGCCATCCCAGTTTCTTAAAGAGTAGTCGATCCCTGCCGTGATTGTATGGTTGTCAACATCAAAACTGTTCTTGATCTTTGCTCCCTGCATTTTTGTATCTAACTTATGCGTTTTTTCTTTGGTAGGATCAGATGCTGCCATTCGATAGATCGTTGACATAGGGTGTTCGACAGTTGACTGGTAAATCTGAAGATCCAATGTTTTGGAGTATTTGCCAAGATCCTTGGCGCTATATTCGATATTGAAAAGATCCGAATCATCATAAATCGCATCCATCGATGAACTCGGATAGAGCACATCATCGCTTCTATTGCCTGTGTAGCTGAGTCTTAACTCCTGATTATCGGCAATCTCCCAAAAAAGTTTACCCATCACTGTTTTTTTGCTATAGGCATCCAAATCCTGATACTGTGGCTGAAACTGTGCCATTGCCGGGGCAGTACCCTCATCGATGTTTCTTTGGATCTGACCCACAAAATCATTGCCGTCACCATCTTCATACTGTCCGCTTGTCTCAGCAGAGGCGCTAAGCAAAAATCTTACTTTATCTCCTCCGCCGCTGACATTGAACGCGCCTTTTTTATATCCCCAGCTTCCAAATCCAAGGTTGAATTCACCGGTAGTCTCTTCTGAAGGCTTGAGCGTATGGATCTTTACATCTGCACTCAGGACACCAAAATCTTCCACACTGAACGGCCCATCGTTAAGTTCTATATAGTCAACGTTATTGGTCAACACATGAGAAATAGGCGGGTCCATTCTGTTTGGGCAGGCACCATAGATCTTCATACCGTCTATCGTGACGTTGATATTGTCTTTCTTCTGCCCTCTGACGATAATATCGTTGGCAACACCGCTTCTTCGAACCATTGAAACAGTGGATGACTGTTTAAATAACGCTTCGCCAAGATCGGCAGACTTGATATCCTCACCGCTCACATCCTTGACCACTTCCGTATCGACTTTTTCTTCAACATCGATCGTTCCCAGCTCTGCTCCTGCCGCATGCAGTCCAAGCACACAAGCAAAAGAAAGCGAAATGATTTTATTCATAATTTACTCCTCTTCCCTAAAAATGATGAGGCATTATGGAGTATTTGTGTTAATTTTGTGTTAAACGGTATTGCAATGCAAGATTGACTTGAAGGGGAAAAGAGAATGTTTGATTGGAAGTATCAACAGGAAACGCTTTTTGAATCGCTTCTTTTGCCGATGAGTAAAAGATCTTCGGCCCGTTTAAGACAATATCAGAAACCTTTCCGTCTGCCGAAATGGTAAAATGAACCTGGACAACTCCCTGCATTCCTCTTCTTTTGGCAATACCCGGATAGCTTTTAGCTTGGTTGATTCTCTCTCTGATTTTGGCTAGAAAAGCATTTTTCTGAGCTACGATATTTTTGGCTGCCGTTCCCTTTTTTTCTGTCACCTTTTTTACGGATGCCCCGCTTTTTGGAGAACTTGTTTTTTTGCAAGAAGGTTTTGAGGATGTTTGCTTTTGTACTTTTTTATGGATTGGCAGAATTTTCATCGGTTTTGATTTAATGATCTCTGGTTCGGCCGGCTCTGGCTCCAAAACCGTTTTGTGTTCTACGATAGGTTCTGGAACTTTTTCTATAAGAGGTTTTTCAACCGTTTGTTGTGTTTTGATCTCTGTAGGTTCAAGCTGCGAGACGAACTCGTGAAGACAAAGATGTATCGTTTGGGCTGTAGATTGCTGTTGCGATATAAAAAAAGTTTGTTGAAAAAAGAAAAAAAATCCTGCGCCTAAAAGGTAAAAAAGTGTTGTACTAAAAAAGGAGACTACATAGCGATGCTCTATCAAGTTCCACCTTTTAACGCAAAATTTTACAAGAGGGTAAAGAAAGTATGACGCAAAAGTGTTAAATTTGTGTTAAGAGAATTTTATCGATGAATGACTTTACCCAAATGCAAGACCACCTTGGTTCCTTTATCTTTTTGGGACTGTATCTGTATCTCTATCCCTGCTTCGTTGCAATAGTTTTTCACAAGTGCAAGCCCGATGCCTTCCCCAGCTTGTTTTTTATCGGCCTGATAATAACGTTCATACACACGAAGAAGATGCGTTTCATCCATACCGACACCTTTATCTTCGATCGTTAATATACCGTCTTTCAATGTCACTGTAATCGGCTCTGTTTTTGGCGAGTATTTCATCGCATTCATCAAAAGATTGTCTATGATCTTTTCAAATCCTATTTTATCTATCCTGACACTGCAAGGTTCCAGTTCTAACGCAAAGGGGTTCCGTTCAAATGCCTTGAATATCTCTACCCTCTCCTTCAGTAGCTTGTCTAAGACAACAATCTCTTTGGATATTGGATGCAGCTCTTTTTTGATGCCGTAGACCAACTCTTTATAAAGCCTTTGTAGTCTCTTTGAAGCTTCCTCGATCCGTTCGATACGCTTTAAAAGCTTTTCGTCTTCTACCCTTTTTTTGAGCAATGTGGTATTGGCTTCTATCGTGGAAAGGGGAATATTGAGTTCATGGATAATCTCATCGGTCAGTTCCAAAAGCGTTGCATCGATATGGGCCTTGGGTGCAAGCAGATGCGTTGTGAGGATATGGCCTATTCCCAGCGCAAGGATCACGATTACTCCGCCTATGATCAGGAAATTCTCTTCATTAAACCCGCTATCCCACATAAAAAGGTACATTAGCCCTAAACAAAACGCGATACTCAGCACATAGACCAGTGTTGCAAACCAAACCTGTTTACGCATCATTTAACTCAAAACGGTATCCGATACCTCTTATGTTCGATATGGCATCTGGGAAAATTTTTTTAAGCTGTGCGATGTAAACCCTAAGAGCACCTTCGCTTGGCATCTGCCCTGCTGCCCACAGCCTGTCTTTGATCATTTCACTGCTTACAACCTCTCCTCTTGATTCGAAAAACAATATAAGAAGTTCGACAGCTTTTTGCGTTATCTCTAGTGGCTCATCATCTTTATAGATCTTCTTAGCGATCGTATCAAGATGATACGATCCCACCTCCAAACGGTTCTGCCTAACCTGCCGGCGCAGCAACGCCTCGATCCTGAAAAGCAGTTCATCCAGATCGATCGGTTTTTTCATATAATCATCTGCGCCAACTCCAAAACCTTTTACCAAAGAGGACTTGTCCTCTCTTGAGGTCAAAAAAATTGCGGGCGTCATATCCCCGCTTTTGCGGAGTTTTTCCAAAAGATCAAAACCGTTCTCATACGGCAGATTCACATCCAAAAGATACAGATCATATTTGGAAGCATAGGTTAGATCCAGCGCACTATAAGGGTCGAGCGTACAATCGATAGCATACCCCTCCTCTTCTAAAAAATCCTGAAGGGTCTCATTGAACAATCGATCATCTTCAAGCACCAAAATGCGTATAGACATCCGCTTCCTTTGAACAAATTTCCTGCCTATTATAGCAAAAACTTCATCAACCATTTCAGCTTGACACATCATACTGCCATCCACATTTGGCTATAATAAACATTACCATAGGAGTTTGAATGCTGCAGCATAAATTTTTATCACACACGGAAGGGCGTATTTTGGGTATGGGCCTTTTCTTGCTTGTATTGCTTTTAATTTTTTTAGCTTACTGTGCACTTGAGAGACCGGATGATTTCAATGTACTCCTTAGTATCACCGCATCTAACATCCTCTTTGGAAGAATGGCCGGTCTTTCTATCGGTATCGCTTCCCAAATGAATACCTTTTGGCTGATCTTTTTCAATCTGTGCATAGAAACCATTATGGTACTCATCTTTTATGCGCTTTTCGTGATGAGCTGGAAAAGCCTTCATGTCATTACGTATGGCCCATTGAACGATTTCTTTCAAAAAGCACAGGCCAGTGCAGAAAAATACCAACCTCTGATCCAAAAATACGGTGTTTTGGGGTTGATCCTTTTTGTACTTACCCCATTTGCCATGACAGGCCCTGTCGTAGGAAGTTTTGTAGGCTATCTCATGGGACTGTCTCATTTAACAACACTCATTTCGGTACTTGCAAGCACACTCATGGCCATTATTGCCTGGACCTATGTGATCAAAAATTTTGAAGCCACATTGATTGTTTACAGCGACACTTTAATGACCTTTGTTATGATAGCGGTTGTCATTTTTTTGGCATGGTATCTGATCAAAAGAAAATTTTTTAATGAAGGCAAAAAAGAAGATTAGATTTACTGCAAACGTAAGGTTCACCCTACCTTCGGCGGTGCATAAATGCCCATCGCCTTTGGTTTCGCAGCTAAAATCGACACGCAGGTGTCTATTTTTTACGCTGCTCACATATACATTCCGCCGTTGACTTTGAGGGTTTCACCCGTGATATAAGAGGCATGGTCTGAAAGCAGAAAGGCTACTGCATCTGCCACCTCTTTTGGTTCGCCAAATCTCCCCAACGGAATCTTTGCAGTAAACGCTTCTTTGATCTCATCTTTGAGTACATCTGTCATCTCTGTAGCGATGAAACCCGGGGTGATCGTATTGTACCTGATATTTCTTGAAGCAGCTTCGATGGCAAAACTCTTCGTCATCGCGATCGTCCCGCCTTTACTCGCAGAATAGTTTGTCTGTCCGGCATTCCCTGTTTCACCAACGATCGATGCGATATTTACCACTGATCCAAAACGTTTCTTCCCCATTACTTTCAAGGCTTCCCTGCACCCGATAAAAGTTGACTTGAGATTTGCCTCGATCACAGACATGAACTCTTCAGTTTTCATACGCATTGCCAGTTTATCGTTGGTAATACCTGCATTATTGACAAGGTAAGAGAGTTCGCCGTCACTCTCTACGATTGTCTTAATTGCTTCAACAAATGCATCTTCCGCACTGACATCAAATCCGATCACTTCAGCTTTCCCGCCTACAGCCTCGATCTGTGATTTGACTTCCTTGGCCTCAGCTTCGCCGCTTCTATAATTGATCCATACCTTTAGACCCATTTGGGCAAGGGTTTTGGCGATCTGGGCACCAATCCCTCTGCTTCCTCCAGTCACCAGTACATTTGAACCTGAAAACTTCATTTAACCCCTTTTCCTCTTTACTGAATTTTATATTGTAATATTTTATTGCAACTAATCACAATTAAAAAGCCTCTTTTTAATATCTTCAAAAATTTCATAGTCCTGCGGCGTAATTTTGTCCGAATAGATCACATGATTGAGCTGTTCAAGCAGATGCAGCTTTGAAAGCCTATCGTCACACAGCGCTTGATTGATGATCTCAATATGTTCATTCAGATCATAAGGCTCATTGATGACCCTTTCAAGAAATGCTTTTGCCTCTTCATGACTGCATTGGAAATCCTGTCCCATGATTTCGCAAAAAAGAGGGGCCTCTTTTTCAATATTCCTCTGATCTACCTTAATAATATGGGCCAATAGTGTTCCAACTGATTCTTTAATCTTCTTTTCCATTCCCATTCTCCTTCTTAAGAAGGGAAAAACCCCCCTCTTGTTTTATCTTTTTCCTTTGCGTTTTTGCATAACAACATATCACTGGATCGGAAGTTTTACGATTAGTTTTTTATCATACTAGGAAATAGACATTTAGTCAATATCACTCCGTATAAAAAACATACGAAATCTTTAAATCAAAGGTTCATCCATCTCTTCAGGAATACTAAGCCCCATGATCTTTAGAACGGTTGGCGCTACATTGTTCAGGCCACACCCCTCTTTGACCTTTTCGACACCACGGGCAAGAACAAAACACCATACCTCACCGACAGTATGGTTCGTCAAAATATGCCCCGCCTGGTCCCTCATCTCTTCGCAGTTCCCGTGATCACTGGTCAATACAATCGCATAATCATTTTCTTTCGCTTTTTGAATGATCTTTCCAAGCTGGGTATCTACTGCATGGACTGCCTGGCGTGCCGCTTCATAATTACCGGTATGCCCGACCATATCCCCATTGGCAAAGTTGACGATGACAAGGTCATATCCTTCATCGATCCCCTTGATAACAGCCTCTCCTACTTGGGGTGCAGACATTTCGGGTTTAAGATCATAGGTCCTTACATCCGGACTTGGGATAAGAACCCTGCTTTCTCCGATCATAGGCTCTTCGATGCCGCCGTTCATGAAAAAGGTCACATGGGCATATTTTTCGGTCTCTGCAGTATGAAGCTGTGTCAATCCCGCATCACTGACAACCTCTGCCAACGTATGTTTTGGAGATTCTTTAGGGAAAAGAACCGGATAGGGGAATGTCTTGTCATATTGCGTCATGGTAACGATATGCAACGGAATATAGGGTCTTTGGAATGCATCAAAATCGTTATCGCCCAGAGCAGTCGTGATCTCTCTTGCTCTGTCTGAACGGAAATTGGTCATGATAACCATATCGCCTTCCTTTACTCCTTCATATCCTTCAAATGCAGCAGGTTCTATAAATTCATCCGTCTCATTTTTCGCATAACTTGCATCCACATACTCTTGAGGTCTCAAAGCACTCAAAGGTTTAGCCTGTGCGATCGCTCTATAACCTTTTTCAACCCTATCCCAGCGATTGTCCCTGTCCATTGTGAAAAAACGGCCGCCGATGGTTGCGATAGAGATATCTTCATCACAGATCGCCTGAATCTGTTCAATATACTGTTTTGCAGAAGTAGGACTGACATCCCTTCCGTCCGTGATCAAATGCAAAAAGACTTTTTTGCCTCTCTCTTTCGCAAGCTTGGCAAGCCCCATCATATGCTCGATATGCGAATGAACCCCTCCATCGCTCAAAAGGCCGATCAAATGCACGCTGCCGCTCTTGTGCAAAGCCTCGTTCAATACAGCATTTTTAGCTATGCTTCCATCTTCCAAGGCTAACGATATCTTGACCAGATCCTGATACAAGATACGTCCTGAACCGATGGTCATATGCCCCACTTCAGAGTTCCCCATTTGTCCTTTGGGCAATCCTACACTGAGTCCATGAGTAGAGATCAGCGCTTTTGGCGCCGTTTGAAAAAGCATATCGTAAGTAGGTTTGATGGCATCTTCAAAAGCATTGCAGCTGCTCTCAGGCTTGTATCCTATCCCATCCGTGATGATCAATACTGTTTTTTGTCCATCCATATATATCCTTTAGCCGTTCTCTCTATATTTTAGTCTATCGTTTGATTGCTATCAAAGTCTTAATTTTATTGAAATAATAGTAAAATAACCTTTTCTAAATCTTTAATGAAAGAAATACGATGTTGTTTGAACTCTCCCAACTCTTGCATATCAATCTTTTCGGTTACATTACCGTACGTGCGGGTTTTGCATTTTTTGCTGCTTTCATTTTAACACTTTTGATCATGCCGCGATACCTGGCATGGGCCATTTCAAAAAAAGCAAACCAGCCTATCAACAAATATATTCCTGCCCATGAAGGGAAAAAACATACCCCTACCATGGGAGGGGCCATGTTCATTATCGCTTCTTTGGCAGCCACACTCTTCTCTTGCGATCTATCCAATCTTTATGTATGGGGAGGGATCATCACGCTTTTGGGGTTTGGCTTTGTAGGCTTTAAAGACGATATCGGGAAGATCCTTTCGGGGAACAACCTTGAGGGGTTGACTCCAAGAGGGAAAATGGCACTTTTGATCCTTATCTCCCTTTTGGTTGCCGGCTTGCTTTTAACTGCCGGGTTCCCGACAACATTCTATGTGCCGTTTGTTAAAACGCCTCTCTTTGACATGGGATATTTCGCGATCCCTTTTTGGGTCCTCGTTTTTTTAGCCACGACCAATGCGGTCAACCTCACGGACGGTCTGGATGGGCTGGCGACGGTCCCTTCGGTGATTGCGCTTGTTTCTTTTGGGGTTATACTTTATGTCACCGGGCATGCGATCTTTAGCGGCTATTTGCTCGTACCCCATATCAAAGGAATCGGGGAGATGACCATTATGGCGGCTGCTTTGGCGGGAGGCCTGCTTGGTTTTCTTTGGTATAACTGCTATCCTGCAGAGGTTTTCATGGGCGATACAGGGAGTTTAGCCATCGGCGGTTTTCTTGCCTACCTTGCGATACTGGGCAAAAGCGAGATCCTGCTTGTATTGATCGGCTTTATCTTTGTCATCGAAACGGTTTCTGTGATCCTGCAGGTAGGCAGCTACAAGATCCGTAAAGAACGCATCTTCCTGATGGCGCCGATCCACCACCATTTTGAACTCAAAAAATGGGCAGAGAACAAAATCATCGTACGTTTCTGGATGATCTCATTCCTTGCCAACCTGCTTGCGCTCATTTCATTCAAGTTCAGATAAAAGATAATGGGTAACGGGCAATGAGCAATGAGCAACCGAAAAAACAATGATCCCTTAAAAGCATCAATGAATAGCTCAAATTGCTCGCCTCTAGCACAAAGACCGTAAAACAAGGAAGTCTATGAAAAACACCAACCACTCATTACGCATTACGCATTATTCATTACGCATTATTCATTACTCATTACTCATTACTCATTACTCATTTGATAAACGGAGTTTTTCATGAAACCGACACTTTTTGGATACGGACTGACCACCAAAGCCATTGCCCATGCTTTAGGGGGAGGGTGTACCTTCTTTGATGATACGCTCAAAGAGCCTTTTACGGATGAAGAAGGCAATCACATCCTTCCGTCACACCTTTTCGACCCTGATGCCAGCAGCTTGGAAGTGACAACACCTAGTCTTCCTCCACAGCATCCGCTTATTAAAAGTGCAAAAAACCTTTTAAGTGAATATGACTACTTTCTCGGTAATGAGCAATTAGCGGCGAGTAGCGAGCAGCCAAAAACAGAAGTATCGCAAAGCGATACATACCGAAACTCCTCACTCCTCACTCCTCACTCCTCACTATCCAAACCTTTCACGATTTGGATCAGCGGCACCAACGGCAAAACCACCACCACGCAAATGCTTACCCATCTTTTGAAAAAACGCGGAGCCCTCAGCGGCGGCAATATCGGTACGCCATTGGCCCAGCTCGATCCCGATGCCCCTATCTGGGTGCTTGAAACCAGCTCTTTTACCCTGCATCATACCACTAGTGCATCGCCTGATATCTATCTCCTGCTTCCCATCACACCCGATCACCTGGACTGGCATGGTACTGCGGAGGCTTATGAAGCAGACAAACTAAGACCTCTTTTGACGATGAAAGAGGGGGAACTGGCCTTGGTCCCAAAAGGGCTGACCCTGCCAAAAACGAATGCCTATGTCGTAGAGTATGACTCCAACGAATTTTTGGCGGAGTATTTCAACCTTGATAGTTCAAAAATACGTTTCAAAGCGGCTTTCCTGCAGGATGCGCTGTTAGCGCTTGCCGTAGCCAAAGTACTCTTTGATGAGGCGGACTATGAACTGATGAATGCTTTTGCGATTGATGCCCACCGGCAGGAAGAGTTCAAAGATGCCAAAGGCAGACTCTGGGTGAACGACTCCAAAGCGACCAACATCGATGCCACAGTCCAGGCCCTCAAAGGCTATAGCGGCAAACATATCCACCTCATCCTCGGAGGCGATGACAAAAGGGTCGACCTGACGCCGCTTTTTGAAAGCATGGCGCCTCTTCCTATCACGATCTACGCCATCGGGGCAAACCAGAACAAACTGCTCGATCTTGCAAAAACATTCGGCATCGAAGCGGTTAACACACAGACGATCGACAAAGCCGTTGAAGCGATCGACAAAGTACACACCCACGAAAGCATCGCCCTGCTCTCTCCTGCCGCAGCGAGCCTAGACCAGTTTACCTCCTACAAACACCGGGGCGAGACCTTTATGGAGCTGGTCAAGACACTCTAGCTTTTTTTCTCCTCAAAATTATCGATAATTTTTTGATATAAACCCGATAAATCTTCTTGCTTTATTCCCTCTTTATGTTATAATGATCGTTATCGGCAAGAGAATAAGAGATAGTTATTGTCTTTGTGGAAACGGGAAAGATGGAGGCAATTCATAGTATGAAGATGTCTCTTCGGTCTAAACAAATAGAGGAGGAAAAAGATGAAGTCAAACATTATAAACAGTTGGCTTAGTCAACTGAAAAAGCGTGGAAAAGAGGTTGTGCTTGGGGCATCGCTTCTGATGATGGCCACAACGGCGAATGCCGGAACATTCAAACTTGATCTGCAAGGTTGTATACAAAGCCCTGACAATGGATACCATGTAGAGTCGCTTCCAAGCGTACAGAATCCCGGAGAGTACATTAACATGTATATGTGTAATACGGATTCCTATGTGCAGGGGAACCTCAAACAATGGGCAGAACTTGATATGGTGCCCCATCATATCGTCTTTTCCAATACTACAGGAGCAGATCAAAACCTTACGTTTCGTGTAGTCGGTGATTATATATGGGGATCAACTCCCGGACTTCGCGGTTGGGATTACATTTCGGAATTGACACTGGACGTAAATGCAACCATAGCAGAAGGTGGTGACCCTGCCGTGTGTGCGCAGATTGGGAATTTTGCAGCACAATCACTGATCATTTCGGATGACGAGACGACGATCGAACGACGTGTTGATGTCAATGGTTATCCGGATGGTGCGATCTGTGTCGCGGTCTATAATGTAAGGCTCGCGATCGGTTCAAGTCTCTACACAGGTGCTTCTCTTCAGGACTATCTGCAAGTTGTAGAAGGCAGTATCCATGTCGGGAAGCAGACATTACCTTTGCCTGTTCCTGCTATAGCAGATTTAAGCAAAACCATGACTGCCGTGCAAGGGGGTCAAAGAACATGGACGGTCAACAAAACTTCGTCACCTGCATCCATTAATTTTGGAAATACCTGTGATGATGCAACCCCGTTGCAAAAAGATGTCAATATCACAGTTAATTGGGTAAAAGGTCCTGTTACGCCTGCTGGGAACGTGAACGTAACGACCGTGATCAGTGCTTCCAACACCTCCCACCGTGATATCAATATCAGTGTAACCGACAGGCTCTACAGCGGTATGAGCCTTTTGCAAACACATCTTTGTGATCCGGTTACGATGGCGGCAAATTTCAGCGGTGTGGTCTGTAGCCATACATTTACCATCCCTTCAGCATCTGCGATACAACTGAACGATAAAGCAACTGCTGTCTATATCGATCTTGATACAAATCAGTCTATTTTGGGTGAGAAGAACGCGACAGCAAGCGCTACCTTGCAAGGTGGTGGTACTGTTACTGATGAAAATGCGACGGTCAAGGACCATGAGTCGATCACAGGAAGCTATTTGAGCTATTCTGTCGCAACACCGGATAGCGGTTCATTTAACAACTATACTGCTGGAACACCTACAACCGGTGATGTAAACTGGACATCTGGTTTGGTAGCGGATAGTGGAAGCATTATCTTCAAAAAAACCGTATACACTCAGGCTGGAAGAGAAGTTTCGGGAATATTATCGGATTTGGCAACTGTTACAACCGCAAGCGGTGTTACTTCCAATAGCGGTATCATGAGCATTAATCTTAACGCTTCGCCGACGGTAACATTAACTATTGTCAAAGAGATGAATGCTTCCATTATTCCTTCAGAAGGAGTGGATTTTAACTTCACGGTCATAAACGCGGAAGATTTTAATGAAACGTTCACGATCGAGCTAAATCAAACGAATCCAACCGCTTCTATCACGATTTCAGGTTTATCGCCTGCCATTTATCATATTCAGGAAGAGGCAATAACAGGATATGCTGTCGATGGGAATGCTACAAGGGTTGTTGATCTAAGGCTGCCAGTATGTGAAGCTACTGAGAAATTTACAAATATTTTGGCAAATAGACCTGCTGTCAAAGTAAGAAAACTGACATTGCCTGAGATCTTTGAGGGGTCATCGACAGATGACGGTTGGGAAATGACGCTTTACAAATTAGCCGATGATAATATAACATGGGGTATTGTTGAGACGAATACAACGACAGCCGGTGGAGATTGGATCACATTGGCAGATAGAGATACTCTACTCTCAGGTACCTATAAGATAGAAGAGACCATGAAAAACGGATGGTATCTCTATGGAAAGAGTGCTGACTGTACTTTTACATATGATGAGGTTGTAGATGCCAATCGTTCAGACTTTGAATGTACCTATGCAAATGCAAAATACAGTACTATTATTATCCATAAAGAACTTGAACCAGGTTCATCGGATCATACTTTTACCTTTACGCAGGATATCAATGCATCCGATCCGTTAAGTTTAGGTGACGGAGATGACAAAACCTATGATAACCTCATGCTAACAACGTACCCACGATTCTATCATGTCACTGAAGATGCAACAGATGACTACGATCTGATAGGATTGGAATGTCAAGAATATTTTGGTGAAAGCGAAGTATATGACAACAATGATACCGATACGGATTTGGCAAGCCGTGAAGCAATTATCGCTATAGAGCCGGGGGAAACGGTAGAGTGTACCTTTACCAATAGAGAGCGTGGCAGAATAGAGGTGCTCAAACTTCAAGATGGTAATACATCGACTAATGTATGGACATTCAGACTAACCGGACCTGAAGGGACGTTCACAAGCGATACCAATACTAGCAATCCTGTGTTTACCGATCTTAGACTCATTCCGGATGAAAACCATACATTATGTGAGTTAAACACTCCTATAGCATGGGATGCAAACTGGACATTGAACAGTGCACCGGTAACACCAACTGTAACCATTCATGATACCAATCTTGTTGACAGATGTTATACATTTAGTGTAGGGGTAGGAGAAACAGCAGCATTTGAGATCGACAATATTTCACCAAAAACCATTGAGATCGGTGATTATGTCTGGTACGATGATAACAACGATGGCATCCAGGATCAAGATGAAGAAGCTGCAGGAGGATTGACCGTAGAGCTTTTAGAGACCAATGGTACGGTAGTTGCAATAGATATAACCGATATAAACGGAAACTATCTATTTGAGAACGTTGTCCCCGGAGAATATCAAGTAAGATTCTCAGGTCTTCCGACGCAATACGCTTTCACCAAAATGAATCAAGGTAGTGATGATGCGATTGATTCTGATGTAGATAGTGATGGTTATACTCCAGTCATCAACTTTACACAGAGTGACCTGACTATCGATGCGGGGATCTATTGTACGTGTATCGATACTGTCGAGGCAAAAAGCGATAGCGGTTCTGCATTCAATACCATCACAGCTGCCGGTATGGTATTGCTGACACTATTGTTCGGTCTATACTTCGCAAGAAGAGAAGAACTATCTGAACAAAGATAAGGAAGGAGCAAAAAGATGAAAAAGATTATAAATACACTCGCTTTAGGTGCTCTTTTGGGTACAAGTTCTCTTTTTGCAGGAGGCGATATCGCTCCTGCAGAAGTAATCGTGGCTCCGATACCAGATGAAGGAAAACCCAACCCTTTTTATATAGGAGTGGGGATTAACTGGGTAGGTGTGAGCAGGGATTGTATCTGTTACTATATAGACAGGCCGGATGTAGTGCGCTCTGTCACAAGAGGAAAAGATTCACTCTATGGTGGTATCATCAGAGCTGGCTTTGATTACAATCAGTACTTTGGTATCGAAGCACGTGCACTTAAAACATTCTGGGATAAAAATTCCGCAGAAGTCACACACTACGGCCTCTATCTCAAACCGATGATGCCTATCAATGACCGGACAAATATCTACGGATTGATCGGTTATGGCCATACAGAGGTTATTACGGATTGTTCACCTTTATTGTATGAAAAATTCACACATAACGGTCCAAGTTTCGGTATAGGACTTGAATATGATCTCTCGGATCCTGAAGCCGATCGTGAAGAAGGCGTCCACTATGACAGACCGTTTGACGGCCATGGCGACCAGGAAAAAGGATGGGGACTCTTTGTCGATTATCAAAACCTCATGCATGACGAAGGTCCTGATAAGTACAGAGTCAATGTTGTAAGCTTCGGTGTAACCTACGACTTCTAACATAAAAGTAAGGGAGATATTCGCTCCCTTACCCTACATATATTTAAATGATTCATTTTTTATTTTAAAATTATATTTAAGCAATATATAAGTTTAAACAGCTATAATTTCATCCACTTCAAACGGCTCTGTAGCTCAGTTGGTAGAGCAAAGGATTGAAAATCCTTGTGTCGGCGGTTCGATTCCGTCCAGCGCCACCACTTTCTTAAATATAACCTCATTTTCAACACTTACATGCATATGTATAAGCTCTCAAAAACAAATTGATCAAAAATAGCTATCAAAATCTTCAAAATTCATTTACTTTTCTTAAAAAAGAGACCCAAAAAACAAAAAATTCCTTTTTTTATCTTGTTTTCCAGATATCAAAAACCTTCACAACCCGCGTATTTTAGGGCTTTGCAAGGCATGATTAATATTTTGTTAACTTTTCGTTTATTTTATTGACATTGTTTAATATTATGTGATATACTTTGGTTGTATTCAAAAACAAGGAGATTACAATGAAAAAGACTCTATTGCTTTCAGTAGTAGCATCTACAATGATTATGGCGGGCGGAGATATCGCTCCAGTTGAGCCGGTAGTAGAAACTCCAGCTCCAGCAGCTTCAGGATGGGAATTCTCAGGAACTGCAAAAGTTTATTATCAAACTGACGATACAGCAGGTCTTACATCTAGAGGTGTAACTTCATCTACAGATGATAGCCTATTTTCTCAAGGTGCATCAGCAGCTGATGCTGGTATCCAACTTAGAGCAATGAACTCTGACGTAGTTGCAGGGATCGGTGCAGGTGTAGAAGTTAGCGCTCTTGCTACTCTTGGTCTTCAACACTGGATGGTAAGTGATGTAATGCAAGCTACTGCAAATGCAGGATATGATGTTGATGATATCATCCACGGTGGTTGGGTTTCTCAAGCTTACTTGACTTACGGTTTCGGTAATACATCTATCAAAGTTGGTAGACAAGAGCTTCCAAAATCACTTTCTCCATTTGCATTCTCAGAAGATTGGAATGTATTTAAAAACACATTTGATGCAGTATTGGTTGTAAACACTGACCTTCCAGAAACTACTTTGGTAGGTGCATGGGTACTAGAAGAAAATGCTAACTTTATGCATGCAAATATGGCTGACTTTAATAAGCTAAATGGAAATGACGGTGTATTCATGTTGACTGCTCAGAACAAGTCTATCGAGAACTTGACATTGACTGGTAGTTGGTACTATGCAGCTGATTTC
>JACXUM010000034.1 GCA_014763895.1 Campylobacterales bacterium
GAAAATAGTTAAACTTGCTCAAGCGTCATTGAGAAGGATATTTTATGCTATTATTAGAACAACTATCGGGTTACTGACACAAAATTCTGAACGGTCTCATTTTTTCATTAATTGAAGATTATCTGACTCTTATGAAGCAACCAGAGATTTGGAGGACAGGACAGATATCCTATAGAACAATATAAATTAACGCAATAAAAAGTGAATATATAAAAAAGTAGGTAAAGCAGATGAACGAATATTGGCTTATTCAAATACTCGGGTTTCTTTTATCTATAGCCGCCAGTTATCTCATCTTCAAGCTCTGGCCACGATCCGGTAAAATGGGTATCAATACCAACACCGTACATTGTCCATGCTGCGGTACAAAAGCACCCATGTTCAGAATCCCAAAAAATCTCAAGCAACTTCTCTGGGGAGGGTGGTCATGCCAAAAATGCGGGTGCGAATTTGACAAATACGGCAACAAGCTCGACGATCGAACCTAATCCTCTTTACTGCTTTCCTGTTCTATCCATTTTTTGGCAGCATCCAGCTGATCAAATTCAAAGCGTCTGATCGTTGCATTGACAAAATGGCTTGCGATATGTTCTGCAATCTCTCCAATGATAGAGTCCGTTACAACCGCCACATACTTCACTCTATCGCGGTGGTGTTTGACAAAGTTAAAATGCTCGACCAATGCATTCCATGAATCCCATCCAGGGAAAGATTTTACCGCAATAATAAGGCCGTTGAGCTTGCCATACTTTTCGATATAGGGATCAATGATATCTCCAACCAATTGAAAATCATCTGTAGACAATGCATCATGCGGTTCTATCAAAGCAACACCATAATTTTCATCAAAGTAAATATGAAACATCGCACTTCCTTTTTTGTATTTGCTTCTTGTATAGAATAGCCATTGTCCTATTATACCAAACAATGGTTTTTCATTCCAGCATTTTGCCTTCTCAATTTTGAGCTTTTTGGTCAAGGCTATTATCAAAAATAACGGCAAAAAAAGTCAATAAGCCTTGTATCCCAGGATCAAAGGCAAACCTATTCCTGTTTCAGCCAGTATCGTTGCAGCAATCTTAATCACCTAAATATAATAAGAGAAAATGTGGGACACGGTTCATCAGTGATGATTGCATTTTGTGTGCCTTTTAGTAAATTTTAAAATGACATCATAACTATTAAGTATTAATGCATACACTATCTGATAATGAAAATCTAAATATTTTAATTAAACATTCAATACCAGTTTCACCGGACAGTGATCGCTTCCCAAAATCTCATCCATGATCTGTGTATCCACGATCTTTTCTTTCAAGTCTTCTGAGACAAAGAAGTAGTCTATCCTCCAGCCTACGTTTCTTTCCCTTGCGCCTGCCCTGTAGCTCCACCAACTGTATCGCTCCGGTATATCGCCATGAATATGGCGGAACGTATCGATGTATCCATAAGAAAGAAGCTTGTCTATCCATTCTCTCTCCATGGGAAGAAATCCTGAAGTCTCTTCATTGGCTTTAGGTCTTGCCAGATCAATAGGCTTATGGGCTGTATTGACATCACCGCATACGATGATCGATTTTCCTTCGTTTCTAAGACCATTGATATGTTCTAGAAAACGATCGTAAAATGCCATTTTATACTCAAGACGTTCCTGAGAGCTTTGCCCATTTGGGAAATAGACATTAAAATAAGCAATATCCCCAAAGTGATACTCGTTGATACGTCCTTCACTGAGGATATCGACATTCTCGCACGTACTGCAATGGACTCCTTCGATATCAGTATAGAGCGCTACACCCGACTGTCCTTTTTTAGCAGAAGGGTTTATCATGACATTTTTAAACGACCGATCAAAAATCGTCTCTGGAATCTGCACAGCCTCGGCCTTGATCTCCTGAAGCCCCAAAAAATCCACTTCATGTTCATCGATCCATCTGAGTGCTTCTTTTTTATCCACCGCACGGATACCATTGACGTTCCATGAGATAAAAGTAAGTTGTTTCATAGCAAATCCTCGTTATTTTGCAAATCATTGTTATTTGGATAGAATCATAACAAATTAGACTAAAGGTACCCTATGGCACTTGAAGACAAAGAGAAATGGGATAAAAAACATATCCAAACCCCTATACCGACCGAACCCATAGAATTGGTCACAAAGTTTGCCAGACTGGCTCCTGGCAAACAGGCACTCGACATTGCCTGCGGGATGGGACGACATGCAAAGTATCTGGCTCGTCATGGCTTACACGTCGATGCACTTGACATCAGTTCTACTGCCATAGATTCATTGCATGGGCTCGAAAACATTACTGCCAAAGCAGTGGATTTTGATACCTATGAACTTCCAAAAAACAAGTATGATCTCATCGTCTGTACCTACTATTTGGAACGCCGCCTTTTTCCGCAGATCATCGATGCTCTTAAAGAGGGAGGTATTTTCATCTATGAAACCTTCCTCTATCATCCAGATAATGAAAGAGAACCCTCAAAAAAACGATTTATGCTCAATGAAGGAGAGCTAGAAGCAACATTCGATGACAAGCTTGATCTCATGCATATCCGTGAAGAGTGGGTTGTAACTCCCAAAGGCGAAAAGATGATGATAGGTTCATTGGTCGGCAAAAAGAAAATCGGGGGAATGAACATAGAGGATTTTTGGTCATAGACTTCTTCTTTCTTCTCTTTTCCACTAAAGATTACATTGAGGGCAAACTCCAGCTTCTTGGCTTTATTGATGCCATTTATCTACTCTTAATTTTCATTTTTTGCAGATATCGCCATACGTTTTGAAAAAGTATTTTGTTCATTGTAACATCATTTTTTCTTCGTCATATCAGATACGGTTTAAAATATCAAGAATTTTTAATGCCTAAAAACATATCTGAGTACCAATTTGTTTTAAGTCAATTTATAATCGTGGAATGACCCCACTACAGTAGACACAAAGTTATTCGGCTAATTGGATACAATGACAGGGATGTCATATAGGCAATTAGCAAAGGATAACCATGCCAC
>JACXUM010000004.1 GCA_014763895.1 Campylobacterales bacterium
TCTCTGAAATGTGGGCAACTTTTATATACTTGTTTTTCATCGGTATTATCGTACTCCTAAAGCACTTTAATATCTCTAAACTAGTCAAGCCCCTAATTTGTTTGTAAATTGAGATGTATTGTAGCTTGTTTTGGCTTTATAGGATTTTTTAAAAGTTATTAATAGGTAGGAAAGAAAATTTCCGTAGCATTAAAAATGCTACGGAAATTTATAAAAGTTTAAAAATTAGCTGTTTCTTTTTGCAATGATCTCTTTTGCAACGTTTGCAGGAACTTCTTCATAATGATCGAATTCCATGGCATATGTTGCACGACCTTGTGTCATCGAACGAAGGTCAGTCGAATAACCGAACATCTCTGAAAGCGGAACAAACGCATCTACGATCTTACTTCCTGCTCTATCTCCCATTCCGTTAACCTGACCACGTCTTTTTGAGATATCGCCGATAACGTCACCCATAGACTCTTCTGGTGTCTCAACTTCAACTTTCATCAATGGCTCAAGGATAACAGGGTTCGCTTGTCTTGCACCTTCTCTGAATCCCATAGAACCTGCAAGTTTAAATGCCATTTCAGATGAGTCGACATCATGGTAGCTTCCATCGTAAAGTGTTACCTTAACGTCCACTACAGGATAACCAGCTTGGATACCTCTTCCCATTGCTTCTTCGATACCTTTGTTAACTGGCCCGATAAACTCTTTTGGAATAACCCCACCTTTGATCTCATCAACGAATTGATAACCAGCACCTGGCTCTTGTGGCTCGATTTTGAGGAATACGTGTCCGTACTGACCACGACCACCAGACTGTTTTGCATATTTATATTCTTTGTTAACAGAGCTTCTGATCGTTTCACGGTAAGCAACCTGCGGAGCACCGACTTCAGCCTCAACTTTAAACTCACGTTTCATACGATCAACAATGATCTCAAGGTGCAACTCACCCATACCTGAAATAATCGTTTGGCCAGATTCTTCATCCGTATTAACTCTAAATGATGGATCTTCTGCTGCAAGTTTACCAAGAGCGATACCCATTTTTTCCTGATCGGCTTTTGTTTTAGGCTCAACCGCAACAGAGATAACCGGTTCAGGGAAATCCATTCTTTCAAGTACAACTTTATCTTTCTCTGAACAAAGTGTATCACCAGTCGTTGTAGATTTAAGACCAACAACCGCAGCGATCTCACCGGCATACACCGCATCAACCTCTTCACGCTTGATTGCGTGCATTTTCATGATACGACCGATACGCTCTTTTTTATCTTTGGTAGAATTAAGTACATAAGAACCTGAATTTAAAGTACCTCTATAAACACGGATAAATGTCAACTGACCAACGAATGGATCTGTCATGATCTTAAATGCCAAGGCTGCAAATTCACCGTTGTCAGTTGAAGGAACGATAACTTCTTCTTCTTCGTTATCCATCATGGTTCCTCTGATGTCCATTGCTTCTACCGGGGAAGGAAGATATGCAACAACCGCATCCAGAAGTGTTTGAACACCTTTGTTTTTAAATGCAGTACCGGCTGTCATAGGTACGATATGCATACCGATTGTAGCAGCTTTGATACCTGCGATGATCTCTTCTTGAGTCAGTTCTTCACCCTCAAGGAATTTTTCCATCAACTCTTCGTTGCCTTCTACTTCAGAGATAGATTCAATCATTTTTTCTCTATACTCATCAGCTTTGTCTTGAAGCTCCGGACGGATGTCTTGTTCATGGTAGGCTGAACCCATTGCAGCGTCTGCATCCCATACGATCTCTTTCATTTTTACAAGGTCAACAACACCTTCGAAGCCATCTTCGGCACCGATTGGGATTTGGATCGGAACCGGGTTACCTTTCAATCTCTCACGAATTTGTCTTTCAACTTCATAAAAGTCTGCACCTGTTCTGTCCATTTTGTTGACAAAAACGATAGATGGCACACCATAACGGTTTCTTTGTCTCCATACTGTCTCAGATTGAGGCTGAACACCACCAACCGCACAGAATACAGAAACTGCACCGTCAAGTACTCTCATTGAACGCTCAACTTCAATCGTAAAGTCAACGTGGCCCGGAGTGTCGATAATGTTGATCTGTTTTCCATCCCATGTACAAGTCGTCGCAGCAGATGTGATCGTAATACCACGCTCCTGCTCCTGCTCCATCCAGTCCATTGTAGCGGCACCATCATGTACCTCGCCGATTTTGTGCTCAACACCCGTATAGAATAAAATACGTTCTGTTGTTGTTGTTTTACCCGCATCAATGTGAGCAGCAATACCGATATTTCTTACATCTTCAAGTTTGTGAGATCGTGCCATAATTTAATTCCTTACCATCTATAGTGAGCAAATGCTTTGTTTGCTTCTGCCATTCTATACGTATCTTCTTTTTTCTTGTAAGCAGAACCTTTTTCAGTTGCAGCATCCATAAGCTCGTTGCTTAGGCGCTCCATCATTGTTCTTTCATTTCTTTTTCTAGCTGCATCTATGATCCATCTGATACCAAGTGACTGCTGTCTTGCAGGTCTTACTTCTACAGGTACCTGATATGTTGCACCACCAACTCTTCTGCTTTTAACTTCCATAACAGGTCTGACATTGTCCATTGCTTTGTTGAAAACATCAATGCCTTTTTCACCTGATTTTGATTCAATTCTCTCTAAAGCAGCATACATTACTTTTTGCGCAACACTTTTTTTACCATCAAGCATAATCGCATTGATGAATTTTGTCAATACTTTAGAACCATGTACCGGATCTGGCAATACAGGTCTAACGGGAGCTTTTCTTCTTCTCATTTATTTTCCTCTTCAATCTTTACTTATTGATTTACTCAAGTCTTGCCCCTTAAAGGTTTTGATGACAACACCTGTGTTAAAAGCCCTGCAATGGACTAACCGCTTTTCAACGATGTTTTGACATTATCTCAAAAACACCTACAATTCTTATTTATTTTTAGGTCTTTTTGTACCGTATTTAGATCTTGCAACCGTTCTACCGTTAACACCTGAAGCATCAAGCGCACCACGAACGATGTGATATTTAACACCCGGTAAGTCTTTAACCCTTCCGCCTCTTACAAGTACGATAGAGTGCTCTTGAAGGTTATGTCCCTCACCACCGATATATGAAATTACTTCAAATCCACTTGTCAATCTTACTTTAGCAACTTTTCTAAGTGCTGAGTTAGGTTTCTTTGGAGTTGTAGTATAAACTCTTGTACATACGCCTCTTCTTTGAGGACAATTAACGAGCGCTGGTGATTTTGATTTTTTAATCACTTTTTTACGCTCTTTACGAATTAGCTGATTAATAGTAGGCAAATCGTTTCCTTTCTGTTTAGTTTGAATTGAATCTGGCTTTTACACCATATAAAAACATTTTTCTTGTCAAAATGCTTTAATATACTGTATAGAGAAAAATGGAGGCATATTATAGTGAAATAAACTTTATTTAAGCTTATATAGTGAATTACTCCCGCCAAGAAGCGGAAGTATCAAAAAAATGTTTAGTAGATAAACAGCTTAAACTGTCTGGATCTTGATATCATTGTTATCTATCATACCTGTTCCCACAGGGATCAAACGACCGATAACTACGTTCTCTTTAAGATCTTCAAGTGTATCAATCGTACCTGCAATTGAAGCCGTTGTCAATACCTTTGTCGTATCCTGGAATGAAGCAGCGGAGATAATACTATCTGCACCTACCGCCGATCTTGTGATACCCACAAGCAACGGTTCGGCAATTGCCGGTTCCCCGCCAAGTGCAACCACGCTTTCATTCTCTTCTTGGAATTTACGTCTTGAAACGATATCCCCTTCGATAAATTTGCTGTTACCGCTATCAGTAATTTTTACCTGTCTCATCATCTGAGATACAACGATCTCAATGTGTTTATCCGCGATATTTACCCCTTGTCTTCTATAGACCTGTTGTACTTCATTCACGATATATTCGTAGAGCGCTTTCTCACCAAGTGCCGCAAGGATATCATGGCTGGCGATCGTACCGTCAGTGAGTTTTTCACCGGCATGTACAAACTCCCCTGCATGCACCAGAACAACTTTGTTTTTATCGATGAACTGTTCTGTTTCCTGACCATTCTCACCCGTAATGATCAATCTGTCTTTTCCTCTTAGCGACTTACCGAAACTTACTACACCGTCGATCTGTGCAATCAAAGCGATATCTTTTGGACGTCTGGCCTCGAAAAGTTCAGATACTCTTGGAAGACCCCCGGTAATATCTTTAGATTTCTGTGCCGCTTTTGGTGTTTTTGCCAAAATATCTGCGATACTTACTTCATCCCCGTCTTTTACAAAAAGAATCGTTTTAGGATCCAGCTGATAACGGATGATCTCGCCTGACTGTGTTGCAAGGATGATCGATGGTTTATATGCCGTTGGGATATAATCGTTCAATTCCAATCTGATATCACCAGTAATCTCATCAAACTGTTCTACAACCGTTACACCTGGAATAATATCCTCAAACTTCAATGTTCCGCTTTGCTCTGCAATGATCGGCTCAGAATAAGGATCCCACTCTGCGATCACCACTTGCGTTGACGTCTCAGGTGCAGAAAGCAGATCGCCTTTGCTCACCACTGCATCATGATCTGCCTTAATGACAGATCCTCTTGAGATATAGTGTCTTGCAGCTTCCCTGTCATTGTCATCTACGATCACGGCAAAGAGACCTTTTTTATCAACTTTCGTATCTTTCTTCAACTCTTTATAGGCTTCAAGATAGTCACCTTTAAGCAAGAAGAACTTCACTCTACCTTTTGTTTCTGCGATCACTTCCTGAGTCACAGGAGCACCATCTTCCACTTTCAATTCACTTGCAAACGGAATACGACTTGGAACACTCCATCCCTCTTTGATCACTTCAACGATAGAGTCACCCTCTTCAACATATGCACCGTCTTCAAGCGGCAAGTAGAGTTTCCCTTCTACTTTACCCGCAACCCCTGCCAATTCGTTAGATTTAGCCACATCGGTTTTTCTTAGGTTATACTTGACCTGTTCCTGGCCCTCTGCACGTACAGAAACGATATACTCATCGTGCGTAATAACGATCGATACTTTTCCTGATGTTACCGCTTTGATTTTAGGTTCAACCAAAAGTACACCCGCATTTCTTCTGTTGGCTACGATCAAATTGCCTTCACGGTTACGATAGACTGAAAGGTTGTAATAGCGTACAAAACCTTCTTTGCTTGCAATAACCTGTCTATCCTCTTTACCCGCAGTTGCCGTACCACCGGTGTGGAATGTACGGAGTGTAAGCTGTGTACCAGGCTCACCGATCGATTGTGCCGCGATAACACCGACTGCTTCACCTGGTTTGACCATTTTATTATCAGCCATATTCAATCCGTAACATTTCGCACAGATACCTTTTGGTGCTTTACATGCAGAAGGAGCTCTGATCACAACAGATCTTACACCAGCTTCCTGGACTTTTGTTGCTGTCTCTTCATCGATCATTGTCCCTTCGCTGACCAATACTTCATTGGTGATCGGATCGATAATGTCTTCAGCCAATACACGTCCATAGATACGGTCAGCAAGCGGTTCGATCATTTCGTTACCTACAACGATGTCAGATACTTCTACACCTTCGTGTGTTCCACAATCCTGCATTGAAATTTTTACGTTCTGCGCAACATCGATCAATTTTCTCGTCAAGTAACCCGCATTCGCTGTCTTAAGCGCCGTATCCGCAAGACCTTTTCTCGCACCGTGAGTTGAAATAAAGTACTCTAACACGTTCAATCCCTCACGGAAGTTCGATGTAATAGGCGTCTCAATGATCGATCCGTCAGATTTTGCCATCAGACCCCTCATACCTGAGAGCTGTCTGATCTGAGCAGCAGAACCCCTTGCACCAGAGTCCGCCATCATATGCACCGAGTTGAACCCGTCTTTGTCTGCCCTGATAAGGCTCATCAACTGCTCGGCAATATTGTTGTTCGCATCGGTCCAGATATCGACAATCTTGTTATAACGCTCTTGATCTGTCAAAAGACCTGCCGCAAACTGTCTTTGGATCTCTTTTACGTCACTCTTTGCACCAACGACGATCTCTTCTTTGATCTCTGGGATTTTAATATCATCCACCGAAATAGAAACACCAACTTTTGTTGCATATTTGAAACCCATATCCTTAAGGTTGTCAAGGAATGTTGCAGCTTGACCCACACCGCCGATCTTGTAGATATAGTCAACCAATGCACCGATATCTTTTTTCTTCAAGACCTTGTTCCAGTATCTCTCAGGAACGTAATCAGGAATAATCGATTTAAGGATCAATCTACCCGCTGTTGATTTTGCGATCTTACCATCGATAACCGTTCTGATCGCAGCATTAAGATCCAATGCATTTTGCTCAAATGCAATTTCAACTTCATCGATACTTGCAAAAAGCTTGTGCTCACCTTTTACATCATTTTTCTGAAGTGTTAGATAATACAGACCTAAAATCATATCCTGAGATGGAACCGCTATCGCTTTACCTGAAGCAGGAAGCAAGATGTTCATTGATGCCAACATCAAGATTTTCGCTTCAGCAATCGCCTCATCAGAAAGCGGTATGTGGACCGCCATCTGGTCACCGTCGAAGTCTGCGTTGAATGCCGCACACACCAACGGGTGCAATTGGATCGCTTTACCCTCGATCAATCTTGGGTGAAATGCCTGGATTGAAAGTTTGTGAAGTGTCGGCGCACGGTTGAGTAGTACCGGATAGTTCTCAACAACCTCTTCTAGACACTCCCATACTTCATTCTCTTGTTTTTCGATCATCTTTTTAGCTTGCTTCAAAGTGGTTGCATACCCTTTTTCCTCAAGCTTAGCCATCAAATGCGGCTTAAAGAGCTCAATCGCCATTTTCTTAGGCAATCCGCACTGATCCATACGAAGATCTGGCCCTACAACGATAACGGAACGGCCCGAGAAATCAACCCTTTTTCCAAGAAGGTTCTGTCTGAATCGCCCCTGTTTACCTTTGATTACTTCAGAAAGTGATTTCAATGGTCTTTTGTTTGCACCTTTTACCGCATTTCCGCGTCTACCGTTATCAAAAAGCGCATCTACCGCTTCTTGGAGCATACGCTTTTCATTTCTTACAATGATCTCCGGTGCATCAAGTTCAACCAATCTTTTCAAACGCTGGTTACGGTTGATTACTCTTCTGTAAAGGTCGTTCACATCTGATACGGCAAATTTACCGCCATCCAGACTTACAAGCGGTCTAAGATCGGGTGGAAGTACTGGAAGTACTGTCAACATCATCCATTCTGGTTTGTTGCCTGAATGAAGAAACGCCTCGATCACTTTCAAACGTTTAACGATCGTTTTTCTTTTCGCTTCGGATTTGGTTGATTCGATCTCTTCTTTGAGCTGGTTGAACATCTCCACAAGATCCATGTCTGCCAATAACTCCTGGATGATCTCTCCACCCATTCTCGCATCAAGGTCACTTCCTGCAAAACGCTGCATAATCTGCTGATACTGCTCTTCGTTCAACACATCATACTTTTGAAGCGGGTTCAACCCTTCGCTGTCATAGCTTGCACCACCTGGTGTTTTTACGATATATGCTTCATAATATAATACACGCTCAAGGTCTTTCATCTTGACGCCTAAAAGCGTACCGATTCTTGATGGCAATGAAGAAACATACCAGATATGTGCTACCGGTGCAATCAGATCAATATGACCCATACGCGTTCTTCTCACTTTTGATGTGGTTACTTCTACCCCACATTTTTCACAGACAACACCTTTATAACGCATTTTCTTGTACTTACCACAAAGACACTCATAATCTCTGATCGGTCCGAAAATCTTTGCACAGAAAAGCCCGTCACGCTCCGGTTTTAGGGTTCTATAGTTGATCGTTTCCGGTTTTTTAACTTCTCCGTAACTCCAAGAGAGGATCTTTTCAGGGCTGGCAATTCTAAGTTGCAATGCCGCGATATCCTGCGGTCTCTCTTCGCTATTAAGATTAATTGGTGTTAAATTTTCTAATCCCTTACTCATTTTCGCCCTCCGCTACTTTTTTCTTCTCATATAACTCTGTATCCAAGCCTAATGCCTGAAGCTCTTTTGTCAATACGAACATCGTTTCAGGCACACCTGATTCTGGTACAGATTCACCTTTTGTCAATGCTCTATATGCTCTTGCTCTACCTTCAACGTCATCTGATTTGATCGTCAACATCTCTTTAAGAACATGGGATGCACCGTATGCTTCAAGAGCCCAAACCTCCATCTCACCGAATCTCTGTCCACCAAAGAGGGCTTTACCACCAACCGGCTGCTGTGTAACGAGTGAGTATGGTCCTGTTGAACGTGCATGCACTTTCTCATCAACCAAATGGTGAAGTTTCAGCATATACATATAACCGACGTTGACTCTTTCTATCATCTGTTCACCGGTTTTACCGTCGAACAAGGTAGTCTTACCGTCATCTGCAATCTTAGCCATAGCAAAGAGTTTTGCAAACTCTTCTTGGTTCGCACCTTCAAAAACAGGCGCTGCAAATTTCACACCTTTTGCCCAGTCTCTTGCATAGATCAACAATGTTTCGTCACTCATTTCTCCAAGCATATTTTTTGCATTCATCAATTTTGCAACATCTGCAATCTCGATCATTTTTGCTCTAAGATGTTGGATGAAATCCGCTTGTTGGTTCTCAAACATCTCTTGAACCTGTTCACCAAGTTTTTTACCTACCAACCCCAAGTGTACTTCAAGGATCTGACCGATGTTCATACGGGAAGGTACCCCTAGTGGATTCAAGATGATATCTACCGGTCTACCGTCTTCCATATATGGCATATCGATCTCTGGAACAATGTTGGAAACAATACCTTTGTTCCCGTGACGTCCTGCCATTTTATCCCCAACTTTGAGCTTTCTCTTCGTCGCAACATACACTTTGACCAGTTTTGTCACACCACTTGGGAGAATGTCGTCCTTCTCAAGTACGCTAAGCTTCTCTTCATGCTCATTTTTAAGTCTCTTCTTCTGTTTGAGGAAGTAGTTCTTTAATGCTTCGTATTCATTTTGTACATCATCGCGATAAGACTGAACCACATTTCTAAGTGCAAATCTGTTGATCTCTTTGATCATATCTTCAGGGATTTTCGTACCGGCTTTATACTGTGCTTCACCCACCGTCACATCTTTTACCAGCTCTTGAGATGCAAGATATTTAGAGATACGAAGGATCTCTTCTCTATCGATCATCAGAAGTTGATCATGATGGTCTGAATCCAACATTGCTTTTTCTTCTTCATAAGCCTGGATAGCACGCGCATCTTTGTCGTAGCCTTTTTTCGTAAAGACTTTGATGTCAACAACAACACCTTCCATCGAAGCTGGACAGTAAAGCGATTTATTGACTACGTGTCCCGCTTTTTCACCGAAGATCGCTCTTAGAAGTCTCTCTTCCGGAGTTGGTTTGATCTCACCTTTTGGACTTACTTTACCAACAAGGATCATTCCAGGCTTGACATAGGTTCCGATCTTGACAATACCGCTTTCATCAAGGTGGAGCAATTCATCTTCACGGATATTCGGGATGTCTCTTGTGATCTCCTCGGTTCCGTGTTTCAACTCTCTGGCTTCCACCTCTTTTTCATAAATATGCACTGAAGTGAAAGTATCTTCCCTGATCAGTTTTTCAGAAACGATGATCGCATCCTCATAGTTGTATCCGTTCCACGGCATAAATGCCACAAGAATATTTTTACCGATAGCAAGCTCACCCTGCTCCATGTTCGCACCATCAGCGATGATCTGTCCGGCTGTAACCCTGTCACCCAGTTTCACGATAGGAGTTTGCGTAAAGGTGGTATTTTGGTTCGTTCTCATGTTTTTTTCAAGGGGATAATGATCGATGAATACACCGCTCTCATCCTCACCCATTACATAGATATTCTTACCATCAACTTTCTCTACCACACCCGCACGTCTGGCTTTCACACATTCCCATGCATCACGCGCAACGATCGCTTCCATACCCGTACCGACAACCGGCGCTTCTGTCCTAAGCAACGGTACCGCCTGACGCTGCATGTTCGATCCCATCAAGGCACGGTTCGCATCATCGTGCTCAAGGAACGGAATCAATGCTGCTGCCGAACCGGAGATCATCAGTGGAGAAACGTCGATAAGATCTACTCTGCTTGCATCGTTAAGCTCGATGTTACCGTTGAGTCTTGTTTCGATCAGGTCTTCAACGATATATCCCTTTTCATTTACCTTTGTCGAAGCAGGTGCGATACATTTATCCTCTTCCTGAGTTGCAGTGATATAAACGATTTCATCCGTTACCTGTCTGTTTTTAACGACCTTATATGGTGCTTCGATAAATCCGTGTTCATTAACCTTCGCATAAGTCGCAAGGGTATTGATAAGACCAATGTTCTGACCTTCCGGAGTCTCGATCGGACAGATACGTCCGTAATGCGTCGGGTGAACATCCCTTACCTCAAATCCGGCTCTCTCTTTAACCAAACCGCCTTCACCAAGCGCGGATAGTCTTCTTTTATGCGTAACCTCTGAAAGCGGGTTGGTTTGATCCATAAATTGAGAAAGCTGGCCGCTTGAGAAGAATTCCAAAACCGTGTTCGTGATCATCTTAGAGTTGATCAGATCATGCGGCATTAGCTCATCCAATGAACCAGAGATCGTCGTCATTTTGTCTTTGATCGCTTTTTGCATTTTTATAAGACCGCTGTGTAGTTCGTTACCCAAAAGCTCGCCGATCGCTCTAATTCTTCTGTTACCCAAGTGATCTCTATCATCGATATGACCCTGACCATTTTTAACTTTGATCAAATATTTAACCGTATTGATCAAATCTTCAGCTGTCAATACAGTAACATATTCGGGTGTATCCAAACCAAGCTTATGGTTCATTTTCATACGACCAACTTCAGTCAGGTCATATCTTTCAGGATCAAAGAACAACTGATGCAAGAATGCTTTTGCAGCTTCAGGGGTAACCGGTTCACCAGGTCTCATGACTTTATAGATACGGATTGCTGCCAATACATTTTCGTCTTCGATCGATTCAGTCTGTTTGAGCAATCTCAAACTTTCATTGTCAGCGATGAATGCATTAATAATAGAAGCATCCGTACCTTCTGCTAGGTCATTGATCACATTGATCGTATCAATTCCCTGATCGATCATCTTTTTAAGTTTACCTTCATCCAACGGTGTTACGACATCATAAAGTACTTCACCGCTCTCTTGATCGATTACAGGTGTAGCCAAATGTCTTTCCATTAACAGTTCAACGGGATATTCAATCCATTCTAATCCGTTATCGACCAATTGCTGCGCTTTTTTCTTTGTCAGTCTTTTTCCGGCATTAACGATAATGTTACCATCCATATCTTTTACATCGTATTCCGCTCTACCTGTAAAATCATCTACATCAAATCTGACCAAGAAACGGTTTTGCTTGATACTGATCTCTTTAGTAGGGTAGAAGAGTTTTACAATATCCTCTTTCGAATAATCCAATGCTCTAAACAGGATCGTTACCGGAATCTTTCTTCTTTTATTGATACGGGCATAAAGAATATCTTTTGCATCGTATTCAAAATAGAGCCAAGAACCACGATCAGGAATAATCTGTGACGAATAAAGCAACTTGTGCATTGCTGTACCTGTCCCTTCTTCCTCTTTGAAGATGACACCAGGCGATCTGTGCAGCTGGTTTACGATAACTCTTTCAACACCATTGACGATAAATGAAGTTCTATCTGTCATCAATGGGATGTCGCGTACGAAAACTGCTTGTTCTTTGATCTCTTTTGGATCAAGTTTCTCGCCTGTTTTCTCATCTCTGTTCCATATCGTCAATGCGATATTCATTTTTAAAGAAACAGAGTAAGTCAATCCTCTCTCCATGCACTCTCTTACAGTGTATTTAGACTTAATGATCTCAGAGTTCTTATACGATAGTGTCAGTCTGTTCTGCTGATCATGGATAGGGAATGCGGATCTAAAGACTTTTTCTAATGTAGAATTTTTTCTGTCTTTTTCGTTTAACATTAAAAAGTCATCATAACTTTTTTGTTGTAGTTGGAGCAAATTTGGAATTTCAATCTCTCTTGGGGTTTTTGAAAAATCGACGCGAAGTCTGTTGCCAGAATGTAAAGAATTTAACATAAGCTAACCTTGTTTTGGTTTTGGTTTTGATTTTGTAGTTTGACTAATGTATGATATACCAAAAAACTATTAACATGAGGGTATGAAAATGTCTCCGAATAGTTTATCACTATATCCTACCTGAGGATTTAGGATACTACGGCCCTAAAGGCCGTAGTGAACGAACGATGATTATTTAAGTTCGCAAGTAGCGCCGGCTTCTTCAAGTTGCTTTTTGATATCTTCAGCATCTTGTTTGCTAGCAGCTTCTTTAAGTGTAATAGGAGTATTCTCAACAGCATCTTTAGCCTCTTTAAGACCAAGACCAGTTACAGCTCTTACTACTTTAATAACGTTGATTTTCTTCTCACCAGAGCTAGTAAGAACAACATCAAATTCAGTTTTTTCTTCTTCAGCAGCAGCTGCAACTGGTCCACCAGCTGCAACAACTGTAGCTTGTGCAGAAACACCAAATTTTTCTTCGAATTCTTTTACAAGCTCAGAAAGCTCAAGAACAGACATATTAGAGATAAATTCAAGTACATCTTCTTTTGTGATTGCCATAATATTACCTTTTCATTTTTGTATATTGTGAAATTTCAAAAGAGCCAATCGGCTCTCACAGCATTAAGCCTCTTCAGCTTTTTTTGTTGCAAGTGCTTGAATACCGATCGCCATGCTTCTTGCAGGACCGTTCCAAACGTTAAGCAACATACCGATAAGTTCGTCTCTTGAAGGAAGTTTAGCCATTGCATTAATTGTAGCAAGAGTTGCAACTTCACCAGCGATCAAACCGCTTTTGATTACGAACTTGTCTTTGAATTCAGTTGATGCTTTATCAGCGATCTTACAAGGTGTGATTTGCTCAGCACCCCAGATTACAAGGTTTGTGTCTTTCAAATCAAGTGCTTCACAACCTGCATTGTTCAATGCAATCGCAGCAAGTTTGTTTTGAATAACCTTGACTTTCAAGTCTTCATCTTTTGCAAGATTTCTAACTGTTTCAAGATTTTTAACAGTCAAACCTTTGTAATCACAAACGATGATCGCACCAGCCTCTTTGAATTCTGCTGTCATTTGGGCAACCAACTGTTGTTTTTCAGTTCTTGTCATTTCTTCTCCTTTCGACCTCTAACAGGGTGTTGTCTAGAACAACCAGTCTATATTTTCTGATAGACCTATTAAGCTTTCGCCCCTATTATCTTTAGCCTAAGATAAACAATCCTCTCAAGGATTGAATTATTTGATATCCATCACTTCCATTGCATCAAGAGTGATAGACGGGCTCATTGTCAAAGACAATGCTGCATTTTTGATATATCTACCTTTTGCAGCTGCCGGTTTTGCTTTGTTGATGCTTTCAATAAATGTTTTGAAATTCTCTTTGATTTTGTTTTCATCAAAACTGATTTTTCCGATACCAGCATGGATATTACCCTTCTTGTCAACTCTGAAGTTAACCTGACCGCCTTTAGCATTTTCAACTGCTTTAGCTACATCCATAGTTACTGTACCGGTTTTTGGGTTTGGCATCAAACCTTTTGGTCCAAGTACTCTTGCTACTTTACCAAGAACACCCATCATGTCAGGTGTAGAAATAACGATGTCAAAATTAATGTTTCCAGCTTGGATCTGTTCGATAAGATCGTCTGAACCAACGATATCAGCACCTGCTGCAGTTGCTTCATCCGCTTTTGCACCTTTAGCAAATACAGCAACTCTTACTGTCTTACCCGTACCATGCGGAAGAACCACTGAACCTCTTATCATTTGATCTGCGTGTCTTGGATCAACGTTTAGGTTCAATGCAACTTCTACTGTCTCATCAAATTTTGCAGATTTTAAATCTTTTAGCGTAGCCATTGCTTCTTCTACGCTGTATACTTTTGCCGTATCTACTTTTTTAAGTAGTGCTTCTTTTCTTTTACTTACTTTGTTTGCCATTATACTCTCCGCTTTATGCTCCCACATTTTTAAATCTATGTGGTTATGATTTTCAAAATTAGTCTTCGACTACTACACCCATACTTCTGCATGAACCAGCAATGATTCTTGCTGCCATTTCTCTATCATTTGTGTTAAGGTCTGCAATCTTCTGATCAATGATCTCATCAAGTTTAGCTTTAGAAATTGTTCCCACTTTATTTTTAAGGGGATTGTCAGAACCTGATTTCAGGTTTGCCGCTTTCTTGATAAGATCAGTTGCGGGTGGCTGCTTTGTGATAAAAGTAAAGCTTTTGTCAGCATATACCGTAACTTCCACCGGGATCTTAAATCCAGCCATCTCTTTTGTTCTTTCGTTAAAAGCCTTACAAAACTCCATGATGTTAACACCACGCTGACCACAAGCAGGTCCTACCGGCGGTGATGGGTTTGCTGCACCAGCAGGGATCATAAGCTTAAATTTAGAAGCTATTTTTTTTGCCATCGTTTATTCCTTTTTTTTAGTTTAGCTGTTGGTTAAATGATCTTCTCTACTTGCGTATAGAGGATCTCAACCGGTGTATTTCTACCGAAGATAGAAACGTTCAATCTCAATTTGCCATGATCAAGATCGTACTCTTCGACCATACCTGTAAAGTTTGCAAACGGACCATCAATGATACGAACCATTTCGCCTGTTTCAAAATCTACTTTTGGTCTAGGAGCTGCTTTTTTCTCCATCTTTTCCAAGATGAGTCTAATATCTGCTTCGCTTAAAGCAGTCGGAGTTTTTTGTTCACCGATAAATCTAGATACTTTAGGCAATCGTTGAATCTTATGCCAAAGATCAGTATCCAGGTCTATATGTGCAAAAACATATCCTGAGTATAAAGATCTTTCCGTAATTTTTTTGACACCGTTTTTTACTTCGATGACCTCTTCTGTCGGAACGACCACTCTTTCAACTTTTTCTTCAATACCAAAGTCTTTTACAAGCTGCTCTATCGCTCTTTTTACAGATTGCTCACTTCCCGCATATGTTTGAATTGCATACCATTGATAAGCCATTTTCTATCCTATAAAACTGATGATACGATTGCAGACATTGTCAGATCAACCAATGCCAAAAAGATTGATATAACAGTTACTACGAGAACAACTGCTAAAAAAGCTTGTCTTACTTGTACTTTTGTCGGAAATATTACTTTATGAATTTCTGATTTTGCATGTGCAATAAATTTCGAAATTTTTTCCATTTGATTTACCTTTTTTTGGCAGGCCAAGAGGGACTCGAACCCCCATCACTCGGTTTTGGAGACCGATGCTCTACCATTGGAGCTATTGACCTAATATAAGAGGCAAAGCTTACAGCTTCATCTCTTTATGAACAGTATGCTCTTTACAGAATTTGCAATATTTTTTAAGTGCAAGTTTTTCTGTTGTATTCTTTTTGTTTTTAGTTGTGTGGTAGTTTCTTCTTGTACACTTCTCACAACCCAAATGAACTGTTTCTCTCATTTACTATCTCCCATTAGATGTACAGCGCAAGAAGGGTGACCCTCTTGCCTAATCATTACTTAGTGATCTTAGTAACAACACCTGCACCTACAGTTCTACCACCCTCACGGATAGCGAATCTTGTACCATCTTCAAGAGCGATTGGTGCGATAAGTTTAACATTGATTTTTACGTTATCACCTGGCATAACCATCTCAGTACCTTCTTGAAGCTCAATAGAACCAGTTACGTCTGTTGTACGAACATAGAACTGTGGTCTATAGTTGTTGAAGAATGGAGTATGTCTACCACCTTCCTCTTTAGTAAGTACATATACTTCTGCTTCGAACTCAGTGTGCGGAGTGATTGAACCTGGCTTACAAAGAACCATACCTCTTTGTACGTCTTCTTTAGCAATACCTCTAATAAGAACACCACAGTTGTCACCAGCTTGACCACAATCCATTTCTTTACGGAACATCTCAACACCAGTTACAGTAGTTTTTCTAGTATCTTTGATACCAACGATCTCTACTTCGTTACCTACACATACTTGACCTCTGTCGATTTTACCAGTAACAACTGTACCACGACCTTGGATAGTAAAGATATCTTCGATTGGCATCAAGAAATCTTTATCAGTATCCCTTTGTGGCTCAGGAATATACTCATCTACTGCAGCCATAAGCTCAAGGATTTTATCTGACCATTTACCAAGTGCACCCGCTTTAGCTTCTTCAAGTGCTTGGTATGCTGAACCAGCGATGATTGGAGTATCATCACCCGGGAAATCATACTCAGAAAGAAGTTCTCTAACTTCAAGCTCTACAAGCTCAAGCATCTCTTCTTTATCTTCATCATCAAGTTGGTCTTCTTTGTTCAAGAATACAACGATGTAAGGTACACCTACTTGCTTAGAAAGAAGGATGTGCTCTCTAGTTTGAGCCATTGGTCCATCAGTTGCAGCGATAACAAGGATCGCACCATCCATCTGAGCAGCACCAGTAATCATGTTTTTAACGTAGTCGGCGTGACCTGGACAGTCAACGTGAGCATAGTGTCTGTTATCTGTTTCGTACTCTACGTGAGAAGTAGCGATCGTAATCCCTCTTTCTCTTTCTTCTGGAGCGTTATCGATTTGATCGTAATCCATGAATGCCGAGTTGTTTTTAGTTGCAAGAACCGCAGTAATTGCAGCAGTCAAAGTTGTTTTACCGTGGTCAACGTGACCGATAGTACCAATGTTAACGTGTGGTTTCGTACGCGTGAACTTTTCTTTTGCCATGCTTTTCTCCTAGCGTGTAAATGTTTTAAAGCTGGTATTATACCAGAATTTTCTTATACCCCATAATACCCATATGGACAAAACTATTACACCTTTGTAATACTTTTGTCCATACCATTCTGGAGAGTGGAGCCCATAGTGAGACTTGAACTCACGACCTCTTCCTTACCAAGGAAGTGCTCTACCCCTGAGCCATATGGGCACAATTTCTGATCATAATCTACAACGTTTACTATTTATCAGATGTAAAATTTACATTAGTATTTTTATATGGAAAGCTATTTGATGTGAAGTTTTTGTCAGTTAAGTACATAATTCACACAGCTCCCAGTTTATGGAGCGGGAGACGGGACTCGAACCCGCGACCCTCAGCTTGGAAGGCTGACGCTCTAGCCAACTGAGCTACTCCCGCGTCATTTTTTATGTAACTTAACATGGTGGTGAGTGGAGGATTCGAACCTCCGAAGACATAGTCAGCAGATTTACAGTCTGCCCTCGTTGGCCACTTGAGTAACTCACCACATTGTTGTTTGTCTTTATACTGGTCAAACACTGATAATTATATTATATGGAGCTGGTAAAGGGACTCGAACCCCCGACCTGCTGATTACAAATCAGCTGCTCTAGCCAACTGAGCTACACCAGCACCTTCATTTAAAGCCATCCGACTGAAAATGGAGTGCAATTATAGGAAAAAAATATTCTATTGTCAAGAGTTTTTTAAAATTTTTTAGATTTTATCTCAAATTATGAATTTTATATCATATTTGCCGATTGCTCCACACGTTTTGCACAATACTTTATTATATTTTATGAAAGATAGCAGAAGGGGGTATTTTATGCAGCACCATTCGGCTCATACCGATCATACTTTCTTATATGGGAATATGGGTCACATGCATCATGGCAAAGATCTAAAACGGCGTTTTATTATCTCTATGATAGTAACGATCCCTATTTTGATCTTATCTCCTATGATTCAGCAATGGTTCGGTTTTCATCTTGCGTTTTCCTATAGCCCATTGGTCGTTTTTTTACTCTCTACTTTCATCTATCTGTATGGAGGCTGGCCATTTCTATCTATGATGGTCCATGAACTACGGTCTCGCCAACCTGGAATGATGACACTGATTTCGATGGCGATCAGCGTTGCATATTTTGCTTCTACCGTTGCACTTTTCAAAACGCAGGGAAAATCGTTTTTTTGGGAACTTGCAACATTGATCGATATTATGTTGCTTGGGCATTATATCGAAGCAAAAAGTATCATGGCGACATCGGGAGTATTGGAAGATCTTCTTGAACTGATACCTAAAAAAGCTACCCGTTTGGAAGATGGAGAATTCAAAGAAGTAACCATCGATCAATTGCAAATAGGCGATACGGTCTTGATCCATCCGGGTGAGAACATTCCTGCTGACGGAATCGTTCTTGTTGGCAGCAGCATGGTTAATGAAGCATTGCTTACAGGAGAGTCCAACCCAATCCAAAAATTACCTGACATGCCGGTCTTTATGGGAAGCACCAATATGGACGGCTCATTGAATATCCGCATCACAAAGAGCGGTGAACAAAGTTACCTTTCGAGAATTATTCAGCTGGTCAAATCCCTGCAGGCAAGCAGATCTCACACACAGAATCTTGCCAACCGTGCAGCCGGATGGCTTTTTTATGCTGCTCTGAGCGTAGGGGGCGTCACATTTCTAATCTGGTCCATCCTTTCTTCTTTTGAAAATGCCATTTTTAAAATGGTTACTGTTCTGATCATTGCCTGCCCGCATGCTCTTGGGCTTGCCGTACCCTTGGTTGTCGCTATTTCCACCTCCATTGCGGCAAAAAACGGTATCTTGATACGACATCGGGAAGCATTTGAACATTTACATCAAATAGATATCGTCTGTTTTGATAAAACGGGTACACTCACCGAAGGGAAACTCACTGTCAGCGAAGTGGCGGGCACCAAAGAGGAAAAGGAACTGCTTCATTTGGCTGCTTCTATGGAACAATACTCTGAACACAGCATTGCGCAAGCCATTGTCTCTTATGCCAAACACAAAGGTATCCTCCTATCAAACGCAGACCACTTCAACGCTATACCAGGTGTAGGGGCCCAAGCTTCTATAGACGGCCATACCATTCTTATCGGCGGCAGTCAACTTCTCGTGCAGAAATCCTTGCAAATACCCCCAAAACTGCTCTCTTATAAGGGAAAAGGAAACACGAAAGTTTGGGTTGCTGTTGACAACGAGGTGTGTGGTGTTATTTTGCTCAAAGATACTATCCGTGAACATTCAGCACAGGCCATTGGGCTGATCCGTGCAAAAGGAATCGAAACCTATATGCTTACCGGAGACAATGAAGCTGTGGCATCAGAAATCGCCAAACAAACCCGAATCGATCATTATGAATCTGGTCTATTGCCCGATGAAAAACTGCAGAAGATACGATCCCTTCGCAAAAACGGTAAAACGGTCGCTATGGTGGGAGACGGGATCAATGACGCCCCTGCCCTGCTCGAAGCAAATATCGGTATTGCCATAGGGGCCGGTACCGATATCGCCATAGAAAGTGCGGACATCATCCTGACCCAAAGCGATCTTTTAAGCGTTGTCGATGCCATCGATCTTTCTAAAAAGACCTATACAAAAATGATACAAAACCTCTGGTGGGCGAGCGGGTATAACCTCATCGCTATCCCATTGGCAGCAGGGGCATTGGCAAAATGGGGGATCATCATCGATCCTGCTGCCGGTGCCATCTTGATGTCTTTGAGTACTATCATTGTAGCATTCAATGCACAATTGCTCAAAAGGCAAATCAATCAAAGGGGCGAGCCGGTATAATCCTTTCAACAAACACTACACACATATAAAGAGAGCAACATGAAAATTCTTTTAGCGCCCAGCGAAACCAAAAGAAGCGGGGGAACAGAAAATTTTGATATCGGTTCACTCCTGTTTGAATCCCTGAGGTCCAAACGAATACTCCTTGTGCACCACTATCTCAATATCCTTCAAAAAGGAGAGATGAAAGAGCTTAGCGAACTTTTCGGGCTGAAAAAAGAATCCGATATCCTTACACATCAAAAAGATATCGTCCATGAACTCACGATGAAAGCAATCGAACGCTATACCGGCGTGGCATTTGAATATCTGGATTATCCTCATCTGGATGCAAAAGCACAACATTATATCGATACGCATATCATCCTTTTTTCAAATCTATTCGGACCTATCAGGGCAAGCGATCTAATCCCAGAGTACCGCTTGAAGCAGGGAGCTGCCATCGGGGACATCAAACCTGAAAAATGGTACCGGGAGTATAGTGCAGACCTGATGAAAGAGTATCTGAAAGATGAAGAGATTCTCGACCTTCGTGCTGGCTTTTACGATAAGTTCTATACTCCCAAAAAAGCCTATACCACGCTGAAATTTATCAAAGAGGGAAAGGTCGTCAGCCACTGGGCTAAAGCTTATAGAGGAATTGTTCTCAGAGAGATCGCCAAAGCAGGTATAGAAAGTTTAGAAGAGTTTTTGAAACTTCCTATAGAAGGGCTGAGTATCCAGGAGATACAGATGAAGAAAAACAAAACTGAGATCATTTACAATATAGGCTAACTTATGAAACTGCCAAGCCAGAAGACACTCTACAGAATCATGGTCTTTTTACTTTTTTTGATGGTCTTGCTTGGTATACTGTTTGATACGAATGATAGGTAGGAGAGAGCGTGAAAAAAAATCTGTTTGAAATGGGTGCGATATTGGATGAGGGATGGCAGAGCGACAATAAACAGAAAGCTTCCAAAGAGACCGCCGGTGAGATCAAAGAACCGGGCAAACATCAACTCCATTTTGCCAAAGAGAAGAGAAACGGCAAAACCGTTACGATCGTCAAACCTTTTTACCTGGAGAAAGAGACTCTGCAAAATCTTTTGAAAACACTCAAAAAAAAGCTTGGATGTGGCGGTACAATAAAAGAGAATATCCTGGAATTCCAGGGAGAGATCGCAGATATACTAAGAAAACAACTTGAAGAGTTGGGGTATAGATTTAAAAAATAATCTTTACCTCATTTCCATCGTTCTGCGTCACCTATAGATACGCATTACGGCATAACCTTGACTCAAACCATGAATCTGCGAATCGATTTAAACATATCATATTATTCTACCAACACATTTGCCATCATTGAATGATCTTCATGTTCAAGGATATGGCAATGATAGACAAAGAGTCCAGGCATTGCAAAATGAACAATAATACGAACCGTTTCAAACGGCATGACAATCACGGTATCCTTCCATCCTTTGTCGGTAGGGAACTCAACTTTTCCATCTCTATCAAGCACTTGAAAACGTACCCCATGCATATGAAATGGATGCGCCATGTGTACACTGTTTTTTATTTCCCATATTTCAGTTGTATCCAGCTTAACTTTTTCATCAACACGATGCATATCATATGGTTTTTTGTTGAGGGTCCAGATACCTCCGGCAATAATTTCCATCGTGATGATACGCGTTTTGACGGCATCCTCTTCTTTTAGTCTCGTGATAGGTACAAGCCTGTCAGGAACTACACTTGTATCTTCACTCTTTTGAACAACATGAAACTGCATGATATCGATTTCTGCTCCAAAAGAGGGATAGTCGGGATGCAATGTCAAGTTACTACCTTCTTTGAAGCCCAGTGTTTTGAGTGTGATCACATCACCAGTATTTTTTTCTGAAAAGTCAACGATGATATCAACTCGTTCTGCGACACTGAGAACCACACTATTTACCTTTAAAGGTTCTTCCAATAATCCTGCATCTGTACCGATCAACATGAATTGATCAATCGCATCAAAAGCCAGTTTATAGGTTCGTACACTTGAGCCGTTAAGAACTCTCAAGCGGTATTTTCCTGTTTTGACCTCTTGATAAGGAAAAGGTGTGGCATTAACAAGAATGACATCTCCAAGCACACCATTATTATCCTGGGGTACTTTCTCATCCTTATAAAATAATTGGTGATTTTCATCAAATCTTCTATCCTGTATCATCAAAGGAATTTCAAACTCACCACTGGGAAGGTTAAGTTTTTTTTCTTCCTCATCTTCTATAATGTACAGTCCAGATAACCCATAATAGATCTCTTTTCCCGTCCTGCCATGGGGATGGGTATGATACCAGAATGTACCGGCGCTTTGGTTCACTGCGTAATGATAATGTTTGGTTTGGCCCGTATCTATAGCATCCTTGGGATGACCGTCCATCTCTTCAGGTACCACAAGACCGTGCCAGTGTATGATTGTAGAGTCCGACAGGTTATTGATAAAATCAAGGTCAAAGTTATCCCCTTTGCTTATTCGAACCGTTGGATTGGGTAAATCCCCCTGAAAGGTTAAAACATCTGTTTTGATATCTGGAAAAATATTGACTTGACTCTTTTGGGCGATAAATTCCGCTTGGTTGATCTGAGAAAAATTTATTTCGCCTGGAATTTTTAGTTTTTGCGTAAAAGGCTTAATTGTCTTTATAGGTTCTTTGAGAGACGATTTCTCGATCGTAGGAGGAATAGCGGCAGTTTTTTCCGTTGTTTCTTTATCCAAACCACTCTTCTTTTCACAGCCTGTCAAAAGATAAGCTGCAGTCATCGATGAATAGTGCAAAAAGTATCTTCTATTCATTCTCTGCTCCTTTTTGTATAAAGGCTCTTTTTCAATTTATATCGACTTCTTCCTTATGAGTTAATGATAAAAAAAATCAAATACTTTAGTTTCGTATTTATAATCTTTGTACAAAAATTATTTAATGTTGTTATGCACTTTTTTTGAAGATCTATTTTCCTATGGCCAAAGCATAAAGTACCATTTCATCGTTCCCGACAAAAGTATTGACCTCATCATCATAATAAGCCCCTATCCCACTGCAACCGATGCCAAGATAAAGCGAAGCGATATAAAGCCTGTGCCCGATGATCCCGGCCTTTTGATAGAGTGCCTGATAATTTTTGCCTTTTGAAGTCAGAAAAAATGTTACCGCACCCTGTTGTGCCAGAGAGTACTGCTCCAGGCACAGGTAACCTGCCTCTTTGGCAAAATCGCCATACTTGATAAAAGTATCATCCTTATGGATACCCAAAGGCATATCCAAAACCCTGTTGAGAACGGCATAAACAGATACCTCTTCATCACAGTCACTAAGAACAGGCTGTGTGATCGCTTCGATGATATAATGAAACTGTCCCTTGGTGATCGCGCCCCCCTTAAACTCCCTTTGTGACCTTCTTGTAAAAATTGTCTCCTGAAGTTTGGATGTCTGATAAGTGAACTTCGGCGCTTGGATCGCTTTTTTACATCCGATTGGATGCATCGTCTCCGTATAGGCGCGTTCGATCAAAAAATTTGGCTCAAACGTACCGCTGGCATCCACAAACGGCAGGGAAAATTCTATCGCTTGAACCTTTTGATCTTTGATCGGCACCGCCATGACCGCTCCGCTTAAAAACCACTCCCTTTTTTCAAATCCGAACATCAGATTCAATTTTTTCCTATCCAATATATAGCGCATCTGCACGGCATGCGGCTTAAGCAAAGCAGCAGCTTCGATACTCCCCAGCAGATGGCCGGCGTCCAACAGACAGTAACGGAATGCACGGTTTTTGTACTTCCAAGAGGATCGGTAGTACACCGCAGAAGCCAAAAACAGATACCCCTGCATCGCAACATCATACCCCAGATAAGGCTCAAGCCCTTCCTTTGCACTGATAGGTGCAAGCAACGTGATCGAATGGGTGCTCACTTCATAATGATAGATCCCATCTTCTACCTCTTCGATCCCTCTAGCCTGAAAATAGAGCTCATTGGGATATAGCGCCCCGGCACTCGGATTGGTACGAAGATAATACTCAACTCCCGGATAGCTTTTCTTAGCCGTGAGCCCTGCGATATGATAAAGAAAATGATCTTCTTTCTTTTCAAGGTCAAGCCTGCGTTTGGGATAGGTATCAGGATAGTTTTTATAAGTGCTTGGCTGAGACTCCCAGTCAAGATAGTTAGGATGTGTTCTAACAGATTCGTACGTATGCTTTGTTTGTTCGTGATACCAAAACATCAAAAAACCTCTTTATGTTTCGCCTTCAGATCTTCGATCATTTTGCATGCCATGCGGAAAAGTTCAGAATGTTCGACATCGTTTGATGCCATGGCTTTATACCGTTCATACGAAGCAATGACCTTTCTAGCTTTATTGGCCGCATTTTTTCGGTTTCGTTTGAGATGTTCAAAACTGACCGCCCCGTTTATCAGCCCTCGCACCAGATTCTTCACCGGATGATCCGCTTTCCTCAGCGGATGCCACGCTTCTTCAAGCACCTCATGCGCTTCAAAGTAGCTCCCCTCTCCCAGAAGCTTCATATACTTCTTCAAAGCACCGGCAAGATCATGATTCTCCTTGAGCATCAGAGGTATCCTCTTTTGACCATCCCGACCGCCATTGCAAGCGACATCCCGTCATTATGATACCCTTCTTCATGACAGGCTTGACAGCCATCACCGCAAGAAAAGTTATCATCATTCACAATCTGTAAATATGTTCCGATCTGCTCGTCTTTGATATATGCCGCCAATTTCTCCAACGTTACATCACGACAATAACAGATCATCATATCTTTATTTGGCATCATTCTCTATCTTTTCCTTCAGTTCATCAAACTGCTTTACATGCGCAAAACAGCTGTTTATTTTACAGGCAAGATACTCACTGCCCTCTTCAGGTTTGCTTAAAATAAACGGATACATCATCGTATTCATCTCGGTGTGATATTTTTGCAAGTTTCCAATAGTGGATTTGATGATGACATCGCCCCTGTTTAGGTGCAGAGTTACCTGTACGAATCGTGAAGCGTCCAACGTACTGCTCTCCAAAAAGCTGCTATACCTTACGATAGTTTCTTTGGCGATATCATAGTATTCCAGCTCCTCACTCAGTGCTGAGAATCTCAGTAAATTGTCCAACATCACACTCAGCGGTGAAGTATAGTACCTGTCATCCAGATCAGCTTTTGCCTGGATACCGTCGTCACTGAGATACCACAATTTCTTTTTATAGAATTTTTTTAACGCTTCATCCAAAAGGCTTTTTGCCTGCTGCAGATATCTTTCTTCGTAGGTTTGCTGATATCCTGTGATCAATGCCTCGATCAAATAGGCATAATCTTCCAAAATCCCATCCTGTATCGGTATCTTATCAACGAGGCTTTGATGATATAGCTTTTCATTTCTTCTCATTTTTCCCAGCAAAGCCTTCATCCTTTCTCTAGCCGTTTTCAGATAGGAAGGATCTGTAACTGAAGCTTCAAAGAGCGTCTTGATCATCATAGCATTCCATGCCGTATTGACTTTGGCATCAACAAACGGAAACGTTCTGCTTTTTCTTAGCTCTTTTAAATACCCCCTCACTTGAGAACATTTAGAGCAAGGTTCGGTTTTGGCCAGATGGGCATGTGAAAGCTCACCGTCCACGTTTCCATTCTCTTCTATCCCAAAGTAAGCCAAAGCTGCTTCAGCCTCATTGTTTGCAAATCCACGATCCAGCAATCCTTGTTTGACCGCATCATATGCATAGACAAAGTATCCACCCTCTTCCCCGTCGCTATCCGCATCACTAGCAGAGAGATAAAGACCCTGCTTTTGAAAATCCCTCTCAACCTGAGCAATGGTTTCCTGAGCAATCTTCCAGTAGAATGGGTCCTTCGTGAGCCGATAAGCCTGAATATAGACATCCGCCATCTGTGCATTGGTATAGAGCATCTTTTCAAAATGCGGCACCTGCCAGGCTGCATCCGGTGTATAACGAAAAAATCCTCCGTCAACCTGATCATAGATACCGCCTCTTGCCATCTTCTGCAAAGTGGTTTGGGCCATCTTCAATGCATTGGTATCTTTGTTCAATCTGTAGATCGTTAAAAGAAGTTCCAGTTTGGAGGCTTCAGGGAACTTCGGTTTAGAAGCAAATCCACCGTTTATCCTGTCAAAAGAATCAGTTATCTGATCCATAGCCTGTTTTTCAACATTTGTATCTTTAGACTTTTTGTTCTGTATAGGTTCGGATTTTTTATAGGAATCGATCTCATTTTTGATGAATGCCGACTGTGCATGAAACTCTTTTGCAAAGAAAGGAAGCATCTCCATCATGCCTTTGGAACCATAACCTTCTTCTGGAGGGATATAAGTTGCGATATGTAAAACCTCTCCCTGGGGGGATAAAAATACATTCAAAGGCCATCCGCCTCTTTTATGATATCTGGCGCTATAAAGAGCTTGGTATTTTTTATCCAGTTGCGGCAGTGTTTCCTTGTCCACTTTGATAGAAATATACTCTTTATTGATCAGCTTGGCAATAGCAACATCTGAAAAACTCTCCTCTTCCATCACATGACACCAGTGACAGGTACTGTAGCCGATGGAAAGAAAAATCAGTTTATTTTCTTTTTGGGCTTTTTGAAGTGCAGCTTCACCCCATGGATACCATTGGACGGGATTATGTGCGTGCTGTCTAAGATAAGGGGAATCCTCAGTAGCCAAAGCATTTGCATAAGGCTCCTTGGCATAGATCATCCCTGCTGCTATCCATATCAAAAGAAAGATTTTCATTTTTTCTCATTTCCTGTATAATCATTCTAAATATACCATATTGGGAAGCCAAATGACAGCCGATGAAAAAAAGATGATCGAACAGACAATCCAAGATGTCATGGTAACACTCAAAAAGCAGATCAGCCATCTGGAGGCAAGATCCAAGCCGATCCCACCGGATTGCTCTTTGGGAAGGCTCACCCGTACCGAAGCAATGACCCAGCAAGAAGTAGATCAAAAGATACTTGGTGAATCACGCTTGAGACTGACAAGACTTCAAAATGCACTGACACGTATCGACAAACCGATATTTGGCATCTGTATCGAATGTGAAGAGGAGATAAATATCGAGCGTATGAAGATACGCCCTGAGTGTGTGAGATGCGTAGAGTGCGCGAAAGTCGGCAGCTAGAATATCTCCTAAAGACTCTCTATATTCCCCACCACTTTCCCCACGATACTTACTTCATCTGGTGCCAGAACCTCTGGGGAGTAAGTCTTATTGTCAGAGATCAGTTCTACCATCCCGTCTGCCCTTTGGCGGATACGTTTGATAAAAAGTCCCGCCGTGGTTGCAGCGATAAAGATTCCATCCTTGTTGATATCGGTTTGATCACGGTCTATAAAAACTATCGATCCGTTTTGGAGTGTCGGCTCCATTGATTCGCCGTCTACATGGATCGCCTCGATCTTTTTAGAACTGCTAAAGCCCAGCATGTTGTCCATGATCGTTTTATCGACATTGAGCACTTCATAATCCTCGCCAAAGACCTCGGCTCCCCCACCCGCACTTGCACGAATATCGGAAAAATAACGGACTTTAAAGAACTTGTCCGTCTCTTCTTTGAGCATATCTACAGCCTGATCGAAAAAAAGCCAGTTCAAAGAGATCTTTTTAATCGCGCAGAATTCGAGTATCTCCTGATAGGGAATGGAATTTCTCTTTTTCATTGTGGCAAAGGTCGCTTGCGGGATATTAAGCACCTGTGCCACATCTTTATCGAAGATTTTCTTTCCCTCTTTGCTCTCAGAGATGATATCTTTGAGCTTTTCGATGATTTCACTGAGTATCAACATATCTCACTCCTTATTCAATATATATCGTTCATTATACACTATTTTTTTAAAAGTATGACAATTTGAAATGATTTTATAAAAAATATTTTCATATTCATACAATTTGAAATATAACACAAGAAAGGATATGCAATGGATTTTAAAAGAAATAGAAATATCTTGGACGAAGCTATCAATTCTGGATGCAAAACAGCCGCGGAACTTGCGCTGTTTTTAAGATTAAGGGCCAAATTAGTCCAGTAAAAGGATATCGACCTTCTCCCCTGCTGTTTTGGAAGTATCATCTTCAGAGGTGAAAAGAAGTGCTGTTGAGCCCAGCATATTGGTCAAGATGGCCGAAGTACCCATTTTTTTGTCGTCAAAATCGACTTTATATTCACCATTTTCGAGCACAACATTACATGCGGTGAACTCGGTTTTCTTGGCTCTCTTGTTAAAAGGCTGCGATAATGTGGCCTTTACTCTGCGAAGGCCATTTGTACCCTGCTGCAACTTTTGGATCAAAGGGATCACATACAAAAGTGCCGTCACCGTTGCAGAGTAGGCAAAGCCCGGAAGCCCGATGATAAATTTATCGCCTCTTCTTGCCACCATGATATGCTGCCCCGGTTTGATGCGCACCCCTTTGAACACCACTTCACAGCCAAGCTCGCGGATGACATCTTTGACAAAATCAAAATCCCCGACACTCACCCCGCCGGTTGTCACCACGATATCACTCTTCTGAAGTGCTTGATAGAGTGCCTGTGTGATACTTGCCTTATCATCCTTGATACATCCAAGCTGCATAGGTCTCCCGCCGTATTTCCGGACGATCGCCTCAAGGATATAATTGTTCGAACTTCTAATCTGCGCATCACTGGTCTGCATCTGGCCAAGCTCAAGCAATTCGCTCCCGGTTGAGAGGATGGCAACGGTCGGTTTTTCGCAGACCAAAGGAGAAACGATATTCAAACCTGCCATAACCCCTATCTGAGGGAAGTCTATCTTGGTACCTTTGGCTATCAGCAATTGCCCTTTTGCATAATTTTCACCCACTTCACGAACCGAGAACCCTTTGGGTACGGTTTCTTTGATCACGATCTCATCACCTTCTACCACCACATTCTCGATAGGGATCAAGGTATCAGCCCCCTTTGGCATTAACGATCCGGTAAAGGTTTTGATACAAATACCCGGTTTGACCTCTTCGGCAGGATCCGAACCGGCAGGATTGATACTGCCTATCTTCAAACGTCCCGAAGAAAGATCTTCATGGATAACCGCATATCCGTCCATCGCCGATGTCTCAAAGGCTGGGGAGTTGTGGTCGGCAATGATATCTTCTGCCAGAACATATCCCAAGGTATCCATCAGATAAAGTTTTTTGGTTTTATAATGATCTATGTTGAGATCTTTCAACATTTTTACCGATTCATCAAAATGCAACACGAAAAGTTCCTTTTGTATGCTGATTTATTCAGAAGCAAAGCTCCTGAACACGCTTTCGTTCTCACCGAACGGCTTTTGCGAAACTTATTTCGCTTTTTATAGTAATCATGATCGATTGGTTTTTTGCTATTCACTCAGGACTATGCAAGTAGACCTGCGCCGTCCATCGGTGTGCTTCTGTCGGCTGCATAGATCCGTTTCCCCTCTTTGATATCATATTTCCAGATAGGGGCATTGGCTTTGAAATCTTCTACAAATTCTTCTATCAGTTCCAATGCAACACGACGTTTGGGCGAAAATACTGCGGAAACATAAGAAGAGGTATGGACTGGCACATCACCGATCGAATGGGCCATTTTTACGATAGCCCCTCGTGCTTTTGCCCTTTCCTGCCAGTTTTCAAACCATGATCTGAGGATTGGTTCATAGATATCAAAACTCAGTGCTTCAATACCATCCTCAGCACGAATCGTTCCTACAAACGGAATATAAGCACCGTAATTGGATGCTGCTTCTTCATCCAGCCAACGTGCGAATATCTCTTTAACCTCAAGCGGCCCTTGATAGAGTTCCATTACTCAACCACCACATACCGGCGGCAGGATAGAAATCCTGTCACCCTCTTTCAGTACGGTTCCAAGATCTTTGACCATGGTATCGTTCAACGCCACCGCACACTTGTCCAACCATACTGCCATTTGAGGATCTTCTTTGAGTTTTACGGCAACATCGGATAATGTTTTGGCCTCTATTTCTATCGGAGATTTTCCGATCGGCCCTAAAAATTCTACTGTTATCATATCTTTGCTCTTCGTTCAAAATTCGCCTGATTATAAAAGTTGTTTGCTATAATTACGCTTAAAAAGGGATAGTGATGCTTTTTGGTTCGATCTCTTATCTAAATCTATTGCCTTTTCAAGTGTTTTTAAAACGTTCACTCAAAAATAACGCTTCCAAGATGGGTTTTCGCTATAAACGTGCTGTTCCAAGCACCATCAACCGTTCTCTCAGACGCGGGGAAGTCAACGCTGCATTCATCTCTTCAGTGGAGTCAAAAAGGTATCAATGCACCGATCTTGGCATCATCGCAAACCAAAATGTTTATAGTGTTTTTGTCATCCCTGGTGTAGAAGAGATAGACCCTGCTTCAGCAACATCCAACCGTCTTGCTCGGATACTTGGTCTTAAGGGTAAAGTACTCATTGGTGATCAGGCTCTTAAGTACTATCTCTCAGGAGGGCAAGGAATTGATCTTGCCCAAGCATGGTATGAAAAAACCGGTCTGCCTTTTGTATTTGCGCGTCTTTGCTACAACCGTCACAAAACCAAAATAGAAAAATTAGCAAAAGAGTTTGCCCGTTCTAAAATACGAATACCACAATACATTCTTAAAAAAGAGGCAAAAAAGAGGGGTATAACATCCAAAGAGCTCTTATGGTACCTGTCACATATCCACTATAAGATGAACTATAAATCCCAACAATCACTCAAGCTTTTTTTAAAACAGAACGAAAAAACTAACCATTCATTTTTTGATAATATTCCTTAAACGCTTTTAGCGTAAGAGGTTTAGAATAGTAGTATCCTTGGACCTCATTACATCCCATCTCTTTAAGAAATTGAATTTGTGCTTCATTTTCTACGCCTTCTGCAGTAATTGAAAGATTAAAGGTTTTAGCCAATCCAATAATCGCTTTTACAATCTCAACATTTTCTTCAAGATTCGGTATATCCTCAATGAATGATTTATCTATCTTAAGTCTGGTTACCGGGAGTTTTTGCAGGTAACTCATGGAAGAATAACCTGTTCCAAAGTCATCAATAGCCAAATCAATATCAAGATCTCGTAACTCTTTTAGTGTATGAAGTACTTTACTTCTATTGCTTGCGATATAACTCTCAGTGATCTCTAGTTCTATATGACTAGGAAGTATGTTTGTTTTTTTGATAATCTCTTTGATCATTGTTACAAAGTTACGGTTATACAGTTGTACACTTGAAACATTGATACTGATTTGTTTTAGATTGTAGCCTTCGTTTTGTAAACGTATAAAGTCCTCACATGCTTTTTGCATAACCCATCTGCCAATAGGAATGATCATATTGGTTTCTTCAGCAAGAAAAATAAATTGATCGGGCTGCATTTTCCCAAACAATAAACTATCCCATCTAACCAAAGCTTCTATACCCACAACTTTCCCTGTCTCAAGAGATATTTTGGGCTGATATTCTAAAAAGAATTCATCTCCTGATCCAACAACAGATTTCAATGCATTAATTCGAATAGATCTTTCTTTCGTATAATTTGCAAGGGTTTGAGTAAAAAAACTGTATGAATTATGTCCTTCATCTTTAGCTGCATACATTGCCATATCAGCATTTTTGATCAATGTTGTACTATCCTTCCCATCATCCGGATAGATCGCGATACCGATACTTGCTGTTACCGATATCGTTTCATCACCGCATTGAAAGGGTTCATTAAAAATCTCAAGTATTTTAGTGAGTGTAGCTTCAATATCTTTGATTGTTTTAATATCCTCCATGAAAATATTAAACTCATCTCCACCGATACGCGCCAGCATATCTGAAGAACGCATAATTTGGTCTAATCGTTTAGCAACTTTTTGGAGCAATTGATCTCCGATATCATGCCCTAACGTATCATTAAGGTACTTGAACTGATCAATATCCATAAATAAAACGGCAAGTTTTGTCTTGGTACGTTCTGCATTATCAATAGCTTGATTTAATCGTAACATGAAAAAACGTCTATTGGGCAATGCGGTTAAGGCATCATGATGAGAAAGGAATTCCAAGCTTTTTTTTGATGCTTTGAGCTGAGATTCACGTTTATTGATGGTTTGCGCCAATTGATTAATATTATTCGAAATTACTTCAAGTTCATCGCCTGTTTGCAATGGTTCTGAAAGAGAGTAGTCACCGCCTTCCAACTTTTTAATCTGCTCCATCAACTGATGTAATGGTATGGTTAAACGATAATTAACAAACCATTGCAAGATCATCAGTACAAATAGCGTAACCAATAAAAGTATTACAACTAATTTAATTCGGTTTTCAGCAAGAGCTTTAAGCAATGTAGACTTATTTAAATGCGCGATAAAATAAACATCTCCAACTTGCGTGATAAGTCTTGCCGCAGCATAATAAAATTCATCCGTCTGCAGTACTTTGATATGTTTATCATTTTTCATAGCCTTTAAAAGAAAAGGATCATAAGTCGGTTGATCAGTACTTAGATATATTGTCATATCCAACATCTCTGAGAGAGCTTTAAAATATGTACTGCCCAATACACGAGACATTTCTATATGCGCTTTGATTGAGGAAGAGTCATCTTCCAAAATACTTTGATGGGCCGTTATATCAATATCATGATCATGGAGATGATAGGTTAAAATACCTGTTCCGACTGCTTGATTAGCCTGATAATATTGAGGGTGCTTGAACGGTCTTAGATCGTCTTCTTTATATTTAAACTTTTGATATACAGCATCTCTTTCAAGTTTGCTGTACAATACTCTCTGTCCTGCTTCATAAGAAAGAAAGTTGAGACGATATCCTGTATCTTCTTTTCTTACAAAGGCAATAAGCTCTTCATTTTTATCATATAAAGCAATCTCATTATTTAAAGAAAGTTTTACTCTGCTCAATAGCTGTATAGCGATACTCTTTTTCTCTTCATCCAGCAATATCGCATTATAATTTTGCTTATCCTGATAGTTATTGATCAGATCTATAGAACTTTCAAGATAGATATCATTCTGGATGAAAGCCACCCCCTGCTTTAATTCTGACTCCAATTTGATGATGTCACTATAAAGTCTGGAATAACCATGCACTATACGTTTTTGTGCATTTTCAAAAGCATTTTTTTTCAAAAAACTGTCAAAATAGACACCCATAATCGTTACAAGTACTATCACACCGACAAGTACAAATACAGAAAGTATTTTACTAAGGCTTAACTTTTTCATTACTAGAATACTGGAGGTACTTCTCTTGCCAAATCAGAAGTGATCAATTGTACGGGGATTACAATACGCTTTGATACACTCTGTTTATTCAAGATCGCTATGGCTGTTTGGGCTGCTTGCTTCCCAGCCAAAGGAAACAATACTGATCCGCTCTGAGAACCTTCTATAATTGCCTTTTGAGCTTCGCTGGTATAGTCACACCCTACCATGATAATTGAAGAAGGATCAATATTATAATGTTTTAATGCGGATCGTACGCCGCTTAACATGCTGTCACTTTCTGAAAAGATTGCATCGACTTTAATCCCCTCTTTTATCAACTTTTCCATCTCTATAATAGCATCTCTGCGTAAATAGTTGCCTGTACGCTTAATCACTTTGATCTGCTTATATTTTTTAAGCTCTTCTAAAAAACCTTGGCTTCTGAGTTTAGTTACATCGGCTTTTGGCAACCCCTCGAAAAGAAGTACTCTGCCTTTTCCTTGTAATTCTTTGGCAATATATTGTGCACCTAACCTGCCGATCTTCATATTGTCAGAATTGATAAAAGTTGTATAGTCATCCCCATTGATTCCACGGTCAAGTATGATCACAGGTATACCATTTTTATAGGCTTTTGAGACTACAGGCACGACTGCATCGGCATCATTGGTTCCGATGATCAACAGATCAACCTTTTGGTCAATAAACTTTTCAATCTGCTTAATCAGCAATGATGTCCTGCCCTCTGCATCAGAGTAAACAAATTTGATATATGCATAAGGCAAAAGTGCATCTCGTACTTCATAAACTTGTGCTTTTCGAAAATCATTTGCCATGGTATCTTGTGCAAATGCAACGATTTTTTGATTTTGTGTTTTCCCAAAACATAATGTCAAAGATAAGAAGAAAAATAATAGAATACTCCTTATCTTCCACATTGTTTATCCTTTATAATTAATATCGTCTGAACACACTATCTTATTCTACCATATCAATAACTTTTTGAATACGGGCCACTGTCTCCTGCATACCAAGAATTGACATGATCTCATCGAGTCCTGAACCTGTCATACTTCCAAGCAGACTCACACGAAGAGGCATCCCTATCTTCCCGAAACCGATCTCTTTGGAGGAAACAAAATGCTCAAGCACTTCATGATAATCGCACGGCAGATGAAGCTCTCTCTCCCAACCTTGAAGCATGGCTGAAAAATCAGCCAAGATTTCTTTGGCATCCCCTTTGAAAGCCTTTTGTACAGCTTTTTCATCATACGTTTCCGGAGTGTGTAATATAAGCTTGATCTGCTCGGCCAACTCTACCAATGTTTTACCACGTTCTTTGGTCGCATCAAGTAGTAATTCAAGCTTGTCATGTTCGCTGATATCCACGCCAAACGGCTTCAAAAGCTGGGCCAATTTTTCATTCGGCGTATTTTTGATGTAGTGGGCATTCAGCCACATCAATTTATCCAGGTTATAGTTAGAAGCACTTCTATTGATGTCTTTGGGGTCAAAAAGGGCGATCATCTCATCAAGGCTGAAGATCTCCTGGTCACCATGGCTCCATCCCAGACGTACCAGGAAATTGAGCAGTGCTTCAGGAAGAAAACCGAGCTTTTTATACTCCATTACATCGGTTGCCCCATCCCTTTTGGAGAGTTTTTTACCCTGTTCGTTATTGATCATGGCAACATGGTAAAAATGGGGGATTTTGAATCCCAATGCTTTATAGACAACGATCTGTTTAGGCGTGTTGTAAAGATGGTCATCCCCACGGATCACATGGGTAAGCCCCATCAGTGCATCATCCACAGCCACAACAAAATTATAGGTTGGCGTACCATCGCTTCTGGCAATGATAAAATCATCCACTTCGCTTGCTGCGATCGTAATTTCGCCTTTTACTCCGTCTGTAAAGTATATCATCCCCTCTTGCGGAGCTTTGATACGGATAACGGGTTCCCTCCCTACCGGCGGCGTACCGGTGAAATCACGGTATCTGCCGTCATAGCGCGGACGCTCTTTTCGCGCCATCTGCTCTTCCCTAAGCGCATCCAGCTCCTCTTTGTCCATATAGCACTTATAGGCTTTTCCTTCGGCTAAGAGCTGATCGATATATTTTTTGTAGATATCAAACCGTTTGGACTGATAGACCACTTCACCTTCATAACTCAACCCCACCCAGTCAAATGCCTCGATGATCGCAGCCAATGCCTCTTCACTGTTACGTGCCATATCGGTATCTTCGATACGCAGCCTGAACGTACCGCCTGTATGCTTGGCATAAAGCCAGGAGAAAAGTGCCGTACGAAGTCCGCCGATATGAAGATATCCGGTCGGGGAAGGAGCAAAACGAGTTACAGTCATAATTATGCCTTAATTGTAAATAAATGAAATTGTAGCAAAGTTGTGGTTAAAGGGGTATTGTAAGGATTTGAATCCTTTTCATCATCGCTTGCGCATGAAAGATCAATCTTCTTTTGCGCTTTTTGATTTGACATCGTTTTTAATATTGGCCGCTGTCTGAGGACCGATCCCTTTGACCCTCTCGAGGTCCGAAAACGATTTAAACTTTGCTTTCCCCCTTTCTTCCAATATCGCCTGAGCTTTTTTTTCACCGATCCCTTTGATCGCCATCAGTTCCTCTTTAGAGGCACTGTTGAGTCCCTTTAAACTCATACCAAATGCGGACATACACCAAAATAACAATACACCCATCATGATTTTTTTATACATTAACCTTTCCCTCCTCACTTTTTAATTAAAGTTATTGTAACTAAAATTCTTTTGCTTTTTTTCATTTCTTCATTGCAAAAAATATAGTATGGCAGCTTTGTTGAAGCCTCTTATGCTAAAATGCATCAAAAAACCGGAAAGATTTAATGTCACACCTGCCTTTTTTTTACGTTTCTATTTTTTTGATCTCTTTGGGTTTCCAATGGATCATCCTTTATATTTCCCATAAATACAACTTCTTCATTGACTGCCACATAGAAAAAAAACCCCAAAAGTTTCATATGAATGCAACACCCAGAGCAGGCGGTATCGGAATCTTTGTGGGTATCCTTTTTCTCATGTCTACACCCTTGGGCTGGAAGCTTCTTTTTTCGATACTTCTTGCCTTTTTAAGCGGTATCTTTGAAGATTTTCACCACACCCTGAAGCCTAAAACCCGTTTGCTTCTGCAACTCATTGCCGCAACCGCCGCAGTACTTCTAACCCATTCAGTGGTAACCTATCTTGGGATGGGGATCTATCTGCCATACTGGATTGCCATACTCTTTAGCATCTTCAGTATTGTAGGGCTCATGAACGCGATCAATATCATCGACGGGTTCAACGGTTTGGCTTCGGGTATTATCCTGCTAATATTAATCTCTTTTGGATTTACTTCACTACAGGTAGGCAACACGGAAGTGCTACATATTATCCTGATCGTAGCCGCTGCCCTCGTCGGTTTCTTTGTTGTGAATTTTCCCAAAGGCAAAATATTCCTGGGGGACGGTGGAGCGTATATGTTAGGGTTCATTGCCGCGCTGATCGGCATTTTTTTAGCCAGTAACTATACCGCCGTAAGCCCTTGGTATATCCTGGCTGTTTTGATATATCCTGTATGGGAAGTACTCTTTTCGATCTACCGTAAAAGCCATGCGGGACGCTCCCCAATGGAGCCGGACGGTTATCATCTGCATATGCTGATCTACCGGCATATTACAAATAACAATCCCCTCACCTCCCTCCTTATCGTTTTGGGCTGCGCACCGTTTATACTTGCGCCCATTCTCTATGCACATAACTCTACGGCCAATATTTTGACCATTCTGCTTTTTATCGTTTGCTATACACTGCTTTACAGGTCTCTTTACAACAAAGAATCCCTGAAACAATAGGATCTATTTTTTGAGTTTGTAGATCCTGCTATAGGGAGATGAAACAACCAGCTCAAAGAGATTTGGATCATACTTGCCCAGCATAAACATCTGAACATACATTGAGTGGAAAATCTCCGGATCCATCACAACAAACTGCCCATAACTCTGCATATAAACGATCACGAACTCGCCATCTTGATGATACATTTGCGATTGCAGTTTGACCGTTCCATCGTTGCTATTTTGCGTCATGATAAACTGCTTCACGGATTTGGGCTGTGATCCCCAATATAATTTACCTTGATTTGCATCAAAACCAATGCCATTATCAAACAGAATAATCCCTTTGTCATTTTTTACTGCACGCGTAGGATAAAAAACTATTTCCCTTTCTTGTTTTCCTGTCGTCAGATCCAAATTACCAAAAAGCGTAACCGTAGGGAAAATACCCAACATACGATAGGGGAGATAAAGATAAATATCCCGTGTTCTTTCAGGCAAATGAAACATCGGATCTTCAAGCTCAGACAACATGAGATTTGGATCGATCTGATCTTTTTGTCCGTTTTTGAATAATGTATCAGCCACCTCTTTATAATCTGAACTTACGTAAGTTTCAACCGCCATACGGCTTAAATTTGCGGCCAAATCAGAAGAAGATGTCTGTAATATCTTGGAAATAATAAAATTATCGTTATTATGTTTTCCCCCATCTATAAGAGTATTCGTATCAGAATAAAACCAGATAGGATATCCGTAATCCCACCATGTCAGCGTATAATCTTTCGTATCGGCCATCTTGTCAAGCTTTACCAGATCTTCAACCTCAGCTTTATTCATAACCGTAGGCACTTTGTAATCTATAATATGTTTGATATTTGGGTAAAGCATCGCAATAGTCCCAAACACAACAAGGGCATATCGGAACTTCTTCTCTTTGAAAAATTCACTCACTACAAATAAAAGGTACACAGCCGACATTGCCGCAACCGGTACCGCATATACCGTAAACCGAAGCCCTCCAAAAAGCGCAAAAATACCAATGCCCATCAGAGGCAATGCAAGCAGGAAAGCCTTATGCCGCACTACCAAAAGGATATAACCGACAAACGACAGAATAACCCCAAGCTGAGACCCGGAAATCCTTTCGGCGAATGTTTTGAAATCGATTTGCCCGGCTTCCCTGACTGTTTGTACCACAGAATAAAAATGTAACCCTTCGGCATTTGTCCCGGTAGAAAGATAATTCATCACTTTACCCATTATAATGCCGAATACATTGCCAAAGATCAGTAACGCGATGAATGCCACACCTGCCCCGATCATCAGATGTTTTTGGGAAAGTGTTGTTTTTGGTATAGCAAGATACAAAACGATAACTGCTAAAATATGTGCCAAATATTCATAAGATTTAGGAAGACCAAACGGTGTCATCGCTGTAAAAACCAACAGCATCGAAACATAGGTGAGTTTCTCGTCTCGATGATACCACATGAGATACATGCCATAAATGATCCCCATAGCATAAATGATCGATGCCCCCTGATCATATAAAAACGGATAGATAGAGATAGCCATGGCTGCATAAAGGGCACTTCGGACATTAAAATCGATCGTACTTTTCATCAGAAAATACAATATGAACATCGGCGCCATCGCTGAAAACATATCCGTATCATAATAACCCACCATCGTGCGGTTATAATAACTCAATGCTATCGAGCCCAGCAGCGCTGCAAAAAATCCCCATTCCGTTTGTTTATACAATTTTGCTATTAAAATAATCGGGATAACCACCAGACTGGAAACAACGGCAGGCAGATAAAGTAGGATAGTCTCAAAGCTAAACGGCGTTATCTTGGTTAACAAAACTGTAAAAAAGACCAACCCAAACTCTCCCCCATGCGGAATTCTAGGATTGTTCTGATGCAAATCCCACAATGCCTGCTGTGCACCTGCGGCAAAAAAATAACCGTCATTGGTATTGATCATCAATTGACCGTTCCAGACAAATTGGTCATTGCCATGGAACTGATAGATCCAGATCATTCTTAACACAAAACTGAACAGATAGGCGATCAGTATCATTATGGATATCTGTAAAGGAGTATATTCTTTTTTGACCATCTTCTAAAAACCTTTAAACTTTTCTTAAAGCATTATACACTTTTTTCAATACATAAACCGGAAACAATCTTGGAACAGCTCTTAAAAAAAGATTTCTACGATATTCATACATCGATAGAAACCCCCGTTCCCATACTGTTTTTTGAAAATTCCACTCATTTTGAAAGTAATTCCATCCCTGTCTACGCAGTATCATAGTGCGACCTGTTCTGGCATTGACCAAGATCTCATTAATATTGGCAAACCTATAACCTTTTTGCAGTAAACGTATCCATAAAAAGTAGTCTTCAAATCCGTTCATCGGTACATAATTGCCTACAGACTTTACTGCACTTTTTCTGAACATCACTGTCATATGGTTAATCGGGTTTCGATATTTGGCATAGGATACGATATCCTCATGCCTCTGAGGAGGTTTTCTTTCTCCGCTAGATCGGACGGGATCATCTTCAAATTCGGAAATCCATGTGCCGAGTATATCAATGTCAGGATGATTCGACAGATAATCAATCTGTTTTTCAAAACGATCTGGCATCGCGATGTCATCCCCATCCATTCTTGCTATCCACTCATATCGACAGGCATCAACCCCCTTTGCTAATGCCGTACCCAATCCGACATTTTTTTCCAAAGCCAGGACAATATAAGGAATCTGGGAAGCATCAGCATGTCGGACTATCACCTCATCCAGCCCGTTCGTTAAAGGGCCGTCTTTTACAAGGACAATCTCATCAGCTTTCACTGTTTGATTTTCTATACTGCTTAATGCTTCTTCCAAAAAAGAGGGCTTTTCTTTATAATAAACAGAAATTAGAACAGAAAATTTCATCACTTACCTACTTTTCTTTGATAATTCTATCACTAAATCTTCACTAACCTTACGTGCAAAAAGAATATCGGGCACACTGTTAAGCCGTTGAAGTGCTTGTTTGGAAAGATAGTTCGGACTATTTTTGCCCTTCTCCCACTCCATATAATATAAATTATTATTGATCACATTTTTTTTGAACTCAGAATTCAACAATACAACCTGAAAAAAGTGTTCATCCCCGCATACGCTGTACCTAAATTGATCTAAAAAATCTTGATGATTATCAATATAATTTAAAATATACTCCATTGCTTCAATCGACAAATTAAACCAGGAAGACCCTTTGTAAAGAGCAAATTTTTTTAATATCTTCCTCTCTGGCAAGATTTTTTGCTGAAGTTCTCTTATGATTTTTTGAAGAATACGTATCACGATATTTCGATTGTGAATATTTTCTGAAAAAAAGTTATATCTTAAAATCCGCCATCTAAAATCTCTGATATCTTCATACGCTATAAACTCTTTATCCCTGTTTTTTTCAAAAAAAGTGTTCATAAAACTTGAAGATTTGACAGGAAAATCCTCACCTGACATCAGCTGAATCCGATCAAAGCGTATATTGCTGCAATGTACATTTCTCATTAGCAATAATGTTGCTTCAACTTGAGAAAACCCGCTCCAATTGACGATCACTCTATCTTCAATGATATGAACCTGTTGATGATTTGCATACTTCCTCCGTAAAGCTTGATACAAATCTTCATTTTTTTTATCTACGTGAATAAAACCATGGTGTTTATCATTATTTAACAAGCATGAAATCAACGATTTGATCTGCTCACTATTTTTATAAACCTGGATCAAATAAGCAATGGTCATTTGCTACCGTCTTTAATGATTCTGCTATAAAGCATCAGATAATGATCTGCCATCACGGCAGAGGTATACGTGTTATTAAATTTTTGAAATATTTTTTCACCGTAACTATCTTTTTTTTCATTGATTGCTTCTATTGCCGAACAGAGATCATTGATATTTTCCAATTCAAAGTATATGACCTCTTCCTTGCTAAACAACTCTTGAAAAATAGGAATATTGGAACATACAACCGGTTTTTTTTGTCTTGCGATCTCCTGCAGTGCCAAAGAAAAACCTTCAGAACGTGACGGAACTACAAAGAGGTCCATAGCATCGATAAACAGTGCAATGTTTTTTTGAAAACCCGTAAAAAAAACCCTCTCTTCAACTCCGTATTCTTTGGCCAATTGTTTTAAATTCTCAACCTGCTGTCCTGTCCCGGCTATGTAAAAAGAATAGTTCTTTAAGTATTTCAAAGCTTGCACTACCTGGTCAAACCCTTTTCTTTTTGTAATATCACCCGACCCGATAACGCCTATTTTGATCAGGTTGTCTTTGTCGAATTGTTTTTCATGAACCAATATATCAACATCTGAAGGTATACCGTTATAGACATAGTCCAACTTTTTGTTTTTCCAAAACTTTTGGTAATACTTTACCGCATCTTTTGATAAAGTAACTATTTGATCATGTTTTGAAGTTACGATATTCCAAACTTTTTCCAACAAAAATGCTTTCATCGGATTATATGCATATTTAAAATCTTCTTTCACATAATTATGAAGCGTAGTAACCGTCTTTGCTTTATGAATCGATTTACGATGCCACCAGACATATGCATCAGGCACAACACCATGAGAGTGGATGATGTCGTAAGCATCAAAATCTATTTTTTCAAAAAAACCGATTCGATTTGCTTTGACAGGAAATTCTATGCTTTTGATATCTTTAAAATAAAAAACATCCACATCATGTTTTTTCTTCAGCTCACGGCACAGATACTTAACCACATTAACAGGGCCGCTTTGTGCGATATAGGGTACCAGATATGCTATTTTCATTTTGCTCTGCTTTGAATAAAATATTTTAAGGTAACAATACGGTATCTAACTGACTTTAACATTGTTTGCAGCTGTGCTGTCCTTTTGATACCGAATAACCAAAATAATAAATCATACAATACCGTTTTTTTGGGATATCGATATCCCAAAATACCCAATTTTTCTTTTATCTTTTGCAATGTATCGGCCGCCTCTTGATCCAGAGGATATAATTGTATCAAAGCTCTTGTAAAAACTGTTTTCAATGCCGGCATAAAATCCTGTTTACATTGTTTCACATGCTGTACATAGAGTTCTATGCTTCTGATGTAGGAAAGTGATGCACGCTGTGAGATTTCTTTTGACAAGCTGCCAGGTGTATCTGTTCGATAATACGAAATACTCTTGGGCACAAAAATGATGTTTTTGCTTGCTAGAATTACCCTGGCAAAAAACTCTCCATCATCATTATTGCTCAAGGCTTCATTCCATCCTCCCGAGGCTTCAATTAATGATCGATGCATCAGATACCCAAGCGGGGGAATAGCCTCGGCATTTAACCACATCATATATAAAAACTCGCATGGATCAAACTGTTTTTGACGGTAAATTTCCATATCCCTTTCTAAAATATTTTTTTTATCTTTATAAAAATACTCACATTTCCCAAAACACAATGTAGCTGTTTCCTCTTCCAACATGTTTTGCATTTGTACCATGATTTTATCTTCATGCAAACAATCATCCGCATCAATATACTGGATATACTCCCCTTTTGCATAGGCAAAAGCTTTGTTTCTGGCTGCTGATGCTCCACTGTTTTGTTGTGAATATACTTTGATATGCCGATGCAATGTTTCATACTCTCTCGCTATTGCAAGACTGTTATCGGTTGAACCATCATCGATGATAATAACTTCAAGGTTCTTATAAGTTTGGCAAATAATGGAATCTAAACACTCCGAAATATATCGATTTGCATTATAAAGAGGTATCAAAACGGATACTAACGGCAAATGGGCTGAAGACAGATTCATTTTTTTCTGCCTTCTATCCAATGTTTTATTTTGACAAGAGTCTTTGTAAAATGGGATATGATAGGTTTATCGGTTTCCAAGATGAACCCGTATACCGCTTGCGGAAACCCAAAATGATCATACTGGAGCATAAACCTCTCTTTATCATGACTTTGTATTTCCGAGATCCCTTCTGCCCTAAAATTTGAAAGCGCTTTATCAAGCTGTATATAGGGGATTTCATCTTTTATAAGTTTGATAATGAAATCATAATCTGAGACTATCCTATATTTTGTTTCAAAAGAATACTTTCTTAAATAATATGTCTTTACAAATAAAGATTGATGTCCTATCGGACTATGTTTCTTATATCTTCGGATATCGGCTTTTCGTAAAGCTATCTGTTGCTCATTCTTAAAAATGTTAGTATTGCCAAAAATATATCCTGGCTTATCTTTGTTGATATGGGGGACGATACTCTCAATGGTATCTTGATCATACCAGTCATCCGCATTTAAAAAACCGGTATAATCTCCTGTTGAAAGACTTATCCCTTTATTCATGGCATCATAGATGCCTTCGTCTTTCTCGCTCACCCAATAGTCGATCTGATCTTCATATTTTTTGATAATCTCAAGAGTCTCATCAGTAGAGCCGCCGTCGATAATGATATATTCGACATTGTCATAGTCCTGACTTATCACACTTTGTATGGTTTGTTCTAAATGTTTTTCACCATTAAAAACAACGGTTATGATACTTATTAAGGGTTTGTTCTCAAAAGATCTTTTAAAATATCCTTTTGTTCTCAGCCCACCTTCGCCTTTTCGTCCACTGCTCTTAGGTAGGAATAGTACAGAATCAAATTGATCAGTTGGTTTATTTTCTAATATAGGTTTTTCTTGGATCAACATTTTAGTTGTACTGAATCTATGATCCAAACATATCACATCATCCATTCAATACATCCTTATACAGTTCGATATATTTTTGAGCTACTATCTGACTGTCAAACTCTTTTAACACCTTTTCTCGTGCCTTTTGACAAAGCTCTTCATAAGCCGGATGATTCAATATCCACTCTATCCCTTTTGCCAAGTCATCAGTATCATACGGTTTTGCCAAATATCCATTGATCCTATCTTCTATCATATCCCTATTGCCGCCAATGTCAAATCCAGTTACAGGAGTCCCACATGCCAAACTTTCCATGATGGCATTTGACAAATTCTCCTGTAAACTCGGTACGACCATCACGTCAACCGCACTATATAAAGTGACCAAACTTATATCATCATGCAGATGTCCCAGGTAATGTGTCTTAAATCCAAAATCAAACGGTTCTTTTGGTTCACTACTTCCAAATACCACAAATTCAATATTTTGATCATTTAATGTGAACAATGCTTCACTTAGTTCTTTAAACCCTTTTCTAGGATCACCGGTTGCACTTATAGCGCCAAAGAGCACTAACTTTTTATCCTGTGACAGATTCCAAAGTTCTCTTGCTTTTTGCTTGTCAAACGGTTTAAACAATCCTGTATCGATAGGATTTGGCAAATTAATATGCTTTTTATCTTTAAGAAGTGTGCTGTTTTGTGAACATTCATTAAGCCATCTGCTCAATCCCACAATCGTCATATCTGTTTTTCGTGCGAACGTTTTTTGCTTTCTGCCAAACACTTTACGACTCAGATCATTTTCTGTATCACTTTGCAGGACTTTACAGTTTCCACAATTTTGCCTATAGCCGCCACACTCTTCATCATAATGACATCCTCCCGTAAAAGCCCACATATCATGAAGAGACCAAACGATAGAAGCTTTGATACGAGCGATATCTTCTACGCTCATCATCCCGCCACATATCCAGTGTAGATGAACGATATCGGGGTTTATCTCGTTAATTTTATCGACTATACCACTAAAAGGCAACCAAGAAGGACTAAATAGTGTTTTGGTTCGTTCTTTGTAAAATCTCAACGGCAAACTATCTAATGTAGGACGAAGTTTACCCAAAGCCTTTTCGATCTTTGTCTTCGGATCAATCACCGTATAGTCATCGCTACTTTTACTTTGTACCAACATCTGGCTATCTACACCTTGTGAGAGTAATGCTTGATGCAACCGATATGCAGCTCTTGCAGCACCACCGTTAATATCTGATGTGTTTACTATTAGGATTTTCATTTTTTAGCTTCTTCAAGTTTTTCAACATATATATTCAAATGATTAGTTACCTCATCAGCATCCAGTTCAAACTTTGCATTCTCATTTTGAAGTATTTCTGTGTCAATTTTATCTTCTTGCAAAGATATATATCTGCTTGCATAAAAACCGACTTTATCTATATCTTTCAAAAATCCGTAGATTTTTCCTTTTTTTGGCTCTGTATAATCAAGTACATAGTTTTTCCCGCTTGCGATAGTTTGAAGTACAACTGAGTGAAATCTCATACCTATATTAAAATAAGCATTTTGATACACCTCTATTGTTTCTTTAAGAGTTAAATTTGCATTTTGAACTTTTATATTTTTTAAATTTAAATCCATAGCTATACTATTTAAAAACACTCTATCATCATTGCCTACGTAAAAATAGTGCATAGGTATCAGTCGTATCTCTCTATCTGAATATTTAACTGCTACATCTTCGATAAACTTTTTCAACTCTTCATTGATATTTTTAAAATCTTTTTGCTTATTGTATTCAAGTGGGAACTCTCTTAAATTGATAGCGATATAGTCTTGTTGTGTAAGAGTGTTTTTTTTATTAAACTCCAAAGTACATTCAACAGCAGGGTCATAACTTGTATTTACAAGACTTTCATCAAAGTACTTATTAAACTCTTTGTAAATCTCTTGCAGATTCTCTTTTGACTTGCTATCTCTTAAAATCACAATATCACTATTTTGGGCTATTTCTAAAACTGATTTACGGTATTTTTTTTGAAAAAGCGGTCCTATTCCACAACCTAAAAGTGCCGTTTTTTTACCTAATTTTCTTGCTTTTTTAAAAGCATACTCCACCATAAAAAGTTCACTCAAATCCATCAAAGGGCCACCACCCATAGCCACCAAATCCGACTCTTTTATGGCAAGTTCGAGTTCCCTGGAGTCTTTGGAATTAAAAATTTCTATTTTAAAGTCTGTAGCAGTTATCTCTTTATAAAAACTATAGTCTTCATTGATGGTTCTTTCACTAAAAAATGGATACAAACTTCCAAGCTTTATCTCAAATTCTCCATACACTTTTGCAAAAAAAGAGAAAAGCCCAGCTAATATTGCTCTATCGCCTATCGTTTCAGTTCCATACCATCCAATGATTGTTATTTTCATTACATAAACCTCAATTTCAACTGATACAACTTCATAGCAAATCTGTCTTTAAAAATATCACTCAAAAATTTCAATACATTTTTAAATTCTGGCTGTCCGTTGTAATCATGAATACATCCGTCGCAACTATTTTTAATAATACTTTTTCGATACTCAATGTTTTTATCATCAAAAAATATCTTTTCACCTTTTTCTTTTCGCAAGCTCCCAATACTATCACTTGCGACTGCACAATAATAAAGTTCTCCTCTGCTATCAAGAGTAATGCCCTCATCTTTCCATGCACATCCAAGCATTCTTTTTGGATTTTTTGAGTTAAGCCATGAGAAAATAGCGTAGTATTTAAATCTATTTGCTAAATCTTTTGCTTGTGACATTTGATAATGAAAAAACTCTTTTGCACTTTGTCTAAGTGGGCTGTAAATTACCGAGTATTGATCTCTTAGCTTATCACTTTCTATTCTCTTATTATCTATACCCAAACGATACTTGATATTATATTTTTTGCTTTTTGCATATGTGTCAAGTTCGACAAGATAGTCAATATTTTGCTTAACAATCGTACATCCGATGTCATAACTGTCGCAATACTTTGACTGGTTTTTAATGATTTCATCGATAGTAGAGGTGGTTTTTTCAAAAACATTTGGCTTGCCTCTGACAGTATTATGCACTTCACCAACTCCATCAAGGGATATAGCCACATGAAAACTTACACCTTTTTCACAACACATTTTATATATTGCTTCAAGTGATTTCAATAATGGCCTTTGACTAAATCCATGAGAGATAATATTAAGTGATTTAATTTTAGGAAGGGATAAAATCTCTCTTGCATACTCTGGTAAATTTGGTATCAAAGAGGGTTCACCTCCATTTATGCCAACAGCTTCAACTTCTTTAAAAATATCATCATTCATAAACTTTGCAAATTCTTCTACGGTCGCTTCACCGCTATGATCCATCTGCCAAATATTACACATCACACATCTAGCATTGCAGTTGTATGTGATAGGAAGCTGTATTACTTTTGGATACTTCTTTTTACTTCCATCTATAGGGGGGAAAGAGGATGTTTGTAAAAACCGTAGTGCTTTTGCTAATAAAAAAAGTTTTTTGTTTTTTTTAATAAGCTGAATTAGTTGTTGTTTCATTTAATTCCTCATAAGAAGTAGTGATTTTGTTTTAAGATAGAATATTTGTCTAGTTGAAGATGAAAATAAATCATATAAGTAAAAAGCTGCTATATAAGCTATTAATGAAGCATAGGCGGCTCCAATTATTCCATACTTTGGTATAAAATACAAATTTAATAAAATGTTAATTATCATCCCAAATAAATTTCTATAAAAATTTAACATAGTTTTATTTTCACTAATAAGCCATCTCCCGCTAGATACACCTAAGTAAACAAATATAGCAGAAAAAATATGTATTGCTAGAATTGATGAAGCAGCAATAAATTCTTGACCATATAAAAACGATATAATATAATCAGATAGAAAATACACTGCTATAGATAATGAATATGAAATTATAATTAAAAATAAAAATAAATTTTGAATTCTTTTGTAATAAAACTCTTCAGAAACTTTTTTTGCATTGACTATAGCAGGAAATAGTGAATTGCAAATAAGTACACCTATACCAAACCAAACTTCACTTAGTTTTACTGCAGCTGCATAATATCCAACTTGAGTACTGTCAAACATTTCTTTGATCATGACTTGATCGATTTTCATATATATGGAGTTTATCACTCCTGCAATAATCAAAGGTGCAGAATCTTTTAAAAGTTTTTTCGCTAAGAAAATATTAAACTTCCAGTTTTTAAGTAATTGTGACTGTTTGAAATAAAAATAAATAAATCCACATGTCAAAACAAAGCTATCAAATAACACCACTAACGCAAAAGCTATAAGCGGCGCTTCGTAGAGTATCAGAGCGATTTTGACTACAGAACTGGCAAAAAGACTGATGATGTTGGCAAATACAACATAGCGGCTTAGCACTTTGCTTTGGAAGTAAAAGTCGATGACATTAAAACTTTGAAATACTGTCGCTGATGCAATAATGAAGACTAGTATATTTGTGTAGTGGTCATTGGATGTAAAGTTTATAGCTATAGCCAAAATAAGCAGCACTGCAAAAGCACCTATGAGCTTGAGCCAAAAGGCTGTTCCGATAAGCTCATCTCTCCTGCTCTCATCTTTAACTAGCTCTCGCACCACGATGCCATCAAGACCAAGCGTAGCGATAGCGGTAAACAACCCCACAAAGCTCTGCACATAAGACAAAAGTCCAAACTGCTCCGGGCCAAGGTATCTTGCCACCCATATCCCGACAAAAAGCCCTACAACCATGCGCAGGATCTTCTCACCAAAAAGCCAAGAGGTATTTTTGAAGTATTTCATGAACCCCTGATGATTTTTGAGAGATATTAGTTTTTTGATCATTTGCTTTCTATATACCTTCGCAGATGCTCTTTATCTCATCTGTGTGCATTCCTGACTTACGGTTTCTAAGATATTTTATATCGTTGTTTATTATAGCGTTTAAATATACAATCGGCGTTAATTTCCGCGACATATCGCCTTTTGGCTTCATTCTAGCCCTTATACAAGTTTGCCTTTTTACAACAGTTCCAGATACTTTTTTGCCAATTGCATATAGGTAAAATGCTCCAATACATACTTTCTGCCTGCAAGTCCCAGTTTCTCACGCTCTTGTTGCGGCATTTCGTATATCTCTGCGATAGCCTTGGCAACGGCTTCAGGATTCTCAGCCTCGACAGAGATGCCACAACCGGCTATTTCGATCAAATTATGCTCACCAGAATCGATCGCATAAATAATGGGTTTTGCACTGTACATATAATCAAAGACCTTGTTTGGGGAGACGCCGAAGCGGAACAGACTTTCACTTTGCAATCCTATGTAGCACGCATCAAACAATGCCAAGATGCTTTGTACCTGCTGCTTGGTGATAGAATCGATAAAAACGACATTCTCCAATGCCCCGTAACGCTTGATCAAGCTTGCTTTTTCCTGTCCCTCTCCGACGATTATAAAAACGATATCCGTCTTCCCTTTTAAGTGTACCGCAGCTTCCAAAAATACCTCCAGCGCATTGGATACACCGATCTTCCCGGTATAGCCTACGATAAATTTCTCTTTGGGTATCTGTGCTCTTACATTTTCATCCAACGGCTGAACCTCTTCCATCTCTTTAAGATCAATCCCGTTGCTGATCCAATGAAACGGTCTGTCTATCCCCAGATCCTTCATATGCTGGCCATAGTTTTGAAGGTTAGATACGATGATATCGCTTTTTTTCAAAGCAAACCTTTCAAACCATCCCATCAATACAACGAAAGGGTTTGTTTTTGAAAACCCTCCAAGCTCGATAAGCGTCAGCGGCCAGATATCCCTTACTTCAAAGATCAGTTTGGCATGGTATTTTTTGGCCAGCCAATAGGCTGGAAGGATCGAAAAAGGCGCTGTCGGCGAACAGATGATGACATCGGGTTTACCCGGTATGTATTTTGAGATAAAAAAAAGTTTCATCATAAACTCGAACCATTTATAGACCCTTTTCTTGTCAAATGACTTCATATACTTGACCACCTTGATCCACAAAAACCGTACCCCTTCTACATTTTCAACTTTATACGTAGACTCTGCCATCTGGGGCAACTGTTTCAAAAAATGCGAATAGGCACCGGAAATGATCGTCGTATCGCAACCGGCATCGTTAAAGGCTTTTGCCAGGTAATAATGCCTGAATGTCATCCCGTATTTCGGGCTGCCGGCATATTCGTTGATGATCCAGATGCGCTTATTCATAGTTTAGCAATCCATCCACGATGTGCCTGCAGGCTTCACCGCCGCCGTAAAGATCAATATTAAAATCATCACTAAAGAACGAATTTCGGTTGATATAGATATCCAAGATCCTGTTTTTATCAGCACCGGCCAAGATGTTGAACGTATGTTTGACAAGCTCTACCCATTCGGTCTCATCCCTTAAAGTGATACACGGTTTTGCAAAGAAAAACGCCTCTTTTTGAAGCCCGCCGCTGTCGGTCATGACCAATGAACAGTGATCGATCAGCCACACCATCTCCAAATAACCGACAGGTTCTATGATCGTCAGGTTATTTATAGTGATATCTAGATTTTCCAGTATCTTTTTTGTTCTGGGATGAAGAGGCAAGATGATCTGTTTTTCTTTGCCTATCGCTTCAAGCGCTTCAACAATATTTTTAAGCCTGTTTGCATCATCGGTGTTCTCTGCCCTATGGATCGTACAGAGGATGAAATCTTCTTTGATATCCAAAGGCGGCTTGAGTGCAAGATTTTTATAAAAGAGTGCGCCGTCCTGCATTACATCGCCGCTTTTGATGATTTTGCAGTCAAAATTTGCATACCCTTCGTTTTGGAGATTTTGTATCGCTGTATCGGTAGGACAAAAGAGCAGTGTACTCACCCTGTCGGTCAGAATACGGTTGACCTCTTCAGGCATTTTCATATTAAAACTTCTTAACCCAGCTTCTATGTGTGCTACTTTGATATGCATTTTTGAAGCAGCCAAAGCCCCCGCAAGCGTGGAGTTTGTATCCCCATAGACCATCACCCAATCAGGTTTTTCAATCTCCAGCACCTCTTCGATCTTCTCAAGCATCTGTCCTGTCATCGCACCGTGACTTTTACCGTTGATACCCAAAAAATAATCCGGTTTCGGGATCTGCATCTGTTCAAAAAAGATATCGGACATATTGGCATCATAATGCTGCCCGGTGTGTACGATCACCTCCTGGATAGTTTCATGTTTGGCTATTTCCCTGCTTACGCTTCCCGCTTTGATAAACTGCGGTCTGGCACCTAATATCGTTACGATTTTCATTTAACACAACTCCTATATAGATCGATCATCTGGTTCACGTTATCCTCCCACTGATAAAACTTTTGCACTCTTTGCCTTCCTCTTTTTCCCATCTCTTTTCTTAACGTTTCATCCATTACCACTCTTTCAATGGCCTTGGCTGTTTTGATCGGGTCTCTTGGTGGAACCACCAAACCGCTTACCCCCTCTTCGACTACTTCCGGCAATCCCCCTACATTGGAGACGATGACCGGCCGTTCGCATGAAGAAGCTTCGATCACTGCTACCCCGAAACTTTCACTGTTGGAGACCGATACGAATATCGACAGCATATTATGATATCTCGGTACTTCCTCATAGGGAACTTTGCCGGTAAAGAGCGTTTGATCTGCGATACCAAGATCTTTTGCAAGCTTTTTCAGTTCTCCTTCCAAACTGCCGCCGCCTACGATCAACAGCCTCAGCGGCAATTGTGGATACTTATCGTAAACAATCTTGAACGCTTTGATGAGATACTCGATGCCATACACCTCTTCGAGGCTTTTGATCGTACCGATGACCAGATCATCCTTGTCAAACAGGCCCTCCACCTGCATCGGTCTGAATCTCTGGGTATCGATACCAAAGGGAATCACTCCGATCTCTTTATCGGTATAATGCTTGGTTTCTTCGGCCATAGCCCATGAGGTGGAAAGAATCCTGTCTGCTCTTTTGAGATTATACTCCAAGATCAGCTTATGAAGCCATGATTTAGATGGGAAACTGAAAACATCGCTTCCCCATACCGATACGATCAACGGCGAAAATCCGCATAATGCTCCTATGAGTCCGTAACTGCTTGCAAAATGTGCATGAACAATATCGGGCTGGAATTCTCTGATCATCTTTTTGACCATAGGAAGTGCTTTAAGATATTTTAACTTACCGATAGCCCCCTGATCTCTATCTATGGTTCTTTCTAACGTTTGTATCTTGATATGTTCTAGCCCATCATAATCGCGGGCATTCAAATCACCCAATCCAAAGATAGCGACCTCCATCCCTTCTTGTGCCAAAGATATTGCCCATTTGATTGTATGTACGGAATTGGGGTCGGCCAACAATAAAATCTTCATTTTAGTTGCCATCCAAAAGTTTTTCTACTTCTTTCACTTCCGCATCCATCCGTTCATCCCAAGTCCACAATCTCTCTTTTTCGGTTTTCCGAATGTTTTCAAGAATGGCATTTTTCAAATTGCTATCGTTCATCACCTCTTCCATATCTTTGGCAATATTTTCATATAAATTTTCATCTATATCATAGATAAAACCATTTTTTCTATGTTTGATCCAGTTTGACGTATCGCCGTTATTCAAAGTAAAAATAATTTTATTGGCCCTTATGGCTTCCAACAGCGGATTTCCGACATTCGACAAATCATACATCGACAGAAAATAATCCGAGACATTGAGATACTGTTTGACCGTCTCATTGGGGATAGCACCGACAAATACCACGTTATCTTGCAGATTTAATGTTTCTACAAGCCGTTGCAGCTCATTTTTTAGCACTCCCTCACCAATGATGAAATATTTAAAATTTCTATTTTTTAACTTTGCTACGCTCTGGATCGCTCTATCCACTCTTTTCCATCCCTCCAAACGCGACACAGTCAAAAAGACTGCTTCATCTCTCAACCCGAGTTGTTTTCTGAAAGATTCGATCGCTTCGTAGCCAAGTTTTTGTTCGTTCACGCCATTCACCCAAAATTTGAAGTTGTGCAAACTTTTGGAGTTGAATACTCGCATGGCTTTATCACCCATCGTGCCGTCATCGGTCATGATGCATAAATCCGATGCTGATCGTATCGCCATCATATGATCCAGATTAAGCAGCAGTTTTGCATACTGTTTTTTCTCATAATATTGGGTCAGCCAGGTACCCATAAACCGATTGACAAACCGATAGTTTCGACGGAAAGTAAACCATTTCAGTATATTTGCTGCCAAAACGCCGTGCATCTCATAGCCATAGACAACAGAAATATTTTTTTCTTTCATGATTTTCAAGGCATGTTTTACCAACATCATGATCGTGATATAGCCGATTATTTTGGAAAATACCGTTTTGATGACGTGGTTGCCCAGTCTGTCTTTTATATGCGCAAAGGGCATATAAAATCTTGTGATCTTCACACCTTCTGGATTGATCTCTTTTTCATAAAAATAATTACCGCTTTTTGAATTATCCCTGGCAACTATATAATTCACATCCCATCCATGCTGTACATAGGCTTCCGGTGTTTTCCTGATAACCTGTATGGATTTTTCTTTAAAATCATTGGCAGATAAAAACAAAATCGATTTTTCTTTCATTTTTCGTGCATCCCTGTTATTTTTAACACTATACAATAAAAAGGCCGAAGAGAAGACCATAAACAAAGCAGGTGTTACATAATAACGGCTGTCTACATAGACAAATACCGCCGTTACGGCGATGATATAAGAGGTAACCGTAAAGGAAAAAATCCAAATGACTTTAAATTTTTTCTCCAGTTTTTTATAGTTGGATAACAGCATCAAAGACAAAGTCATCCATAAGAAAAACAGAAGGGCATAAAGCTCGTTATCCGCATTCACCGTATATTTTGACAATCTCCAGCAATATCCTCCAATAGCTTTGGATGGTTCATCGATGACAAATCGGACAACCTCCCGTTTTAAGAGATCCGCTCTCTCTTTCCAGCCCGATACATTCTGCAAGGGTTTTACCGCCATCTCTTGCATCTTTGAGGGTAAATCCTTCCAGCTGGAGGAACGATAGGCTTGTGTCAACGGGATATATCTGTTCCAGGCGCAGTAAAGAGGAATCTCCGAATAGGTTCCGCTTAACAATCTTTTATCACCGTAATGAGCATAGGAGTAATTTCCAATCGCAACCAAAGAACCAAAGAAAAGCAACAAGGCCCCGATCATCTCTTTTCGGAGCATACTTTTTTGAATCAAAAGATAGAGGATTACCGGTACCGTCAGATAGGCAAAAGGCATCAGGATCGGACGTATCAGTACCGAAATCAGCAAAGCTGTCGCAAAAAAAATGAAGGTATACAGGTTTTGATGCCTTACCATAAGCGTCAGGGTATAAAACAGCAAAACACCCGAAAAGATCAATGCTGCTTCCATCCCCCAGATATTGAGCGGTGTCAATATCTGAATAAAAACAAAAATAAGCGCGAGTGAAAGCCCCACATTGATCTTGAGATTTTCAAATGCCTCAAACAAAATGACAAAGGAGACAACAAGCAAAAAAAGCGTAAACCAATACCCGCTGATACCCATTTTCAATGCCAAAGAGATCATCAACGGATATCCGACCGGGGGAAGTATCTCATCATGCCGTATGGTATCGAAATACCCGGTTCCATTAAGCAGATTTTCCGCAAGCCCCACATACAACTGTGCATCAGGGCCGGATGGAACAATCTGGATAAACACGACTGTAAAAAAGGCAAGCAGTAGGTAAGAGGACAACCGTATCATTTAAATCCTGTTATAAATAAACAGTTTACTGATGATATAGCCATAGATATATACAACCATGACCGTAATGAACTTCGCAACATAGATATTTATATTCAACCCGACCAAATAATCAATCAGGAAGAGTGTAATGAAATAGGAAATGACAACCAAGACAATATATTTGATTAGTTCGGGCATCATACTCTTTTTGCTTTTAAAAGTATAATTTTTATGCAATAAAAAATTAAAAACCGAACTTCCAAAGAATGCGAGTGTCACAGCGATATTTTGCGAAACACCAAAGATTGAATATAAGATATATAATAGAATGTAATCAAGTATGACGGAATAAACGCCAACCAAACCGTATCTAAAAAAACTATACTTAAGCATTGCGTTTTGGAGTACTGTCTATGTCTATACTGACTGCCTGGAGCAAAAACTGTACGCCCAAAATGATCGGCAGTACGGCCAACATCACCGTTCCGGTAGTATTTTCAATATGCTCAACAAGGGCGACAAACCATCTATACGTACCGAAAATCACCCCGAAAACAAATAGCGGCAATCCCAATAGCAAATAGATGGAAGCCATATTGAAATCATAGATATAATATTTGTAAAATATCCGTTTGGCCAATCCACGTAACATTTTTGGCGGGAATGTCATGATGACATTCCCGATATTTAAATTACTCTCTTCATCTTCATATTTGGCAGGGATCGGGACATCCTTAACCACACAATTTTCAAGATTTAGATTGATCAGCATGTCCGTTTCAAAAAAATATCTTTTTGCCAGCTCATCAAGATTTAAACGGTTGATCGCTTTGGATGTAATGGCGGTGAATCCGTTTGTAGGGTCCATCAGATTCCAATACCCAGAACTGACCTTGACCATAAAAGATAAAACACTGTTTCCGAACAGTCTGACTTTAGGCATACGCTTGAGCGCCTTGAAATCGTTAAACCGATTTCCCTTACTGTAATCGGCTAGCTTCTCGACAAGCGGCTCGATAAGCGGCTCGATATAACGGGGGTCCATCTGACCGTCACCATCCATTTTGACCACAATATCACTGTTGAGTTCGACAGCCTTTTTATAGCCGCTTACCATTGCTCCCCCGACCCCTTGATTGACATCATGATAAACTACGGTTACCTTATCGATCCCTTTGACCAGATCGGATGAATGCTGCGGACACTGATCGTCAACCACGATAATATGGTCTATAAAATCAGGCAGGGTATTCACCACATCTTCGACCTGCTTTGATACTTTATAGGCTGGGATCACAACACTGATACATTTTTCTTTATACATGGATCACTCCTTTAGCTCTTCTGGGATAGACAATCTTTCGATGGGTTTGATCACTTTGGCTGGAATCCCGCCTATGACAATATTGTCATCAAATTTTTTTGTGACAATGCTGCCGGCCGCAACGACACAGTTGCTTCCTACGTGACTGTCTTTTAAGACCATGACACCCCTTCCAAGCCATACATTGTCTCCTACCGTTACTTCGCCGATATTCATAGGCTGCAGCCTGATTGGTAAATGCGGATCATCATACCGATGATCCGCATCGGTGATATAGGTATACGCCCCCATAATGACATCATTGCCGATCCGGATCCTATTGTTGGCGGAAATTTCCGTATGGTGCCCGGTACTGGTATTGTCACCGAACAAAATGCTAGAATTTTTTTTCGCATAGATGATCGTATCGTTTTTGATCAATACATTTTTTCCAAATGTTATCTTTGCCCCTTTTTCAAGGATAACTTTAACATTTGGTTGAATCAGTACCAGAAAATCGGATTTGATCTGTTTGTTAAATTTCACAAACATCAAGTACCGCACCAGATACATCATCCTTGTTATCAATTTCAAAACTTTTTTCACTGACTGATCCTGCTTCTTTTGCTTATCACTTGGTTATAAATACCTTCTAATCGGCCAACGATAACACCTTCTGAAAAATGATCCCTGACATACTGCTGGATGATACTCTTGTTATATTCTGCTTGATGCTCATACATTTGGATCATCTTGTCACCCATATCCTTCACATCGATCTCACATAAAAGGCCGACAGTTTCATCCACGATGCTTTGTGCTCCGCCGCATTTGGTGGCCACCACGGGCAATCCTGAAGCCAATGCTTCAATAATGGAGACACCGAATGTTTCATAACGGCTGGAAAGGACAAAAACGTTGCTTCGTTGGAACAATCCCCTGACCTCTTCCCTTGTTGCCCTGCCAAACAGAGTAATTTGTTTTTTCATAGCCAGTTGATCGATGAGCGCAGCCAAGCGGTTATATTCCGGTCCATCCCCTACAATTGTAAGTTTGATCTTCTCTTCACCTTTAAATGCATTCGTAAAAGCATGGATCAACATTTCCTGATTTTTGTTTTGATTTAAAAAAGCGACATTGATAAAGATAAAACCATCGTTTTGGATATGCTCCGACTGGGCTTCAAAGAAATCCGTATTGACCATGTTAGGGATATAGTGGAAATCCTGACGAAATCTCGATTCTAACAGAGATACAAATCGTTTGCTTACCGCGATACGGTAGTCAGCCGCTTCGTATACTTTTCGGGCAGATTCAATATCTTTTTGACCCATCACATCCCTTCCAAAACCGCTGAAATGCTCTGTTACCACAAAAGGAATACCGTATCGCTCTTTTACCCATATCGCAAGTTCTCCTGCATAGAAGGAGTGCAGATGAATGATATCTGGCAAACCGTGTTTTCCAACATATGCCTTGAACATTTTTTTAAAAATAAAAAATTGTATGTATTTCCTAAGCCACATCAACTTGGGTATCGCAGGATATTCAACGGTATGGGTTAAGACGCCGTTTTGCACATACGATTTGTAAGAGCACGCCATCCTTTTTTGTCTGAAAAGTTCACGAATGCCGATTTCATTGAGCGCAATAACCCCTACCGTATGATTATATTTACTCAATGCTTCGGCATGCTCTTTAAAAAATATACCTGAAAGAGGATGAAAACTGTTGACATACCAGGAAGGAAGTATCAAGATATGCATTTTCTTAGTTTGATCCACGTTTGTAATCCTCAATCCATCGAAACCGTTGTTCTGTTCGCCCTTATGACCACAAAAACCATCAGTATAAACAGAACCAACATCATACTCATCAAGAAAGTTACGATACCAAGCAGCTCCAAAAAATCCAAGTGATTAAACGTAAACAAAAGGCCCAGTGGCACCATCATATAGACGGTTGAGAATGCCAGAACAAGCTCTTGTCTGTTTAAAACGATAAAAATCGTAGATAACGGTGAGGTTAAAAAATTCAAAAATAACCACGGAGCCATGATTGAAGCCGCTTCCCCGGCCACTTTCCAATTATTTCCGAAAACCAGGGCAAAAATATCTTCTGCAAACAAGTAGATGATCATAAAAATCGGCGCGGCAACGATTGCCGCTTTTACCATGAATTTTTTAATGATCCGTTCCAAATCGTTTTTTTGTGCCGTCGCAATCTTTTGAAAAAAGACCTGTGTCAATGAACTGCCGATCAACATCATCGGTGCTTGAACCATTCTCCAAGCCAAGGAAAACTGCCCCAACACACCTGTCGTAAAAAATTTGGCTATTAAAATGTTGATCCCTGATATTCGTATATTATCTATCAGTGCATTGGGCAGATTAAATTTTGGGAATTTACTATATTTCTTTGCTAAGGCCGTTATCTTTAATCTGTGTACCCTCTCGCCAAGCTTTTTGTCTTCTTTCCATATCCCTTTGCCAAGCATCAGCATCGACATTCCCTGCCCTGCGATAAACCCCATGATCAATCCGCTACTCCCAAACCCACCAAATCCAAGAGCAAGATTGGTTGAGGCAGCTGTAGTGCTTTGCACTACCCTGCTTGTAGCGAGCCTTTTGTAGTGTTTTTTTCTGTTTGACCAATAGTTAAAACTTTGATACATGCCCGTCAACAATACTGTCAAGGGGATAAAATAGAGCCAATTGGATATCTCCGGATTTCCCAAAAGGTTTGTAATCTGGGTATTAAAGACCGACACTATGATCAACGAGACCAAACTGACAATAATCGAGAGAACGGTTGACAGCACCAGGATATTCATGGCATCTCCCTCTTTTTTGGGAAGCATGATGGCCTGTTCATATCTTCCTCCCGCTATCAAGGCTATAATCGAAGCGATACTTGTATAGAGGGCAAAAATACCGAATTCTTTGGGAGAGTATATTCTTGTGAGAATCGGACTAATGGCTATGGGAATAGCTTGGGCTATCGTCGTCCCCGTCATCAAGGTTAAAACATTGCGACTGAACTCTGATTTTGGTTTTAATTTACGGATCATAACTGATTGCAGATGTAGTCTATCTCTTCATCGCGCAAATAAGGGTTCATCGGCAAGCTCATAATCTCTTGGGATACACGCTCTGCTATCGGAAAATCTCCCTGCTTATATCCAAGATATTCAAAACAGGCCTGTAAATGTAACGGCATCGGATAATGCACCGCTGTTGGGACCCCTTTATCTTTCAGCCTCTCTTGTAGCGCTTCCCTGTCTTTAACCCTGATACTGTATTGTGCCCAAGCCGAAGTGGTATGCTCATCAACAAAAGGCAAGACTAATTTTTCATTTTTAACTTTTAATTTTTCACTATACTTAGTCGCCGCTTCCTGTCTGCGCTTGAGATCTGCCGGATAGTATTTAAGTTTGACGTTCAATACAGCCGCCTGGATCGTATCGAGTCTTCCCCCTATGCCGACATATTGATGATAATAGCGCTTGGTCTGTCCATGAATTCTAAGCGACTTGATCTTCTCTGCAATCAGATCATCATTGGTGAACACCGCTCCCCCATCTCCATAACACCCAAGCGGTTTGGCCGGGAAAAAACTGGTACAGGAAATATCACCCAGATTGCTGTCAGTCTTACCTTTATAGGTACTGCCAAAACTCTGTGCCCCGTCGATAATGACTTTGAGACCATACTTTTTGGCAATATCATCTATGGCATCCATATCGGCGGGTTGTCCGTACAGACTTACGGGAATGATCGCTTTAGTCTTCTGGGTAATCACCGCTTCCATATTTGAGGGATCGATATTGTAGGTCTTTTCATCAATATCGACAAAAACCGGTTTCGCACCCAACAGGGCGATCGTCTCAGCCGTTGCTATAAAGGTAAATGGTGTAGTGATCACCTCATCCCCGGGTTGGATTCCAATCGCCATCATCGCAAGCAATAAAGCGTCTGTACCGCTGCTGCAGGAAATGGCATATTTGGCACCTGTAAAATCCTGAAGACTTTTTTCCAATTGTGCCACCTCTTCACCCATGATAAAGTTGCATGTCCTGGCTACTTTGAGTATAGCAGCTTCGATCTCTTCTTTATAAAGATTGTGCTGATAGGATAAATTTGCAAAGTCTATCTTCATTAGCTACTCTTCCATGATGATCAGATGATCATTTTTAATTTGATATTTTGTGTTGTCTGAACTATCTACGGCTATGTTATTCTCATCAAACTTCAATGTATTGCCGGCTTTTGAAACCCATCCGATCCGGCGGGCAGGCACGCCTACCATCAACGCATAAGGCTTGACATCTTTGTTAACCACCGCTCCGCTTCCAATCAGTGCATATTCGCCTATCGTAATGCCGCATACGATCGTTGCATTGGCTCCGATCGAGCACCCTTTTTTAAGCAGCGTTTTTCTAAACTCTTCTTTTCTTTGGATGAAAGCTCTTGGGTTGATCACGTTCGTAAAGACCATCGAAGGGCCCAAGAAGACATCGTCTTCTATCTCAACCCCTTCATAGATGGAGACATTGTTCTGCACTTTGACCCCATCTCCAATGGTGACCTTCGGGCCCACGACACAATTTTGCCCAAACGAACAATCCTTACCGATACTTGTATGAGACAGTATATGTGAAAAATGCCAGATGCGTGTACGTTCACCGATGCTTACCTGCGCATCGACATAACTGCTTTCATGCACAAAATAGTTATTCACTGATGACCTTTTTGCAAAAAGGATGATATTCGCCTTTCAGGCCGATCGGCTGCAAATTTCTGATCGTAGAGACGGTTGCAATAGAGCCGTACGCCTCATCCAGACCAAACCCGCTACCCTTGAGTATCTCCTCGTAGCTTCTTGTATGCAGATCGGTAAATCCTTCGCTGAACTCTATCTCATCCCCGTCAACCGTAATGCTTCGGTATGTCCGCTGCCCGGTAGCCTTGATATCATCAGGAATATAATCATATTTTACCGAAAGAAACCATCTGACATTGGCATGTTTGAGCTTAAGATAGCCTGCATTGGCATAAGGGGTCTTCAAATGTACGATATTCTCTTCCACTTCTCCAAATATCCAGGTAAGCATGTCGTAAAAATGTACGCCTATGTTTGAAGCGATACCGCCGCTTTTGTCCTCATCCCCTTTCCATGAGCTAAAGTACCATTTTCCTCGGCTTGTCAAATACGTCAGATCGATCTCATAGATTTTACCTGGATTTTCTGCAAGTTCTTTTTGCACTTTTTCCCTCAGCGCGATGATAGAGAAGTGTAGACGCAGCTGCAAAATATTATAAACCTTACGTCCTGTCTCTTCTTCAATGATCTTTAGCTGATCGATATCCCAAGGATTTAGCACCAACGGCTTCTCGCAGATCGCATCGGCCCCGCTTTTAAGGGCAAAACGGATATGTGAATCGTGCAGATAGTTCGGAGAACAGATAGAAATATAATCGATCTTTTTCCCGCTCTTTCTATGCCACTTATCGATAAACCTGTCAAACTGTTCAAACTCGGTAAAAAATTCCGCCTCAGGAAAATGACTGTCCATGATCCCGATACCGTCATAAGGGTCCAATGCCGCTATCAGCTCGTTTCCAGTCTCTTTGATCGCTTTCATATGTCGCGGGGCGATATACCCTGCTGCTCCGATCAATGCAAATTTTTTCTTGTTCACTATAGTCTCCAACTTGGTTCTTTAATGATACCCTTGACATCGATCAAGACAGGTTCAGGAGTACTGATCCTTGCATAATCTTCATGCGAAAGTGCACAAAATTGATCATGTGCCACGGCCGCCACTATCGCATCATATTTTTTATCCGCCTTAAAAGGATCATCGATCAACCCTTCTAGTTCATAGTGTTGTTTTGGTTCATCCTTATCTACCCACGGATCATAGATATCCACATTACAACCGTAACTTTTGAGTTCATCGATGATATCGACCACTTTGGTGTTTCGCATATCCGGACAATTCTCTTTGAAAGTCACTCCCAAAACCAGTATATTGGTATCCTTGATTCGCTTATCGTGGGCTATCATCTGCTTCACCGTTTTTTCAGCGATATATTTCCCCATACTGTTATTGATCTGCCTTGCTCCCAAAATGAGGTTTGGCTTATAGCCAAGCTCCTCGGCCTTAAAAGTAAGATAGTAGGGATCAACCCCGATACAATGGCCCCCGACAAGCCCCGGTGTAAGCTTGATAAAATTCCATTTTGTTGCTGCCGCTTCGATGACTTCCGTCGTATCGATCCCCATCGTATCAAAGATAAGCGCCAGTTCATTGATCAATGCAATATTGACATCTCTTTGGGTATTTTCAATCACTTTTGAGGCTTCCGCGACTTTGATGCTGGAAGCCATATGCGTCCCGGCACTGATGATGCTTTTATAAAGGTTATCGACTTTTTGAGCAATCTGGGGAGTTGAACCCGAAGTCACTTTGAGGATTTTTTTGACCGTGTGCTCTTTATCGCCGGGGTTGATCCTTTCGGGAGAGTAGCCTGCAAAAAAATCTTCGTTAAATTTCAAACCGGATATTTTTTCCAACTCAGGGACACAAACTTCTTCGGTGACCCCCGGATAAACCGTTGATTCATAAATGACAATGTCATTTTTCTTAAGTATCGTACCGATCGTCTGGGATGATTTGATCAAAGGCGTCAAATCTGGCCGATTTCCGCTGTCAATAGGTGTCGGTACGGTCACAATATAGATATTGCATGAGGCAATATCCCCTACTGCCGTTGTAAATGCAATCTTCTCTTTTATTTCCAACAACTGTACGCTACTCAGCTCTAATGTCCGATCATATCCTTTCTGTAGCTCATCTACCCTGTCTTGATTGATATCAAATCCTACGACTTCATATTTTTCAGCAAAGGCGTGCGCCAATGGCAACCCGACATATCCCAACCCAATTATGGCTATTTTGTCTTGCATCGATGTTTCTTTTGATAATTTTATTTGATTGGAATTATATCTAAATTCTTCTATTTATTATCTTCGGATGACATCAAAATAATTATGATATTTTTTTAGGATACTGCATACTGAATTATGTCAACTTTAGTCTCACTATTCAATTCTCATATTACATTTAACCGATTATGTTATAATTTTTCAAATCAATAAGAATCGGAAAATTAGGTATGAAGAAAATTTTTTCACTTTTAGTCATAGGTATAGCTGTATTTGCGCAGGCAAAGATGGTAGACGGAGTAGCACTCATCGTTGAAGGAGAAGCGGTCACCACGGCTGAGATCAGAGCGGTAGAACAACAGCTTCATCTGTCAAAAGAAAAAGCGATCGATCTGCTGATTACGGACAGGCTTCAAAAAGCAGCGATGAAAAACGTGGTCGTTACCGATGATGAAGTGGATACAAAAATCGGCGAAATCGCAGCACAAAATGCAATCTCCGTTGAACAGATGCAACAGATCCTTGAAGCCAGAGGTACACCTTGGACGAAATACAGAAGCAGTATCCAAGAAGCAATGAAAAAAGAGAAATTTTTTAAAGAGACGATCATTAAGTCGATCCCTGAGCCTAGTGATGATGAGTTAAAAATTTTCTATAAAAACCATAAGAATGAATTTATGCTTCCTTCACAGATCAATGTCGTTGAATACTCTACCGCATCAAAAGAAGCAATGCAGCGCTTTTTGCAGACTGGAGATACCCAAGGGATCAAAAGCCGTTCTCTGACACAAAAAAGCAATGAACTCAATCCTATGCTGCTTGGAATGCTTTCACAAACGCCAAATGGGGCATTGACCCGCCCTTTCAATGCCGGTGACAAATATATAGTCTTTAAAGTCCTTTCAAAATCCGGCCAAAGCGGCATGTCATTTGAAAGTGCAAGAAATGCTGTGATTGGAAAATGGAGAGAGCAGCAGCAAAACAAGGCGATCAAAGATTATTTTGAAAAAATGAAAACCAATGCCGACGTGCAGATCATACGACAATAAGGAAAACCATGGGATTAAAATCTGATAAATGGATAAGAGAAAAATCGCTGAATGAAGCAATGATTACTCCCTTTTGCGAGGGATTGGTAGGTGAAGGTGTCGTCAGCTACGGACTAAGCAGTTATGGGTATGATATCCGCGTTTCGGATGAATTCAAGATTTTTACCAATATCAATGCACAAGTGGTCGATCCCAAAGATTTTGACCAGAACAATGTTGTTGATTTCAAAGGAGATATCTGTATCGTACCGCCAAACTCTTTTGCCCTGGCAAGAACGGTAGAATATTTCAAAATGCCAAGTGATACTCTTGCCATCTGTCTGGGTAAAAGTACCTATGCAAGATGCGGTATCATCGTGAACGTTACCCCTTTCGAACCTGGCTTTGAAGGGCATATTACCATAGAGATCTCTAACACAACTCCGCTTCCTGCAAAAATCTATGCCAATGAAGGGATCGCACAGGTACTCTTCTTGCAAGGGGATGAACCGTGCGAAACAACCTACAAAGACAGAAAAGGCAAATACCAACACCAAACGGGTATCACCCTGCCAAGAATTCTCAAAAAAGCATAACAATCTGTCTTCTAAAAAAAAGGGATAGCCCTTTTTTTAATCTAAAAATTCTTTTCCATCCATTTACATAACATATACAGTGAAAAAATATGCTGTCTAAACAAGCCTTGCCTCCCTTGTTCAAGCAAAAAAGTTAGTTTTTCTTGATGGAACAGACCTTTTTGCTCTTGTATGCGTTCTATCACTTCCAATTCACCGTTCTCTTGAAGCCATTCCATAAAAGGATAGCTAAATCCCTTTTTTTTGCGTTCTATGATGGAAGAGGGTAGATAATGCTTGGCGATCTCCTTAATCCATTTTTTAGGCATTTGCTCCGTTCGTAGTGCTGGATCACAGGCAAATACCGCAGAAACAACCTCTTTATCCAAAAAAGGGCTTCTGGCTTCTATACTATGCGCCATACTCATGCGGTCAAGCTTTCTGAGATACACTTCCCCCAGCTGGACTTTCAAATCCAAAAAACTGTACCAATCCACGGGCGAAGTACGGCCGCTGTTTTGAAATGCCTTCTCATACGGGGCAATCGCTTTGAGAGAATCATTGTCCCGTACATTCATCCGAAGCAATCTGTTTTGCTGAAGATCGGTAAACACCTCTGCGGTAGAGCGAAACAGGGTACTCTCTTCAAAGATTCGTTTGTACCATTCCCACTCTTTGTTCATCGAAAAATTTGATTTAAAATAGTTTCGAAGCCAATTTTTATACTTGAGCGTTTTAGCCCCTTCAAGATCAAGATACTCCTTGTAGGTCTTATACCCCAAAAAGAGTTCATCACTGCCGTCACCGGTCAGAACGACTTTGATGCCATCTTGGCGTATCTGTTTCATCAAATGATATAAAGGCAGCATCGCCGGATCGCCAAGCGGTTCATCGAGTATCTGGGTTACCTCATCAATGCTTTTTAGAAATTCTTCCTTTCCGAAGACAACCTCATGATGTACCGAACCGATATGTTCTGCCACCCTCGCAGCAAAGGGGCGTTCATCATACTGTTCAAACCCCTCATATCCTATTGTAAAGGTATGGAGTTTCTGGCAAGAAGCAGCCAACGCTGCGATCAATGAAGAGTCAAGCCCCCCGGAAAGCAATGCTCCGCACGCCACCTCTTTTGGCAGACGCAATACAACGGATCTTAGAAGTTTTTGTTCGATATTCTTTATGGCTAATGAGGCATCATTAATATTCACAGACACCCGAAGCGGATCAAAATAACAGCTCTCTTTGGAGATATTCCATGACGCCCTATCGATATGCACCATCGTACCTGCAGGGACCTGATAGCACGCTTTATCAAAAGTATGGGGTGCAAGAGGGGCTTGGAAGGAGAGATACTGGGGGATGATCTTTCGGTCAAACTGCAATGGTTTGAGTTTCCAAAGGGCTTTCATTTCGCTGGCAAAAGCCAAACGGTCTCTTTCGATCATATAATAAAGGGGTTTTTTCCCGAAAGGATCGCGAAAGAGTTTGACTATTCCCTCTTCAGCCACTGCTATGGCAAACATCCCCCGAAGATGTTCAACAAATGTATCCCCCCATTTTTGATAGGCATGAAAAGCCACCTTGGTATCATTGACCGCTTCTACGCCCAGAGATTTGGCCAGTTCTTCGTAATTATAGATCTCACCGTTCATCATGAAACAAACGCCGTCTTGTTCGATAGGCTGGATGATGGAGTGTGCCACATCGGTAATCGCCAACCGATGAACCCCTATAAACAGCTCTTCTTTTTGTATATAGCTGCTCTCATCGATGCCTCGGTGGAAAAGCGTCGCAAATGCCTCTTGTGTCAGAATGGAATCATACTTTCCCACAACACCGAAAATCGCGCACATTTAGGTTCTATCCTTTTGAAACGGCTCTTCATGATGGGTAGAATTTATTTCATTTTGATGATTATTCTCTTGCATATTGATAAAGTTTCTCAAGGATTTTGTGAAGCTTTTGCTTAAATGCATATCATTGATGGCAATGGTATTCACCTCTCTTGGGATCGAGCGGTTTTTAATGATATTTGAAAAGATCTCAACGCTGTTGTTATAGGATTCGGTGATCTTGCGATAACGTGTTTCCATCTCTTCCATTGCATTTTTATCACCTTTTTTCGCAGTCTCAAACGCCATAACGCTTTTGAGTATTTGATAGCGCAGGTTCTTATAGAACTGTTGTTCTTCCTCGCTTGCACTTTCGTGCAAAAATTCCAGATCATACAGCATATCTTTGATCGACTTTGCAGCCGTTGCCAAATAGGTTACAGACTTGATCGCTCTTTGAATGCGCTCCTGATTTGCTTTGTCTGTATTTTTTGCTGAAAGCACCATCGCAAAATCAAAGATCTCCCCCTCCAACAACCGGATATCTGCATACAATCGATCATACTCTATATCCAGATGTTCATTATCTTCCAACAGTTTTTCCGTCGTGATATTGCCTTCCCACACCTTAACTGGAGAGACCCCTATCGCCAATAAAGCAAAATCTTCAATCTTGCGTGACAAATGATCTACTTCGTTCTCAAGTGCTACAACGGCAACCTCTGTCATATCGACAGATACATCGTGGATAAACTTTGTTACCTCTCTTTTTTTCTGTTTAAACATTTTTGTCAACAGATGCGGAAGCATTCCGATAAAGGGATACCATAACAATACCCCTACCACATTAAACAAAGAATGAAACAAAGCAATGTTCACGACAGGATCATTGGAAAGCCGTATCACATTGACAAGTTCAACCATCGGGTAGAGTAACGATAAAGCAACAATACCTGTTGAGACATTGAAAAAAAGATGTGCTGCTGCCGTACGTTTTTTGTCCGGTGTCCCTCCGATCGCACCCAAAATTACAGTCACAGTAGTTCCGATATTGGATCCGATGACAAATGCGGCAGCCATCTCAAAACTGACGATATGAGCAAAAAGCATACTCTGGATGATCGCAATGGCTGCCGAACTGGACTGGATAATTGCTGTCAGGATCAAACCGGCGATCGAAAAAAGATAGGGATTAAGGTGGGCGTACTGTGTGACATCAAACACCGATGAAAAAACCGAGACACTCTCTTTCATCCCCTCCAATCCCAGAAAGATCAGACCAAAGCCCACAATGATCCCAAATATATTTTTCCATCGACGGGACTCTTCGCTTATAACGCCGCCGATACCGCCGATAGCTATCATACTATAGGCAAGCAGCTTGACATCAACCTTAAAACCGACAAGGGCTATGATCCATGATGTTGCCGTTGTACCGATATTAGACCCGAAAATAACCGCAATTGCATTTTCCAAAGAGATCATACCCGCCCCAATCAGAGAAAGGGACATCAAAGAGACAACCGAAGAACTTTGGAACAAAGAAGTTGCTCCGACACCTAGGAGCAAAGAACGAAGATGCGTTCCTGTAGCACGCTTGATCCACACCTTAAATGAACGTCCTGCACTCTCTTTGATGCGGGATTCAAGATAAAGCATTCCAAACAGCAATAATCCCAGCGAGGCAAATGCCTCTATCCAAACCATATAGTCCAACATCACGCTTCTTTTTTCAACCCTTCAAGTATCTCTTTGATACCCTGAATATGAAGATCAAGCTGAGGGAAAGGGATCTGAATATTATTTTCATAAAGTGTTTTATACAGTAATACTAAAAACTTATCCTGCGTTCCTGAGGGCTTGAGCGTACTATCTCCATGCATCCATACCCAAAGCTCAAAATCCACACTGCTGGCATTCATTGCCTTCATAATGACCTGAGGTTCTCTATCTTTGTCATTGCGTATATACTCGATATCGCTCTTTTCCAACGCCTCCAATACCACTCTTTTGACCCCGTCAATATCACTGCCGTATGCCACTCCAAAGGGAATATGCATACGCCGGATATCATCACTCAATGTCCAGTTGATAACCTGTTGCTGGATAAATGTCTGATTAGGTACGATAACATCGATATTGTCATTGGTTCGGATCGTAACCGAACGCATACGAATATCAGCTACCCGCCCTCTTAACGTATCGCTGATCTGTAAAAAATCACCGATCTTGATGCTTTTCTCAAAAAATAAAATAATCCCGGAAATAAAATTAGCAATGATATTTTGCAGACCAAAACCGATCCCTACGGATAATGCACCGGCTATCACGGTAAATGAACTGAGATCCAACCCGATCGTTTTAAGCATCACAAAAAATGAGATGCCTATGATAAAATAAGATCCGACATTGCTTAAAATTACCTGGCTCGAGAGTGAGAGATTACGCAATCTCAAACTGATCTTTCTGATATAACGCCGATAAAGAGATGCCAAGAACAATCCAAAAGCAAAAATGGAGAGTGCAAGGATTAGATCCCAGGAACTGATCTGCTTTTTATTGATACTAAAAAGCGGGTAATGAAGCATTTCCCATATATCTTTCCCAAGTGTAACCACCCCCTCTTTAGTTTGGCTTGCAAGCACTTTTGTGGTTCCTATTCTCTCAGAGGCAAGCTTACCCAGGGCATCCAGCATATTAGACGCTGCACGCTGTTTTTGGGGGCTCATAAGAGCAATATCGTCTTCGATTGCTTTTCTGATATCAAAAACCTTCTGATCGTTTACCTTGAGTGCGGCAAAATAAAGATAAAGATTTTTATTGACAAAATCCTGAACAATATCGTCTATTTTTTGTGAAAGCAGTTTACGTTTTTCGTCTATTTGATTGCTTTGTATCTGATTTTGGAGTAGAAGCAACCTCTCTTTTTCTATCTCTAGTCCTTCCCTTTCAAGCTGAAGCTGTTTGAGTTTCATCTCCTGCGCAGTTGTATCCTGCGTCTGTTTATCCTGCAAGAAATCGATACTTTCCAAACGTTTTAAAAGTATATTCCGGTTTTGATCTTTGAGCTCTCTGATTTGCTCTAATGTACTTTGAAGTTTTTCCTGTGATTTAACATAAAATGCATACTGAAGCTGTGCTATCGATGGTACACTGATATGGGCTTGGATACTTTGGTTTTCTTCACCGGTTATAATCTGTTTTTTTAGATAATCGATCTTCTCTTCTTTCCCTTTGAGCTCCTTTTTAATCCGCTTGGTCTCTGTAAAATTCTCAACATAACGCAAAAAAGCCTTGAGATAATCCTGCTTGTTCTTAATATCGGATGCCATTAAGGGAGCAAACGGCTTTTTGTCTTTGCTCTCTTCAAATTCGATCAATTGGTCCAACAAAGAACGCTGAAGCTGTAAAGTGACATCACTTTGATTCGCTTCTTTTTCCAACTGTGAAAGATAAGTTTCATACAGTTTTGTGCCGTTGGTATCAATCAGTGATTCATCGATCTGTACACCATAGAGTACAAATGGGAGAAAAAATAAAAACGCTGCTATTCTTATCAAATTATACTCCTTGATATAAAAGTGTTTGCCTGTACAAAAGGGAAGGGCAGTAGAACCAAATGGCCTACTTAAGCACCGATATTATCGCGGGAACCGCGTTTTCGGCTTGAAGTAGTTTCTTGTGGAGTAACATGCTTTTCTATATAATCCATGATCTTTCCGGCAATATCGATACCGGTGGCTTTTTCTATCCCTTCCAGACCAGGGGAAGAGTTAATCTCCATAACCAACGGACCACGCTTTGACGGAATCATATCAACACCGCATACTCCAAGCCCCATTGCTTTGGCAGCTGCAGTGGCGGTGGATTTTTCTTTTCTAGAGAGCTTGTACAAAGTCGCTTTGCCGCCTTGGTGAAGGTTGGATCTGAAATCTCCCTCTGCACCCTGACGTTTCATCGCGCCAACGACTTCACCATCCACAACGATCGCACGAATATCTGCTCCGCCTGCTTCCTCAATAAATTCCTGGACCAAGAGGTTCACGCTCATACCGTTAAAAGCATCCAAGACCGATTTGGCCGCTTTTTTCGTCTCGGCAAGAACCACGCCCACACCTTGCGTGCCTTCCAATATCTTCAATACAAGCGGGGTTCCGCCGATCAGCTTGATCACGTCATTCGGATCGGCCTTATTTGCAGCAAATACTGTTTTAGGCATATCTACACCCCTATTGGAAAGGATCTGCAAACTTCTTAGTTTATCTCTTGAACGCTTGATAGCCAAAGATCCCGCAACACTGAAAACCCCCATCATTTCAAAGTGACGTACGATCGCCGTTCCAAAAAACGTTCTGCTGGCACCAATGCGAGGAATGATCGCGTCAGGTTTTTCCAACTCTTCGCCGTGATAGATGATCTTTAGTTCATCTTTCATGATCTCCATCGTACATTCAAGATAATCAATAACCCTTACTTCCCATCCTTTTGCTTCTGCTGCGGCAACCAGACTTTTTGTCGAATAGAGCGATTCGCTTCTTGATAAAATATAAAGTTTCATAATGTTAGACCTTTTTGGGGAATTGGTATTTGACAGACACATCAACAAGATAGCGTTTTGCAAGGAACTTTCTTCCAATAAGCATAGGATACTTCATCTCTTTACGATCACTGAGAGAGACTTGGGCAAGATAGGTTTGCCCACCCAAGGATACCGGAGTTTGGATAAATACCCTCTCCTCTACTTTCCCGTTAGAACTCTTGACTCTCTTCATCTTGGATATAGGCATTGCAATATCATGAAGAGTGTAATCAGGATGCAGTTCATCCAAGAGTTTAAAATGCACGGTTTGGTTTTTCTCATCGATTCTGATCGAAGAGCAATGGATCGAGCAGGAATCCGCGCCGGTATCTATCTTCGCATCAATATCAAAAAAACCAAGCTCAGGCAATGAAGCATACTCAAGCCTGCCCACTGTGATCATCTCCATCTCAAAAGATCCTTGTCTGTAAAATATGTTATTATTGTACACTATTATTTGCAAAATACGACAAAATTTACAAAGAAAGAGAGGTCATGGGCAAAAATTCATTACAGGTCAATGGTGTTGAAATTCCGAAAGGAAGTACAAAAAATATCGAACTCTCTTTACCCAAACTCTATCATCTTCCCGCATCGATCCCCATTCATATCATCAGAGGGAAGAAGAAAGGGCCTGTTGTTTTTGTCAGTGCCGCTATACATGGAGATGAACTCATTGGTGTTGAGATCATCCGGCGGCTTAAAAAGCTGCCCGTGCTTAAAAAACTCCGAGGGAGTCTCATCCTTGTCCCTATTGTCAATATCTATGGTGCAACCACACTTTCTCGTTATCTTCCGGATCGAAGGGACTTAAACCGAAGTTTTCCGGGATCGACCAAAGGATCTCTTGCGGCACGCATCGCCAAACTCTTCTTTGATGAGATCGTCCAGAAAAGCGATTATGGCATTGATCTGCATACCGGCGCCATCCATCGCTCAAACCTGCCTCAGGTCAGAACCAATATTCATAACGCTGAGATACTCAAACTTGCTAAAGCCTTTGAAGCCCCCGTTGTCCTGCATTCTGCCCTTAGAGACGGGTCTTTAAGGGCTGTAGCCCAAGATAACGGTGTTCCTATCCTGCTGTATGAAGCGGGAGAAGCCTTGAGGTTTGATGAAACTGCGATCAAAATAGGGCTGAAGGGTATCATCAATGTTCTTAAAGCACTCGAAATGCTTCCCAAAACCAAACAAAAAAAACACAAAACCCCTTTGGTTTTTGAAGCAAGTCAATGGATACGTGCGACAGAAAGCGGGATCTTGAGGACCCTTAAAGCCTTAGGAGACATTGTAAAAAAGGATGAGATCATCGCTTTCATCGACGATCCTTTTGAGGACCGGAGTATTCCGCTTCTTTCCTCCTTTGAAGGTGTGATTATCGGCAAAAGCCAGATCCCTCTGGTTCAAGAAGGGGATGCAGTCTTTCATATCGCACATTTAGGCGATATTGAAAATGCCCGTGAACAAATCGGCTATTTTCAAGATGATGCACTTCAAAAAAGTGATATCTCGGGGCTCCATTCAGAGCACACTATTGAATAAAATGATATCTTCTCGTATTTAATGCGGGTCAATGGGAACCTCCTGATGATCCTCATCAAGATACATTGCTTCAAGCAATTTAAGCATTTTTGCAACTGCATCGGCATGAGCTGTCTCCTTGGTTGTATGATAACCTGTCGTCGGCAACTGCAATGTCGTCCCTTGTATTCTGCCTCCGCTGGCAGCTGCCAATCTTCCCATCTCGGTACTCCCCAAAGAATAAGGTTTGCCGCCTTGGGAGATAATTTTTTTATTTTGTTCCTCAAGGTATTGGTCTTTAAAACTGTAGCTAATACCCAATCGGTCACACCATCCTTTAATCTCTTCGGTCAGAGGGGAGACAAAAGGAGCATTCGAGTCCTTCCGCCGAAGCACAATGTCCTGGGCATCGGCATCTTCCCTCGTAGGATAAGGACTGGTATCCAATACAAGCAGCCGATCCGTCGTCACATCAAAACGCTTGAACCACTCAAGCAAGAAACGCCAGCTTTTACCTGATTCTTCCTGGGCTGTAAAAAAAGCCGTTCCCTGATATCCGGCCTTATAAAGATAGATGATGATCGCCGCACTGATAACATTATCCATTTGGGCCGAGATCAACCCTTTCTGATGGCTCAACGTATCCACATACGCTACAGGGGTTCCTGGCAACAGATATTCAAGTCCTTTCACTTCAAATATCAGGTTGTTACGCCGTTCGCAGATATAGGCATTCTCTATCGTGCCAAGCCCCAGATAACTTCCTGACCATGGTTCATATGCCTGTACGGACTGATGCGCAAAACGTTCCAAAATCGCTATATACGTCTGTTCGGAAACCGAGTCACCGGTCAAATCGGCACGGTTCTGCGTCATAAATGCCGCATACTGGAACTCATTAGGGCCGGTGCAGATCAGACCATGCCGATCGATATGTGCCGAAAGCATACCCCGGTAGGGTTGATTGCCTTGTGCGACCAATAGTCCTTCATAGAGGGTTGTCCTTATGCCCATTTCGTCCAATTCGCGTTTCAAAGAGAGAAAAAAAGGATGTTCTGCTCCGACTACGCAAGGTTTACGTATAAGATACTTTAAGATATCAAGAAAGCCTTTATGGGGCGTGAAAGTTCTATGCATAGATCTCCTTTCATGCATTCATCATGGAACAAAAAAACATACAATCGATCAGTTTTTTCATGGCATAGTACCATCGCCCATTTTTTAACAAAAATTATACTTCTTTTTCGATTAAAGTCGTTCTTAAACAAAGTCCATGCAGATTACTTCTACTTTTATTGTTACATTAAACTTTTTAGCACTTTTACTTAGTTTGTGTTACAATGGCAAAATTTCTGTGAAAAATCACTTGCATCAAGCAGTATTTAATATGAATAGATTATTATCAGGTCTATATCAAAATAACTGATAACAAAAAATGATTGAAAAAGTAACATTGTATGAAAAATTTAATTATCGTCGAATCACCGGCAAAAGCACGTACCATATCAAACTTTTTAGGCAAAGAGTACAAAGTAGTCGCTTCCAAAGGCCATATAAGGGATCTTCCAAAAACGACCTTTGGTATCGAGATTGACGAAAAAACCGGAGATCTGATTCCCAAATATGCTATTCCAAGGGATGCCAGCGCTACGGTCAAAGAGCTCAAAACACTTGCCAAAGATGCCCAAAATGTTTATATCGCAACCGATGAGGACCGTGAGGGGGAAGCGATCGGTTACCATATTGCATTGGCCATAGGCAAAGACCCTCTCTCATTGCCTAGGATCGTTTTCCACGAAATCACAAAAAATGCCATTATGCATGCGCTTGAGACTCCGCGGAACGTAGATATGGACAGTGTCGATGCGCAGCAGACCAGAAGGCTTCTTGACCGCATTGTCGGCTATAAACTTTCTCCACTACTATCCAATAAGATACAAAAGGGGCTGAGTGCAGGAAGGGTACAAAGTTCCACGCTGAAGCTGGTTGTAGACAGAGAAAGAGAGATTCAAGCATTTAAACCTGAAGAATACTGGACGATCGATGCAACCTTCCAAAAAGAGATCGAAGCTTCGATCTATGAATACAAAGGTGAAAAGTTAGAAAAACTCTCCATCGCGAATGAAGCTAAAGCAAACGAGATCGTAACTGCCGCCAAACAGGAATCTTTCCGTGTTCTCTCCATCGAGACGACAAAGAGAAATACCAAAACGCCTCCTCCTTTTATGACTTCAACGTTGCAGCAGGCAGCCTCGACCCAGCTTGGTTTTTCTCCTAAAAAAACGATGATGATCGCCCAAAAACTCTACGAAGGGGTCAAAACTGACAAAGGGATGATGGGGGTCATCACCTATATGAGAACCGACAGCCTTAATCTGGCAAAAGAAGCGGTAGATACCGCAAGAACCCATATCAAAGAAACCTATGGGGATGACTACCTTCCGGCCAAGGCAAAAAACTACGCGACCAAATCAAAAGGTGCCCAGGAAGCGCACGAGGCTATCCGCCCTACGATGGTAGAATTTGATTCTAAAACCGCTTCGAATTATCTTACAGGCGATGAGATCAAACTCTACCGTTTGATCTATAACCGTTTTCTTGCCTCTCAAATGACAGAAGCCCAATTCGAATCCCAAACCATTCTTTTTGCCGGCGACAATTGCGTGTTCAAGGCAAGCGGAAGAAAACTGCTATTTGACGGTTTCTATAAAGTTACAGGATATACCGAAAAAGACAAACTTCTCCCTGAGCTTGTTCAAAATGAACCAGTTTCTCTTGATGCTATCAAAAGCGAACAGCATTTTACAGAACCGCCCGCACGCTACAATGAAGCCAGTTTGATCAAGAAACTTGAATCGCTCGGTATCGGCAGGCCAAGTACCTATGCACCGACCATCACGATCTTGCAAACACGAAAATACATCGAAATTGAACAGAAACGGATCCATCCGACAGAAATTGCATTTACCGTAACCGAAATGCTCGAAAAACATTTTTCTGAAATTGTCGATAGCCATTTTACTGCCAATATGGAAGAGGTACTCGATAAGATAGCCGAAGGAAAACAAAACTGGCAATCGATCCTTAAAGAATTCTATACTCCTTTCCTACATAAGATCGAAGAAGGCAAAAAACAGATCAAAAGCCTGAAAATTGCGACACCAACCGGAGAAATGTGCCCAGAATGCGGTGCCGAACTTGTTTTGAGAAAAGGCCGGTACGGGGAGTTCATTGCGTGTAGCAATTTCCCAAAATGCAAATATACCAAGAACCCTGACGGTAATGAACCTGAACAGCCCGAAGTGACGGATGAAATATGTGACAAATGCGGTGCACCGATGGTCATCAAAGATTCCAAGAAAGGTAAATTCCTCGCATGTTCAGCCTATCCAAAATGCAAGAATGCCAAACCGCTCAATCCTCCAAAAGAGTTGAATGTGCCCTGCCCGGAATGTGGCGGAAAATTACAGGAACGTCAAGGCAGAAGAGGCAAATTCTTTGGCTGTACCAATTATCCCAAATGTAAATTTATCGCCAACTTTGAACCAACGGATAAAAAATGCCCAGAATGCGGATATATGATGGGGGTCAAAACTCTTCGGGGCAAAGAGACCTATGAATGTTTTAAATGCAAACATAAAGAAGCAAAATAGATGAAAAAGATATTTTTATGTGCGATCAATAATATATTAAGCGGAACGTGCCTTGAAGATTGCAAATTCTGCACACAGAGCGTAAGATACCATGCCGATATACCGCGCTACACGTATAAACCGATCGAACAGATCGTCCAAGAAGCCAAGCAGGCCAAAGCAAACGGTGCACTGGGATATTGCCTTGTCACTGCAGGCAAAGGGCTTGATGATAAGAAAGTGGACTTCGTAGCCAGGGCCGCACAAGCTATCAAAGCTGAAGTTGAGGAGCTAAACCTCATCGCCTGTAATGGAACGGCAACAAAAGAGCAGTTGCTCTATCTGAAAAGGCATGGGATCGACAGCTACAACCATAATCTTGAGACATCCGAACGCTATTATCCGGATATCTGTCAGACACATGGCTGGCAGGAGCGCTACGAAACATGCCAAAACGTAAAAAGCGTGGGTCTGGCTCTTTGCAGCGGCGGCATCTTTGGAATGGGAGAGGAAGCGGAAGACAGGGAAGATATGCTCAAGGCTATCGTATCTCTCGATCCAGATTCAACACCTCTGAATTTCTATCATCCCAACCCGGCACTTCCGATAAAAACGCGTAACATTGAACTTCAAGAAGCAGTTGAGATCATTCAAAAAGCAAGGAGAATGCTTGGGAAGGATAAACTGCTGATGGTCGCTGGGGGTAGGGAACTGCTCTTTACCGGGCAGGAAGAAAAAATGTTTCAAGCCGGTGCCAACGCGATTGTCATTGGAAACTACCTAACCACAAGCGGCATGGCTCCGGACAAAGACAAAGATATGCTTGAAACATTAGGGTATGAGGTCGCAACCAGCTGTGATACACACTAATATTCTGCTCATTCTGACTCTCTCTATATTGATATGGATCAGTCCTTTCGTAGCAAAAACCTTAAGAATACCGATTCCGCCTGTTGAGATCATGCTAGGCTCCATTTTCGCATCTATGGGGTTTATCGGTCACAATCAATACTTTAATCTGATTGCAGAAGTCGGCTTTTTATATCTGATGTTTCTTGCCGGGATGGAAGTTGACCTTAAAAAGATCAGCTCCAGTCCAAAGAACATTCTCCATCGTTCGATTCTTTTCTTGGCTTTAATGGTTTTATTCGCCATCATAAGTGGTATCCTTTTTCATCTCAATATGATCATTATTATATCCATGCCGCTTATTTCTATCGGATTGCTGGCCGCTCTCTCCAAAATTTACAGTAAAGAACAACCGTGGATACAGCTGGCCTTTATTGTAGGGGTATTGGGCGAGATTATCAGTATTGCCGTATTAACCGTCTTTGATGCTGCCAGCAATACTGGTTTTGGATTGGCTCTCATCACAAAGATCAGTTATCTATTAATCTTTCTTGCGGTGGTTTATATCGTTTACCGCTTGCTACATATTCTTTTTTGGTGGTTCCCTGAACTCAAAAAGATCCTCATGCCAAAATCCGATACTTCCGACCAAGATATCCGATTGGCAATGGCACTTTTTTTTATGTTGATTGTCGTGATGCTCTCTTTGGAGTTGGAGCTTGCACTAGGAGCATTTATCGCAGGCGTAGCTATCTCGGCATTTTTCCATCATGAGAAGAAACTCGAAGAGAAAATGTCAAGTCTTGGGTTTGGATTTTTGGTCCCTCTTTTTTTCATCCATGTAGGGGCGTCTTTTGATATCAGTGCTCTTGCTTATACAGGTGTTGTTCCCGGAGCATTATTGATCACATCTCTCATGATCTTATCAAGGGTCTTTGCAGGGGTTGTTATGAAAACTGTTTTGGGGGGAAGGGATGCACTATTGATGGCGCTGTCGCTTTCTATGCCCCTTACATTACTTGTGGCTGTTGCCACAATTGGACATGAAACCAATATGATCAATACCATTCACTATTATCAACTGATCTTGGCAAGTCTTTTCGAAATTCTTATCTCTATGGTACTGATCAAACTCATTCAAATCAAATTTCGATCCAAAGAAGATTGACCTTGTTTAGTCTACTTCTTTAATCGCTTCTTCATACTCTTTATCAGCTTTTTGCTGTGCTTCTAAACGCTCTTGGGAGACATTGATCTCTTCTGGAACACTTACTTTTTGATTCGTATTTTCTTTTCTGTGCACTTCTTTTTGGCGCTTTTCTCCAGAATCGACTTCGGCGACTGCCTCTTGCTCTTCTTTGAGCTTAAGCGATCTTTTCTCTTCCGCTTCTTGTACTGCTGTCTTTTGGGCTTCTTTCCGGCGTTTTTGAGCTTCGTACGCTTCTACTTCCCGCTTCTCTTTCTCAAGTCTTTCGGCTTCTGCTTTGGCTGCAGTTTCCTGCTCTTCTTTGAGCTTAAGCAATCTTTCCTCTTCCGCTTTCTGTGCTGCTTCTTTCTGGCGTTTTTGAGCTTCGTATGCTTCTACTTCCCGTTTCTCTTTCTCAAGTCTTTCGGCTTCTGCTTTGGCTGCAGCTTCTTGTTCTTTTTTGACTTCTTCCTCTTTGAGTTTTAAAAGCTTTTCTTTTTCAGCTTCTAAAGCAGCTTTCTCTTCAGCCAGTTTTTCTTCATCCAGTGTAGCATTTTCTTCTTGGACTTGTTTTACCGATGCTTCTGTCTCATTTTCATCTAAGATGATATCATCCATTTCATCCTCTTCAGCCTGTCGTTTTTCAGAAATCTGATGCAAATGATCCAATAAAACTGACTGATCCTGATCGATCTTTTGAAGATTTTCTTTCAAATCAAAAGGATTATTTGCCGCATTGGCAATTCCTGTTACTACAATAACCGCGGATAAATACCGTCTCATTCCCTACTCCTTAGGTTCTAATTGTTTCAATTCAAAATACTCTTTCTGAAGTTTTTGATTCTCATACTTCAGGTTTTTCTCTTCACGGATCAGACCTTCTTTTTTCCCTTTTAGATTATTTAATACCGTCAAAGAATTTTCACCATAGATCAATATACCCAAATATATCCCAAAAAGCAAAATCCCGATGGCCGTAATTAAAAGCGTTTTAAGAGACAACCCTGCTATCTCTCCCACTTTCTGTGTCGGCATCATCTATTCTTCCCCTGGGGCCTTATTTTGTAAAAAGTGATGTGCCTAAATATTCAAATTGGCCCAATTCCGCTTCTATTTCCAAAAGTCTGTTATATTTGGCAATTCTATCACTTCTTGCTGTTGATCCGGTTTTAATCTCTCCTGTATTCAAAGCAACTGCAAAATCAGCGATAAACGTATCTTCACTTTCTCCAGATCGATGAGACATAACACATTTATATCCATTTCTTTGGGCCAAACGTACTGTCTGCATCGTTTCTGATACTGAACCAATCTGGTTTGGTTTGATCAAAATGGCATTGCCGATTCCTTTTTCAATTCCCTCTGCCAAAATAGCAGCATTGGTTACAAAAAGATCATCACCGACCAATTGCACTTTATCGCCAAGTATTTGAGTCAATTCTTTCCATCCATCCCAGTCATCTTCACTCAAACCATCTTCGATAGAAACGATTGGATATTTTGCACACATATCTGCATAATATGCGATCAGTTCTGAACTTGTCAATTCTCTATTTTCCGATTTCAGTACATATTTTCCCTGATCATTAATAAGCTCACTTGCCGCTACGTCAAGTGCTATCGCGATCTGCTCTCCGGCTTTATAGCCCGCTTTTTCGATCGCCTGCATAATTACCTGGATTGGTTCCTCGTTACTTTTAAGGTTTGGTGCAAAACCGCCTTCATCGCCTACGGCTGTACTTTCACCCATTGCGTCAATAATTTTTTTAAGATGATGATAGACTTCTGCAGATGCACGAAGTCCTTCGGAGAAACGATCAAATCCAATCGGCATGATCATATATTCTTGAAAGTCCACAGAGTTGTTGGCATGTTCGCCGCCATTGATGATATTGAGCATCGGAACAGGCATTGTCACTGCATTTGCTCCGCCCAAATATCGATAAAGAGGTACCCCTAAAGATTTTGCCGCAGCTCTTGCGACAGCCATAGAAACACCCAATACGGCATTCGCCCCCAAATTCCCGTAATTATGTGTCCCATCGATCTCTTTCATGATAATATCGATCTCTGCCTGATTAAAAGGGCTGAGTCCTACAAGTGCATCAGAAATGGCACCATTGACGTTTTCACAAGCCTGAAGGACGCCTTTACCCATATATCTGTCACCACCGTCACGAAGTTCCAGCGCCTCGCGTTTTCCGGTACTGGCGCCACTTGGTACTATGGCACTTGCAACTGTGCCGTCACTCAGACTTACTTTGGCTCGGACAGTAGGATTGCCCCTGCTATCCATGACCTCATCAGCTACGATTTCATCAATATAGATCATTTTTTCCCTTTCCGTTAGTTATAGGCTATATTTTATCCTATTTTTCCTAAGGAAAACTACCTAAACATATGACGCTCATGATACTATTTTAATATATGTATTCTTTCTTGCTGTATTATCCTATTTGCGTGGCAACATAAAAAGAAAAGCTACGTTATTCTCAATCCTCTTCCATCATCTCATCACCACCGTCCATATTCAAGGCAGTTCCGCTCACACCAAGCGCTTCTTTAACTTTTGCCTCAATCTCTGCCCGCAAAGCAGGATTTTCTTTGATTGCCAACTTGGCATTTTCTTTACCTTGCCCCAATTTTTCTGCACCATAACTAAACCATGCACCCGACTTGTCGATGATATCAAGCTTGACACCATAATCGATCAGTTCTCCTGTTTGAGAGATCCCTTCACCGAACATGATATCAAACTCTGCTTGTCTAAACGGTGGTGCTACTTTGTTCTTAACCACTTTTGCTTTTACACGGTTACCAATCTGCGATTCACCCTGCTTCAACGTTGCGATACGTCTTACATCAATTCTAACAGAACAGTAGAATTTCAATGCATTCCCTCCTGTGGTCGTTTCAGGAGATCCATACCCCATCGTACCGATCTTCATACGTATCTGGTTGATGAAAATAACCGTTGTATTTGTTTTATGTAAAATCGCTGTCAGTTTTCGAAGTGCCTGTGACATCAATCTTGCCTGTAATCCTACATGCGTATCACCCATATCTCCTTCGATCTCACTTTTTGGCGTTAATGCCGCTACAGAATCCACAACAATCAGCCCGACAGCCCCGCTTCTTGCCAACGTCTCAAGTACGTCAAGTGCCTGTTCGCCGAAATCAGGCTGCGAAACCAAAAGGTTTTCCGTATCCACTCCAAGGTTTTTAGCATAGACAACATCCAGTGCATGTTCTGCGTCGATGAAGGCACAGACCATTCCCTGTGCCTGTGCTGAAGCAATGGTCTGCAAAGAAAGGGTTGTCTTGCCTGATGATTCCGGTCCATAGATTTCGATGATTCTACCCTGTGGAATCCCCCCTATCCCAAGTGCCATATCCAATCCCAACGAACCTGTCGATATTGCAGCGATCGGTTCAAATTCTTTATCCCCCAACCGCATCAAGGTACCTTTTCCGAATGTCTTATCGATCTGTTTGATCGCCATCTCCAAGGCTTTTTGTTTATTTGCGTCCATTGCCATCGTCATATCCTTTTCTCCAATTCTTAGTGAAATTCTAACACCATTTTATTCGCTTTTAGATAAGGTAAATGAAAAGATGTCATATTGACATATTTTTACCAAAGCTACCATTTGGTGAACCGTAACCAAATCCTCAATCAATCGCCACGGACTTCCGCCCGTCATTATATTCTTTGCACTCTTATGCTAAAATATACCTACTTTAATCTATGAAAGCAGATGCCTATGAACCCTATACAATTAGCCCATTCGCCCGATGCCGATGATATTTTTATGTACTATGCCATTAAGTTCGGATGGGTCGATACGAAAGATTATCGATTTGAGAATATCGCCTTAGATATAGAAACACTCAACGAGGAAGCAATGAAAGGGACCTATGATGTAACGGCCATCAGTTTTGGCATGTACCCTTTGATCAAAGACGAATATGCCCTCCTGCGTACAGCAGTCAGCTTTGGTGAGGGATATGGGCCTAAACTCATTAAACCGAAGGGCAGAAAGCTCAAACGTAATTTTAAAGTTGCACTTTCAGGCAAATATACGACCAATGCCATGCTATTTCGCATCTCTTATCCTGATGCACGTCCTGTTTATATGGATTTTTTAGAGATTGAGCAAGCCGTCCTGGATGGGAAAGTAGATGCGGGGGTCCTGATCCATGAATCCATTCTCAATTTCGATGAACGTCTGGAAGTGGAAAAAGAGGTGTGGGATATCTGGGAAGAACTTGCAGGCAAAGATCTTCCGTTGCCTCTTGGAGGCATGGCGATCCGCAGGAGCTTTCCGCTCAATCGGGCGATCGAGACAGAGAACATTCTGATCGAAGGAGTCAAGGTTGCCAACGAAAGAAAAGAGGAGCTGTGCAAAAAACTTGAGTCAGATAATCTGGTAAGAATATCGGATAAAATGCTTCAGAAATACCTGGATATGTATGCCTCGGATGCTTCTGTTCAGTTAAGTCCTTTACAACTCCGGGCTCTGGACAAACTCTATGAGATCGGTTATAAAAACGGGCTCTGGGATGCTCCGCTTAGAACCGAGGATTACCTCATACCCAAAGAGTATGAAATAATAAGAAACAGCTAATGGAGTTACAAGTGAAAGATCATCGACTCATGATGTCATGCTTTGCTTCTTGCGGGCGAAGGGAGATTTAATGTTCTTTAAGACCATTGATTTTTCCAAATACTCCAGTATCAAAGTCGGGCAGCCCGCAGAAGTAATGATGATCGAAAAAGATGATAAAATCCCTACAGACCGCTATCTCATCGGCGGAGCAAACAATCTTTTGATCTCCCCTGCTCCTCCTGCGCTGATGATGCTTGGTAAAGATTTTGCCACCATTGAAACCCGTGGGGATACGCTTACGATAGGAGCTGCTATGCCCACCGGCCGTATCCTCTCTTATGCCAAAAAACATGATATTGCCGGATTTGAGTTTTTATCGAAACTCCCCGGTACCTTGGGTGGCATGCTGGCGATGAATGCCGGGGTGAAATCCCATGAGATCTTCAATATTCTTGAAGCAGTCAAAATCAACGGTAACTGGGTAGAAACGGAAAAGATCGAGCATGGTTATCGTTACGCAAAGTTAAACGGCGTTGCCACCCATGCACGTTTTCATATCAAAAAAGGCTTTGATCCGCAACTTTTGGAAGAGCTTCAGCAACTTCGCACCAACCAACCGCCCCAACCCAGCGCCGGCTCTGTTTTTAAAAACCCGCCAAATGATTATGCCGGGAGATTGATAGAAGCTACGGGGCTTAAAGGATCAAAAAAAGGGGATATGCAATGGAGCCCTATCCATGCAAATTTTTTAGTGAATCTTGGCGTAGGAAAATTCGAGGATGCACTATACCTCATCTCCCTCGCCAAACAAAAAGTATTTGAAACATTTGGAATTATGCTACAAGAGGAGATCAAAATTCTCTGATCACTCTTCTTTAATATCTCATATGTTTACTGTTTCTCGACACAGCGAACACATCTGATATAATTTGATTGGCTTGCTTCTCTGGCATATGGATGCGCATCCGCCGGGAATACGACATAATATTTTCTATCAACTGTTGGTGTTGATGTCCAAAAATCATTATCTCTAAAATAGCTAAATACCTGTCCCTCTTTTTCATGGACATGGATCAATTCATCCTCTGTAGGCAGTCTCCAATCTGAATAGCCTGCATAATTCAAAGCACGGCAATAATTAACCGCATGCCCCCACTTCCCTGCTTTTCCTACAGAACCTTCATTTTTAAATGCTCCATCTTCGGCATCCGTATACTGCTGATCCTGCCACATTAAACCGGCATCTTCTTCGACATACACATTGTCCGCCTTGCACGATGCAGGCACCTCGACCATCTCAGCCATTTTTGGAGAGATATTTCCTCCCGCGATCAACAATGAAACCGCCGCGAACATCCATAGAGTGACTGTTTTTTTCATTTTTACCCCTTCAATCTTCATTATTGCTTACTATCATAATATAGATTTTATCAAATTAAGCTAAAACCGGTTTATATCTTTCTTAAGCATGTATCTCGATCGTAACACCGACTTCTACGGCACACCAGAGATCATCCATAGCACTGTTGGAAACTGCCATACATCCTTCGGTCCAGTCGTGAGCCAGGGTATACTTGTCTCCATGCCCGTCGGCATTCCATTTAGGCTGCCCGTGAATGGTGATATAATTTCCAGGATCCACCCCTTTTTCTTTTGCAAGAGCGATATCACGTGCACTTGGGTAGGAGATCATAAGCGATTTGTAGAGCCTTGGGTCACACTTCTTTCGGACGATACAATAATCCCCCTCAGGCGTTTTGTAATCCCCCATTGCAACTTTAGGACCCTTGTCACCGTTTTTCCCCAATGAAATACGGAACACATCCACTACTTTACCCTTTTTATACGTATAAAGCTTGCGTTTGGATTTAAACACAACGATCTTATCGATTTTTTGTTCTTTGAGGACCTCGCTTCCTGATGCCAATGCCTTATTGCATGCTTTGGTATCGTATGGCGTATTATCCGGTTTGCCATACACTACATTTTTCTGTGCACATCCGCTTATTAAAAGTGCCAGTGCCGCACTTCCAAATCCCAAAAATTTTTTCATGATACCAGCCCTCTTTCTTTACCACCCATCATGGTGTTCTGATCTATGTTTTTCTTTTTTATAGGATGTATTGTTTTTGAGCTTTTGAAGCCTATTAAGCGCTGTCATCTGCCCTTCCCTCATCTCATCGAGTATTTTATCATCAAACGTACCCGATTTACATATCTTTTCATAGATATTCACTATATACTCTTTTAATTGACGAAGATATTCCGAATCCAGATAGACTGGAGGCTTTTCATCAAGCTTTTTTTTCAACTGCTCCAACTTGCTTGCCATATTCTCTGCATCCGTATTGGCATCTCTGAACATACGAAACAAGTTTTTGGATATTTTTTCAAGTTCTGCGATATACTTCTGGCGATTATATTTCTCAATCTGTTTTGGCGTATACTTCATACAAACTCTTTACACTATGTTCATTTAAGAATATTTTACCATTTTTTT
>JACXUM010000019.1 GCA_014763895.1 Campylobacterales bacterium
CACAGCGACGGTGACAAGTTCCAATACCAGCAACGCAAACGCACAGGGAACGGGAACGATCATCGATAACGATCCTGTACCGAGTGTTTCGATAGCAGATCAAACAGTAACAGAAGGCGATACGCTGGTCTTTACAGTGATGTTGAGTAACCCGACGTATGAGGATATTAATCTGACGATTGAGACAGCTGACGGTACGGCAACGACAGCAAATAATGACTATACGCCACAAACGGTGACAGTATTGATCCCCGCAGGAAGCATCAGCGTTACGGTGTCGGTACCTACAACCGATGATGGCGTTGTTGAGAATGATGAAAATATGACGATTGCGCCTACTCAAGTGAACAGCGGTACGGTAGATCAGATGTCAGGCGCTACAGGCTGGATACTCAATGATGATGTCGGACCGACGGCAACAGATGATACTGTTAACGGTATTGCCGGGCAGGAAACCGTTATTCATGTAGTAAACAATGATTCAAGCGGTACATCAGCGCTTGACCCGACGTCTGTTAGAATCATTGATCCAAATACCGGAGATATGGTGACAGAACTGGTCGTGCCTGGCGAAGGAAGATGGGTTGTTGATCCAGTAACTGGAGATATTACGTTTGAAGCTGAAGAAGGTTTTACAGGTGATCCTGCACCGATAGAGTATAGTGTCCAAGATACTGCAGGCAATGAAGACCAGGCAATGATCACAGTAGATTATCCTCCTGTGGCAAGGGATGACAACGCAACAGGGAAACTTAATGAGATCATTACGGTCAATGTGCTTGCAAATGACAGCAATACATCCAAACCTTTGGATCCATTGAGTGTTGTGATCACGGATGAAAACGGAACAGTCATTGGAAGCGGGAAAGAGCTTATTGTGCCGAATGAAGGTATATGGACGGTGAATGATGACGGAACGATCACCTTCACACCTGAAGAGAATTTCCCGGGATGTGCAACGCCGATCCATTATACGGTAAGCGAAGAAAATTCAATTGGTCCGATCGATACGAGTAACCCGGCAACCGTTACGGTATGTTATCCTCCAGCGCTAGATGATGTACTTAATACGCAAGACCAGCCTGGTACTGCCCAGACGGTGAATGTCCTGGATAATGATGCAGAATGCATTGATCCTGCAACAGTACAGATCGTTGACCCAGATACAAACAGCCTAACCGATATCTTGGTTGTAGCAGGTGAAGGAACATGGACGGTCGATCCTTCAATAGGGTCTATTACTTTCACTCCTCAAGCAGGATTTGAATATGATCCGACACCGATCGAGTATCAGGCCATATGTGAGAATGGACAGGAGACAAAGCGGGCAACTGTAACGATCAACTATCCGTTGTTTGCAAGGGATGATGAAAAACTTGACAATGATTACGGAACGCCGGTTATATTGAATGATTCTTTGAATGATAATGGAGATCTTAATACCTCAAGCGTAGAGCTTCATCTGCCAGATGGTTTCATGGATCAACATCCTGATGCAGTATTGAGCGATGATAAAAAATCACTGGTCGTTCCTGGGCAGGGAGAGTGGATCGTCAATGATGACGGTACCATCACGTTTGTTCCGGAAGTCGGATTTGAAGATGATCCGACACCGATCGAATATAGTGTCAAAAATTACAGCGGTGCCGAATCAAATTATGCCAAATTGAGAGTGACCTATTGTGACAGTCCTCAAAAATCAGACGGAGGGGATGCCATGGGTACGATCAGTTTGCTTTTGATGATGATGATGACGGCATTGATAGGATTGAACTTTATCAGAAGAGAAGAATCAAGGGGAGAAAAATGAAAATAGTAAAAATACTTTATCTAGTAGGACTTTGTCTTATGCTTCCGATTTCGATGGAAGCCGGGGGAAAAACGGTTGAACCTGCTATAAGCCCTATTGTAGAAATCCCTCAGTTAAGTGATCCTTCTCCATGGTATCTTGGTGCAGGTTTGGTTCGACTAAGATATTACGGATGCAGAAGTTCTTGTGAGTTTGAAGACATTACTTATGGGATGATGATGCGTGGGGGATATGAATACAACCGGTATATCGGTATAGAAGGTAGGGCAATGTGGACTGGTTGGGAAGATGAAGGTGCGGCACTCAAGCATCATTTTGGTATCTTTCTTAAACCGATGGTACCGGTAGGAGAGGATTTCAATCTCTATGGATTGGTCGGATACGGTCATACGAAAATCGGCGGTGATTATGCCAGAGCAGCATTGGATGAAAGCGGTTTTTCGTGGGGTGTCGGGTTTGAATATGATCTTTCAGATAGAGAGCATGACAGAGAAGACAATGTACGTTATGACAGAGAATTTGACGGACAGGCAGATCAGGAAAGAGGCTGGGGTTTGTTTATAGACTATCAAAGACTGCTTGTCGGTAAACAAAACGTCGGCGGCGGTGATGTTGACTTGGATGTCATCAGCTTCGGTATTACCTACGACTTCTAAATTTACTCTTTTAAAGGCAAGAAAGTATATTTCTCTTGCCTTTTTCTACTTTTTTATTTACTTTCAATTAACTTCGCTAAAGTATACTCCAACTATTAATATACAGGTAGATAGGAGAATAATGTGAGTCAAATTATCACCGATATCAAATCTGAGATATCCAAAGTCTTGGTAGGACAGGAGAAGATGATCGAAGGACTGTTGGCTGGACTGTTATGCCGTGGCCACATTTTGCTTGAAGGGGTACCCGGGCTTGCCAAGACCACAGCAGTCAATGCTTTGGCAAAGAGCTTGGGCCTAAATTTTAAGCGGGTACAGTTTACGCCGGACCTTCTTCCAAGCGATATTGTCGGTACAGAGATCTATGACCCCTCCAATAATTCGTTTAAGATCAAAAAAGGCCCTGTTTTTACCAACTTGCTGCTTGCCGATGAGATCAACCGTGCCCCCGCAAAGGTTCAGTCTGCATTGTTGGAAGTCATGCAGGAGCGTCAGGTGACAATCGGAGATGAGAGTTTCAAGATCGACCTGCCTTTTTTGGTCATGGCTACACAAAACCCTGTAGAACAGGAAGGTGCTTATGAATTGCCGGAAGCCCAGCTTGACAGATTTATGATGAAAGTGGTTGTCGGTTACAATACAAAAGAAGAGGAGCTTGAGATCGCAAGGCGTGCTGCAAATAACAGTTTTGGGCAGATTCAGCAGGTTGCTTCAATCGAAGACCTGAACCGTGCCAGGGATGAAGCGATGGCGGTACATATCGATCCGGAAATGGAAGCCTATATAATCGAACTGGTATCTGCATCACGCGATCCCAAAGCATACGGACTTGATGATCTGGCTGCTTATATAGAGTTTGGTGCAAGTCCTAGGGCAAGTATCGATATGTACAAGGCTTCACGGGCGATCGCCTATCTTAAAGGAAAAGAGTATGTCTCTCCCATAGAGATCGCTTATATAGCCAAAGAAATATTACGTCACCGTATCATCCTTAGTTATGAGGCACAGGCAGAGGATATTACACAGGATATGATTATCGAGAAGATACTCTCAGCAGTACCGATTCCATAATGCAGTGCATTATGGAAAGTGAGGAGATAAGAATGAAGAATGAGGAGTTTTCGTATGCATTGCTCAGCAATGCTTTTATCCTAAATAACAAAAGCTTTTCAAAAGAAAGCAATGCGAAATTATTCACTATTCACTATTTACTGTTCACTGATTCATTGGAGCAGCTCCAATGAATCGTACAGCAAAGAAGATTATCCTTAAAACCAAAAAGCAGGTGTACGGGGATATGCTGGGAAATAATGCTTCGCTTTTTCAAGGCGAGGGATTTGAGTTCAGTGAACTTCGTGAATATGTATACGGGGATGACGTCCGGAAGATTGACTGGAAGACAACGGCAAAACTGGGTAAACCATACGTCAAGGTATATAAGGAAGAGCGAGAGCTTAATGTTGTAGTGGTTTCGATGTTGGGCGGGTCTGTTTATTTCGGTACGGTCAGGCAAAAATCCGATGTGGTCGCTGAAGTGGTCGCAACACTTGGATTTTCTGCGATCAAAAATGCCGACCTTTTTTCTCACATGATCTTTGCAGACAGGCTCTATAGTACGATCCAGCCTAGTAAAAAGCGTTTTGCTACCCATCAGGCTGTTGAAGAGATTTTAGCATTTGAATCTTTGGGCAAATCGGCTGATTATCAGGCATTGGTTGATAGTTTGGGCAAACGGCTGAAAAAAAAGGCATTGCTTTTTATCATTGCAGATTTTGTCGGGGATATCGATCTGAAACTGTTGAGCAAAAAACATGATGTTTTTGCAGTGATCGTGCGTGACAGGTTTGAAGAGGATCCAAGCCAGCTTGGACTTTTGCGGTTGATCGATATGGAAAGCAAAAAAAGTTTTGAAGGCAATATCGATACCGGAGCAGTCAAACAGTATAAAAAGGCTCTGCATGAGAATGATGAAAAACTTTACAGACGGTTTAAAAAGCAGGGGGTACGTTTTACCAAGATTTACACTGATGAAGACCCTGCATTAAAATTGATGAAACAGATGAGGAGATAAAAATGAATGAACAGATTGCAAACGGGGCAGGACAGCTGCGGGATATCAAGCCGCTTTTGGAAATACCCGACAGCAGTTTTTATCTTTATTGGGGTTTGATCGGTTTTGGGCTGTTCTTGGCTGCAGGGATTTTATTTTTTGTGCTCAAAAAGATATTGGAGAACCGAAAAGTCAATCTTGCCAAAAAGTATCTATCAGCCCTTAAAGCGATCGATTGGATCGATTCTAAAAGATCGGCTTATGAAGCAACGCATTATGCCAGGCTCTTGGCAACGGATACACGCAGGAAAGAGCTTTTTTCCCAGCTTGAAGTGATGCTTGAGCGGTACAAATATAAAAAGAATGTCGATACAGTTGATCAGGAGACACGTAATCAGTTCAATCTTTTTGTGCAGGTAGCCGATGAGTCAATTTAGTTTCGAGTATCCTTTTTTTTTACTGCTTTTTGCCTTTTTTCTTATATGTGCAAAATGGTGCAAAGAGAGGTCACGTGCGATCTTTTTCCCTCATGTAGAACAATTGATCGTACAAAATACGGCAAAAAACAGCTGGCTTGCATGGTTCAAATGGGTAGGGATCGCCTCAGCACTCATCGCTTTTGCCTCGCCTGTACTGACAAAGAACTATACCAATAGCAAAAAAGAGGGACGGGATATCGTATTGATCATCGATACAAGCGATTCGATGGCTCAAGGCGGATTTGATGCGAGTGATCCTTGGAAAAATAAATTTGATGTCACCAAAGAGGTTATCAGCGACTTTGTTTCCAAAAGAAAGAATGACCGTATCGGAATGGTAACCTTCGCCGATGTGGCTTTTATCTCATCTCCTTTGACCTTTGAAAAGGATTTTTTACAAAATATCATTCAGATGCAGCAGCTTGGCATGGCAGGCAAACGTACAGCCATCAACGATGCAATCGTACAGAGCTATGGGATGCTAACAAAAAGCAAGGCCAAATCGAAAATCGCGATTTTGCTTACGGACGGAATGGACAATGTCAGCAAGGTTTCTTTTGATGAGCTTCAAAATATGATTAAAAAACAGGATATCAAACTTTATACGATCGGTATAGGACTACCGGGAGACTATAATGTGCAGTATCTGCAAGCATTGGCACAAGCCGGAAAAGGCCAGGCATACGGTGCAAGCAATGCACAAATGCTTGCAAAGATCTACGATCAGATAGACAAACTTGAAGTGACCAAGATCGATGACAAGAAGGTTGTGCAGCATATCTATTTATATATCTATCCTCTCTTTTTGGCAATTCTTAGCCTGCTTTTTTTTGTCTATCTACGCAATGTGAGGGGTATTTAAATGAGCTTTGTCTATCCTTACCTCTTTTGGGTTCTGATCGTACCTTTTATCATCTTTGCAGTACTGATCTCGACCAACAAAGAGAAGCTTTCGAGAATTTTTGATGAAAAGGTGCTCAAGCGTCTGAGTGCCGCAGATGAAAGCATCCCGCTTATGGTACGTAATATCACCATATTTGCAGCTATTTTCCTGATGATCGTCTCAATGGCCAGACCAGTGATCGAAAAAGGGGACAAAGTGGTCTCTGTAGAAGGGATCAACCTGGTTTCAGCACTTGATATATCCGGTTCGATGCGAAGCAAAGACAACTATCCTAATCGTCTGGAATTTGCAAAAAAGAAACTCGAAACACTGCTTGATGCGATGCCCACAGATGAAATTTCAGCAGTCGCATTTGCTCATTCCCCTTTTGTGATTGCACCCTTCACAGCTGATAAAGAGACGTTGAAACAGATGATAGAAGGGGTGGATGAAAGCTATATCAACATGGGTTCAACCGATTTTGCAAGTTTGGCATCGCTTGTTTCACAGCTTCTTGAGGAAAAGTCTCCCAAAATCCTGGTCCTTTTCAGTGATGGCGGGGACAAAGAGGATTTGGCAGGGTTTGCAGATACGCTCAAAGCCAACAGCATAGATCTCTATACCGTACTTGTAGGTACGACAAAAGGAGCGCCGGTACTTGATGAGAATGCCAAGCCGTTGATGCTCAAAGACGGAACCATGGCATTTACCCAAAGAAACGATACTCTTTTGCAAATCGCTGCTGATATGGGAGGCATGGGTGTAGTAGCAGAGAATTCCAAGGAGGATATCGAAAAAGTGGTAAATGCGATACGCAGCAAATATGCCAATCAACAGCAGGGCGCAGTGAAGATCAAAGAACGTTTGGAGCTTTTCTATTATCCTTTGGGAGGAGGACTGTTGCTGTTGCTGATAGCTTTGAGTTCTGCGCCTAAAATGAGGAGAGCGAAATGAAAAGATCAACGATTATTATCAGTGGCATATGTCTTCTATCTACTGTTTCCTATGCTGGCTTAACCGATTTTAAGACCATCAAGGAAGCCAAAAAGGCTTATGAATCCAAAGATTACAGTAAAAGTGCCGCATTATTTAATTCTTTGGATAAGAAATCCTCACAAAAAAGCTACGATATTGGGAACGCTTATTATAAAGCAAATAAATATGACGAGGCGATCAAGGCTTATGAAAATGCAAAGGGGGTTGATGAAGCTGTAAGGCAATATAATTTAGGTAACTGTTATTATCAAAAAGGTGATTTTGAAAAAGCAGTGGAGGCTTATAAGGAGTCTTTGAAATATAAAGATGATCCTGATACTAGAAATAATCTTGAACTGGCTAAGAAGAAACAAGAAGAAAAACAAAAGCAACAGCAAAATCAAAAAGACCAGCAGAATAAAGATCAAAATAATCAACAATCCCAAAAAAATGATCAACAACAAAATCAACAAGGACAAAACAAAGAAGATCAAAACAACCAAGAGCGGTCAAAAGATCAAAATCAAAACAAAGAGAATAAACAAAAATCAAACGAACCTGATCAAGAAGACGAATCCCGGCAGGATAAACAGAAAAAACAGCAGCAATCTGATCAATCTGCGCAAAAAGAGCAAGAAAAAAATCAAGAAAAACAAAAATCTGATCAGCAAAATGGTTCGGATCAAAAACAAAAAGAAAAATCAGATCAACAAAAAGACGATGAAAAATCGCAGAATCCCCAGACGGCGCAAATGAGCAAAGAAGAGCAGCTCAAAGCACAGGAGCTCAAAAGGCTGCTGAAAAAAACAGGTGATCAGAAAATGCCTACCCTGATGTACCAAATGGGCAATGCAAAACAACAAAGGAGCGAAGATGCGAAACCTTGGTAAAACCCTATTTTTATCAATCCTTATTTTACAAAGCGCATGGAGTGCGGGTGTAGAAGCAACGCTCTCAACCAATGAGGTGGTGAATGGAAACCCTGTAGAACTCCAGATAGAAGCTACCGGCGAGAATATTACTTTCCCTCAAATACAGGCTATAGAAGGGGTGCCTGTTGTGGGACGATCTACAGCTAACAGCCTCTCTTTTACTTCCATTAACGGCAAAAACAGTACACAAAAAACTATCACGTTGACTTTACAGTTTATCCCCCAAAAGGATATGACGGTTCCTTCTTATGCGGTGATGATCGATGGACAGACGTACTCTACAAAACCCATTGAGCTTAAAGTGGTAAAATCCTTTGCGCCAAAAAGCCAAAACAATGGACAATTTTCGCTTCAGATGCGCTCTTCCAAAGAGGAGGTGACAGTAGGTGAATCATTCGTGGTAACTGTCTATTTCTCTTTTGCGGACGGTGTAAGACTTGCGGATAACCCACGGTATCAAAAGCCGACCTTTGATGGATTTTTTGTCAAAGAGATTACCGAACCAAAACGTTATAGACAAGACGGCCAAAATGTCCAGGAGCTCCGCTATATCCTCACGGCAAAGCAGGAGGGAAATTATACGATAGATTCGGCCCAGGCGAATATCCCTTTACCGGATAAACGCAGAAGGGATATTTTTGGTATGTTCATGGATGCAAAATGGGTTCCTGTAGCTTCCAATACCCTTTCGATCAAGGTTGATCCATTGCCAAAACAGGCTGATCTTGTAGGTGATTTTAACATTGAAAGCAGTATAGACACGCAAGAGGTCAAAGCAAACAAACCGGTCAATCTGACGATCAATATCGACGGAGAAGGGAGTTTGGAAGATTTTGAAATACCGGATTATGCTATAGATGATGTGACTGTGTATGGTGATGATGCAAAAGTACAGAACCATATTGTAAATGACGGGTTACATAGCGTATACAGCAAGACGTTTGCTTTTGTCGGGGATCATGATTTTACCATTCCCTCACAAGAGTTTACAGTATACAATCCTCAAACCAAAGAGGTCAAAACTTTACAGATCCCTTCCTATCAGATCAAGGTAGAAAGTGTGCCCAAACCTGCTGCAGTGACACAAACACTTCAGCCTTCATCATTTGCAGCATCTAAACAGTCCGATGTCATGAAAAAATCATCCCAAAATAAAATACACCAAGAAGAGAAATATCCTTTTGCTTGGTGGATGATGGGTTCAGCCTTCATGATGGGGGCAGGATTCATGTATCTGTTGATGTCATTGCCTTGGTTGAAACAGTTTGGACAAAAGAGATCAGTTTATGATAATGATGCATTGCAGATACTTTATCCGCATATTAATGAATCTGCCCAGATCGAAGAGATGGTACGAAAGCTTTATGCAAAAAAACGCGGTGATAAAAACGTTCAAATCGATAAAAAGCAATTGAAAAAAATGGTGGAACAGTATCGGCATAAAAAATAAAAAAAGAAAGGCAATGCCTTTCGGTCAATTAAAAGATGTAGCGGTTAGGCAAGAATATCATGAAGCCTATTGGCTTCCTGCATCCACTGATTGAGTGCATGCCACTCTTCATTTTCTACCATACTGCGGCATTTGTCAAGTTCATTTGTAAAAGATTGGATAGCTAGCAGCAGATTGGTTTTGTTTTGTTTGAAGATATCTTCCCACATGACCGGTGAAGATTTGGCAATACGGCTCATATCCCTAAATCCACCGCCTGCAAGTGCAATGATACTTTGTCTGTCTTCCTGTTTCATCACACTGTTTGCCAAAGAAAAGCTGAGTGCATGGGGCATGTGAGAGATGAATGCAGCATGTCGGTCATGCTCGGCAGAATCCATAAAGACCAGCTTCATGCCTATTTGGGTAAAAAGGTTTTTGGCAACTTCCTGTTGATATTCACCGCTAAGATGCATGTCGCAAAGCACAACGACTTTATTCGTATAAAGCCCTGCAATCGCAGCAGTCGGCCCGAACTTTTCTGTACCGGTCATAGGATGTGCCGTGACAAAATTTTGACGTAAATGGCCAGGGATGGAATGCGAGATTTTCTCTTTTGTACTGCCCAGATCAATAATCGTACATTTCTCATCCAATTGTTTGATCTGTTTGGATACGGCAATGACCGCATCGACCGGAATGGTCAAAAAAATAATATCGCATGTCGTGATCTGATCAATTTCTTCTACAAGCGTATCAACCAATCCTAATTCCAATGCCTTTTGGGCATGTGAAGCATTATGGTCCAGTCCTTTTATAAGTATGTTTGGAGAGAGTTGTTTAATGGCAATGCCTAAAGATCCTCCCATCAGTCCAAGACCCACGATACCGATAGTTTTCTCTTTCATGCAACTCCTTTTTGATTGAGCAAAATTATAGCATGAATTTATGAACCTCTTATTGAAAAGAAGATAAACTATTAGACAAAATATACAGATTACTAAAGGTTGACAATGAAAATGAAAAAGATTGTTTTTTCGTGGATGTTGATGGGATCATTGCTTTTAGCTCAAAAGGTGACACAGGTCAAATTCGAAGGTCTCTCCCATCTTTCACCGAATGTTGCAATGGAGATCGCTGATATCCATGTAGGTGATGAGATGAACGCGATGAAGATCAACGAATCGATCAAAAACTTTTTTTCCCAAGGATATTTCAAGGATGTATGGGTTGATCAGAACGGTGGGGTTTTAACCTACCACTTTCAAGAAAAAGTAGCCATTGCCAATCTTGAGATCAAAGGCTATGGAAGCGGCGATGATGCGGACAAACTTTTAAAAAGTATAGGCCTTAAAAAAGGAGATCTGTATGATGCTGCACGTGTCAAAAAAGCAAAAAAAGAGATTATTTCCAAGCTTGAAAGCGAAGGGTATTATGATACGGTGGTAGAAGTAACGACTGCCCCAGTAAGCCAAAGCAGTATCTCTGTCGTATTGGAAGTGAATAAGGGTGAAAAAATCATCATTAAAAAGATGAATTTTATGGGTGCTTCCAAGCTGGATCAGGATGATCTTGAATTGCCTCTTGCCAATAAAGAAGAAGAGTTTTTAGGATGGATGCCTTGGAGAAATGACGGTGAGGCAAAGGTCGATCAGCTCGAGTATGATGCCTACAGGGTAAAAGATGTTTATATGAAATATGGCTATCTGGATGCATTCGTAAGCAAACCACTCATGCGTGTGGATTTTGGATCTTATAATGCACAGGTCGATTACCAGGTAAGCGAAGGCGAGCAGTATAAAGTAGGTACGGTGGCCATAGCCCAGGATGTTGAAGGGCTTGAAAACAAAGAGTTGATGGGTGATTTGACGCTCAAAGAAGGCAAGGTATTTAATATCGATAAGATGAGAAAAGATATTAAATATTTAGAAGAACAGGTAGGAAATCTCGGGTATGCCTATGCAAAAGTTTCACCACAAATGCATAAAAACGAAGAGGGCAGGTCAATCGATATAAAATATGTCATTCAACCAGGAACAAAAGTAACGATTAATGACGTTGTGATTTCCGGAAACAATGAAACCAAAGACAGGGTTATCCGTAGATATATCTATCTTGCTCCGGGGGACCAATATAATGCAAGAGACTTAAAAGATTCCAAAAATGCTTTGGGAAGAACAGGTTTTTTTGAATCGGTCGACATAGAAAACCAAAGGGTTTCAGAAGACAAGATCAACCTTTTGGTCAAGGTTAAAGAGACAGCGACAGGATCGATCTCTGCCGGTGGAGGATACGGAAGCTATGAAGGGCTGATGTTCAATGCCAGCGTGGCAGATAAAAATATATTTGGTTCCGGGATCGATGCAAGTTTAGGATTTGATATCTCAAAAATTTCAACCAATTACAATGTTTCCTTTACGAACCCTAAAGTATGGGATAGCCAATACAGCCTTGGAGTGAGTTTTTTCAAAAAGAAATATGAATATTATGATTTTACGCAAGATCAGTTGGGTGGAACCGTGATGGTCGGTCGGGAATTTCTGAGAAATTTCCATGCTTCGGTAGGTTTGGGATATGTGGACAATCAGTCAGAGTTTTCAGACAATAACAATTCTTCATATGGACATATCGATCCACTGTATAAAGATCTCTATAATGACAAATATAAAAAGGGTTCGGTCTATTTTTCTCTCTCTTATGATAATACCGATGATTTTTATTTGCCTAGAGAGGGGATGTTGGCTTCGATTACGACCGAACTGGCAAATGTGAGCGGAGATGATGTGAATCTTACGACTTATCCAGGTGGCTATGGGAACTTTGTGAAAAACAGCGGGAAGATCGGTTTCTATCAAGGATTGGAAGATTGGATCGATTATGATATGATCTTGCGTTTGAAAGGGCGTTTCAGTACGATCAGCGGTGTGGCAGATGATGAAAAACTGCCTACAGCCGAGAAGCTTTTTTTGGGAGGGATTGGCAGCGTGAGAGGTTATGATGCCTATTCTATTTCTCCTCTGATTGATCCAAGTGATCCATATTCGCGTCGTATAGGAGGGAAAAATAGTGCTTCAACATCTGTAGAAGCGAGTATTCCACTTTCTGAAGCAGCGAAGATGCGTTTGGCCTTCTTTTATGATTATGGTATGATCGGGCAAGACAGTTTCAATGAAATCCATCGAAGCTCAGTGGGGGCACAGATCGAATGGCAGTCAATGTTCGGCCCGATCAACCTTGTATTTGCACAGCCTCTTGATGATAAACCGGGTGACCAGACGGCTGCATTTGAATTCTCTATGGGTTCCAAATTTTAAGAACTAAGATTTGTTACGGCATATCATAAAGATGGCCGTAATGAGTCATGGTTGTTCAGAGGTATTGACCTATCATAGGATTTTGTGCTCAAATTCTTAATTCTTAAGTGATGCCTAACTTTTTATTTGTAGGTATGCTATCTTCATCTTTAACAATAATGGCAAAAGCGAATGGTTTTTGAAGGCTTTTGATATCTTCTTTGGAGAGATAGAGCGGTTTGTCTGAAGTGATCATCAGCACTTTATTTGCGTAATGAAATTCGATTTTAGCCTCGTTGGAAGCTTCATGCAGATAAACACTTAGGGTATAAATGAAGCTAAGCCATAGCAGTGTTTTTTTGGATGGAAGCAACGATTTATATTCTGCGTAGAGCGGTTTGTTCAGAAGCTCTTTCCCATGCATACGAAGCAATAATGAGATGAGAAGGATCTGCCTGTGTGTAAGGCCATAACTAAGTTCCTGCATGGCGATATAAAAGGCATGCTGATGAGATTTGTATATGGTTAAAGTATTACCGATACTGGAGAGTTCCAGGGCGTAACGCAGTTCCATGAAATGATCTTCATCTTCGTTAAGGTAAGATTTGAATGTCTCATAGAGTTTTGAAGCAATTTTAAGTTTGCCTTTCTTTCTTCTTTCCATATTGATAAATGGCTTAAACCTATCAAGAATGGAAACTACACTTGGATTGAGGGTAGTTGGAAACTGGAAATGATCATTTTTGAGCTGGTGTTCCAAAAATACCCCCTCTCTCACACCTACACCGCTGGATATGACGGTTATAGCGCCAATATAACGTAGAATTTCGGTAAAGATAAGGGTTCCTTCCCTGATGGTATCATAACGGTTTTTTTTAAGTTCGAATCTTCTAAGGTTTTTTGCACTGCTAAGAGGGATTGCTTCAAGATAAGCCAGATGAGTTTGCAGATCATACTCAAAAGCATGCAGTTTGTCCAAGGGATAGTTAGAACGTTCCATGATACTCTTACTGAGTGTCCGTGCAGTTCCTCCGATACCGATAGCAAGCGAATGTTTAAAATGTTGCGGCAATTTTTGAAGTTCTTGTTGAATAAAAGCTTTTGCATTTTGATTGATAAGCGGCAGCGGTAGGGATTTGTCAAAAAAGAGTTCTTTGAGTCTAACTGTTCCCAAATTCAATGAAAAGGTATCAACAATTTTCCCTTCTTCAATAAGGGCCATGTCCGAAGAGCCTCCACCGATATCGATGGTGATACCTTCATGGCTAGGAAGAAGATTATTAGCGGCTATAGCGCCATAATAGGCTTCTTTTTTCCCATCAATGACTTTAATGGTAAGGCCTAATTCTTTTTTGATCCATTCAAGGAAAATTCTACCGTTTGGTGCATCTCTCAAAGCCGAGGTTGCAACACAGATCGTTTTATGTGCTTGGTATTTTTCTATAGTGTGTAAAAAGGATTTTAACGCAAGATAAGCGCGTTTGATGCCGATCGGTTGAAGATTGCCTTCTTTTCCGTAGGCACCTTCACCGATGCGGACTTTTGATTTTTGTTCGCAGATCAGATGAAAACCGTAACGGCTGGTTTTTTCAAATATCACCAGCCGCGCAGAGTTTGAACCGATATCTATAATTGCGGTTCGTTTTGCCATAGATATGTTTTAGTCTTCATCTTGGAGTTGTTCGTATTTGAACATCAGCTCGTCTACGTTTTCAACATTATTAGGGTCTGGGATAATACAGTCTACAGGACATACCCCGATACACTGCGGTTCATCGAAATGTCCCACGCATTCAGTACATCTGTCCGGATCTATCAGGTAGATCGGATCACTTTCTTCGATTGCTTCATTAGGACACTCTTCTCTACAAGCATCACAGGCTATACATTCATCAGTTATCAATAGCGCCATTTTTTCCTCTATTATTTGGTATTGTTTATAGGAGTTATAACGGAACAAAGCTTATTTTTTATTTAAAAAAATGATTTTATTTTTAGGATTGAAAAAAGTTCAGAAAAAGCATGAAAAACGGTGACGATAAATCAACCGTTTTTCTATTTGTCAAGAGATTTTTTTAGGAAAACAAAAGCGGTATCCACGTCTTCTAACCGTCTCGATAGTCGTGATATCCAAAGGTTTATCCATCCTTTGGCGGATTTGGTTAATGGCTACTTCAATGACGTTCGGAGTGACCAATTCAGGTTCTTCCCAAATCGCATCAAGAAGTTGTTCTTTGGAAACGATCTGATCTTTATGCATTGCCAGATGTGTGAGAACTTCAAAAGGTTTTCCTTTCAGTTCTATTTCATTGCCTTTATAGATGATCTTTTCTTCTTCAGGGTTAATGATCAGTTCTTCGATTTCGATAATGTTTGAAGCACCAAAGCGTAATTTTGCTTCGATACGAACAAAGAGAATGTCATAATCTAACGGCTTTCTGATAAAATCATCAGCACCGGATTTGAGTGCTTTGATCTCAGTCTCTTTATCTTTTCGTTCTGAAAGAATGATGATCGATGTTTTATGGGAATGGTTTTTGATCTCCTGGATCATACTGATTGGAGCGGTGTCAGAACCGTTCCAGCTTAAAAGTACAAGGTCATAGTTTCTAATGTCGAGGTAATATTTTCCGTCTTCAACGTTTTCAGTCATATCAAATTGATATCCATGTTCCGCCAGCTTTTTTGAGAGTACTGAAGCTACTGCCGCATCCTCTTCCATGACTAGTATTCTCATACTTGCGACCCCTTATTTTAAGATTTCTTTAAACATTATAGCATAGTTATTAAGGTTTATGTAAAGTTTTTTAAAAAAAATTATTGTTTAAGAGTCGAATTTGACCATGATTCACTCAATCCAACACTGCATTCCGGGAGGATGTCAGGTTTTTGAATCTTTAGCCAAAGGGTTTGGATAGAGGGATAGGCAGCAAAAATGAGTTCTTTCAACTCCAAGAGAGCATCTTCTAAAAGTTTATAACGTTTTTCTTTAAGATCCTTCTGGATTAGTGCAGCGATATCGGCATAATCGATAAAAATACCTTTTTGGTAGGTATAGGAAGCTTTCATATCGACACAAATGCGCTGCGGTCTTTCTCTTTCAAAATCCAAAAGACCGATGATCGCATTAAATGTCAATGCTTCTATATGAATCGTCATAATTAGATCTTGCCTTCCTCTTTTTTAATCAAGCGAATGATGTTCGGAAGATGCTTATAAAAAATAATCGCTGCAATGATCCAGATAGGAGCATGAGAGCTGATACCCGGTACTTCCGGATAGATCACATAAGAAGCGATGATGAAAGCAACCAAACCGATCAAAGATGAAAGCGAAGAAATTTTTAGTCCTTTCCCTGCGATAAACCATACCGCTATAGCAATGATCGCTGCTATGGGCATCATTACAAGGAGTACGCCAAAACCTGTGGCAACACCTTTGCCTCCTTCAAATCCCAAAAAAGCTGAAAAACAATGACCAACGACACTAAGAACAGCGATAGTCCAGAGGACACTTTCTGGTGCACCCAATACTTTGGCGACTAAAATGACTGCTATTCCTTTGATCGCATCTAAGAACAAAGTAGCCGCCCCCAATTTCTTGGCAAGCTTGGGATCCTTTTCTTTCACGACACGTAGAACGTTTGTCGCCCCGATATTGCCGCTTCCGGCATTCTTGATGTCCACACCGGCGAATTGTTTGGCTAAAATGTAACCGAAAGGTATGCCTGAGATAAGGTAGGCTGCCAGATAGAGTAAAATGTTCTGATTAAATAGGATATCCATAATTGTTCCATGATTTCAAAATAGTAAGTAATATGCAATTTTAACTGAATTTTGATAAAATAGCCAGATTGTAAGATATAAAATGAATAGCTATAAACGTAATTCAGAAAAGAAGAGAAAATCATCCCTAAAAAGTTAAATAATATGAAGAGGGAAAGATAGATAGGATCCATATGAGTATAGATTATAAAGCAGAAATAGAAAGACTTAAAAAAGAGTTGAAAGTGACAGTGGTCGCACATTATTATCAGCGTGATGAGGTCTTCGAAATGGCTGATATCACTGGGGACAGCCTTGAATTGGCACGTAAATGCAAGGAAGACGAAAACCCATGGGTTGTTTTTTGCGGTGTAGGGTTTATGGGGCAAAGCGTCAAAGTGATTGCCCCGGGAAAAAGGGTACTGATGCCAAAGATCGCGTGTTGTGCAATGGCAAGGATGATAGATGGCAGTTATTTTGATGAGAGTGTCAAGTATATGACCGACAGAGGCATTGCAAAAGAGAATATTCTTCCTATTACCTATATCAATTCGGATGCATCGGTCAAAGCCAAAGTAGGCGAGATGGGAGGTATGGTATGTACCTCTTCCAATGCATTTAAGATCATCCAAAAAGGGTTGGAAAGCGGCAAAAAGATTCTTTTTGTTCCGGATCGTTGTCTTGGACAAAACTTTGCGATTCAAATGGGGTTGAAATCCTGTGTTATCGGTGAGGGAGAATGTGATCCAAAAGAGTCCGATATCATTTGCTATAATGGTTTTTGCTCCGTTCACCAGCTTTTCACTGTCGATGATATCGAGTTTTACAGAAACAAATATCCGGGCATCAAGATAGCCGTACACCCCGAATGTGATCCGGAGGTTGTCAAGGCTGCAGATTTTTCTGGTTCTACTTCACAACTGATCAAATATGTCAATGAACTCGATCCGGAACAAAAGGTTGCTGTCGGTACGGAATATAACCTTGTCAACCGTATGCGTAAAAAAAATACCTATGTACTTTCTTCGACCAAGCCGGAGTGCCCGACAATGAACGAAACAACATTGGAGGATCTCTACCGAACGCTTAAATCGATCGAAGATGGACATCCTGTCAATGAGATTTTTGTCGATGAACATACGGTAAAGTATGCGAATTTAGCCCTAGAACGTATGTTGGCAGTGAAGTAATTGTATGTTAAAAGAAAAATTTATTGAAATGATGGTGGCAGAAGATGTAGGCAGAGGCGATCTTTTTGCACGTATCAGCCAAAGCAAACAGGTAAGAGCTTTTATTTTGGCTAAAAGCGACGGTATTTTTGCAGGAAGAGAATATATCGAGGCCTTTGGTAGGAAATATGACCTCCAAATAGAATGGTATGTCGAAGATTCGCAAGCATTCCAAAAGGGTGAAAAACTCTGTTTCATCAGCGGGGATTCCAAAGTGTTGCTTTCATTGGAAAGATCGCTTTTGGATATCGCATTGCATGCCAGTTCTATAGCCACGTTGACGGCTAGGTATGTCAAAGCAATCGAAGGAACCGGAGTCAAGCTTTTGGATACCAGAAAGACACGCCCTTTGCTCCGGGAATTTGAAAAATATGCAGTTCGTTGCGGAGGAGGGATCAACCACCGTATGGGACTGGATGATTGTTTGATGTTGAAAGATACGCATTTAAAGACGATCGATGATCTGGATGTTTTTATGCAGGAAGTACGACAAAAGATCCCGTTTACTTCAAAAGTAGAGATAGAGTGTGAAACGCTGGATATGGTTAAAAAAGCGATGAAAGCGGGTGCGGATATTGTAATGTGTGACAATATGTCTAATGACCAAATGAAAGCGGTGGTTGCATATCGCAATGATAATTATCCGCATATTTTACTCGAAGCCAGCGGTAACGTTACGCTTGAGACGATTCATGACATTGCATGTTGCGGAGTTGATGCGATCAGTTCTGGAAGTATCATCCACCAGGCCAACTGGATCGATCTTTCGATGAAAGTAGAATAGTGACATTAGAAAAACTGCAGTCTAATTTGGGTGCATTGAAACAAAAACTGGATGACGCAAAAGCGGTCACGATTCTCTCGCATATCAATCCTGATCCGGATGCTCTGGGTACTGCATTGGGTATTTATGCGTTACTTGTAAAGGATAAAAGCAAAAAAGTCGAAGTGGTGAATGTATCCAAAGAGCTTCCGCTTTACCTTGATTTTTTACCCTATTTCAAACAGGTCAAACACAAGATCGATTACCCGCAAAGTCTTATCATTTCATGTGATTGTGGTAGCATCGATAGATTGGGGTTTGACCTTTCCGGACGGGAGATTATCAACATCGATCATCATCAGAGCAATACTTGTTATGGGACTCTCAATTTTGTGATGCCTGAATATGCTTCGAGTTCTCAGGTTGCCTATAAGATATTTAAATCCTACTGTCAGATACATTCAGAAGCAGCAACCTGTTTTTATACAGCATTGCTCTCAGATACAAGATATTTTACGACCACAAGTGTCAACCATGAGGTATTTACTACGGCAAGTGAATTGGTTCAAGCCGGCGCAGATGCTGCAGATGTGGCATATCATTTTACCCAGCGACGTTCTTTGGCCTCTTTGCGCATATTGGAGAGTGCTTTAGGCACACTTGAGCTTCATGAGGATGCGCGTATCGCATCGATTGTCGTGACACGGGCACAAATTGAGGCATCAGGGGCAACGATGCCTGATTTGGACGGAATCGTAGATTATGCACGTTCTTTGGCAACGGTACAAATCGCTTTTTGTGTTATGGAAACAGATGAAGGCATACGGGTTTCACTAAGAAGCAAGGGATTGGATGTATCGAAGGTTGCTATGGCTTTTAATGGAGGAGGACATAAAGTGGCTGCAGGTTTTATGCTCAAACAAAGTGGATTACAAGAAACAATCGATACAATTCTGCAAACAATACAAACTTTAGGATTAATCAATGAAAAGAAGATTGCCCGGTACTAGAAAAAAAAGCGGTTTAAAGATAGTATTGGGGCTATTACTTATTGTAGTAGCGGGAGGAGCCGGGTATATCTATACTGCAGCAGAATTTGAGAGAGAAGCCCCGTCGATAGAGGTTCAGGAGAGTCTTTACTGGAACAAAAAAGTACCGCTCCAGATCACCCTAAAGGATAATAGGGGATTAAAAAACTTTGAACTGCTTTTAAGTGATGGCAAAAATAACCTTGTCATCGGAAAAGGAGAGATCGCCGGTACCCCTCAAGAGCAGATTTTAAAAATCAGCTATCCTAAAAGCAATCTTATTGATCCCAACGCAACCCACTTGATGCTTCGGGTATCGGTTGATGACAGCAGTTTGTGGAATCTTTTCAGGGGCAATCATGCACAAAAAACAATCGATATCCATATTGACGATAAATCCCCTTCGGTTAGTGTATTGGCCAATACCAGGACTGTAACACAGGGAGGAAGTGCATTGGTAGTGTTTGCGGCAGAGGATGAAAATATGGATTCTCTCACGATCGAAGCCGCCGGTGAAAAATTTAAAGCCGTACCGTATAAAAAAGAGGGGTATTATGCTGCATTGATCGCTTGGCCATTCCTAAAAAATGAATTTTCGGGAGAGATTATTGCAACCGATAAGGCAGGCAATAGTAGAAAAACACATATTCCTTTTTATATCAAGCAGCATAAGTACAAAGTTTCATGGATTGAGGCGAAGGATAGTTTTATTGATGGAAAGATCACAGACCTAGCTTCAAGTGATCCTGAGTATTCTAAAGATGATAAATTGGAAAAATTACGTGCCATTAACGAAACGATGCGCTTAAAGAATGAAGATCTGATACATTCTTTAGGCCGTAAATTATCCGAGAAGATGATAAATGCTTGGCATATTGATAAGTTTTACCCGCTTAAAAACGGGCAAAAAGTAGCAAGCTTTGGAGATGAACGGCATTATTATTATAAAACACAGGATCAAGAGGTATCCCATTCTTATCATCTAGGATATGATTTAGCCAGTACAAAGATGGCAACAATCCAGACATCAAACCCGGGCACAGTGGTCTTTGCGGGAGAGAATGGTATTTATGGAAATATGCCGATGATCGATCATGGTTTGGGACTCTATACGCTTTATGGCCATTGTTCAAAATTTTTGGTTTCCAACGGTGAGCAGGTAAAAGCGGGTGATGCTATTGCACAAACCGGAACGACCGGCCTGGCACTGGGAGATCATCTTCATTTTGGTGTTTTGGTGCAAGGGGTTGAAGTGCGTCCTGTTGAATGGTTCGATACCCATTGGATCAAAACCAATATCGATGATGTTCTTAAAGAAGCAGACAAGATAATTGAAGGGAAATAACTTCACAAATATTTCACGTTTAGGCGGTATATTTGCAATTAGTGTCAGATTATAATATAATAATCAGGTGGAATGACTATATGTTGCTTGATAGAAAAGACAGGCAGGAAGGAATGAAAGATGCAGCAAAGAACGATTAAAAAACCTGTTGAAGTTGTAGGTATCGGATTGCATAAAGGTGAGCCCATCAAGCTTCGGCTTGAACCTTTAAATGCCGATGCAGGTATTGTATTTTATCGTGAAGATCTTGCTATGAGCATACCGCTTTCTCCTTCAAGCGTTATCGATACGCGTATGGCGACTGTTATTGGCAGTCAAAAAGGTTTTATTTCTACGATAGAACATTTTCTGTCAGCTGTATATGCCTATGGTATTGATAACCTTCGTGTTGTGGTAAATGGGAATGAAATGCCTATTATGGATGGCTCTGCAATCTCCTTTTGTCTATTATTGGAAGAAGCCGGTATCGAGTTGCAGCATGCACCTAAAAAGATCATACGGGTCAAAGAGACTGTTGAAATCAGGGATGGAGACAAATTTGTACGGCTTGTACCCGATGAACGTTCTCTTTTTGATTTTCGTATTAAATTCGATCATCCTGCGATTGGCGAACAAAGCGAAACTTTTGAATTCAGTACAAGCGGTTTTGTCGAAAAGATAGCAAGAGCCAGAACTTTTGGATTTGCAAAAGATATCCAGTACCTTAAAAGCCAGAATCTAGCCTTAGGGGCAACACTACAAAATGCGATCGGATTGGATGAGCATAAAATTCTTAATCCGGAAGGTTTAAGATTTGACAATGAGTTTGCAAAACATAAGGTTCTCGATGCGATGGGTGACATGATGATTGCAGGACATAATATCCTAGGCCGTTACGAGTCATTTGCGGGTAGCCACAAGTTAAACTTTGAACTTACTTCAAAATTACTTTCCCGGAGCACGAGCTATGAACTGATAAAAGCCGAAGCATTGCCAAATCAAGCTTTTGCAAGAAGTTTTGCCTAAAATCGGGAAGTGGTTTGGTTTTGAAACAATATTTCTATGAACTTGTGATCGTGAGTATAGCTTCGCCGCTGTTGATCGGTATATACAAAGACGGTATGCTTATAGAGACCCTCTCTAGCGATAAAAAAACTTCAGAAGTACTTCTTCCGTTGCTCAAAAGTTGTTTGAAGAGGTACGATATCTCTCATATCATTTATACACGTGGCCCAGGCAGTTATATGGCGATCAAACTCACTTATATTATGCTAAAAACCATCGAGATCGTTAAAGGGATCAAGTGTTCTGGCTGTAGTGGTTTTGAATTAAATGGGCAAGCGCCGATCAAAGCGATAGGGAATCTCTATTTTATCAAGGAAAAAGAGACTATAATTACAAAAAAGTTTGAACAGCCGGTACTATCTCATTTTAGAATGCCAAAATGTATTCATGATCTTAAATTAGATGAAGAATCGACTCCAGAGTATATTTTACCTGCTGTTTAGATCCACATAGAGTATTGCAGTCAATTAAAACATAAGACGATGTGATAAGCGTAGGATCAGAAAGAAGGAAACAGAATGCTTGTAAGTGTCCCTGCCACCAGTGCAAACCTTGGACCCGGATTTGATACACTAGGGCTTGCAGTTGATCTAAAAAATGAGATCATTATTAAACCCTCTAAATTTTTGAGTATTTCGACACATGGAGAAGGTGAAAATAATCCGAAAATTAAAAAGAACACGCTTTTTTTAAGTATTTTTAATGAACACTATCAGCGGTTGACAGGTAAAGCGGACAATTTCAGGTTCGAGTTTCATAACCGTATACCTATTTCAAGAGGTTTGGGAAGCTCTTCAGCCGTCATCGTTGCTTCTTTGGCGGCGGCCTATGGTGCAGCCGGCACAAAAGTGAATAAAAGAGAAATCCTCAACCATGCCCTTAAGTATGAGCCACATCCAGACAATATTACGCCTGCAGTGATGGGTGGTTTTAACGTAGCATGTGTAGATGGTGACAAAGTATACAGTAAAAAACGCCGAATGCCAGATTATCTTAGGGCAGTGGTTGTGATTCCTGACCGGACGATCTCTACGGCGCAGTCTCGTACGATTTTGCCAAAGATGTATAAAAAAGAAGAGACGGTTTATTCACTTTCCAGGGCAGCTTATATGACGGCACTTTTTATGAGTGAATCGTGGGATCTGCTGCGGATCGCATCCAAAGACAAACTGCATCAGTCAAGACGTATGAAAATGATGCCAGAACTCTTTGACGTACAAAAACTTGCACTCAAGCATGGGGCTTTAATGAGTACGCTTTCGGGGTCAGGATCTACGTTTTTCAACCTATGCTATGAGAAAGATGCGGATAAAATGGTGCAGATATTACAGGCACGTTTCCCTCAATTTCGTGTTTTATCTTTGGCGTTAGATAATCACGGGGTTATCACCAGGCACTAAGAAGTGCTCTTAATCTCTTTTTGGGTATAATATCAATGAAAAAATCACAGCCTATACGAATGTGTATCGCTTGCCGCAGCAGACTTCCTCAAAACAATCTGATCAGGCTTAAACAGGTGAATAACCATATTGTAAGATATGATGGTATAGGTAGAAGTTTTTATCTGTGTGATGAATGCAGTACAAATGAAAAAAAAATTAAAGGCTTAATCAAACGTTTTAAAGAAAATGAAGAACGGTTGGTTGAGCTTTTAAAGGAGTTAAAAAAGAATGGATAAAGTAAGAATCCAAGAGATAGCTGACGAAGCGGGATTATCAAATGCTGATTTGCTGACAAAAGCAAAGGAACTGGGATTTGATGTTAAGGCAGCCAATAGTACGATCAGTATGGAAAATGCGGGTATTCTCGTAGATTACGCGATCAGTGGTGTATTGCCAAAAGGCTTTAAAAAGCCAAAACAGAAAGTAACGGTCGTCAAAAAGACAGAGATAGCGGATCAAGAAGAGGTTGCACAAGCAGAACAGAACATAGTATCTGAAGAAGAAAAGCCAAAAAGCACTGAAGGTATCAAAGAAGAACCGAAAGTGGAAAAACAGCCTGAACAGCCTGTAGCCCCTAAAAAGCGTAAAGGTATTTCAGTCGTTGATAAAGAAGAAAGTGAAACAGAAGAAATTTCAGAAGATACAGTGCAATCGGTAAGCCCGAGAAAAACACTCTCAAGAGCCGGTATCAAGATCGTAAAAAAAGCCAAGCCTGCACCGCAGCCAGTGAAAGCTGCTGCCAAGATTTCTCTTGGAGAACAGCAGATGTCTCCTGCGGCATCAAAAAAGAAAATAAAGAAAGTTGCTGAAGCAAAAAATACCGGAGAAAAGCTGGATATCTTTGCCCATGCAAGCCTGGATGGGGAGATCAGTAATCCTTTTGAAGAGGAAGAAGTAGTACTGTTGGATTTCTCCGATAAGAATATCTATGATGAGATGATGCGTCAGGAACAAAAACGCAAGGAAGAAGCTAAAAAAAGAGAGTTGATACAGGTTGGCAAACATAATCCCTTTCTAGCTCAGCAGAATCGTGCTTCTATTAGACGAGGCGGCGGAAAACGTAAGAAATATGTCAAAGAAGAAACGAAAGAAGCCGTAACATCGATCGAAATTCCTGAAAATGTAAGGGTTTATGAATTTGCCGAAAAGATCAACAGGAGTGTTGGTGAGGTCGTCAAAGTACTTTTTGCTCTAGGTATGATGGTAACCAAAAATGATTTCCTTGGAAAAGATGAGATCGAGATTCTTTCTGAAGAGTTTAATGTAGAGGTTTCAACAGTCAATCCACTTGATGAACTGGATTATGTCGGTGCTTATGATGCCATTGCAGATACCCATTCTGAAGAGAGACCGCCTGTGATTACAATCATGGGGCACGTTGACCATGGAAAGACATCGTTGCTTGATAAAATCCGTTCATCGAAAGTTGCTGCTAGAGAAGCTGGTGGAATCACCCAGCATGTGGGTGCCTACCAGGTTGAAAAGAACGGTAAAAAGATCACATTTGTCGATACCCCAGGCCACGAAGCTTTCACCGAAATGCGTTCCCGTGGAGCCCAGGCAACGGATATTGTTATTGTCGTGGTTGCAGCTGATGATGGTGTAATGCCACAGACAAGAGAAGCGATCTCTCATGCGAAAGCAGCCGATGTTCCGATGATTATAGCGATCAATAAAATGGATAAAGAGAGTGCGAACCCGGATAACGTCAAGTCTCAGCTTGCAGAGATGGGTATCATGCCAGTTGATTGGGGCGGAGATTATGAATTTGTTCCTGTATCTGCACATACCGGGATGGGGATTGATGAATTGCTTGAAACTATTTTAGTACAAGCAGAATTGATGGAGCTGCATGCGGATCCATCAAGAAAAGCAAAAGCCGTTGTTGTTGAAAGTTCTGTTGAAAAAGGCTTGGGACCGGTTGCGAATGTAATCATCAAAAATGGGACATTACAGATCGGGGATAATGTAATCGTCGGTAAAACATTCGGACGTATCAAGGCGATTAAACTTGATGACGGGTCAAGTGCAAAAGAGATAGGACCTGGAACACCAGCCGCAATCGTAGGTTTGAATGAAGTGCCAGGTGCAGGAGAAATACTTGTTGCAATGGAAAATGAAAAAGATGTAAGAGAACTTGCTCAAAAGCGTGCAGAGTATGACAGGGCTAAAGCGCTTTCAAAGAGTACAAAAGCCTCTTTGGAAGATCTCTCTTCATTGATCGCAGAAGGTCAGCTTAAAGCATTGCCGATAGTATTGAAAGCCGATGTTCAGGGTTCATTGGAAGCTATCAAAGGAAGTTTGGAAAAACTGAGAAATGAAGAAGTTAAGGTCAATATTATTCATGAAGGTGTCGGTGGGATCACCGAAAGTGATGTGACGCTTGCTAATGCGAGCGAACATGCTGTTATTTTGGGCTTTAACGTAAGACCTACAGGTGCAGTAAAGAATAAAGCAAAAGAGCTTGGTGTGGAGATCAAATCGTACTCTATCATCTATGATCTTCTTGACGATGTTAAAGCATTGCTTGGCGGAATGATGAGCCCAGTGATTAAAGAAGAGGTAACGGGACAGGCGGAAGTGAGAGAGACATTTGTAGTCGGTAAAATCGGTACAATTGCCGGATGTAAAGTCAGTGAAGGTGTCATCACAAGAGGAAGCAAAGCCAGATTGATCCGTGATGGTGTTGTGGTTTATGAAACAACAATATCTTCATTGAAACGTTTCACGGAAGATGCAAAAGAGGTCAGAAGCGGGTATGAGTGTGGTATTATGCTTGCTAATTACAATGATCTGAGAGAAGGCGATGTCATCGAAACGTATAAAGATGTTGAGGAACAAGCAACCCTATGACGCATGAAGAGATCAAACGCCATCGTGTAGAATCTGTATTAAAAGAGATTATACCAGAAGCACTTGCTACTTTGGATGATGAGCGTATTAATTCGTTAGTGGTAACGGATGTTGTTTGTTCGAAAGGTAGAAGTGATGCAAAAGTTTATCTTGAACCCTCTTTTTTGAGTGAAAAAGAACAAAATGATGCATTAAGACAATTACGGACCGTAGCGGGATATATTCAAACCCACTGTAAGCAGAGTGAGGGATGGTTTAAAGCCCCGCGTCTCACCTTTGAATTTGATCAGCAATTGGAAAAAGCAACGCGTATTGAAGCGCTTTTTGATCAGATTGCAAAACGTAAAAGTAAAAATGATGAGGAAACAGACGATGAATCTTGAATCACAGATTAAAAAGATCATAGAAGCACATGGGGCTGCACTGTATGATACAGAAATCGTTACCGAGTTTGATGAGACAGTTTATCGTATCTATATTACCAAAGAGGGTGGGGTAGATCTTGAACTGTGTGCCGTTCTTTCCAATGAACTCTCCCCATTTTTGGATGTTCATCCTCCGGTAAGCGGACCGTACCGGCTGGAAGTAAGTTCACCGGGTATCGAGAGAAAGCTAAGTAAACCAGAGCATTTTAAACACGCGATAGGTGAAAAGGTCAAAGTCAAAATTCCAGGAAAAGAACGGTTTAAGGGCGTACTCAAAAGTGCCGATGATCAGGGCTTTATCGTTGAGACTAAAGAGGGTGAAGCAGCTGTCGAATATACTCAATTGGGCAGTGTTAAAACCTATTTTGAGTGGTGAGATCTGTTAAATAAACGTGAGTGAACCTCACGTTTATAGGATCAAAACTGAATGGTATCTCAAGAGAGTGGGTTACAAAGGCAGGTCGTCCATTAAGCAGTGCAGTTCATTTAAGCCGAATAAGAAGCGCAGAGAATCTAAAAATGGAGGAGAAGCATATGAATATTGATGAAATTTATATGCAACTTGCTCTTGATGAAGCATGGAAATATCAGGGGTTAACCTATCCAAATCCTGCCGTAGGTGCGGTAGTTACCTGCAATGACCAATTACTCTCTATTGCAGCCCATCAAAAAGCAGGAACTTCTCATGCAGAAGTTCTTGCTCTAATTGGGGCCTATGAAGCACTTTCTGCCCACAAGATCGATTTTGATCCTATGGATGCGCATCATGCCCATAGTTTTCTCTTAGCCTTACCAGAAGATTTTTTTTCAGAATGTACCATTTATGTAACTTTGGAGCCTTGTTCACATATCGGAAAAACACCTTCCTGCGCTTCTTTGCTGAAAGTATTGAATCTTCAAAGGGTGGTCATCGCAACGCATGACCCTATTGCAGGACACGGAGGCGGTGCTTCAGTGCTTTGTAACGTTGAAACAGGTGTCTTGCAAAAACAGGCAGAAGCATTGCTTGAACCGTTCAAAATCTGGCAAAAAAGGGCATTTGTTTTGTTTAAGATAGCGCAGACATCCAACGGCAAGATCGGGGACGGGTATCTAAGCTCCCAAGCTTCGTTGGAACATGTGCATCAACTGAGGGCTGTCTGCAGTAAGATGATGATCGGCGGCAATACCGTGCGTATCGATCGCCCGACATTGGATTGCAGATTTGTCAAAGAGAGAGCACCCGATGTGATGATCTATACGTCACAAGATGATATCGATAGAGATATCCCGCTTTTTAATGTACCTGGTCGGACCGTTACGATAGGGGATGCTTTGAGTTTTTTAGATCATCCTTCTTTTGTTTTGGTAGAAGGTGGTGAAGGGATGCTTAAAACCATTCGGGATAAGGTTGATTGGATGCTTATTTACCAGACTCCTAAGCTCTCTACCAACAATTTAACTTATAATGTCGACATACGTTTAGAATTTTTACATCAGAACAAAAAAGATGTAGATTTGATGATTTGGAGTAGGAAAATTGACTGAAAAAGAACAAAAACAGGAAAATATCGTAAATATGTTCGATGAGATTGCATCGACCTATGATCTTGCCAATAGGGTACTGAGCTTCGGTATCGATAAGCAGTGGCGTAAAAAAGGATGTGATAAGGCCTATGAGCTATTGGGCAAAAATGAACTGACCCAGATCACAGATGTAGCAACCGGAACTGGCGATTTACTCCTTTACTGGAAAGAGAGAGCTGCTAGAAATGGCGTCAATGTATCCAAATATGTTGGCGTCGATCCGTCAGTCGGGATGCTTGAAGTGGCTAAAGAGAAAGTTGATTTTGCAGAGTTCCTGGTGGGAAAAGCACAGGAGCTTCCGGTGGAAGATCAAGGAACGGATATCATTTCTATTTCATACGGCATCAGAAACGTCGTTGACAGGGTAGAAGCGTTGCAAGAGTTTAACCGTGCACTGAAACCCGGCGGGATGGTAGTGATTTTGGAGTTTACTAAGCAGGAAAAAAATGGGTTGCTTTCCAAAATAGTCGATTTTTATATGAAAAATGTACTTCCTGCCATTGGTGGATTTGTTTCCAAAAATTATGCTGCATATCGGTATCTGCCTGATTCAATTGAAGAGTTTTTGACAACAAAAATGCTTGAAAAAGAACTGGAAGAAGCAGGCTTTGAAATGAAATACACTAAATCTTTTTCGATGGGAATCTCTACCCTTTTGGTGGCACAAAAAAAATAAAGGACAGACTATGTCTTCGGCGATGATGAGCGTAACGTCGCTCAACACCAAGATCAAATCGCTTTTGGAAGCCACTTTCATGCATATTTTGGTTGAAGGTGAAGTGGCTTCTGTCACTTATCATACTTCAGGACATGTCTATTTTTCTATCAAAGACGATCAAAGCTCTATAAAATGTGTGATGTTCAAATCCAATGCAGCCAAACTCAAATTCCGTTTGGAAGAGGGACTGCATATCGTTGTGGAAGGATCTGTCGGGGTTTATACGCCAAGAGGCGAATACCAATTTTATGCCGTACACATCGAACCCTATGGACAAGGAGCATTGGCGCTTGCCTATGAACAGCTCAAAGAAAAACTCAAAGAAAAAGGGTATTTTGATCCTTTACATAAAAAAGCCATTCCTTCTCATATTCAACGGATAGCCCTGGTAACGGCAAAAGAGAGTGCTGCACTTTATGATATGCTCAAGATCATTGAAAAGCGCTGGCCGTTGGTAGACGTTTTCATTGTTGATACGCTGGTACAGGGAGAACAGGCTCCATTTCAGATTCAAAGGTCTTTACGATATGCAGATAGCCTAGGTGTTGATGTGGTTGTTGTAGGAAGAGGCGGTGGAAGTACAGAGGATCTATGGTGTTTTAATGACGAAAAAGTTGCCGATGCCATTTTTGAGATGAAAACACCTGTAGTCAGTGCAGTTGGGCATGAAGTGGATGTGATGATCAGTGATTTTGTAGCTGACCTCCGTGCACCCACACCCAGTGCAGCAATGGAGATGATCTTGCCGGATAGGCAGGAAATCCTTTTTATGCTGGATGATTATGCTCAGAGGTATAAGGAAGTATTAGCTCGGCAGTTGGAACAAAAAAGCCGGACTCTCAAGCATATAGAAGAGATTTTTGTAAGAAGTTCACCATTAAAGTATCTGAATGAAAGTCAGGAAAATTTCAAGCGCCTTGGAAATGAATTTCAGCGGGCGATCACTTATCGGATCGAACGTTTTGGTATGCAGTTACCGGATATTCAAAAACATTTCCTCCAAACGATGAGATTTAATTTTAAACAGTTCGAACAGGAATGTTTTAACATTCAAAAACAGTTTGAACTTAAAAATCCGGCATTATCTTATAAAAAAGGATGGGTACAGCTCTCATCTCATGGTCAAATTATGGAACTGTCCGAACTTCATATCGATCAGAAATTCAATCTTGAAGATACAGAATGGAAGATCGAAGCGGTATGCTTAGATAGAAAAAAATTCTTTTCAGAATAAGTAAAGACTACATTTTTTTAAAGTTTAAAATAGATATTATAAAAGTTTGATAGAATTAATTGTTGAAATTATTTTTATTTATATCTTGTTTCGGAATATAAGTGTGTATTTGAATTATATAGGATTAGGTGGAGTTTGAATTGTTAGAAATGTTTATAGTAGTTTGTTTGTCTTTCCTGATAGTGTTTTTTTTATGGAAACGAAACGCATTGTTAAAAGGACGTATAGCAAATCAACTGAATGCATTTCAAAGAGCATTTGATATGTCTGATGATGCAATTATTATTCTTTCAGATAATTTTGAAATCATTTATATGAATCATGCTTCAAAGGGATTATTTAAATTTAATAAAGATAATAAAAAAGAAATCTTTGCAAACAATTTGAAAATAAAAATCAAGGATGAATGGTTTCCTTTAGATGAATTTATTAAAAAATATATTCAGTTAAGAGATTCTTTTTCGTTTGCCAACACCAAAATAACTATTACTGATGTGAAGGAGGAGTTGTCGGTTAATCTTTCTTTTGAAAAAATTGAACCTTCTTCTAGTATAAAATCTGATAAAAAGAAAGGTGAAAGATATATTGTATCTATCCATGATTTAAGAAAAGAAAATGAGTTATACAATGCAACATTCTATCATGATCTAACAAAATTACCGAATCAGGATAGAGCAATTGCAGATTTAAATGTATTATTTGCTAAAAGTCATTTACATAATCAAAAACTAGCATTACTGATGATCAATATTGATAATTTTTCTAGATTAAGATCGATATTAGGTTATCAACAGGCTGACAAGATACTTATTAAATTTGCGAATTACCTAGACGAATTTTGCAAAGAGAATTCTTATAATGTTTATAATACTCTCTACAATACATTTTTGCTGATAATCCCTTCTCTTTCTAAAATAGAAGAAGCAGAAGAGATCGCACAAAAAATCCAAAAACAGTTAGTTTCTTTTTTTAGTATGAGCGATGCCAAACTTTATCTCACTGCATCCATAGGAATCAGTGTATATCCAGATAGCGGGCCGACAAGGAATCTTTTGGATAATGCATATAAAGCTCTTTATAGTGCAGAAAATAAGGGGCAAGGTAAAATTGAGATATATCAATCAGATTCTATACAAAAAGAATATGACGAACTTGTGCTGTATAATGATTTACCTGATGCTTTTGAAAAAAAACAATTTGAAGTTTATTATCAACCCATTGTCCATGCTCAATCAAAAGAAATTGTTTCAGCTGAAGCGCTGATAAGATGGAAACATCCAAGATATGGATTAATAGCCCCGTATATTTTTATACCAATGCTGGAAAAAACAGGTTTGATTGTGAAGCTCGGGAAATATATGCTGGAAACTATATTAAAGCAGCAAAAACATTGGGAACTGTTTAAATTTAAACGTATAAGTATTTCTATGAATGTTTCGATTATTGAGTTTGAGACAGAAGGTTTTGTGGACTTTATTGCCAAAAAGCTTGCAGAAAATAAGATTATTCCAGATCTAATCAAATTTGAAGTGACTGAAGGCATGGCAGCAATGAATGAAACAAGGATCAATCACACATTTCAAGAATTAAAAAAATTGGGTGTAGGAATTAGTTTGGATGACTTTGGTACAGGGTATACCTCTTTTTCTTATTTAAAAAAAATTCCTGCTGAAATTGTTAAAATAGATAAATCATTAGTTGATAATATCCTGAAAAACAAAGAAGATCAGAGAATTGTAAAGGCGATTATAGAATTGGCTCATACACTGGGAATGAAAGTTGTTGTTGAAGGTGTAGAAGACCAATTTATGGCAGAGCTTCTTGCATCATATAGATGTGATTATATGCAAGGGTATCATTTTGCTAAGCCGCTTCCTTTATTTGAGTTCCAGGAATTACTTAGATAGTCGTTTAGAGTTACTGAGCTGGCCCCCAAAAATCAAACAACAATACAGTGAAATTAAGGTGTAACGACATGATTAAGCCGTTGCCTTTACCGCGTGTCCAATCGTACC
>JACXUM010000035.1 GCA_014763895.1 Campylobacterales bacterium
GAAAATAGTTAAACTTGCTCAAGCGTCATTGAGAAGGATATTTTATGCTATTATTAGAACAACTATCGGGTTACTGACACAAAATTCTGAACGGTCTCAAAAAAACAGAAGCACACAAAGTGTGCACACAACATCGGTGAGTTTAATCAACTTATAATCTTACCCAAAACACCTGCAACCCATTTCGTTCTGACACCCACATCTATTTGCTCAGACTTCTCATGATTTTTCGTTTTAAACTTTATACTGGACTTACCGTCATACATACTTTTTAAGTCGTTTATGGATTTCTTCTCATGAACATAATGGGTTAGAAACTTACCAAACATTTCTGCATTAAATGCATTTTTTGAAGAGATCACCCAGGTGCTGTTGGAAGCACGATTTTCAAGTTTGGAATGACCCCAATTCCATAGCTTCATTGGTCATCTCCTAATGCGTTTGAAATATTAAAGTCGCATACAGACTCATTTAAAAACCAAGATAACGATCCGCTATATACCCCTCCGCTTAGAGCTCCGTCATAGATAAAATATGTTTTCACTCGATCAGGAGTATTTAAAATGATTTTGTCCAAATAGTGAATATACCCGACTGGATCCTGCTCATTTAATTTCATTATATGTTTTTTCTGAAACTTAATATATCTATTACAATCTCCCGCTTTGGAAAATCTTTTTTCAGCTTCGATCGCATTTCCGATAGGATCTTCAAATACAAAGTTGAACACTTTTGCATGCTGCATAAGTATTTCACGGTCTACTTGTTGTTTTTGTTCGACGTAGATTTTACGCTCAACATCATCTCTGATACCATTCCCATTCGAATCTATTCCCTGCAATGTAGAGTTATTGACCGTAGGATCTGGTTCAGGTGGAAGTCTATGACCGTTTACTTCCCAGTAAATATCAAGCACAAATGCATCTGATACTAAATGATCTACTTTCGCTTTAATACTCACCTCTCCATCTTTTTTGGCGGTAAGTACATTACCTTGTACTTCTGCACTGTCAGCAGGTGTGATCTCCCATACGATATTATCAGTGATCTCTTCTGTATGACCGTCAGCATAGACACCGTTTACAGTCAAAAGGGCTTGTTCTCCTAGATTCATAGATGTAGCATTGCCCTCCACATTGATAGAAACGATTTGAGGGATGGTTACCGTTACTGTTCTTGTTTTACTTGCACTATTGCCTGCACTGTCTACGGCAGTATATATGATTGTATATGTCCCTGCTTGTGTCGTATCCACGCTTCCACTGATAGTGACATTGACATCACCGTCCCTGTTGTCCATTGCAGTGGCTCCTAGTTCTACATACGCTTCGCCATTTGTGATCGTGAGATTTGCTTCTCCATTGAGGGTGATCACAGGTGGTGTGATATCAATGACATGTACGGTTCTTTTCGCTTCTGCTTTATTGCCGGATTTATCTACGGCACTATAGGTGACAGTATGAACTCCAAGTATATTTGTATCTACAGTTCCGCTGATGGTTATTTCAACTGCACCATCTCTTGCATCTACAGCAGTAGCACCCAACTCCACATATGACGAGTCATCATCTATGGTGACATTTGCTTCACCATTTAGGGTAATGACAGAGGGTGTGATATCAACTACCGTGACGATCCTAGTCTTTTCTGTCTTGTTCCCCGCTTTATCTATAGCTGTGTATGTGATCGTGTAAGTACCTAATGTTTTAGTATCTACATTTCCTGTGATAGTAACATTAAGTTCACCATCCCTCTCATCATGTGCCGTTGCCCCTTGCTCTGCGTACTCCTCATATTCATTGATCGTGATATTTGCTTCTCCATTGAGAGTGACGACTGGAGGAACTACATCGGGGATAAGTACAGTGATATCAGCTGTGTTGGAGATGATGTTGTATAGTTTTGCTTGCAGAGTGGTAGTACCTGCCTTGTGTGCAGTGAGTAGCGCATTGTTCCCGATAGACGCTACTTGTGTATCCCTTTCGATCCACGATACACTACTGCCAAGGTCTTTGCTCACACCTGTATCATAGTAGCCTTTGACACTATACTGATGCTGATCACCTTCTACAAGAGTAATAGTTTTAGGTAGAAGCTCTACACGTTCCAATACTTCATCAAGGACAAGGAAGCGGTACTTGATCTCTTCGATATGGATATCTTTTTGGTCCTTGATGGGCTTGAGACTCTTATACTCTATCTCATACATCCCGGGATCAAGTAGTCTATCAGGAGAAAAGACTACTTTGTTTTCCTCTTCTACATAACTTACCGAACCCTCTATCGCTGACTTTTTCTTGCACGAGATACAGCGTAGTTTAATATCGTTCTTTTTGACGTGGGCGGGATCTAACGGTACTGAGAAGACCGCTTCAAGCACCGTGTTACGAGATACGTCATCCTGTGCAACAGCAGGTATGAGACTAACGATCACATCCTGGTTGGTACCTTTTGAGGTAGTGATATCATCGTTGGCTGCGAACAAAGCAAATGGCAATAGTAGTGCTAAAGTTAAGATCAAACGTTTCATAGTATAATGTCCCTGTTTGTCAAGACAGTTTTTTGAGAACTTCTTATTCCACCTATCATTATGCAGCCTGATCCATTTTCTTCATATAGACACTTAACG
>JACXUM010000005.1 GCA_014763895.1 Campylobacterales bacterium
TTTGCTCATCTTTTTTCCTTTCCTAAATTCCTCATTTATTGTATCATTTAGGAATAAGAAATGCTTAAGTCGCTGTCGAAATTTTCCGGGACATTATATTGTAAAGTGTTCATTTTTTGTAATATTTTTCACAGCTACCCGAAAGTAACTGTTTCCAATATCTTCATTCAAATCCGGTTTTATGCTGAGCGGCATCATAAACATAAAAGAATCATCAGGATTGTCTTTCATAAAATCCGGAACAATTCTTTTTGGTTGTGACATTTAGATCAATCCGTTATCAAACTTTAGTGATCTCATTATCACACTTTGTTGTCCGTTATCAATCTTTTTCGATTTTTAGATGCCATTTTGATATAGATATGAATGATCTCGATCGCTGCCGGGGTTACGCCGGATATCTGTGAAGCTTCAAATAACGTAGGAGGATTGGCACATTCCAGTTTTTCCACGATCTCATTGCTTAGGCCAGAAACTTTTCGATAGACGAAATCTTCAGGGATCTTGATTTTGAGCATATCCTGCATTTTATCGATCTGATCTTGTTGTTTTTCGATATAGCGGCTGTATTTTGCTTCGATGAGTATCTGCTCCATCACCTCATCGCCATATTTGTCAAATTCAGGCAAAAGAGTGATCAGCTTTTTCCGGTCAAAATCCCCGCGTCCGATCACATCGATCCAACAGGTACGGTCATTGATCTTCACGGCTCCGATCGCTTCAAGTTTTGCCAAGAACTCTTTTGTCGGTGTGACATCATTGGTTCTTAAAAATTCAAGCGCTTCTTCTATCTCGTGGCGTTTTTGTTCCATTTTTGCAATGGTTGCTTCATCCAACAGTCCAAATATTTTACCGTAATGCGAAAGTCTCATATCCGCATTATCTTCACGCAGCAACAAGCGATACTCTGCCCTGCTGGTAAACATACGGTAAGGCTCTTTAGTCCCTTTGGTTACCAGGTCATCGATCAGTACACCGATATAGGCTTCATCCCGTCTAAGAATGAAAGGCTCTTCTCCTCTTAAGGCAAGAACGGCATTGATACCAGCCATCAGTCCCTGTGCCGCAGCCTCTTCATAGCCTGTCGTCCCGTTGATCTGCCCTGCACAGTAAAGTCCTTTGATCTTTTTGGTTTCCAATGTATGCTTCAGATCTGTAGGCTGGATATAATCATACTCGATCGCATACCCGTAACGGACTATCTTGGCATTTTCCATCCCTTTGACCGAACGGATCATATCAAGCTGTACATCCGTCGGCAGCGACGTACTCATACCGTTGATATAATACTCTGTCTCATCGAGCGTTTGAGGTTCCACAAAGATCTGGTGTCTTGGCCTGTCTCTGAAACGGTTGATCTTGTCCTCGATGCTCGGACAATATCTCGGTCCAATCCCTTCTATCTGCCCTGAAAAGAGCGGTGCCCTGTAAAAATTGCTCTCGATGATCTCGTGAGTCGTTTCATTCGTATAGGTTACATAACAAGGAAGCTGTTTAGGGTTGAACGTAGCTCTGTCAGTCCGGAAAGAAAAAGGCGGCGGGGGCATATCGCCAGGCTGTACCTCCATAACCGAAATATCGACACTTTTCGCATCAATACGAGCACAGGTACCCGTTTTAAGACGGCCGATATTCAAGCCTTGACTTCTTAGATACTCTGCAAGTTTTACCGATGCGAACTCACCCTGACGTCCGGCAGTCTGTGTCTTGTCTCCGATATGGATCAAACCATTCAGGAACGTTCCGGCCGCAATGATCACTTTTGGTGCCGTATAGGTATTGCCAAGCTGGGTGCTAACCCCTCTCACCTCATTTTCTTCAATAATCAACCCTTCAGCGATCTCTTGTTTGACATCCAGGTTTGGGGTATTGAGTACCTTATTGCGCATGTAGAGACGATACTGATCCATATCGATCTGGGCCCTGCTTCCTCGAACCGCCGGGCCTTTGGAAGCATTGAGGATACGAAACTGGATACCCGTCGCATCGGTACAAAGTGCCATCTCGCCGCCTATAGCATCAATCTCCTTGACCAGATGCCCTTTTGCCAGACCTCCGATGGCAGGGTTACAGGAGGAAGCACCGATCTGTTCAGCCAGTATCGTGATCATCAATGTTTTAGCACCCATACGCGCAGTTGCCAATGCTGCTTCGATACCTGCATGGCCTCCGCCGATTACTATAATGTCATAATCCATTTAAAAACCTTTAATATACCTCTTATTTGCATATCTGCTCATGCGGGAAGAGGAAAAAATCTATATTTTGCTATAATTATCGCAATTATATCCAAAAAATTGGGGTGACATGTTTACAGGACTTATACGAGAGATCGGGAGCGTAACCAACTATCAAAACAATATTTTAACGATCCGTTCCAAACATCAAGCCAAACTCGGAGACTCCATTGCAGTGAACGGCGTTTGTTTGACAGTCATCAAAGTACGGCCTGACGGTTTTGATCTTGAACTTTCCGATGAAACACGCTCCATCATCGATGAAAGCAAAATATCCGGAAGCATTCATATCGAACCTGCGATGCAGATGAACGACCGTTTTGAAGGACACGTCGTGCAGGGCCATGTCGATGCCACAGGTACCGTGCTTAAGATCATTTCAAGAGAAAATGCCACTGATTATCTCATAGGCATAGATCCTAAATTTATCACCTATATCGTTCCCAAAGGATCCATTACCATTGACGGTGTGAGCCTGACGGTCAACGACGTTTACGAGGATAGCTTCAGGCTGACCATCATCCCCCATACTTTAAAAGAGACATTGATCGGGACCTATAAAGTCGGTACAAAAGTCAATATCGAAACCGATATGTTTGCTCGCTATATCGACCATATACTCAGTCACAAAAAAACACGCAAAAATAGCCTTAGCTGGGATGAGATCGATAATATCCAGATGAGTTATTGATGAACTTCTTTGACTTTACCATTCCTCAACAAGGTGAAACTTTTTCGACACTATTAAATCATCCCAAGGTTAAGATAGTACGTATCGTGAGTTCGGATGAACTTGGAGAGAAAGAGTATGTCCAAGAAGAGGATGAATGGGTACTTTTGCTTGAAGGGGAAGCAAAACTCCTTTTAAACAGAAAGGAAGTAACACTTAAAAAGGGAGACTCTCTTTTTATCCCGGCACTGATCCCGCACCAAGTACTTAGTGCACAAATGGGTACACTTTGGATTGCCCTGCATATTTACATATAATCGCTATCTTTTAAACTTTGTGCTTCAGGATTTCTTTGGATTTTCAGTGCCATATCGATACGTTCAAGATCAAGCATTTTTTTCGAAGCAATGAGGGATTTTCTTGCCTCTTGGCCTTGATAGCTGAAGAGATTGAATCCATTTTCATAAAGTCCCATTCGTGTCGCGGAAGCCGTCGAGTATGTTGTCAGTATCATATCGCTGCTTGCAATCTTGGCAATATGATGAAAATACTCTTTTGTCCAAAGCAGCGGATTCTGTCTTGGGCTGAACGCATCCTGATATACGATATCTATCTTATCTTCAAGTAGCGGAATACTTTTTCTTGCATCGCCAAGCAGTACCTCTATCTTAAACTGCTCATCTTCATAAGTAAGATTTTGGCTAACGGCCTCGATGATAGGCTTTAGTATATCAAACTCCTGAGGATATTCAAAATCCTTTAATGAACGCACCAATGCTTCATCGAACTCAGGAGAAAGAATATGTACTTTGATAGGCAAATAATGGGTCTTGATATAATAGAGTGTTGCAAAAGTATTGTAGCCCAACCCAAAACAGATATCCAGTATGGTCAGTTTTGCTTTCGCCTGTTGAAAGGTGAATGCAGGAATCACGTGTTTTTGTAACGACTCCTGGAGTGCACCGTCTTTCGTGGAGTGATAACATTCGTCAAACTCTTTGGAGTAAAGCGTTGCAGACCCGTCCTCTGTTACAACAAGCTCTTTCTGCCCACGCAGAGACTCATCATAGGCATATTCTCGCACTGCTCGCTGTTCCTTATTATTTGTCATAACCCTATTTCATCCAATTCTTTGAACTTAAAGGCCTCCATGATCTCCTCGATAGTCTCTTCCTGACGTTTGACAAGCACCATCATACCTTCATTCATAAAATCGATATAGTTTTCAAATTTATTCTCCAGAATGATGAAGTCTATCCATTCATCCCCGATAAGGCCTCTATCTTCATAAAAGCTCACCGAACGGATCTCACCGTCTTCAAATCGTATCAATGCCCAAGCTTGTTTATTGCTCAACGATGCGATCTTGGAACTTATATCCGATGGACTTTCCACAGGGATTAAAATCAACATACCGTACCCTTTGTAAGCATTTCATCATCCAATTTCAATTTTTTATTGCTCATCGTCGTGATACCTTTATCCAAAACGTTATGTGCAATCTCCTGCGCTTGTCTGAGTGAATGCATTTTGCATGTACCACACTGATAGATATTCAACTCCGGTATATCCGTCTCACTTTTGACCTCCAAGATATCTTCCATCGCTTTTTTCCATGCTTTGGCAACCTCTTTTTTCTTTGGTGTACCCAATAACGACATATAAAAGCCGGTACGGCACCCCATCGGTGAAATATCGATAATCTCTACATCCTTACTATTGAGATGGTCCCTCATGAACCCGGCAAAAAGATGCTCTAATGTATGTGTACCCTTTTCGCTCATAATCTCTTCGTTCGGTTTGCAAAAACGCAAGTCAAATACCGTGATATCATCTCCGCTTGGTGTTTTCATTCTTTTTGCTACACGCACAGCAGGCGCTTCCATCTTGGTATGATCAACGGTAAAACTATCCAGTAATGGCATACTAAATTCCTCAATTTTTTTCTGATTATATCATTTGAGTATGAAAATTGGAAATCAAAAGAAAATTTTCACTTTTAGAATGATATTTATTTCTTTTCTAAACTCTGTATGATCGCTTCGATCTGTCGTCTATGTACAAAGATGTGAATCGCCATAAAAATGCTCCAGTCGATATTATTGAGTTCGACAAACCAAGGATCAATTAATCGTATATTAAATTTCAATTAAATAACAAATACAAAATTTTATATGAAGAACAATAAGCTCTATTTTGATCTGGTGGTGTAACACATGCTTTTTCACTATATGATAAATCATATTCAATAGTAAAAGTACCTTTACCATATAAACTTTCTACTTCTTGTATCTTATATGAGAAATATTCATCCGTCATATCAAAGGTCATTGCATCATGATATTGTGAAGCATAACTCAACATAGTATCAATACTTGGTGTTTCACCATTAAAATAATTATTCCAATTGATTAAATAGATCCCCGGATCATTAGCATTGGTCCCCCAACACGACAGATTTTTATAGTGATCGTTCCATCCATCTCCATAATATTTTGCTTCCCCGTATCTTCGACAAATATATACATATGTTGTACTTTTAATCTTTTCTTGTTGGACATTATCAATCATATAGTATTCGTCTGGTCCTTGTCCATCCCAACTATCTGTTATTGTTTCTCCTCCACAACTTGCTAATACCCACTCACCGCTTTCTAACTGATAGAGTGAACCATTTAGATTAAAAGGATAAACACCTACTTGGGTCTCATTAGTCTCTTTATTTTTAACAGTGACTCGCCAACTACTGGTATTTTGACCAGTTTGAGATATAACTTCAAATAGAGATGGATCCTTACATGACTCTTCACCAATTTTTTCCTTTTGAGGATTATCAATCATCCAGCACTCATTCTCTTTCTTGCCATCCCATTCAGACAAGATATTCTCACCACCACAGGAAGCCTTCACATATTGGAAGACTCCATTCTCATCTTTTGCCTGATAGAGTTTTTCATTAGGGGCAAAAGGATAGACCATAATATCTGGATTTATCATTTTGATATTATAAGGATCATATCTATGTTTAACTGTAATTTTATAGTTACATGTGTCTTTTTCGTATTCTTGATTTTTCTCCCACTGAGATGGAGCATCTCTATGATTTTGTATCGCTTCTTAAAGAAAATTCATGATAATCACTTTACCAATATCTGTTGAAACCTTTCTTTCTCCTATGCCATCTTGAAACAAAATATCCTCACCCATATAATAATCAAAAGAGTGAAACTGTACATCAAAACTGTTTTCAACCAATTCACCCAAAGCATTACGATATTTATAAGATCTATTTGGATTTTGTGTTGTCCCTAATGTTCCTAAATATGCTACAGGATCATTATCAAAACCTATATGAGGATTTTTATTATTATCTTCGAGCAATTTTGTAGCTGGTGAAGCTACGGCTACCGCTGTAAAAGTCTTTTCTCCATGATCCATCATCTTGAATAATATTTTTATAAGCATCATTCGTAAAGAGATTCCCTTGAGAATGCGCAACGACAATGACACCATGTCCCAAAGCTATACTGTTTTTATAGTCTGTTATCTGCACGCTCAGATCAGCCTCATATGCCTGCCTGATCATCTCCTCATTCATCCCCGTGATCAATGAAAGAGCTTGATTGTACCAATCTTTTTCATCACCGGTATGGCCAACTACATAACTGATAAAAAGATACAGGTCTCTCCACCCCTCACTCTCACTAGCAAGCTGAAGATAGGCTTCATAAATATCACCTGAAAAACCATAGGTATTATTGTAGGCTGTTTTAAAGTTTAGCTCTTTCTCCATTTTTGATAAATTACTGCCATACTGTTCTGCAAGTACTTTTTTCCAAATAAGTTTTTGGTTGCTATCAGCATCTTCAGCTGTTGTCCTAATACCGTTTGCAAAATAAACATCGCTTTTACACTCATTGATAGCCACATCATTGGCATACAGATAAATTGTACTTAAGGTCAACAGTAAATATATGAAATATTTGTTCATTATTCACCTCCCAAAAGACCATCAACATCAAAAGCACACTTTTGTTTCATTTTATCTGCTTTTGTCATTTCATATACGCCGCCACTTAATTGCTTGTCATACTCTAAATATGCTTTCACTCTCGATTTAATATTTAATTGTATAGGACGAAGCTCAATAGCCTGATCGATTAATATTGGATCTCCAAAACAACTTGCAACAGTCTCAAAATAAAAATTACAGTCCATCGCATCGTGCAAAGCTTTGTGGTTCTCCTCTGTATTCAAAGGGTTTTCAAGTATCTTTTGATATGCTTTAGCTTTCTGAAACCCAATCTCAGTCACAATTTTGTGATGATCTTTATATTTGATGACAATAAACCTTTCTACATCATCTCTTATCCCGTTATCATTGCTGTCTATACCTAACAATGTGGCATTATTTAAATCTGGATCTGGTTCAGGTGGAAGTTTATAACCATTTACAACTTCTTGTGCCGTTACAAAAAATCTGTATTTGATCCCACCGATATGTGTATCCCTTTCTTCGCCTAGTGTTCTAAGGCTTTTAATGCTTATCTCATAATATCCTTCTCGCAATGATTGTCTTGGAATAAACGCTAATGACTTTTCTTCTGCGTTATAGGTGATACTTCCATCAATGGCATTCTTTTTTGTCTGAGTAATGCGTTTTAATGTAATTTCATTCTTTTGAATGGACTTTGGATCTAAAGCCACAGTAAATTTTGCTTTGATTACTACATCTTTCGATACATCGGTTTGTGCAGGTATTGGTGTTAAAGAGGCAATCTCAGTTTGATCTGTCCCTCTAGATTGGTTAATATCTATATCTTGTGAAAAACTTAATGTCCCATAAGTAAGCAATAGAATACATATTAGTAATTTTTTCATCTTCTCCCCTTTTATTAAACTTTGGGTCAAGTAACGTTAATGTTATGTTCATATACAAAAACCACACAAAAATTCAAAAGTTGGGTAAATACCTAAAGGTTATGTAAGCTTCCCCTAATCTTGACGATCTGACTTTCACTGAATCTTGATTTTTTCATTAGCTTCTCCTGTAGTGTTTATTTTACAGAAAAAGTCACCTTTACAGCTGTACTAGTTTAGGGGAAGTGGAATGCCCCCACTACAGTAGACACAAAGTTATTCGGTTAATTGGATACAATGACAGAGATGTCATTTGGGCAATTAGCAAAGGATAACCATGCCACCACGATATAGCGATGAATTTAAAAAAGAAGCAGTAAGACAAGTAGTTGAAAATAGCTACAGTGTTGTAGAGACAGCAAAACGTTTGGAGTGAATCCGGAGTCACTGCGAACACTGTTTTGCATAATATCGTTTTTGGCTTTTTGTGAAAGATTTATCAAGGAGCTGAGGTAGAAAAATTGATTTTAACAACATATTAAAAACGCACATCAACCTCTGCCAAGGAGATTGATGCATGAAAAAAATAAAAAAAGAAAGAAAGAAGGCTAAATTCTAGCCTCTTCTCTTCTTTGAAGCATTTCCCATTTCTCATCGATATCTTTTTGGATCTGATCGATCACATGTCTGTTCTCAGGTTTAAAGAGATGTTTATATCTTCCCTGTGCCGCAAGGTACTCTTCTACAGGAATAACATTTTTTGGTCTGTAGAGGATATTGAGCTCGTGACCGTCAATGATCTCATAGACAGGGAACATCAATGAATCCGTTGCCAAATCGGTAATGTTAATGGTATCTTTTGGATCAAACTTCCACTCTGTACAACAGGCAGAAACCGTGTTGATAAAACATGGTCCTTCTGTTTCAAGTGCTCTTTGGAAACCTTTTGCCATGGTTTTCCATTTGTTCGGTGCAAGCTGTGCTACATACGGAGCACCGTGTGCAGCCATGATAGCCACCATATCTTTCTTTCTCTCTTTTTTACCATAACTGTGCGATCCAGCCTGTGCTGTTGTAGTAGTCGCACCGATAGGCGTTGCAGAAGATCTCTGACCACCGGTGTTCGCATAGTTTTCGTTATCAAGACAGATATAGGTAAAGTCATGCCCTCTCTCTACGGCACCACTTAACCACTGGAACCCGATATCGTACGTAGAACCATCTCCACCAAATGCAACAAATTTTACAGGTGCATCAGGGTCTTTAAGCGTTCCTTTTCTTTTTCTTGCCTTGTACATCGCTTCTGCGCCTGAAACTGCCGTTGCAGCGTTTTCAAACCCGATATGGATCCAAGATGTATCCCATGAAGTATACGGATATACTGCAGTAGAAACTTCAAGACACCCCGTATTTGTACCGATTACCAAGTTATCATCCGTACAGTTCATAAGCTCTCTAACGATCATAGAGTGCGCACAACCCGGGCAAAGAAGGTGAGCACCTTCAAACCTATCGTTACTTGTCGAAAATTCTTTTAAATTCTTAATTGATGTAATCGCCATTTTTAGCTCCTTTTTGTCTCAAAAAATCCAAGCTTAGGACCTCTTAGGCCGCTGAATTGTTGAATCGGCGTAGTAATGTGTCCAGCATCCACGTGCGCTTTTTGTTCCATAAAGATACGTTTTGCTTCTTTAATCGAGAAATCACGCCCGCCAAGTCCGTAGATGAAGTTAGTCACCAACGGTCTTGCTTCTGTGGTATAAAGTGCTGCTGAAACCTCATTGAACAAGGCTCCCATAGCACCACCCGGTGATGATCTGTCCAGACAAGCAACTGCTTTCACATTTTTCAATGCTTCTCTGATATTATCAAACGGGAATGGTCTGAAACATCTTGGTGCCACAACACCTGCTTTGATCCCTTCCGCTCTCAGTTCTTCTGCAGCAACTCTACAAGTCTCTACAGTTGTTCCCAATGCAACGATCGCAACCTCTGCATCTTCCATCATGTAGCTTTCAACTCTTTTATAGTTTCTACCCGTGAGTTTACCGTATTCTTCAAAGATCTCATCGATAACAGCACGTGAATCCATCAATGCTTTATGCTGCTTTGCTTTGTGTTCATAATGCCAATCCTCTTCAGTCTGTGCACCGTATGTAACCGGTCTAGAGAAGTCAAGCATATCATCCACACCTTTATAGTCTCCCACGAACTGATACGCATCATCATCACTCAATGGATGCACGTTCTGTGCAGTGTGTGATGTGATAAACCCATCCTGGTGGACCATGACCGGAAGCCTTACATTCAAATGCTCACCGATTCTAAATGCACACAACGTCATATCATATGCCTCTTCTGCATTGAATGCATCGATCTGAATCCAACCAGAATCTCTTCCAAGATACATATCTGAGTGGTCACCACGTACGTTCAACGGAGAAGCCAACGCTCTGTTAACAACAGTCAGTACGATAGGAAGTCTCATTCCTGATGCCTGGTAAAGTACTTCTGCCATTAATGCAAAACCTTGTGAAGAAGTTGCTGTTGCAACACGTCCGCCCGATGCTGCTGCACCTACACATCCTGACATCGCAGCATGCTCAGACTCAACCATAACGAACTCACCGTCCACATAGCCGTTTGCCACATAGTTCCCGTAATTCTCAACGATCGGAGTAGACGGTGTGATAGGATAAGCCGCTACAACATCCACCCTCGCCTGTCTTAGTGCTTGGGAAGCAGCGTAGTTACCATCCCAAACTTCTGTTTCTTTAATATCATATTTTTGTGCCATCTACGGTTCCTTTACTTCTCTTCTTTTTTTGTTTTTTCAGGCCATTGTGAAAGTGCAGCATCCAACTCGGTATGTTCAGCGAACATTAAAAGCGATTTCGGGTTTGTCGGACATACTTGAACGCATACTTCACACCCTTTACAGTGATCATAATCGATCCCGAGCATCTGTTTGTCTCTTGAGATAATTGAACTATCCGGACACCATACCCAGCAGTTTTGACAATCGATACATACATCGATGTTAAATACCGGCTTTTGTACACGCCATGAAGCAACTGTAGCCGTATAAGAGTTAAAATCCGAATAGAGTCTCTCTTCTGCTTTTTTAAGCACGATACCTGTTGCGTCGCCTTCAAAAGAGTTAAGGACAACCCCTTGCTGTACCTCATCCCATCCTACAAGCTTTTCGGCACCAAGCTCTCTGGCACCTCTGTTTTCTGCTGCACATAAATCTCTCTCTTGCATCTTGTCTCCTATTTTACTTAACTTCGTTGTACGCTCTGGTAATAGCGTCCATATTCGCATCTATGATTTTCTGCGGGAATTTAGAAAGTACCCTTTTCATACTCTCCAAGAAGTAATCGAGTTCAAACATTCCTGAAATTTTTACAAAAGCACCGAGCATAGGAGCATTTGGAACGGCTCTACCGATCGTATCAAGTGAGATCTGCATACAATCCACAACAAAAACACGGTCCGCCCTCTCTTGCAACGCAGGAATCTCTTTGATCAATGATTCTTTATCCAGATGTGTTGTGATGATATATTTTGTGGCTTCTTTATCGTTTTCTGTAATGTTATCTGTAAATGCCAATGCAGGGTCGATAACCAACACATAATCAGGCAACATGAATTTTTCATGGTTGATGATCTGCTTATCATCAATTCGGTTATACGCTCTCATCGCTGCCCCTCTTTTTGCAGACCCGTATAGTGCAAATGCTTGGACCTCTTTGCCTGTTGTAGAAACAACATCTCCTAGCCCTTTAGCGCCGGTTACGGCACCTTGACCTGCACGAGAGTGCCATCTTATCTCTATCATAAATCTCTCCTAATTTATAAAATACACGATATTTGCATTTATTGTATTATGTCAATCTTAAATTGTGCTTGATTTTACAATTTTTTTAACTTTCACTTATAATTCAGTGATAAATTGCACCGCTTTTAGTGCATTTTCACAAACCTTTTCGCTGACAGATGACAGAATATCTTCATCAGCATAACCGCAATGAACGGCTACAGCTTTAATTCCTGCCTCTTTAGCTGCCAATATATCCATAGGTGTATCACCTATCATCCAACACTTGCTTTTATCACACTCTAACTTGGATAAAGCTTTAAGCACAGGTTCTGGATGCGGCTTGGGATGGATGACATCTTCTCTGCCTATCAAAACTTCAAAATAGTGCATGATATCCATATGTTCCAACAGCTCTTTTGAATATTGAGCCGTCTTCGTTGTGACAACCCCCAGCCTGGCATGCCGGCTCGCCAATTCAACCGCTTCTTTGGCATGTGGAAGCAGTACGGTTTTTTGACGGCTGATCTTTCGGTAATGGGCCTTATAAGCATCCACATGTTTCTCCACAGCCTCTTGGGATATCCCCAATGATGCGAACATCCTATCCAAAGGATGTCCTATTTGGGCTTTGATGGCATCATCATGCGGAATCGAACTATCAAAGGTCTTAAAAGCGACATGAAAGCTCTCCAATATCGCTTCAGTCGAATCGATCAAGGTTCCGTCAAGATCAAAAAGTATTGTTTTTTTTCTCACTTTTTTATCCATTGTTTTTTATTTTTTTCCGTTTTTGGGTCAGGGTTGAACTTATGTATCGTTACGATTGGGACAATGAAGCCTATTAAGATCACGACCCAAAGCAGCCAGCCAAGCTCACTATAATTTGCGGGTGTGATAACCTCCCCATCAACTTTTATCTCTCGGGAGAGTACAAATATCTGATTGAGATATTTGCTTAAAAGCCCGCCGACACTTAAAGCGATATTCATCAAACTGGCCATGAGGGCAAACCAGGTACCTTTCTTCCCTGCAGGGGCATAGACCGCAACCAATGTCAGCATCAATACTGCCGCAATATAATCAAACGGTGACGCCACTGCCGTATCTACCAACGCTACAGTATGCGCATCGATACCCACCATCGTATGTAAACTATAATACAGCCCCAGCATTGGCAAAGAGAGAATGGTGCTGACAATGACCAAAAATATCAGTATCTTGCCGATCGATTGGTTGACAATGAATTTCGAACTGATCCACATCCCTACCAATGCCAAAGCCGCACCTATCTGTCCCAGTGTGCCAAAAAAGGCCTTGTCAAATCCCAGCACATCGATCTGCCACCATGTCAATCCAGGTCCCACTGCCGGCATTGCTCGATAGACAAAGATCACGATCATCGCCATTTGGATATGGCGGACAGTCTTGGGATCCAGATCAGAAACCAATGTATGCAGCATATAAAGTACAACGGCCAATGAAACAAAAACAACGATTTCCTGGGAATACGGAACCTCATGGTACCCGATAAACACCACAAAAACCGCGAACAAAAATCCTCCGAAAAAGATCGTTTTGTTTAATGGTGAGCTCTCCACCGGATTGAGCCGGACAAATGTTACACCGATAATCGAAAGCACAGGAATAAACAAAGCGAGCTTGAACATTGTTTCATAAGAATAAATATGTGCCAACCAGCCTTTCAATCCTGCAACGGCAAAAACGGCAATTCCCAAAGATAGCCTGGAAAGAACCTGAATCATCGCCAGTTCTGCTTTAATCTCGGCATCCGTTTTGCTTCTGTCAACCACTTCGGTACTCATCGTATCGGCAACAACATCTTGTATCACATACCCGATAACACTGATCACCGATGCAAAAATATAGACTTTCCCTTTTTGATACTCGGAAAGCCATAAGGCATCCGATACCAATCCGATCATAATGATCATACCGGCGGCGATCAAAAGGGCACCCAGATAGACATAAACCTTTCTATTCGAACCAAAGATCTTAAAAGAATCGATCATTTGACCGAATATCATTTTGATCGTCCACGGGACAGTCAACCAGACACCCAAAGAAACAAGCGCTTCTGCACTTAATTTCAACTGTTCTTTAACCCAAAAAGTCTCTGCAACAGAAGTAAATCCGCTTGCACCATAGGCAAAATAGATCAATAGCAAAGGAAGATAACGTAGTCTCATGGCACGTATAGGCGCCATTAACATATCAACCAAGTATATCCTCCTTCTTTTTATCTAGTCGGATTTTACCATATATATATGCAATAAGAGCTAATTCAGAGAATATACCTCCTTATTTCATCAATTACTCTGATAGGTTTTCTTCAATTTTTACACCTACATAGCTTCTATAAAATAAGTATATTTAATCGAAACGATTCAAATTTTACGAAATTAATACATATTTAAATATTCTTATCTTAGAATTTATTGAATTATAATTTAACTTAAGAAGGAAGACAATGGCACGATTGGTAGTTATGGGTGGTGGTGTTTCAGGACACACTGCCGCAACATTTGCAAAAAAGTGGCTTGGAAATGATCATGAAGTAGTGGTTGTTACACCAAATTCACTATGGAACTGGATCCCGTCCAATATCTGGGTAGGGGTTGGAGAGATGACAAAAGAGGATGTTACATTTCCTCTTGCTCCGGTATATGCAAAAGCAGGTATCGACTATAGACAGGCAAAAGCGGTTTCGATCCATCCAAACGGGGGTACAAACAGTGACAAACCTTATATCACAATCCAATATACAGGGCAAGGCAAAGAAGGTCAGACTGAAGAAGTAGCCTATGATTATCTTGTCAATGCGACAGGTCCAAAGCTCAACTTTGATGCAACGCCTGGATTAGGTGACGGGAATGGGCAACTTGGTTCTAACACGGTATCTGTTTGTACGGCAGACCATGCGGTACATGCAAATGAAGAACTTCAAAAGATCTTCGATAAAGCAAAAACCCAAAAACAAAAGATTCTTGTCGGAACGGGACATGGTATGTGTACATGCCAAGGTGCTGCTTTTGAGTATATCTTCAACATTGAACACGAAGCAAGAAAAGCAGGGGTAAGAGACAATCTTGATATTCAATGGATCTCAAATGAATCATTCCTTGGAGATTTCGGTATTGGCGGGCTTCATATGAAACGCGGTGGTTATGCGGCAAGTTCCAGACTCTTTGCAGAATCACTTTACTCAGAAAGAGGGATCCCTTGGATTATCGGAGCACATGTTAACAAGGTAGAAGCAGGCAAAGCGCACTATGAACTTCTTGACGGGTCAATGAATGAAATAGAATTTGATTTTGCAATGTTGATCCCGCCATTTGCCGGTGTAGGTCTTAAAGCGTATGACAAAGACGGTTCAGATATGACAGATCAGATTTTTGCACCAAACGGATTTATGAAAGTTGATGCAAACTATGCTGCAGGTGCGTATGAAAACTGGAAAGCAAGCGATTGGCCAAGAACATATCAAAACCCGATCTATAAAAACATGTTCGCATGCGGTATCGCTTTTGCACCTCCACACTTGATCTCTAAGCCGATGAGTTCACCAAACGGTACACCGATCAACCCGACACCTCCAAGAACAGGTATGCCATCAGGTATTATCGGTAAAACCGTAGCACACTCTATCTGTGATTTGATCAAAGAAGGGCCAAATGCGCATCTTCATGAAGCTTCAATGGCAGAAATGGGTGCAGCATGCGTGGCATCAGCGGGTAAAGGACTTTTGGACGGTACAGCCGCGGCATTGACCGTATATCCTGTTGTTCCAGACTTTGAAAAATATCCTGGGCTTGGTAGGGATTTGGATTATACATTCGGTGAGATCGGACTTGCAGGACACTGGATCAAACATATCCTACACCATATGTTCATCTATAAAGCAAAACTGAATCCAGGCTGGACGCTTATTCCTGAATAAGTATAAAGCTATTATAAATACAGAAGACAGATAAAAGGAACTGGAATGAAAGAAATAGAAAAATATGTAAAACCGTATGATGCGAACTTTACAACAATGATCCCAACAGGGTTTGTAAAATATATGAGAACCTGCGTTATTTGGCAGATCATCCGATTTATCATGATCAATATCAAGATGCTTATCGTTGTAAGAAAAAGCCACGGTTAATCTGATAAAAGATGGGGTCTTCGGGCTCTATCTGCTACTTCTTCAAAATATTTTTAAAAACCTATCTTAAATTTTCGGCTTTTACAAATATTTTAAAGGTTGTATATGGTCAAAGAACTGGTTATCTACCCTGATGAACGTGTCAATATTGCATGTACGGATGTACGGAAATTTGATGAAAAGCTGCATGAGGTACTTCAAAACATGAAAGATACCATGCAGGCTCATAACCTTGAAGCGCTTAGTGCCATACAAATCGCAATACCTTATAATATCATTGTGATCAAACATGAAGATGAATATCTTGAATTCATCAATCCCCGTATTATCAAAACCGAAGGTAAGTTCGATTCGGTCGAAAAGACACTCTACTACCCAGATATAACACAAACAATTTCACGTTATGAAAAGATCAAGGTCGTTTATGAAAACCGCTTTGGGAATCCAAAATATCAGGATATTTCAGATCCCAAACTTTCAGCTACGTTACAACGAAAGATCGATTATCTCTTTGGAGGAACCTTTTTAGACAAACTGAACAAGGCACAAAGACAAAATGTTCTAGATGCTTTAGCCAAAAACGGTCTGGCAGTTTCCCAAGAGGTATGCCCGGTCTTTTCCAAGAAGGATTATTTTGTAAGCTTTACGGACAAATTGCTTATTGTGATGGGGCTTACACTTATAGCACCGCTTTTTACTTCCAAGGAAACGGTTGCAACGCTTTATGCGATAGATAAAATCTTACTGCCGACCATCCTTGTTTTAATAATAGGATTCTTTTTCTATGCCCAGTATGAAGCAAAAAAATACAGGCAATGCAGCAGCTGCCAGATCGGAAACAACATCGGTGTGATCATCAAACGTAGTGTTGCAGCTATCATTTTAAGTATTGCTGCTTATTTTGTCTTGGGATAAAATTTCGTAGAACGAAGTAAAAATGGATTACAAAATAGAATCAATGGATAACATAGAAGTAAAATAGGAAGATACAAGAGGCAAAACCTCTTGTAAAAATCGGTAAAGTACCGATTATCTTTTTGAGAACTGTGGAGATCTTCTCGCTTTTTTCTTACCTGGTTTCTTTCTTTCAACCGTTCTTGAATCTCTAGTAAGAAGACCCATCGGTTTCAAGATAGCTCTGAGTGAAGGTTCATACTCAGCAAGTGCTTTAGTGATACCATGCTTCAAAGCATCAGCCTGAGCAGCATAACCGCCACCGATTGTCGTTGCTTTTACATTCATAGACTCTAGTTGTTTTGTAGCTTCAAGCGGAAGTCTTACTTTCATTTTCAACGTTTCGTGTCCACCTAACCATTGGTCAAGTGTTTTACCGTTGATAAGCATAGAACCGTTACCCGGAGTCAACCAAACTTTTGCAATCGCTGTTTTTCTTTTTCCTGTTGCGTAGATTGTTGCCATACTTACGCTCCTTTATTGATTTGTGCAGTGTGTGGATGCTCAGAACCGGCATACACTTTAAGTTTTTTTAACATAGCTCTACCAAGAGTAGTCTTTGGAAGCATACCTCTTACAGCAAGCTTATAAAGCTTCTCAGTGTGATTTTCCAACATATCAGAAAGTTTTTTACTTTTTGTAGAACCAAAATATCCACTGTGAGTAAAATACTCTTTATCTTGCAATTTCACACCTGTGAATTGTGCTTTTTCGGCATTGATGATCACTACATAATCTCCGCAATCTACGTTTGGTGTAAATGAAGGCTTATGTTTTCCTCTAAGCAATGTTGCAACTTCTGTTAGGATACGACCGAAAGTTTTACCTTCTGCATCGATCAAAACCCAGTCACGCTGTACTTCATGAGGTTTTACGACTTTTGTCATTTTCATGATGGATTTCCTTTAAAATTCTATAGAGTTCCCTCTTTTGTGAATGGGATTGTACCCACATAGTCTTAATATTTATTTAAATTAAAATTTATTTAAGCTTAAAGTCTCGATTTCATTTTCCAACAGATAGATAATCATCCCTTTTGTCGGTTTATGGGTGATCCCTTGGATCGATTTTTGATAATAGGCAACCTGATTTTGGTGTTTTTGTGACTGTTTTTTCGAACTTTTATAATCAATAACCAGATACTCATTTTCATATTCCAAAAGAAGATCGACCTGTTTAAGCTCTCCGTCAAATCCAAGAGATAATTCCTTCATTACTTTTGCATTTGCCAACAGATCTTTGAATGGATGATGTTTGATCAAACGTTCAATACGACCTTGTATCTGTTCCATATTTTCAAGTGACAAATGTCTACCGAAACGATTCCGCACTGCGGTCATGGAAGCGGGGATGCTCTCTTTTTCAAAGCTCTCCAGCATCTCCAGCCCATAATGCAATGCCTTGCCAAAAAGCAGTGCTTCATAATCCTTTTCTTCTTCATCTTCCCTTTTTATCATCTCTTGAATGCCATAGTTCGAAATAGTGATACAAGCTGCCAACTGCTCTTTAACACTGCTCTTTATACTGTGATTTTCTCTTGGCTTACTTCCCAAGCTGCCTATTTGCATAGGTACCAAACCGATCTCATCGAAATTCGACCCTTTAGGCTTTTTCACAACGATCATCCCTTCAGCAGCCCTGGTCAATGCAACATAAAGGACATTTTTTCGGTCTTTGCTTTGGGAAAAACGTCTTTTTTCTACCATTGCAGCATAATCGGCATCAAAATTCTCCCTTCCTTGCATACGATACAATATCCGGTCGATATAGAGATCGTCATTATATTCATACATGAGTACGCTCTTGTCATTGTTTGGCTGTGTTACTTTGTCCATGACGATTACATATTCAAACTCCAACCCTTTGGATCCGTGTACCGTCATGATCTTGGCCCCGTGTATAGAGTGGGAGGCTACCGGGATGGAGGAGGCAGTAAATTCTTCCAAGAATTCAGGAATACTGGAAAAATGTGATGCAAACTCGAGCAGTTTCAAAATGTTTTTATCTTCATCAAAATAACCAAATTCCCTGATAAGCCTGTCTAAAACAACGATCGGTTCCATCGTTGGTTCAAACCATAACGTTTCTATCTGATCCAACGATTTGCCAACCCTTAGAAGCAATGGCTGAGCATCAATAGCCTCTCCATAAAAAAGATAGCCAAGCATTGCACTTAAGGCTGCGATCTTTGGTAGGTTTTTCAATGAACTGGAGGTTTGCAGCAAGGTGTGTATCCCTTCATCCATACAGGCTTCCTGAAGAGCAACCCCGTCTTTATTGGTGCTGACCAAGAAAGCGATATCATCAACATCGATACCCAAACTGATCAATCGTTTTGCCTGAGCAACCGCCTCATCGACCAATGTTTCCGACTCGATAACCTCCACATAACCCTTTGAGGCACCAGGTCTGCTTTTTTGCGGAGTATACCCTTCCATTTGCCCGGTAAACCATTGATTGACCTGTTCTACAATCAGTGCACTGCTGCGGTAATTGGTATCCATCGGTTCAATGGTCATGCCGTAATATGTTGCAACCTTATCAAAAAGTTCTTCAACCCCTCCACGGAAACGGTATAGCGACTGTTTCGTATCTCCTACATAAAAAAAACTTCTGCGTTCGTTTTGCCCCTTTCCTGCAAATATTTCATCGATCAAAGGTTTTAAGAGTAAAAACTGCAATGTCGAGGTATCCTGGAATTCATCCAAAAGCATATGATTGAATTTGCTGTCGATCTTGAAGTAAAAAAACTCTTTTGAAATGCTCTCATGAAGCAGTCGATAGGTAAAATAGCCAAGATCATCAAAGCTGAGTATATTGGAGCGTTTTGCATCCATAATGGTGGCATTTTTATAATAGTCATAGACTTGAAAAAGTGCTTCAAGAATTCCAGCTTCTTTCGCTCGTATCCATTTTTTCAGCATATACTTGAGTTCTAGATAGACCTCCTCAATCACAGGATTTTTTTCCACGTATTTTTTGTAGTTTCTATGATCCAAAAGGCTCTCTTTTTCAAAAACCGTTTTGGTTACAAGTACTTTTGCAGATTGTGGTAAAAAATTATTGATCGCTGTGGCTGATGCTCCTGATTCACTCACCAATGTATATAAACGTGCCCTGCAGCTGTCAATCTCCTCCTCAATCTTCCAAAGCGGATCATTTTTATAAACTGTATCCTTCAACAAAGGATCAACACGGTAAAAATGATCCATCAGATCAAAGATCTTTTCAAAACGTTTGTCTTCGATATCGATCGATAGCCTGACCAAAGAAGATAGCAAGCCTTCTGTACGCAGCTCTTCTAAAAAATAATTTTCACGTTTGTCATTTTGCTTCTCTTTGGTTTTAAATCCCGGATCCAAACCCAGTTCAAGCGATGCGGAGCGCAACACCGAAGCAAAAAAACTATCCAAAGTAACGATATAGCTGCTGCTTGAAAGAAACCGTTCCAAAACTTCGGGTTGTTTGGCTATCAATGCCTCTTTGCTTAGTCCGGTTTGAGCAGAAACCTCTTCCATAAAAGGATCATCCTTTTTTGTGCCAAGCAACCGAAGTGAGTTTAATACCCTTTGGCGCATTTCCGAAGCGGCTTTATTTGTAAACGTTGCGGCTAAGATAGACGAGGAGGATTCTCCCATAAAAAGCAGAGAAACATAACGTACAGAGAGTGCAAAGGTCTTTCCGCTTCCTGCACTGGCGGAGTATGCCAAAAAAGGTTTAAAGGTCATAGATACTCTCCTCGTTCACACATCAGGGCAAATTCGCAGTACTTGCAGAGTTGATAATCTTCACATTTTTCTGCAATAAAACTTTTGGTCTGTTTGAGTTCGACAAGACGTTCACCCAGAAGTTCATTTTTTTCTTCCAAAGCCGTGATTACCTCAAGCCTGCCCTCTTCAAATAACTTTACAAATGCCAAACTCAAATTTGGATATTGGGAAGAGAGCAGATGATCATAAATACTCATCTGAAAATCGGTCAGTTTTTCAAGATTTTTGGTACGGTTTGCCTCTTGTGTCGATCCGCTTTTATAATCAAGTATGAGCGTATGGGTATCATTTTGATCGATTCGGTCGATTCGCCCGGTAAAACGCAGACCGCCTATCTCACCGTTTACGTCCAATTCTCTTGCCACCACTTTCCATCCGGCGTTAAAATGCTCTATCTGTGAAGCGATAAAACCTTTGAGCTTCTCTTGGTACAAGAGTTTTCGATAACTGTTTTTGGCTGTCTTGTCGGACAACATTTCATCCAATAATCTATCGATATGTTTACGCATATCAAGATCAGAATCATAATACTCCACATCCGCGTATAAACGTTCAAACAAACTGTGCAAAAATGCCCCTTCATTAAACTCCTCTTCTTCTTTGGCCCTTATTTTCTTGATATAGCGATAATAAAATTTTCGTTTGCATTCAAGATAGGTTTTGAGTCTTGAAGCTGACCAGGTAAATACGGTGGCGTCAAAGTATTCTAAGACAGGATCTTCCAATGTAATGATCTGAGATTTCTCATCATAAAGAAGATCAAATTGTCCCTGTTTTACTTCACCATCATCCAATCCCAACTCATAAAGGAACTTTGATGGGAGCCTGTTCTCTGCCACACTATAAAGTATCACTGAATGTTTGGCTTGCTCGAGCAGCCGTTTATAATACTGTTTCTGCAATGCTTCACGATCATACTTGGTCGGAAGACCTGCATAGGCCCTGACTGAAGAATTCAAGAACTGATCCTTGCTGGAAGTTGCCGGTACAATCCCCTCATTAAAATCCAAGATCACTACCCCGTCAAAAGCAACACCTCTGGTCTCCAAAACACCCATGACCGTAACCTTGCCGCCACCGACATCATCGATCTTCAACGCATCAAGTGTTTGTAACCATAGGTATAACCACTCTTTGATATTCAAATAGTAGTGGACAAAAATTTTTTTCATCAAAAGATAACATTCATAAACTTTTTCTGTCTCATTCTCTATTTGCTGTTTGTTTTCTATACTTTCTAAAGAAAAATCCAACATACCGATCTCATCCATTCGGATAAAAAAGTCATCGATAGTGATTTTCTCTTTGAGTTCAATGCCATGAATATTTTCGAGATTAATACCGTATCGTTCAAGAAGATACCGCGACTCCGGTTCAAAATTCTGCCAATAAGACAAAAGTGCAAAAAGCTTTTTATAGGTTTTGCCTTTATTGTAATCATACCCCATGGCAAAGTTCAGATTGTGATACCTATCATAAAGAGCGATACTCTCCTTAAATTCCTCATCCGGCAAGATTAATGCGATTTTTTCGGGAGCAATGCCCGAACGGACCATCTCTTCTATTTTAAAAAAGGCATGTGCTATCTGTTCATGCTTCTCTTCTGTTGAAATTACCTCTGTTTCGATCTTTGACAATGAAGGAAGAGTACAAAGCACTGTTTTGGTGGTAAAATCGATACTGACATGTGAATGAGTTGGCAAAGAGACGCCGTATGCTTTAAAACGTTCCTGCATTTTGAGATTAAATAGACCGGTCGTATAGTGAATGACCGTTTGTGTGTACTGTGATATCTTATCGATCAATTCGAATTCAAAACGGCTCAGATACCCTTCAAGAAAAATTTCAATACGATCATATTCCTGAACAAAACCGGTATTGATTTGATAGATGGCCGGGATGAACATTTTATCGGTCAAACCTTTTGCTTCCAGCAACATATGATAATTTTGCAAAAGTCTCTTAAGGATCTCAAGATGCCTATCAAACTCTGCATAGGCATCAGCTGCAGCCAACGTATCAAAATCTACATGTTCAGCAGCGAGTTCTTCAAAAAACTTAAAAATCGCATCACTTTTAGTAAAAAATCGAACAAGGTCCAAGTCCAGCTTTAATGCCTGAAATCCTTCAAATGATGCGGCTTCTTTTAATAGTAAAATTCTCTCTATCGGGTCGACAAGAGCCTTATTTTCCATCAAAATGGCACGATTTTCAAATTCATCCATACGCATCAAGGTAGGCAAGAAACCGATAACCCCCCTAAACTGTGCAGTGATGTTCCTTAGTGCTCTAGAAGTTGGATAAATGTGAAGTTGTTTCATACGAAGAAGTATAGCATAGTGTAAAAAACGAGGGGCTAAAAATTGTCAGATTGACATTTAGTTATGTGTACAGAGGAAGAATTTTCTTCGTCAAAGTGAAAAAAGTTCTTCTCGTCCGTACCATTATATCAAGGCTGAAGATATGCAGGGGTCTGTCTATATCCTATTTCAGCTCCGACTTTTGCTCTTAGTTCAAGCAGATATCTTCCCGGATTTGAAATATTGACATCCTTTACAAGATAGTAAGTTCCATTAAAGGAAATATGATCAAAAATATGATCATCTTCACGTGTATGCGGACGTGTCAGCAAAAAAGTCACGTTGGCATTCTGCACCATATTGCCGTTTTGATCAACGACCATATAATGAAACTCGTTTATTCCTTTCGAAAGCTTTACAGAATCTGGTTGTTTAATGCTACTGTTGACATTGTCTTCTATTTTCATCGTTTCAACATCTACCAATTCGATCTTATAATGCTTGTCAAAGGCGATCTTTTTTTCCATAATCTCATTGATATTCATATCAGCGATTTGATATTTCAGCATAAAATCGTTCGATTCCTGCACCGGTACAGAGATGGAAGACTTCACCGTCCAATACCCTAAGATTACTGCAATCAGCAGGAAACCCAAGATCATATGAGGCCAATAGGTTTTTTTACCGTTGTCTGCCATTTCTTATCCTTTTTACAATAGGTCTGATAAAGAACATCCATAACACCAAAAGTGCACCCGTAAACACTATGACTCTAAGTATATTGATCGCCACATGCGTATCATTTGGTATCGTTTTGGTCAATGTAATGTTTTTGGATTTTGCTATCTGGTCCGCAAGTTCAGAAAATCCTTGCACTATCCCAATGTTGAATTTGTCTTCGTCACTGTTGGCATCTTTGCTTGCTACGACATCGATCGCAGCACTTTTGACATCATCTTCATCATAAAGCGATCTGATATCATCTGATGATGGAATGATCCCGACGCGTTTATCATGCGGGGCAAATACAAAAACAACATACGGCTTGCTTAGATTGCTTTCAAAATTCTTCACATATTCAAAGATACTACTGCCTCTTGGAAGCGCATCATTGGTCGCTATAACATACTCATTGATGCCCGTTGTAACTTTCAGTTCGTCACCCATCTCTTCTACAAGCTGTGAAGCTTTAGGGTTCAATAAGTCATTTTTGAGAATGTATGTCGCATTAAGAAGAAGTGGAAGCAACAAAGCAAGCAAGGTAACCCTTACTTGTGCTTTGTTCATCGATTATCCTACAAACAGGTGGTTTGGTGTAAGAACAGCATATGCCGTATAGACCGCTGTTACAACCATTCCCCACGCAAGTACTTTATCCATAATTTTAATCATTGTTTATCCTTTTACAGTGATTATTGAGCATCTTTAAATGCATGCTGTGCATTGTCTTTGCTGATCTGCTTCACATTGTCCAAGCTTCCAGTAATAGGAGTCGGATCATAATAGTGAGCCGATGAACCCTGCTGAACTTTGATACCCCAGACTGTCAAGAAGACAAGAATGCTAAGCAAAAGTACAGTTGCGATCAGCATCCCTGCAACACCGTTAATACCAAATACGTTTCTACTTGTATTATCCGCCATTATTCACTCCTTAGTTAGCTGATAGTGACTGAATATATACAGCCAACGCTTTTTGCTGAACCGGTGTCAACATTGTTTTAAATGAAGGCATTTTACCGATCTGGCCTTTTTTACCATGTTCAAGAGTATGAGAAACAACCGCTTCATCATAGACTGCAAGATTTGGTGCCATACCGCTATTACCTTGTCCATCAGCTCCGTGACAGCTTGAACATACTGCAAATGCCGCAGGCTGCTCGCCTTTCATACCACCTGCAACATACTCTGCGATCGCTTCAGCATCCGCGCCTTGTGCCATCATTGGAGGCATTGCACCCATTGGATAACCCAATTGGTTTGAACCGTTTTGGATCGCATAAAGTACTTGCTCTTTGCTCATTCTGCTACCGAAATCCTGAGCTTTACCGGAAAGTCCGTCGCCTGTTTCACCGTGACATGGAGCACACTGTACCAAGAATACAGACTCACCCATTTGCTGAAGTGTTGCTTCATCTGCATTTTTATGTGTCTCTTCGAACTTGGTATTGTAAGCCTTTACCTCTTCGTTCCACATACCGATCTGGCTGAATGCATTGACTGGATATCCTGCGATAAAATACCACATTGCCCAAATCAATACTCCCAAAAATGAGTATGCCCAACCGCCAGGCAGTTCATTTTTATACTCACCGATACCGTCCCAGTTCTCTTCAGTAAGCTCACCTTCCGCTCTGTCTGTTTTCATCTGGTTAACATATTTCGCAGACACACCAAAAGTCAAAGCTGCGATCGCAACAGCGCCCAACATTGTAATCATGTTAATCGGATCGCTAAGATCGATATTCATTTGCTTAACAACGACCAATGTTGCAATGATCAGTACTGCTGCAAATGCCAATGCTTTTATCATTAAACTATTCATTTATTCCCCTCCGTTTTTTCTCTTTGGGTTTTCGGATTCTGTTCTATCGGCGCGCTGTCGATCTCATCATCGAGCGCCATATTGCCATATTTTTCATAATCCCTTTCACCCTTCTTTTCACTTCTATACAAGTGTATAATATACCCATATAGTATCACCACAAGGAAAATGGTCATAAAGAAACTGGCATAGCCTTGAAGTTCTCTAATGTCCATTTTCTCTCACTACTTCAATCTGTTAAGATATGCGATTATAGCAACGATTTCAGGAATCTGACCGTTTGCTACAGCATCTTTGACATCTTGGTTTTTCATATCAGCAGCGATCGCTTTAGCCTCTTCAAGCGCAGCAGCTTTTGCTTCATCAAGTGTTCCCAATTTTACACCGTTTGGCGTATCATATGGCGTATCGAACACTGTTTTAACCGTTAGCGCTTCCGCATACGCTGTATCAATATCAGCGATATTTGTAAACATATGCTGATATGCCGGCATAATTGACTGTGGTACTACAGATTTCGGATCCCACATATGGTTTTCATGCCAGTCTGTTGTTCTGTAGTTACCTACACGGTGAAGGTCTGGACCTGTTCTTTTTGAACCCCAAAGGAATGGTCTGTCATAAGCATACTCACCTGATAGAGAATACTGGCCATATCTGTCAGTTTCTGCTTTAAACGGACGAATAAGCTGTGAATGACAGGCAATACAATGGTCTTTTTTATATACCTCTTTACCTGCAAGTTCAAGAACCGTATAAGGCTTTAGCCCTACTACCGGTCTTGAAGCTTCTGCAAAGTTTGGCAGGATCTCAACGAGACCTGCAAATGCGATTACCAAGAAAACACCTACTGAGAATAGGAATGGATTTTTTTCTAACCAATGAAACATAACCTACCTCCTTATGCTGCCATAGGGCTTCTGAATTGTGGTTCTTCTTCTAGTTTTCTAGAAGCAGTCATCGTTTTAACCATGTTGAATGCAAACATCAAGAATCCAACTAAATATAGTACACCGGCAAGAGTTCTGATTGTATAGTATGGGTGCAATACAGCAACCGTATCGATAAAGCTGTACATCAAGTTACCGTACTCATCAACCGCTCTCCACATCATACCCTGAGTGATACCTGCGATCCACATGGATGTAAAGTAAAGAACAACCGCAGTTGTTTGTAGCCAGAACTGTGCTTCCATAAGTTTTTTAGAGTAGATCTCTCTTTTGAACATTCTCGGTGCCATATGGAAAAGTGCCGCCATGATCATAAATACAACCCATCCAAGTACACCATCATGCACGTGACCAGGAATCCAATCTGTAAAGTGCGCAATCGCGTTAACTGATTTAACAGCCTGGATCGGTCCTTCAAGTGTTGAAAGCATATAGAATGTAGATGCCAATACCATAAATTTGATCAATGGATTCTCAGTCAACTGATTCCACTCACCTTTCATTGTAAGAAGCATGTTGATCGCTGAACCCCAAGATGGAAGAATCAATACAACTGAGAAGATAGACCCCATTGTCTGCATCCAATCCGGAACAGTTGACCAAAGAACATGGTGTGAACCAGCCCAAAGATAAACGAACATCAATCCCCAGAATGAAAGCAATGACAATTTATATGAATAAACTGCCTGTCCTGATTCTTTAGGAAGATAGTAATAGATCATCGCAACGATTGGAACAGTAAACCCGAATGCAACCGCATTGTGACCGTACCACCATTGCACCAACGCATCGTTTGTTCCTGAATACATAGAAACAGAGTGGAAAATACTACCGATTCCACCAGATACGAAATACGTAGGTACTTCCATATTGTTGAAAAGATAAAGCATAGCAATACCCAAGAAACATGCGATATAGTACCATAGTGAGATATACAGTGATTTCTCTCTTCTGATACCGATAAGGCCGAAAATAGAAATACCCCATAGAACCCAGACCAATACAATAACTACATCCACCGGCCATTCAAATTCTGCATACTCTTTAGACGCAGAGATTCCCATCAGCAATGTAACAACTGCTACCAATGCTCCAAAGAAATAAAGCCAGAAGTGAAGTTTACCGATAAACATCAAGAATTTTGACTCAGCCATAGAAACTTTAAGCGTTCTTTGTCCTACATAATAGAATGTAGCCCAAATCCCACTCAATGTAAATCCAAAAATTACTATATTTGTGTGCATAGGTCTCAATCTTGAGAATGTACCGTACTCACCAAGTAAGTAGTTTAATTCCGGGAATGCCAATTGTGACGCGATGAGCGTACCAATCAACATACCTAAAAATCCAAACAAAATCGTTGTATAAGTAAACAATTTCGCTACGGAATAATCGTATTCCAATGCTGCGTTTGATTGCATGCATACCCCCTTATAAAATTTTATGTTGCAAAAGAACAACATTCAACACTAATTATAATGTTAAATTTGTGTTAAATTACTTAAAACTTATAAAGCACTATTTAAATGCTACGGAAATTCACATAGTACCTATTATGCCTATTTACTTAAGCATGAATAGAATAAAAATTACCATATTTACATCAAAAAAACTGATATTTTTAGGATTATATTTATCTTATTTTATAATGATTAATATTAGAATGTTTTATTTTGTAAGAATATTTATGAAAGAGGTAACAAAATGTAATAAGGAAAAGCTTATGAAGCTTTCCCTTTTGCACTTTGTATAGAATGGATATATTGGTAATTGACAGTGATAGTTTTCTCTTCAGGAAGATTGCTTGAAAGCCTATGGATCATCGATTCAAAATCTTCAAAAAGATAGTTTGCCATTGATCCTGGGATCGGATTGATCTCATTGAGATAAACTTCATTTTCGATCACAAAAAAATCACACCGAATCACGGAACCTAAAAAGAGCGGATGGTAGATCTTCTTAAAATTTTCCTGAATAGTGATCCGCAAACTATCGCTGATATCAGCCGAATGCACTTTGGAATCTCTTGAAAAATCCATATATTTTTTTTCAAAATCCAAAAACTCTTCTTTATGCGGCTCTTCTACGATAGATAATTCCCAATCCTTGGTATGGCATCCTGCTTGATTGTACTCTTTGACTCCAGTTATGAACGGCTCAATGATCACATCCGTATCAAATTCAAATGCCACATCCAGTGCATAATCAAGTTCTGTATCGTTTTTTACAATACTAACCCCGATACTGCTCCCCAAGCGCACAGGTTTGACAATAACAGGATACGACATCGTGATCTTTCTCTCATCATCTTTCGAAAGATGTTCATAAGCTACCGTCTTCACGCCAAGGCTTTGGGCTAAAAATTTTGTATAGAGTTTGTTGTAGCTAAGGACTGACGCTTCCAAGCGCGGTGAAATAAATGGGATATGATAAAAAGACATCAAGGAAGCTATTTTACCGTCTTCTCCATCTCTTCCGTGAATCAGGTTCAATGCAACGTCAAAAGCTACTTGTTTGCTTCCAAGTATCCCATCGATAAAAAATCCTCCCTGCTTAAGCGTTAATTTTTTATCTTTTTTATAGGCTCCCGAAGAGAAATGTTTCGATGTCATCTTTGATGGATCGATCAAAAAAAACTCACGTTCGCTACTGACAAAAATGAAGCTCAACCCAGTTTTTTTAAAGACCTTCTTCATTGTCACAGCACTGACGATACTGATCTCATGCTCATAACTTGACCCACCGAACAAAATAGAGATATTCATCCGCCTTCCTTATAGCATTTTTGCAAATTCGCTGAAGATATAGGCGCTTTCATGCGGTCCAGGGCTTGCTTCAGGGTGGTGTTGTACCGACATTGTCGGAGAATCGTTATAGCGTAGACCCTCGATCGTATTGTCAAAAAGATTGATATGGGTCACAGTTGCGATCTCAACAATATTCTCAGGTACATTATAATTATGGTTCTGTGCCGTTATCTCCACCCTTCCGGTTGTAACGTTTTTTACAGGATGGTTGCCGCCATGATGACCAAAAGGAAGTTTGAATGTGTCGTATCCATGAGCGATCGAAAGGAGCTGATGTCCCAAACAGATTCCAAAAAGCGGAACCTTTGCAGCGATCAGTTTTCTGATCTTCTCATGCTCTTCCTTTAAGATCAATGGATCACCGGGTCCATTCGAAAGAAATACCCCATCAATTTCTTTTGCTTTAAACTGTTCAATGATCTCTTCAGCTCCCATCGCATTTGGAACAACCGTCACCTCCATACCTGCATGCGTCAATTCATTGAGAATATTTCTTTTGATCCCAAAATCCAATGCGATGATCTTTTTAGTTGTTTGAGGAGCATCATAATCAAATTTTGAAATATTATAACGTCCTGCCGGATGGATATAGGCTTCTTTGGTGCTAACCTGTTCGATATAGTTGATCTCTTCGATACGCGGAGAACTTTCAAGCACTTTTTTAAGCTCATCCTTATCATGAATTTCTGTCGACGCAACCATCATCATCGCACCCTCTTCACGCAATACCTTGGTGATATATCGTGTATCGATCTGAGTAATGCCAAGTACTCCGTATCTTTCAAGCAAAGCGTGTAAAGACTCTTCGGATCTAAAGTTAGAAGGCCGATCCTGATAAGAACGGACGATCATCCCTTTACAGTGCACCTGCTTACTTTCCATATCCTGAGCATTACACCCCACGTTACCGATTTCCGGCATTGTAAACGTCACAAACTGTCCAGCATATGATGGATCGGTTGCGATCTCCTGGTAACCTGTCATTGAAGTATTGAAAACACATTCACCAACCGCCGTACCCTCTGCACCGAAACTTTTTCCTTCCAAAAACAGCCCATTTTCGAAATAAAGCGATACTTTTTTCATGACACTTCCTTTTTTTATTTTTCCATCTACTTTGTGCTTACAGCATGCCTCTTTTTGCCAACTCTTCCTGATAGAGTCTTTCGTAGAGCAACTCATAATCCTGAGATCCAGGTACAACTTCTTTTTTCATATTCTTGATTTTTTGATATACGATCTCATCGATTTCATCATAAGCATTTGCAAAACTTCTGAATGCTTTAAATATAATATTTTTAACCTGATTGTCACTCACTTCATACTCAGCAAGATAGTTTTCATAGAGTTCATCCAGAATCTTATGGGCCAGATCATTGTATCTGTCATCATAATTCATAATCACACCGTATTCCGGTGCCATTTTCTTTTTGATCATGAAAAAGAGCTGTCTTTCATCCGCATGCTGAAACTCAATCTCTTCATTATTGGCATATAGGATCTCTTTAACCTTTGCATCCAATGCCTGCTCTTTTCTAAGATTTTCATCAATGATCTCTTTACAGATCTGCGCAACCGCTTCCCTGCCTTTAGGTAAACGTACAAAAGGAGCATTCGCCAGATCGATCGCGATCTTGGTTGCTACGTATCCTGTTTGTTGTGGTTTGAGTCTCATTCTCTCTCGCTCCTTTTCTTCAATATTTCATTTTAAAGAGACTGTCTCTTTATTATCGGATGATCGTATCATCCCGTTCAGGGCTTGTGGAAATAATACCTATCTTTGTACCGATCATCCCTTCAAGTGCCAGAATGTAAGACTGAGCGGTTTTAGGCAATGCTTCAAATGTTCTGATACCTTGTGTCTTATCCCATCCCGGGAATGTTTGATAAACCGGTGTTGCCTCTTCCAGATCATAAGGTACATAATCAATATCTTGACCGTCTACTTCATAAGCAACACAGACCTTGATCTCTTCAAATCCATCCAGTACGTCCAACTTCATCAGTGCTACCTGGTCTACACCGTTCACGCGTACCGCATGTCTCATGGCAACTGCATCGAACCATCCGCATCTTCTCGGTCTTCCGGTTGTTGTACCGTATTCATGCCCGTTCTTGCGAAGTATATCACCTTCTTCGCCCAAATCTTCGCTTGGGAAAGGACCGTTCCCTACCCTTGTACAATAAGCTTTGGCAATACCTGTCACTTTACCAAGATCCTTCGGGTTAAGTCCCAACCCTGAACAGGCACCTGCACTTACCGTTGTTGAAGAGGTAACATAAGGATAGGTTCCATGGTCGATATCAAGCATCGTTCCCTGTGCACCTTCAAGCAGTACCTTTTGATGGTCATCCAATATCTTCCACAACATCTGTGTCGTATCCATGATGAAAGGTGCAAGCACAGCCTTGTATCCTTCCAATTCTTCCAAAAGTGCTTTTTCATCCGGTGTTTCAATCCCCATCGCTTCGAATACGGATGCATTGATCTTGAAATAGGCCATGATCTTTTCAGTCAGCTTCTCAGGGTTAAGCAATTCACCCAAACGATGTCCGACTCTTGCAATCTTGTCTCCATATGCAGGCCCGATCCCTTTACCCGTTGTACCGATCGCCTTATCGCCTTTCATACGCTCTCTAGCCTGATCGATCATGGCATGATATGGCAACAGGATATGTGCTTTATCTGACAAAAAAAGTCTACCGCCAAGATCACCGAACTGCTCCATCTCTTTGATGAAATCTTTAGGAGAGATGACCACACCGTTTCCGACAATGTTCTTGGCTTTTGGGTTCAAAACTCCCGAAGGGATCAGGTGCAATGCATATTTTTTATCACCGATAACAATCGTATGCCCTGCATTATGCCCGCCTGCAAACCTACAGACATAATCATGCGTCTGTGCCATATGATCAACGATCTTGCCTTTTCCTTCATCTCCCCACTGGAGTCCTACAATCAAATCTGCTTTACTCATCTCTAATGCCTACCCTCTACTCGTTTTTTCCATTTTATATGCAATACACTCATCCGTATAAAGCGCAAACCCTGCAGCTTCGGTACACTCTATCGTATAGATACCGCCCATTGCCAAAAGTGCATTCCCATCGAACATTCTGAAAGTCAATGAATCATAATAGCGCAGTTTGGCATAGAAAAGCGGTGAGATCACCATCGGCGCGTAATTGACACGCTGTGCAGCGATCCTGATCTTCTCAAGTTCTTCCTTGATATCTTTTGGGAATACACTCAGATCATTGAGATCTTCTATATGGTTGATCCTTACCAATGCATCCATCCATGACAGATCCGAACACATCATCTGCTCGATGTGCATCGATTTGAGTACTTCAAGCGATACCCCGTACTTTTCATTGAGCAGATGGGGAATACGGATATTTGATACCTGCATGATGGGTGCGATATCGAGCTTTTCGAAAAGCTTGACCGTTGTCTGAGCCGCTTCTTCGAAGCTACCGCCCATGATCTCCGCCCCGATCTGGTACTGCTCTTTGGTCGGATAGGTTACTGTCGGCTGGATATAGAACCATTTCTTTGACTCCATGCTTCGCCCCAGTCTCTTGGTGACGATACGAACCACATCGGCAGTCGAATCTGCCCTCAGTGTCACTTCGTAATTACTTTCGTCATTGAGACGTACCAGTGTATTGCTGCTTTCAAAAGACTCATGCTGATGATACGAAAAGAGCGGCGTTACGATCTCTTCAAATCCAAGGGAACTGAGCGTCTCACTGGCGCTGTTCTCCATCTCTCTTTTGAGCTTTGCGCTTTTGCCGAAATAGAGCCTGCTCCCGCTTGGTATTTCATGTTCGAATATCATGATGCTTTATGCCTTAAAATAGGTTTCATTGAAGACACGTCCTGCCGTACCGTCAAACGTTCTTCTTCCAAGTTCATCCAATGCCAGTTCGATCGCATTGACCACCCATGCCGATTCATAAACAGGGATCAAACCCATCTGGTTGATACGGAAAATCTTCCCTTTAAGATGATCCTGCCCACCGGCCATGTTCACACCGTATTTGTTTTTGAGCAGTTTACGGATCGGTTCAGCATCTGCATCGTAAACCGTACTCATGGAAAGAGCCGGTGTTTGCGGGTACATCTCAAAACCGATCGCTTCAAGTGCTGCCTGCGTTGCTTTCGCTCTTTTTTCCGTAGCTTCATAAAGACCGTCAAGGCCTTCTTTTTCGATCTCATCAAAAATCGCATTCAACCCAATGATCAATGTCGTTGCTGCCGTATAAGCCGTGGTGTTCTCACGCTGTTTTTTGATCTCTGAAGCAAGATTGAAATAATAATCTTTTCCTTTACCGATCTTTTCAACTGCTTTGCTTGATAGTCCGATCATGGCAAGTCCTGGAGGCAACATCAATGCCTTCTGGCTTCCGGTTACCAAAGCATCGATATGCGTTATATCGATCTTCTCAACACCTACTGCCGTGATACCATCTGCTACGATCATGATGTCAGGGTTCATCTCTTTGGCACGCTTGGCGATCGCTTCAACAGGATGCCTGAGTCCCCCTGCACTTTCGCAAACCTGGATAAAGATCGCATCAATATCACCGTTTTCCTGCAATGCAGTTTCAACATCTTCAACTGCTGCAGGTGTATTCCACTCATAGCAAAGCTCGACTTTCTCTCTTCCCATCGCATCGGCGATCTTCCCGAAACGCTCACCGAATTTCCCGGCATTTACTGTCAATGCCTTTTGTTGACAAAGATTGACCATACATGCCTGCATCGCACCCGTTCCGGAACTTGCGATCATGACACACTCATCCATGCCAAAAAGCTTCATCAAACGCTCTCTAGCTTCTTTGAAAATAACTTCAAATTCCGGTGTTCTGTGATGTAATGTCGGTGTCGCCATTGCTTGACGTACTGATTCGGGTACCGGAGTCGGTCCAGGAGTAAAAAGTAGCATAGTGTTCCTCTTATTTCAGTTTTGTAATTACATAATTAGAGGCGATTATATCTAAAATGAGGTTAGAGGAGGGTAAGAGATTTCAAGAGAGATCCCCTCTCTTGAAAGAATTATTCAAAATTAAGTGAAAATGTAATCGCCACATCCTGCCATGTTTTACCTTCATGGAGGTCATAACATGCTTTGTTGATACTTTGAAGGGATGGTAGCATTTTGAAATCTGCTAGATCGATATATCCCGTAGCTGATATGTTTTTATCCTTCATTTGATAAGCCATCGGCACACGAACAGTCTCATTATTCATGACGATTTCAACAAGTACCGTATCCTCTTTAACCTCAACGATCTTGGCCTGTATCTCATGGTTGAACTGCGTATTAAAAAAAGCATTGACAAGTTTTTGATCCCTTTCAGGGTTTCCGCTGTTCACACTCTTTGTTTTGATCGATACGCTTAATCCATTCAACATTTCAGGGATCGTTGCCGCACCTTTTTTGCCTGAGAATTCAACACTGTCAAATCCGCCATCTACCCCTTTTTTTGCGAAAGTTTTAAATGCTGTGAACTTCACATTCACACCTGTCACATCATAGGCAAAAACAGCCAAACTCATCATTAAAAATAAAGCAAAAATTTTTTTCATTATCTATCCTTCGTATTTGATTTAGCATCCTATTGTAATCATTTAATCTAAAAATGATTTGAATTTTTGAAAACGATCAACCCAAGTTTATCGTCTGCTGTCCGATCTCTTTGTAACGGGTATAGTATTTTTCTACAAAATCCCTAACCTGCTCTTTGATCGGCAGATAAACACCGTTATATTTGGTTACATAATCGCTTAGATAGATATTGGCATCCTGTTTGTTCAAATAGTGCTGTGCCAATTTTCTATACGCTTCAATGTAAGCCGTTCTCATAGCATCATAACATTCATAATGGATCTTGATCTGCTTGTCATAGGTAATGACCCCCGATCCGAACAATAATGACAAATGAATCAGACCTTCGCAATAATACGGCAACACTTCTCCCACTTCCCGCCATGCCATTAAACCGACTGCACGGGAAACCAGATCATCGACAACATATCCTTTCAATTCTTCCTTTTCATGATGAAAAAAGGCCATCAGACCACCGGTCGTTGCTTTGAACTCTTCGATGTTTTTAAACTGGCCGGTTGTATTCATTCTCATCTCGGTATCGCTATCAATCCATAAAATGTGTCCAAACTCATGTCCTATCGTGGAGATATCATAGATTTCATGCCATAGCTTTGGATCATTTTCGATCAATACTCTTTGTTTTTTGACAAACTCCCCGCCCATTGTTTCAACACTCAGCTTCATGATCGGTTTGGCTTTTTTACTTTCCAATACAAAATCCGCATACGCGAAGATCTTTTTACCAAGCTCGGCAGAAACCTCCTCATCATTAGGCACTACCTGTGCCGAAAAAAGCCCGTTGAATTCAGCCCCGTAATAGAGCATAGGCTGGCCGATATACAGCTGGGTCTCCCTTACCTGCATCAGGTTTTTTTGCATGATACGGACAGCATCCTCTCCAAAATCTTTTGCCATCATCAAAGCAAAATCCTGGATATATCCCCTGGTTTGGGAACTTTCCTGAAGTTTCGGATTTACCACACGCAGATCCCATTCCAAAGCTACAGCCTTTCTATAATGATCTTCATAATATTCCAAAGGATGCCCGATCTGAAGCGGTGTGGTGATCTTCATCCATGTCCTGTCCACATTGGCCCAGTATTCGACCAGTTCATCAGGATTGGTATGCGAAAAAGCGATATCCAATGCTACCAAATAGGCTATCCAAGCCTCTTTTTGGTTAAAGACCTCATCTTCCATCACGCTCAATACTTCGATGAAAGAGCCCAATGTCTCTTTGACGTGTTCTACTTCATTTTTGAAAGCATCCGCATAGGCTACCCGTTTAAACGATCCGTCTTTATCCTGCCGCAATACCGAATAACACCGATCTGCGATCTCTCCCTTGGCATTTCTATCCAGCAACAACTCATTTTGGAGTTTTTCAAAGATCTTCTCTTCATCCCCGTTAAAAATTGATAAGAGTTCTTTATTGATGCCGTAAATGATATGTGAAGTCCATGCACTCTGCCATCCACTCATCGCAGTTCCCACCGCATGCACTCCTGAGATCAGTGCACGGTAAAAAGGTGTCAAAAGTTTTTTTTCATCTACCCACCTGATAAAAGATTCGTGGCGTTTGAGATGCATATTGCTGACAAAATGGTAGGCCTGCTCTTTTTTTGCCGCAATCTTTTCGTGAACTAGTCCCTCTTTTTGCAAAACCTGTTCAAGCGCATCTTCCCGGAGATTGACCAAACGTGTCAGAGCAGCCATTGCTGTTTCTTCATTATATTCAAGACCAAGCAACGACAAAAATTCGTTTACGACACGTGAAGCTTCCTCATGTTCTCCTTTGAGCAGTGCATAATATCCGTTCAATGTTTCCTGTCTTTGCTGCAGCTCATCATAAATTATCTGCAGGTCCTGCATAAACTCGTTTTTTGTCATCGCTTCTCCCTTTTATTGGTCATTAAAGAGCATTTTTACTATTATTATTGTATAGCAGATTGCGTTACTTTCGCTTTAACATCTTGATAATCGGTTTGGCCTGGTTTAAAGCCTTTGCTCTATGTGAAATCACCTTCTTGATCTCATCATCCAATTCTCCCAGAGTTGCTCCAAAGCCTGAGGGAATAAACATCGGATCATATCCAAACCCCTTGTCGCCGCGTGCTTCATCGATCACATCCCCATACATCCAGCCATGCACGACATATTCGCCATATTTGCTGACGATGGCGATCGCTGCGGTGTAATAGGCCGGCGTACGTTTGATCCCTTTTTCTTTTAGAGCATGGATCAGCTTGTAAAGATTGTCTTTATCCGTTGCATTCTCCCCTGCATACCGTGCAGAATAGATCCCCGGGATTCCTCCCATGGCAGGCACGGAGATTCCGCTGTCATCGGCGATGACAATATACGCTTCACCCAGTTTTTCATAGATACTTCTGGCCTTGATAAGCGCATTGGCCGCAAATGTATCTCCATCCTCGATGATCTCCAGATCACCCAGCAATTCCGAAAATGCCACGACCTCATCCTGACACATCTCTTTGATTTCCCGCAATTTACCTTTATTGCTCGTTGCCAATACCAACTTCATCAACTCTTAACCTTTTTGGAATATAATAAGACAAATTTTATCTAAATAGAGGTATCACTATGTTTAAACAAATACTGCCTCTTAGTTCTATTATAGGACTGAGATTTTTCGGGCTTTTTATTGTGCTTCCCGTACTTTCTGTCTATGCACTGGAGATGAAAGGAGCCACATCATTTCTTGCCGGCGTGGTAGTGGGGGGCTATGCCCTTACCCAGGCACTTTTTCAAGTGCCGTTTGGACTCATGAGTGACAAAATCGGGCGTAAAAAGACGCTGCTCATCGGTCTTTTGATTTTTATCGCAGGTTCGGTTATCTGTGCACTGAGTGATAATATCTATATGCTTCTTGCAGGGCGCTTTCTTCAGGGTGCAGGTGCCATCGGTTCGGTGGTTTCAGCCATGATCTCCGATCTGGTCAAAGAGGAACAACGCGCCCACGCGATGGCGATCATGGGCGGTACAATCGCGATAAGCTTTGCTGCGGCGATGATCATCGCTCCTGTCGTAGGCGGCCACTGGGGTATCGATAAACTCTTCTGGCTTACTGCGATCCTCTCTGTGTTTGCGATCGGCATCCTCTTTACCGCCGTTCCACAGCCTCCAAAGATCATCCACTCTTATGAAGAGGAGGAGTCAAAAATGCTTGAGGTCTTTAAAGACAAGTCCCTTACCCGTATGTACATTACTTTTCTTTTCCACTCTTCCATCATGACCATGGCCTTTTTCATTATCCCTCTTGTCATGACACATGCGGTGGAGGCAGGAGGGTTTGGCTGGGGAAAAGCAGAGCTTTGGAAGGTCTATCTCCCTGCTATGGTCTTTGGTCTTCTGGCTATGGGCCCTGCAGCGGTTTTTGGGGAGAAATACGGCAAAGGACGCCAGATATTCATGATCTCTATCGCCTTCATTTTTCTGGCTTTTATCGCTATGGGATTTGCCACTGCACCGTGGATCTTCATTTTAGGAGTGGTACTTTTCTTTATCGGATTTAATATGTTCGAGCCGCTTCTTCAGAGCTTTGTAAGCAAATTTGCCAAAGTACATCAAAAAGGTGCAGCACTGGGCGTTGCCAACACGTTTGCTTATGTAGGTATCTTTTTGGGCGGTCTCTTTGCAGGATACATCATGCAGCACTTTGACCGTGCAACACTTGCAATGAGCGTTGCCGTACTTTCAATACTCTGGTTTATCTGGGTGGCCACGATGCCTAACCCGAACAAAAGAGGCAATGTCTACCTTTCATTGGATATCTTTGACCGTGAAAAGATCGCGTCTCTAAAATGGCATGAAGCAATCGTAGAGAGTTATATCAATGAAACAGAAAACATCGCGGTTATCAAATATGAAAAAGATCTCATTGATGAGGATGAGATCCGCGGGATGCTGAGTTAAATCTCGCGGATCCCCAGATAGCTAGTATTGCAAAACATAAAGCATCACTGTGCACCATGCAACCAGTTGTTTTGTTTTATTAAAAACTACTCTTTGGGAGTCTTGCCGAACGCAACCCCTGTGAAAAAGAGTGCTATCCCGTCAAAAAAGAGGCTGGTCCCTATAAAAAAACCTACCAGATAAAGAGAACTAAATGGCCATCCCCACACGAAAACAGCACCGAGTATGAAAGAAAGAAGACCATTGAAGACCCAAAGCCACCGTGAAATACCTGTACCGTGCAGTGAAGACATAGCAAATGAAGAAAAAGCATCCATAAAAAGATAGATAGCAAGAAGCAGACTGATCGTCGCTGCACCGCCAAGCGGGAAAAAGATCATAAAGAGGGACCAGCACCAAAAGAAAACTTTTAAACCATCCGACCCAATTGTTTCTGTCACTGATCCAGGTAAAATAACCAGCAAAGATTCCCGCAAAAAGCATCAGTCAGGCGGCAAATGCGACTGTCACCATCGTCATAAAAAGAGGGGCAAAGATACCAACCGCTCCCAGTATCAAAAAAACTGCACCAGTTATCTTGGCATATCTCTCAAAGCGTTCCAATAACCCGGATTGGAAAGGATTTTTCTACATCTCTATTTCCTTTAGATGAAGGTTGTAATCTATTATACATTATCTTTTCATCCAAAGGTCAATGGTTTTGTTTTAAAGTTCACACTCTCCGGCGTCAACTTCTCTGTACTCGACACCCATCAGCTTACAGGCACGCTTCATGATCCCCTCTTTGGTAAATCCGAATCTTTCAAAAAGCAGTTCTGCTGGTGCTGATGCTCCGAAACTCTCCATACCGAGTACGTCATCGGCGTAGCGGTAGTACTCAGTCGCGGTTGCGGCTTCTACTGCCAGTACCTTTGTATTTGCATCCACGACCTGTGCTTTATATGCTGCATCCTGCTCATTGAAAAGATCAAGACACGGTACGGAAACAACGTTTGCCCTGATACCAAGAGGAACGAGGAAACATGCCGCCTGCAAACAAGGCATCAGCTCTGAACCAGAAGCCATCAATGTCAAGTTCGCATCTTTTCTTTGCTTCACGATATAAGCACCTTTGCTTACCTCACCGAAATCTCTCTCGGGTTTGAGTGTTTTGAGCTTCTGGCGACTGAGCACAAACCCATGTGGCGCTTTCATGCCAAGCGCGCTCTTCCATGCTTCTACATTCTCCGTTGCATCTGCCGGACGCCATACGTAGAAGTTCGGCAATGCCCTGAACTGGCTGAGATGCTCGATAGGCTCATGCGTAGGACCGTCCTCGCCCACACCGATACTGTCATGTGTCCACACAAAGAAGTTCTGGATATGGGTCAATGCTGCGATACGTGCACTCGGTTTGAGATAGTCACTGAAAACAAAGAAAGTCGCATTGAACGGGATCACTGTGCCGTACAGCGCCATCGCATTGGTAATGGCTGCCATAGAATGTTCACGAATACCAAAATGGATATTCTTGCCTTTGGGAAAATCTCCCATATTTTTGAGTTCTGTCTTATTTGACGGGGCAAGGTCCGCAGAACCTCCGAGGAAACCTGGGATCGCTTTGGCAATGGCATTGAGGATCTTCCCGTTGGAATCTCTGGTTGCCATCTCTTTCTCATTGGAAAAATCAGGAAATTCGATACTTTCAAAATCAGGGTTCAACAATCGTTCAAGCGCTTCGTTCTGCTCGATAAGCGGTGCCTCTTTTTGTCTGTGGATCCACTCTTTTTCGTAAAGTTCCCCCTGCTCAATGGCACATCTGAAACGTACCAGCACATCTTCAGGGATGTAGAATTTCTCATTGGGCGAGAATCCCTCTTTTTCCTTTGATTCCTCGATACACACTTCACCAAGCGGCGCACCGTGCGTCTCGTGGCTTCCCTCTAATCCTTCAGCCCCTCTTCCGATGATCGTATTGGCAATGATGATCGTCGGTTTTGTCGCATTTTTCACTGCATTGAGCGCATTCTCGATATCATCATAGCAGTGACCGTTGATCTTTATAACATTCCAATTCTGCGCTTCAAAGCGTTTGGCAACATCTTCGCTCCATGCAAGGCTTGTATCCCCTTCGATCGTAATCTCGTTGCTGTCATAGATCACTACCAGGTTTTTAAGGCCCAAATGTCCTGCCAATGCACATGCTTCGTAGCTGATCCCCTCTTGAAGGTCTCCATCCCCGCATAGGCAGTAGACTTTATGGTCGATCAGTTCACAGGTCTCAGAATTCACCTGATTTGCCGTATACGCGCTTGCCATTGCAAAACCTACCGCATTGGCGATCCCCTGGCCCAAAGGACCCGTCGTCATCTCTACACCGGGAGTATGCCCGTACTCGGGGTGTCCTGGCGTTTTAGAATCAAGCTGACGGAAACTTTTGAGATCCTCCAGACTTACGTCATATCCCCAAAGGTGAAGCAGTGAATAGATCAGTGCCGAAGCATGACCGCCCGAGAAGACAAGCCTGTCGCGATTCAGCCATTTTGGATTTTTGGGATTGTGCTTGAGATGCTCGCTCAAAACCACTGCGATATCAGCCAACCCCATCGGTGCACCCGGGTGTCCCGAATTTGCTTTTTGTACCATATCCGCTGCCAAAAAACGGATCGTATTCGCCATTTTCTTACGCATCGCATTTTGCTCAGTCATTGCCATATTATTTCCTTTTTGAATTCATTGACGCTTTTCAATAAAAGCTTTTAAACTATGCCCAAAGTTCTTTTCTTAGAACATTTCGTGCTCTGCCATACTCCAGAGGGCTTGGATTCGCTTTTGCCCAAAAGCAAAACCAAGACCTCTTGGTTATCTATGCCTGTAAAGGTATTGATCCATCAGAGGTTTTAATGCCTGCTGCATTTTTACATCAAATGCTTCAAACCGTCTTTGCAGATCCTGGGCCAACGCATCGGCCTGTGCAATACTCTCATCCAGGCCAAGCAAATTTACAAAACTGTTTTTATCCGTATCATTACCTGTCGTTTTACCCGCTTCTCTTTCATCCTGTGTCTCATCGATGATATCATCTTGGATCTGAAACAAAAGCCCAAGATCGATCCCAAAAGCATAGATCTCTTCTTGCAGGCTTTTCTCCAGTCCGACGATCACCGCACCCATCTGTAAACTTGCCGCGACCAGCTTTCCGGTCTTGTTGATATGCAGTTCTTTGATCTGCTCAAGCGTAAGAGGGGTCTTTTCAAAGTAACAGTCCAAAGCCTGTCCGAGCACCATACCTCTGCTGCCTCCATTCAAAGCAAGCAATTCGATCAGTTTGATCTTTACATCTTCTCTAAGAGGTGCTTTGGCAATCAGGTAAAATGCATCGGTATTGAGCGCATCTCCTGCAAGGATGGCTGTCACCTCATCATACCTTTTATGTAGTGTAGGATGGCCGCGTCTTAGGTCGGCGTTGTCCATTGCAGGAAGGTCATCATGGATAAGTGAATAGGTATGAAACATCTCCAAAGAAAGTGCTACCGGAAGTGCCGACTCATAGAGCAGCGGTTCATAGGCTTCCACGATGCTAAGCAACAGCATTGGGCGGAAACGTTTGCCACCCGCATCCAGCATCGCTCCCAGCGCATCTTCATAAATGGGATGAAAGCTTTTAACATGCGGCAGGTTCTCTTTAAGATAGATTTCAAATCTTTGCATTGATACTCTTTATTTATATTCGCGAAATTATAACAAATTAGGATAAAATATCCTCTATGGATATAAAGACGACTGACAGACTCATCGTATGGCTAAAACGAGGCTTGGGCATTGCTGCATTTACCGTATGGATCTATGTGATCGCATCCCTTTCTTCCTCAAATGTTCCCTTTATGGAGCAGGCACCTTATTGCATGGTCAGTACAATGCTGATCTTCGGGCTTTTGACGGCTGCTTATAAAAGTCTTGACCATTGGCAGAAGAACAGAAAATAATTGGCGGTTTTTTAGTTAGTCTCCGCCGTGGTGGTGGTTACATTACACTTCTGCGCTATCTCATCAATGATCTGAATTAAACTTTTTCCTTTGACTTTGATAATCACATCGGCTACTTCTTTGTAGGCTTTTTCACGTTCTTTATAAAGTTTTTTAGCCTCTTTCTCTTTAGAGAACAAAGGACGTTTAGCCAGTTTTGACTTAGAGTTCTTGGCTGTCTTGAGACGATCAAGGATCCAGTCAAATGAGGCATCCAACAGCACAACCGTTCCCAGTGATTTGAGGTTGTTCACCTTATAAAAACCGCCTCCGCAGCTGATCAACGTACCATCTACACACTTTTCGATCCAGTCTGCAGTTGCCTGTTCCTGTGCTCTAAAATAAGCCTCTCCATGTTTTTCAAAGATTTTTTTGACCTCTTTGTTCTCTTTAGACTCGATCAGATCGTCCGTATCGATGTTATAAATTCCGTATTTTTTGGCAAAAGCACGAGCGGTAGTACCTTTCCCTACCCCCATGAAACCGATCAATATAATATTATTCTTCACTGTTTTATACTTTCTGTTTTTTTAGATTTTAGACCATATTGTAACGGTCGATGATCTTTTTAAGACGCTTACGCAAGTTTCTCAGGGCTTCAGTTGCATTTTCTCCTTCTGCAATCAAAGATTCAAATTCATCAAACTGGATCTTGGCAACCCAACCTATCTTGTTGTGCAGTTTTACGCCGACAAAACGGACTTCACCGAAATGCTCTTTCGCCATCTGATAAATACGTTCGATCCGCTCTTCTATCGTTTTTACTTCTTTTTCTTTGCCCATCTCTGCGTCCTTTTTTGTAATCCTTTTTTTGTATAATTATAGCATACATGGCAAAACATAAAAAAAGGGAGTGGAGATGAAAAATATACTGATTACAGGGGTTGGTTCAGGCCTGGGAGAAGCTTTGGCGGAAGCCTACCTGGAAAGAGGAGATACTGTTTATGCCATCGGACGGACATTTCCGCAAGCATTTAACCGCTCACCGAAATTTTTCTTTTTCCCTTATGATCTTCAAGAAACTTTCCTCCTGAAAGAGACCATTAAACCGTTTGTACAGGGTCATCACTTTGACCTGGTGATCCTTAATGCCGGGGCGGTAGGTGAGATCCAGACATTGCAAGAGACCAATAATGAAGATATGCGAAGAATATTTGATATCAACTGCTGGGCAAACAAAGAGCTTATCGATACACTACTAGCATACGCCACAGTCAAACAAGTAGTGGGTATCAGTTCGGGTGCTGCTATCAACGGATATAAAGGAATGGGGGCCTACGCCGTCTCAAAAGCATCCTTCAATGCACTGCTCAATGTCTATGCCAAAGAGACTCCCGGGGTTCACTTTACGGCACTTGCCCCCGGCATCATCGATACACCGATGCTGCACGAGATCATAGACTATCACGATGAAAATGAATATCCTATCGTCCACAAACTCAAAGAAGGACCGATCCAGGAAGCTCCTATCGCAGCAAGCACGCTGATCCGCACTTTTGATGAACTCCTCCATTATGAGAGCGGACAGTTCCTGGATGTAAGGACTATGAAGTAATTTTTACGGGATGATATGCAGAAGATGCCAATAAAGCCCCACAATGATCACTGATGCAGTGGCCATCATCCAGGCAACAGCCGATAGTCTCTTTTGAGATTGGAACATTTTCCTTGTTCTATAGAGGATCACAGGATAGGCAACCAATGAAAGAATACTCGGCATATAGGCCATAAAGGTTAATCCATACTCTTGGATAGCGAGTTTTACAGCAATAAAACTCGTATAGATAAACCCGTACACAATCAATATCATGATCATCCCAGGTAGATAAAAGACCGCTTCCAATACTTTTTGCGTTTGCCTGTCATCATAATGATACATCTTGTCAGCACCCTTATGCATCACTTGGCCACTCCCCTGCCGGCCATGGTTTTTCATCACTGTTGAAACTGACATACAAAACAAGCTGCTGTGCATAAGTGGAGAGATGTTTGGTAAACAAAAGAAGTTTGTCATTGGGTTCACCACCGATCCAGCTGTAGATCAACTGCGTAATGGCGATGACAAATAGCACCATGGAGATAAACCTCCCTATGATCAGATACAAAATCGTATAAAGTACTCTTTCCCAGCTCGGCTTTGGCGTTATGTCATTCATCTTTCATTCCTCATCGTTTTTTAAGGTCATTATATCAGATTTCATCCTCATCGCTATAAGGAAGTTCCAGGATCTCGATGTGCCCCAGCACTGCACTCCCTGCGATACCCTGAAGCGAACCGTACATCTCGGTTGTATTTTGCAAGACGCCGTCGATAAGCTTCTGACGGCGCTTCCAGCTTGCCATGAGGGAGCGTCTTTCCTTATCCAGTTCAGCCTGCATCTGCATAAATCCATCGACGATGGCTCTTAACTGCATATTGAACTCATTGCCGGTGAGGTAGTTGTAGAGCAACGTCATCTTATCGGCTTTATTTTCCTCTTTTTGAACGCTTGTATGTATGCGGATAAGACTCTCGCGAAGCAGTGAAACCGAACCTTTAAACTCATCAAGGCTGCATACCCAGATGCCGTCTACAAATCCCATACGCTCCATACCCGCAGGATAGACCGAGGTGACCAACACTCCGATATCTGCTCCCACTTGCAGCATATCCTGCTTGAGCTTGCCTATCCACCCCTCACTCCACGCCTTGGTATTCTTGCTCTCGTAACAGATGATGCCGCAGTTTTGCGCTTGGCGTGTATGCACTCTCTGGATACAGTCTGCGCCGAACGCTCCTTTTTTCACCTCTTCGATACTGTCAAAAGGAAACTGAGAAGCCAGCCAGCCCTCTATGACAAGTTCAAGCGCTTCACCCTGCACCTGCATACTCGACTGCTCGGCCTTTCGCTTGGCATTTTCGATATCACGGCGCATCTGCTCGATCTGCTCGTCTTTGGCTCTGAGTTTCAGTTCGTTCTCTTCGCGCATCTGTCTGAGCATTTTCTCTTTTTCAAGTTTAAGTTCTTCACTGAGTGCAAGCTGTGCTTCCACTTTGGCCATGGATGCCGCCTCTTCCTTTTCGCGTTTGAGCTGTTCGATCTGTACTTTGGCCGCATTGAGCTCCTGAACCTGGCGGGACTTCTCCTCGATCTCTTTCTGCAGCAGCGCCACCGATTCGCTTTGCTCAAGGGTCAGCTCTTTTTTGATCTCGTCATAGAGTTTGTTACGCTCCTGTTTGAGCAAAGCGTTGGTCGCTTTGCGAAGCTGCTCATCAAACCTCTCTTTCTCCTCAAGCAGTGCTTCTTCCTTGGCTTTGAGCGCATCAAGGTGCATCTTGTACTCTTTTCGTTTTTCCTCTATCTCATCACGCAGTTTCTTCTGCTCTGCAAGGTTCTTTTGTTTGTACTCATCTTCAAGCTGATGGTAAAGGATCTCGTTGACATCTATCTGCGTACCACAGTTTGGACATTTGATGGTTGTATTGCTCATACGTTTACATACCTTAATCATTTTGTTTCGGATTGTTATTGTGCCATAGTTACAAATAAAATGAAAAAGAAATGACAAAATGCAATATAATTATGTAAAAAGGTTTTGATTTATGAGACTCTTCATCGCTTCGCCCATCATCCTTGATGACTATGCCGCCATCCAAAAAGATTTTGAAGGTATCATTGAGGGCAAATGGGTCGAAGAGGAGAACCTGCATCTAACCTGGGTATTTTTGGGAAATATAATGGATGAAACACCCGTTATCGAAAAGATGCAGAACATTACCCATCTAAGCGAAGAGGTGGCGATAGCCGAACTTGGCTACTTCGGCAGGCCGCCGAAGGTATTTTTTGCCAAGGCACAAGCTAAGATGCTTTATGATAAAGCCAGAGAGTTTAAAGCCGCAGGATTTAATCTGTACCGATTCAAACCGCACATTACGCTTTGCCGCATCAAAGCCATCCATGATTACAAAGCCTACAAAGAGACACTCAAAACCTACCGTGACAAAACGCTTGGAAAGATACGTCCGCAGATCTCGCTTTATGAAAGCAGTCTGAGTGAAAAAGGCCCGTTGTATAAACGAAGATTTGAGATAGAATAGAAGCAAATGTATTTCCTCTTTATGAAAAAGAGAAAATACGAAAGTTAGAAGATCATCCCACCAACCGGTGAAGAGGCCGTAGCGAAAGGGCGTTTCGGGATTCTTCCTGCAAGGTAGCTCATACGGCCTGCTTTGACCGCATATTTCATCGCTTCAGCCATCATGATCGGATCTTTTGCACCTGCGATAGCCGTATTGGTCAGTACACCATCCGCACCCAGTTCCATCGCGATCGCAGCATCAGAAGCACATCCGATCCCTGCATCGACGATCACAGGTACGCTGATCGCTTCACGGATGAAATGGATATTGAACTTGTTTTGTACCCCAAGCCCAGAACCGATAGGTGCAGCCAACGGCATAACTGCGTGTGCACCGGCATCTTCAAGCCTCTTTGCCATGATCGGATCATCACTGGTGTAAGCCATGATGGTGAAACCGTCCTTGGCCAATACTTCACATGCTTTGATCGTCTCGATCACATCCGGGTAGAGCGTTTTTTGTGTATCGCCAATCACTTCAAGCTTGATCAGATCGATACCCGTAGCCTCTCTGGTCAGCCTAAAAAGCGTGATCGCCTCTTCAGCGGTTGTACATCCAGCCGAGTTTGGAAGAAACTTGACATTGGTATCTTTAAAATAGCTCATGAGGTTCTCTTCTTCAGGGTTAGTAATGTTCACCCTTCTAACCGCAACGGTAATCAGCTCGCTTCCGCTTGCCAATGTCGCATCCAGTGTCGTCTGAAAGCTGTCGTATTTGCCCGATCCTACGATCAGCCTGCTGTTAAATTCATATTTTCCGATTTTTAAAATATCACTCATTTTTTTCCTTTTCATGCCCCTTTTGACTTATTTATAAGGCTCAAACGGGTTCAATATTGATATTAGATATGTCGGGTTATAACACACCTAACTTAAAACTTTTCTTATCGCTTCGATAAGCGCTTCTTTTTCTATCTGGCGTATCTTTTTGTCATATGTTTCAAACTCCAGCCCCTCTTTAGAGAGTTCCTTTTGCAGGATGATCTCGCCGCTATCCAGCTCGCTGCTGACCCAATGCACGCTCACACCGCCTACAGGAAACGCATCATGATAGCTCTTTTCGATCGCATGCATCCCCTTATGCCTTGGTAAAAGAGAGGGATGCAGATTGATCGAACGCACTGCATCGGTGAACACCGGAGTCAAAATGCGCATGAATCCTGCCAGAACCGCAAGATCTGGCTGATATTTCCCAAGCGTCTGTACAACGACCGCATCGAACGCTTCCCTGCTTTCAAAGCTTTTGGAGTCCACGATCTCAAGTGGGATATCGGCTTGCAAGGCTATCTGTTTGCCTTCGGCATTGGGATTGTTCGTCAGGGCAACGACAACCTCAACTCCTTTGTGATGCAGGGTCTCGACGATATGGGCAAAGTTGCTTCCTTTGCCGCTAAAAAGTATGGCTATTTTTTTCATGGTCGCATTTTGGCATAAAAGTCGTAACAGCCGGCTAAGAGAGTTCCAATTTTGCCACTTCGTCTATCAGATCGGTTGAGAGCATCGCATAGCTTGAACCGATGAAGCGGCGTGCCGCCACTGAAAGAGCCAAAGAGGCCTGAATCGCCGCATCGATCCCCGTATATCCCTGCGCCAGCAAGGAGACGATCAAGCCGCTGAGCACGTCTCCGCTACCCCCTTTGCTGAGCTTTGAGCAGCCAAGCGGGTTGATATAGAGCTTCTCTTCCTGCATGATGAGAGTATGTGCCCCCTTAAGCAAAAGAGTCACATGCGGATAGCGGGCATTGAAACGGCGCATGATCTCAAAACGCTTCGCCTGCACCTCCAAGATGCTAAGCTCTTCTCCTGTCAGTATCGCCCACAATGCAACAAACTCTTTGGGATGCGGTGTGAGTACGATATGGCGGTCTTTTTGTTCGACAACCGAAAGCAACTCGGGAGAATAGCATGCATCCGCATCCATAATGATGGGCAGGTGGCTGTTGATCACATGACGCTTCAAAAAACTGTCGTCAAAATAGCTGCCAAGCCCCATCCCTATGGCGATAGCCGAAGCAGTCGAAGGCATCAGTGTTGCACTCATCAGATAGGGAGGTGGTGATACCTTTTCATGTACCACCAGGGTCGTAAGCCCTGCCCCATAACGTGTCGCTGCCATCCCGGCGATGATGCCGGCCCCCTCTTTTTCACCGGTAAAGATCGCAGCATGTCCGAAATGCCCTTTATGGGTACTCTGTTTTGCTCTGCTGGGGAGTTTGAGATCTGTTGCTTCAAGCAGATAGGTCTGGGTCTCACCTTCATACAAGCTATGGCTTACCCCTAGATCGATCCGCCTGATCTCTCCGATGGTATCTTTGCTCTCATCCAAAAATAAAGACTCCTTATAAGCTCCCATCGTCAATGTAACATCCGCATGGAATGCCAAAGGCATCAAATGTCCGCTATCCCCTAACCCGGTAGGGATATCACAGGCGATCTTATAGCCTTTAAAACTGTTAAGCAGATGGATCGCATGCTGTGTCAGCTCATCCAGTTCACGGCCCAGCCCCGCACCAAATATCGCATCAACGATCACATCGGCATCTTCCATCTCCTCTACCTTGTGAATATCAAGCTTCTGGGCTCTCTCAAGCTGTAAAAGTGCCATGTTAGACTTTGGAGGATACAAAAGATGCAGCCTGACATCATAGTCCCCATGCAGCAAACGCGCCAATGCGATACCGTCTGCACCGTTATTTCCCATGCCTGCAACGATCAACACCGAACTTCCCGGTGCAAAACGCTCACGGATATGCTTCTCCATTCCTGATGCGGCATGTTCCATCAAAATATCTTCGCTCAATCCATACACTTCATAACACCGTTTATCCAATTCATAACAGCTTTGATAGACTTTTTGCATCTGACATTCTCCTTTTTATAAGTCAAAAAAAATTTTTGACGAAAAATTAAAATACGTTTTTTCTTTATTATACTTTTTAGCAATATTTAAAAACACAACTTTTACTCTCATTGTACCGTTGCTTTCTTCAATCGATAAGATATCGCTTGACAATACCGTAGACTCGGATCCATAGGTATCCGTCAGTCCTTGCATATATGCTTTCATATCGATATAAACCACATCACTGCCTTTTTGTATCGTTAAAATGTTGTTGGTATACTCTATCATAACTTCTGTATCATCCAAATAGAGTGTTCGTATAGATTTAGTTTTATTGCTTTCATCTACAGCTTCTTCATTACCGTAATATGAGATCAGATAATCATATCTTTTGATATCTATGACCTCAAAATTATTTCTTGAACTAAATGAGATATAATGATAAGAACCTTTTTGTGTTTCATTTCCCTCTTTGTCTTGCTCATACTCCCATTGCGATACATACTTAAACCCAAGTTCCCCTACTAAATACATTGCAAAATTGTCTGTTTTTCTGTAAAGTTCTTGTGTTTCACTGTCCATTTTCTGAGCATCAACCCTGTCTTGTTTTGTTTTTTGTTAATCTGCCTTTCTCTTTCTTCTCTTTTTTCCATTAAAATTAAAAATTCTTTGACTTGTTTGGGAAACATATCTTTCAATACAGCTACACCTTGAGACCTATAAAGATAATCGATGATATTTGAAATCTCAAAACGTATTTTTATAGGCGCTTCTTCTTTTTTATCAAAAGTTTTCAGTCTCTCAAGAAAAACCTCCAAACGTTTTACCTGTGCATTTTTGCTTACTTGATATGCACTGAAAGGACCGGTCTGTGAAAAAAGAATAATCAAAGAAAGTGAAACAAATATCCATTTGATCTTTGCATCTTTTTGAAGCAAAAAATAAACAGATATCCCAAACAGCCACACCCCTAATATAAAGATCATATAACGATCTTCTGTCCAGGAATACTCTGAAATTCTCATTCCAATGGCTGCAAAAAGCATAAATGTCTGAAAAAATACAGCCAACCATATCAATCTGCGCCATTTACCTCTCTCTTCTTTGGAAAAATGCGTCCAAAAAAGATAGGTCAATATTGCAAACAAAGAAAAGTAGACGATCAACCATGCCAGTATACCTTTTGGCCATTCTAAAGTAACCAATACTTTGAATGTATACACATAGAGAATAATAAAATAAATCAGGCTTAAAGGTGTCAAAACCCACTTGGTGAAAAACTTTTCGACATTTGAAATTTGAAAATTTTGCTTTAATGCCAAAGGTTTTGAGGTAATCTGTGAAAGAAAATACCCTACAGAAAATAAACCGACAATTAGAAGATTAATCTGAGCATATCTCTTGCCTTGGATATCAAGTTCAAAAAGTTTTTCCACAGCATACATTGCTCCGTCTATACCTATGATCATCACTATTGTAAACATCACCGTTGCAAAAGTGAAAAAAATAATCTTTTAGCATATTCCCAATACGCACCGTTTTCAATATCGGTCTTTATATAAGGAGTCCAAAAAATCGCTAGAAAAAATAAAAGACTGAGAAAAAAATGTTGATAAGCTATGTTTGCAAACCTATATTCAAATAAAGTCTGGGGCAAATTAAAATAATATAACACCAAACCAAAAACAGCTAAAATCATTATTCCATGATAGACTGATTTTCTGATTGTATCTTTTAGGAGAGTCACCGCCGTAAAAACAAATATTCCCAATGATGCACTCCATATAATCTTTGCAAACATCAAAACATATTCATCAAGACCATACGGTTCTTCTTCAATAAGATATATCCCTATAAATGTCGCAATAAAAGAAGATAACAATGTCAATGGAAACCGCTGCAATGTTTCAATACTTTTTCGACTTACTTCTTGAACGGAAGGAAAGGAAAACCCCACACAAAACTCCTCTTGTTTCGTTTGAACTCATTTTATCACAAATTAAAGAACTTTCGATATAATCCGCTTCACATTTATCTCTTCCGGTAATGTAACCGGGAAATTTTGATAAGGAAGGGGGTGCCGTTTTATGCCAGGAATTCAACTTAATTCACGTGATTCTTTTGATGATGCTTACAGAAAGTTCAAAAGACAGTGCGATAGAAACCTTATCGTAACTGAAGCAAGAGCAAGACAGTACTACGAAACAGCGACTGAGAAAAAGAAAAAAGAGAAAATTGCTACCCGCAAGAAAATCCTTAAAAAACTTTTCATGCTCAGAAGATTCGAGTCAAGACTCTAAGAAGCTCTTTGCAGGGATTTCCCCCTGCAACTTCCATACACTTTTACTTTTAAATCACTTTCTTTTTTTCCTCAACTCATTTTAGATTATTCAACTTTTCGCTAAAATCATACGAATCAACTATGAAGGTTTTTCTATGACATTTACAGCTCCATTACAACAAAACTCCATTAAGATCATGCTGCTTGGTTCGGGTGAACTTGGTAAAGAAGTGGCCATAGAGGCACAGCGTCTTGGCGTAGAGGTGATCGCCGTTGACAAATATGAAAATGCCCCTGCCCATCTGGTAGCCAACAGGGCTTATGCGATCAATATGCAGGACAAAGAAGCCGTTTTGGCTTTGATCGAAAAAGAACAGCCAAGCTTCATCCTTCCCGAAGTCGAAGCGATCAGTATCGATGCATTGTTTGAAGCAGAGAAAAGAGGTTTTCACGTTATCCCCAACGCCGAAGCCGTCAACAAAACGATGAACCGTAAAAATATCCGTGTCTTTGCTGCAGAGACTTTGAATCTTAAAACCAGCAATTATACTTTTGTCACCACGCTTGAAGGTCTTAAAGAGGCCGGTGAAAAGATGGGATTCCCGTGTGTCATCAAACCGGTGATGAGTTCATCAGGGCATGGGCAGAGTATTGCCAAAACCCCTGAAGATATCGAAAGATCATGGGAGATTGCCAAAGAAGCACGCGGCGATGCCAGCGAACTGATCGTTGAAGAGTTTATCAAGTTCGACTATGAGATCACCCTTTTAACCGTGCGTAACGAAACAGGTACGAGTTTCTGCAAACCGATCGGGCACGTTCAGCAGGATGGGGATTTCATCCTCTCCTGGCAGCCGATGAGCATGAGCGATGTAGCACTGCAAAAAGCAAAAGAGATCGCTAAAGCGGTCACTGACGGTCTTGGCGGACGCGGTATCTTTGGTGTGGAGTTCTTCGTCAAAGGGGATGAAGTATACTTCTCAGAACTCTCTCCAAGACCACATGATACGGGAATGGTCACACTCATTACCCAAAGCCAGAGCGAATTTGCCCTGCATGTAAGAGCCGTGCTCGGACTGCCGCTTGACTTCATGATGTACGGCAGCGGAGCATGCGGGGCCTATAAAGCCAAAAATGAAAGCCATACGCCGGTACTTGAGATCCCGGATGATGCCTTCAGCAAAAACAGTTATGTAAGGGTATTTGGAAAACCCGAGTCACATGTAGGCCGCCGTATGGCCATAAGTCTCGTTCTAGACGAAGTCGAAGAAGCAAAACAACGAGCAACCCAGATCGTCAGCCAGATCAATGATCACTAAACAAACCATCCTCAAGCTTCCACCCTATCCGCGTGGAATGCATCTCATCACAGATAAAATCGAAACACTTTTGGACGGTAAGGGGCATACCGGCCTTGCAAACCTTTTTTTGCAACATACCAGTGCCAGTATCTGTATCAATGAAAATGCCGATTCCGGTGTACGCAGTGATACCGAAACATTTCTAAACGACCTGGTCCCAGAATCCTATCCCAAATTCAAACATACCTATGAAGGAAGCGATGATATGCCTGCACACCTCAAAAATATGATGCTGGGCACTTCATTGACGGTTCCTATCATGAGGGGAAAGCTGGGGCTTGGTACCTGGCAGGGGATCTATCTCTATGAACACAGAGACTATGCAAGCGGTCGAACGATCGTGATTACATTACAAGGAGAATAAAAGCGATGCAAAAGATCGTCGTACTTGACGCAAAAACCCTTGGAGAAGATCTAAGTTTAGATGTCCTCAATCAATTTGGAGAGGTTACCATTCACCAAACTACCAGCCCTGAGCAAACCTTGGAACGCATCCAAACAGCCCAGATCATCATTACCAACAAAGTTGTCATCAATGCACAGATGATGGAAGAATCACCTAACCTCAAACTCATCTGCATTGCGGCTACCGGGATGAACAATGTCGATCTGGCTGCGGCCAAAACGATGGGCATAGAGGTCAAGAATGTCGCAGGCTACTCTACTGCCAGTGTGGTACAGCATACTTTTGCGATGGCACTCTATCTTTTGGAAAAAATGGCTTACTACGATCATGCCGTTAAAAGCGGAGCATGGAGCGCTTCAGGGCTTTTTACCGATATCAGCAGGCCCTTTTACGAAATCAAAGGGAAACAGTGGGGGATCATCGGGCTGGGAGCTATCGGACAGGAAGTTGCCAAAGTCGCAACGGTCTTTGGAGCAAACGTGACCTATCACTCCACTTCAGGGCAAAACCTGCAAAGCCACTATCCTCACCTGAGCCTGGAAGAGCTGCTAAGCAGTTCTGACATCATCTCCGTTCATGCTCCTTTAAATGAGCGGACCCAAAATCTCATCAATGTAGACAACCTCAAACTGCTTAAAGAGGGAAGCATACTACTTAACCTAGGACGCGGAGGCATCATCAATGAATCAGACCTTGCCAAGGAACTAAATGAACGTTCTATCTATGCTGGACTGGATGTCGTTGCCAAAGAACCGATCGAAACCGCTAATCCCCTGATGCATGTCGAAGCATCCGAGCGACTGCTTGTCACCCCGCATATCGCATGGACCAGTAAAGAAGCGAGGATTAAGCTTTTGGAAGGCATAGTGGAAAATATTCAAGTATTCCTACATAAGAACTAAATGTTTAAGTGCAAATAACCGTGCAAAACGCAACATACAATTTTCAAGTATGCAATTTGTACTGTTTTTAATGGCATTTTTGGATGACAGATTTTATCATTTGAATAAAATGAAAAAGGATTTTTTCATGGTAGATATTTTAGTGATCGGCAGTGGCGGTGCGGGACTGAGTGCCGCATTGGCAGCCAAACAGATGGGAGCTTCGGTGGTAGTCGCAGGAAAATCCTATCCGACCAACTCACAAACCTCGATGGCACAGGGCGGGATTAATGCTGCTTTGGGCAATGTCAACGAAGATCATATCGCTTCACATATTGCAGATACTGTCAAATCAGGGCGTGGGCTTAGTGATGAACAGATGGTTCGGCGCATGTGCGGCGATGCACCCCATACGATCGCATGGCTTGACTCTATCGGCGTACCGTTCTCACGTCTTGACAATGACGGTGTGGGAACCCAAAGCATCGCGCAGCGTCAAATGGGCGGGGCTAGTGCCAAACGCGCCTGTTATGCGCAGGACTATACGGGATTGAAGATCCTGCATACCCTTTATGATACCTGCCTTAAAAAGGATATCGACTTTTTGGATGAACACTATCTGCTCAATCTCATCACGAAAGACGGTACGATCAAAGGTGCAACATTCTTAGAGATGCGTACAGGAGAGATCAAACAGATTGATGCCAAATCGGTCATCATCGCTACAGGCGGGTATGGTTCGATCTACCATGGGTTTACGACCAATGCCTACGGTGCTACGGGTGACGGCATAGCAGCAGCACTTCGTGCCGGAGGCTCCATCTCGGACATGGAGTTTATCCAGTTCCATCCCACCGCGCTCAAACACTCAAGCATTCTGATCTCAGAGAGTGCCCGAGGAGAAGGCGGCTATCTGCTCAACAGTGACGGTGAACGCTTCATCGATGAACTCAAACCCAGAGATGAAGTAGCCCGTGCGATTTTTACCCAGATGCAGAATGGCAAAGAGGTCTTTTTGGATGTGAGGCATCTTGGTGTTGCAAAACTGATGGAACTCCTTCCACAAGAGGTAGAGCTATGCAAATTGCATGAGCATGTGGACCCGGCTTGCGAACTTATCCCCATCAAACCGGTTGCCCACTATACGATGGGCGGTATCGATGTAGATGATGCACTGGAAGTAAACGGCATCAAAGGATGCTTTGCAGTCGGAGAGTGTTCCAATGCCAAAGTGCATGGAGCGAACCGTTTGGGTGGTAATTCATTGCTTGAGATCACTGCTTTTGGAAAGTTCGCAGGAGAAAATGCAGCCAAACATGCCATCTATGCCAGCTCCAAACCAGCCGACAATACTCAGCTAGAAAAAGACAAGCGTTACATCCAGGAGATCTATACAAAAAAAAGTACTCTGAATTTCTACACCCATAGAGAAGAAATGGGAAGACGATTTTATGAGGATGTAGGCATTATCCGCAACAATGTTTCACTGCATCGTATGCTTGACGAGGTCATCGCAATGCAAACGGCACTTTCAAAAATGGGGATCGAGGACAAAAGCCCTACTAACAATACCAATCTCACGGATTTCTTAGAGTTTACCAGTGCTTTGCTGCTTGCTCCTGCCATCATCTCTTCAGCCATTGCCAGAGATGAAAGCAGAGGAGCACACTACAAAGAGGGATTTGAAACGCAGGATGACGAAACATTCAAAAAGCATATTGTGATCGAGTGGAACAAGGAGGCAACGGTATGAAGATAAAGATTTTACGCAGCCAAACCAATGCACATCAAGAGTACTCGCTTCCAGATCAGGAGAGCACCCTTCTTGGAGCGCTTGAACATATCAAGAGTTCCATCGATGCAACGCTCACTTTTTCAGCAGGATGCCGGTCCTCGGTTTGCGGAACGTGTGCCGTTCGGGTCAACGGAAGATCAGAGCTTTCATGCAGCTATAAGATCAAAGACGGGGATATCATTGAACCGTTGCAGTATCACTCTGTGCTGCGGGATCTCAAAGTGGACAAACATCATGCCAAAGAGACCCTCAGACGATCCCAGGCTTGGCTTCATGAAAGCCGGGAAGCTTCTCTTTCCCCCCAGGATGAAAAACGCACCGAAACCCAAACAGACTGTATCCTCTGCGACAGCTGCTACTCCGCATGTCCTGTTTTGGCGGTCAATCCTGACTTTTTAGGGCCTTTTGCCCTGACACGCGCCTATCGCTACAGCACAGATAAACGTGAGAATGATGTCAAAGAGATCATTGATCATATCCAAACCAACGGTGTCTGGGACTGTACGTTATGCGGGGAATGTACCGCTGCCTGTCCTAAAGGGATCGATCCGAAAATGGACATCACGATGCTAAGAGGCACATCGGTACAGCACGGGTACGAGGACCCGAGTTTTTCACAGATAAGTTTTGGAACGCCAGACTTTGGCGGAGGAGGATTTGGATTTGATCCGAATGCCGGGTTTTAGCGAATATTCGCAAAGACGATGGCATCACGTTTGTTAAAATAAAGCCTTACATCCTGAACCCGTTTGCCATCTGCCCAATTGGCAGTGCGTAGATATTTATCTGTTACACCTACCAGTCTGCTTCGTGTTTTAGTCACATTGAACATTCCTACACTGATATAGAGATCATTGTTGATGAACCGATAATAGGTAACGATTGGCGGAATGTTGATCGTCTCTGAAGAGTAAGTGATAAAGTTTTGATTGAATACAGCTTTTACTACAGGTTTGACCATTCCCTTTTTTTGCCTTCATAGCAGAGATAAAATACTTTTCGCTTTAATTGGTCAGCAAATGAAAAGTTTTGTTTTCTGTTTGGTAACTTTGTTGAAACATTTTGGATAGGTGAGGATCTGGCATATGTGTTTTGCCAAGATTGTTTTTGTGATATAGTTTGATGATAGCTGCTTCTATGGGAAATATTCCCTACTGTTTCTTTGATAAAAGCATCTTTAAATATTTTTTTGTAAAAATGCAGTGCATTTTGAGCTTCTGCATTGTTATCATACCCTCTTGAATAAACATAAAAAAGATCGCCTTTTTGTTCTATACTGATTTTATGTTTATAGGTATCGTTTTTAATTTTTGAAAGAGAGGCTGTAAGCCCATTATAGTTTCTAAAACTGCCCAGTTGCACATCGTAGAATGATGCGCCCAGGCTGCTCAAAAAAAGTAGAAAGAACAGAACAATCCGATAAATATTGTTCATGTCAACCTGGTCTAGATATCTCTAGGATCGACGATCTTCCCGGCGATCGCTGAAGCTGCAGCAACCGCTGAGTTGGCAAGGTAGATCTCGGAAGTTCTTGCTCCCATTCTACCTACGAAGTTACGGTTGGTCGTTGCCACACATCTTTCACCATCCCCCAAGATACCCATGTACCCACCAAGACATGCTCCACATGTCGGGTTGGAAACAACCGCTCCTGCCTCGATAAGGATATCCAGTAACCCTTCATGCTGTGCCTGAAGCAATATCTTCTGCGTTCCAGGAGTAACGATCATACGCGTATGTCTCGCCACTCTTTTGCCTTTCATGATCTGGGCAGCCACCCTAAGGTCTTCGATACGTCCGTTCGTACAAGAACCGATCATCACCTGATCGATCTTCAGATCATCCGCAACCGCCTGCTCTACCGGTTTACCGTTAGATGGAAGGAACGGATATGCGATGACCGGTGAAAGAGCCGCCGTATCGATCGTCAATGTCTGGCAATAAACCGCATCCGGATCAGCGTAATGAATCTTCGGTTCTGCTCTTAGAGCGCCGTTTGCCTCTTTTCTCTCTTCAAGGTACTTGAGTGTCACCTCATCGACTGCAAAGATACCGTTCTTTGCACCCGCTTCGATCACCATGTTGGCGATAGAAAATCTGTCTGCCATACCAAGGTACTGAACGGCTTCACCGGTAAACTCGATCGCTTTATAGAGTGCCCCGTCCACTCCGATCATACGGATAAGCTCCAGGATAATATCTTTTCCGTAGATGTGTTTACCCGGTTTACCAGTCAATACCACCTTGATCGTCTCAGGTACCTTGAACCAGTTACCGCCCGTAATCATCCCAAATGCAAGGTCGGTACTTCCCATACCGGTAGAAAATGCACCAAGCGCACCGTGGGTACAGGTGTGAGAGTCCGCACCGATGATCACATCTCCTGGGATCACAAGTCCTTTCTCAGGAAGCAACGCATGCTCTATACCCATATCCTTTTCATCGAAAAAGTACTTCAAGTCATGTTTGTAAGCAAAATCCCTGCTGATCTTCGCCTGGTTTGCTGAAGCGATATCTTTTGCAGGGATATAGTGGTCCATAACGATACAAAAATTATCCGGTCTGGCCAATTTCTCAGCCCCGCTCTCTTCAAAAGCACGAATAGAGATAGGGGTCGTGATATCGTTACCGATGATCATATCGATATCTACTCTCACGATCTCTCCTGCCTTGACTGTATGTCCGGCGTGCTCAGAAAAAATCTTCTCAGTAATGGTTTGTCCCATTTTTTATCCTTGATTAAATGCTGTTAGTATATTACGTTACGCGAATTATACCAAAATATTTTTATGGTAAAATGCCGCTAGATATATCCTAATCATTGCATGGCTCAAATATCGTCATTGAAATGAGGCACGCGATGAATGAAACCACCTAAAAAGACTCTCATGAAACTGTACGAACTTCAAGCTATTGCCAAACATCTGGGTGAATTTTCGTCTATCAGCCGTGCAAGACGAACCGAGGATAATACCCTTGAGATCACGTTTGGAAAAAATGACAGTTATTTTTTCAATCTCACCAGAGGTCATTCCGTCATTTACAAAGCCCCTTCCCAAAGGCCGCTTCAAGGCTACAATGCCCCCTTTGATGCTCTGCTTCACAGCCTGCTTTCCGGGAGCAGACTCCTTGAAGTTTCCATCCCTCAAAATGATCGCATCCTGCGTTTAAAAATCGCTCCAAAAAGCAGCTACAAAGATCAAATCGTCTATCTGCAGATGGAATTTACGGGTAAATATACCAATGCCATACTTCTCGATGATAACGAGATCATCATCGAAGCGCTCAGGCACATCGATGCTGAGAGTTCATTCCGTGTCATCCGGCCCGGTATCGAACTGCTTGCCGTTCCACCGTTTGAGAGAAAGGAAACACCTCAAACCATAGATGATATCGATGCCTATCTCGAATCGATCTACCACAAAATCCAAGAGAAAAAAGTTGACGAGCTCAAAAAACAAAAATGTTCCCAGATAGAAAAAAAAATCCAGAAACTTGAACAGCTTTTAGCACAGTTGCCAAGCCCGGAAAAGCTCAAAGACGAAGAGACAACGTACAAAAATTATGCCAATATTATTTTGGCAAATCTCTATCAGATCAAACCCTATAATACCCAGCTTGAAACCTATGACTTTGAAGGCAAAGCGATCACCATAGAACTGCCTAAAAGCGTCATGGTCAACCGCATGGGTGATTACTATTTCAATCTTGCCAAACGCGCCAAGAACAAAGCGACCCATATCCATATCGAAAAAGAAAATCTAGAGAGCAAAAAAAGCTTTTATGAGAATATCTACTATGCTCTATCGCAGGCTAAAGACCCTTACACGCTGGAACTTCTGGTCCCAAAACGTGCCAAGTCACAGCGAAAAAAAGAAAAACTCAAAGAGGGTGAGCTCTTTTGGATCGATGATTACAAGGTTTTTGTAGGAAGAAACAGCACCGAGAACCAAAAACTGCTAGGGCTGGCAAAAGCCAATGATGTCTGGATGCATATACGCGATATCCCCTCTTCGCATGTTATAATCAGGACCGACAAACAGAACCTTCCGCAAAACGTGATCGAAGCGGCTGCAAAACTCTGTGTTGATTTTTCGGTCAAAAATCCCGGAGACTATGACGTAGACTATACCAAACGTAAATTTGTCAAACTTCAGGAAGGCTCCAATGTCTTTTATACACACTACCAAACCATCCGGATTACAAAAGAAGGGGTTGAGATCAGAATTTAACTTCTTTGGAAGTGCCTTGTAACCCAAAGCATGATATAATGACATAATTTCTCAATGAGCGGGGAGTGAGAGTATGACCAAATTTTTTACAGATTATCAAGAACGGTGGATGACCGGATTGGTCCTATTGGCATTGGTAGCCTTTATAGGATGGATCGACAGTTTTTTTATCATGTGGACCTTTTTAGGAGCGATCTATATCTTTGCTTTTTATGAAGCGATGAAACTATTCGATCTTACCGCCCCTTCAATGTATGTCTGGGCCATAGTACTGTGGATCGTAGCCTATTTCTATCCGAACCCCGATGATCTTTTTTTCTTTATGGCGATCATTTTTGCAGGTTCACTGGCCTATTTTCACAACTTTGACAAACGGTTGCTCTTGCCCTTCCTTTATCCGGTAAGCGGTATCCTCTTTTTCCTGATACTCTATGAGGATTTTGGGATCGAGTCGATGTTCTGGCTCTTAGTCGTCGTGGCATTGACCGATGTGGGTGCATTTTTTACCGGAAAAGCGATAGGCAGAACCAAATTTTCAGACACATCCCCCAACAAAACCCTCGAAGGTGTCTTTGGCGGGGTCATTATCGCTACCCTAGTCGGAAGTTTTGCCGGGCTATATGTTGCAGACTGGGGTATCACCTTTATCGTCTCTTTGGCTACTTCTGTGGCTTCGGTATTTGGAGACCTTTTTGAAAGTTATCTCAAACGTGAAGCAGGGGTAAAAGACAGTGGAGACCTTCTTCCGGGACACGGAGGGATACTTGATCGAATAGACGGATATCTTTTTGGAGCGGTCATCATGGTTATCGCTTTGAGATCATTGCTCTAATTTGGTTATGTCCAGTATCGTTCTTCTTGGCTCGACAGGATCGATCGGGGTGAATACCCTTGTGATCGCCGAACATTATCACATACAGATCGAAGCATTGGTCGCAGGGAACAATATCGACCTGCTGAATGAACAGATCAGGATCCATCAGCCAAAATTTGTTGCTATCGCCAACGAGAAAGACCGTGACAGAGTAAATCATTCCCATGTATTTTGCGGAACTGAAGGCATTTTGGAGATCATAGAGATGTCTCAGAGCCGCACCGTTGTTAATGCATTGGTAGGCTATGTGGGGTTGGCACCGACTATCAAAGCGACAAGCCTCGGTAAAAAAGTCGCCCTTGCAAATAAAGAATCCCTGGTCGTAGCAGGAGAATTCATAGATACTTCTCTCATTACTCCTATTGATAGTGAACATTTTGGATTATGGTATCTTTTAAATGAGCGACCTGTTTCCAAACTTTATATCACTGCAAGCGGCGGAGCCTTCAGGGAATGGGAGATTTCAAAAATGGCATCTGCGACTTTTGCAGATGCCCTTAAGCATCCGAACTGGTCCATGGGGAACAAGATCACGATCGACTCGGCTACCATGATGAATAAACTCTTTGAGCTGCTTGAAGCCAAATGGCTATTTGATACCCCTCAAATCGATGCCCTGATCGAAAAAAAATCAATCGTTCATGCCCTTATAGAGTTCAAGGACGGATCAACCACAGCCCATTTTGCAGGGGTGGATATGAAACTGCCGATCGCTTTTGCTTTACAAGGAAAAGTGGAAGAACCCATTCTGCCTGCGGTAGATCTTCTGGGGATGGGCAGTATCGAATTTCTGCCTATCTGTGAAAAACACTATCCCATCTGGCAGATCAAAAACCATCTTTTAGCCCATCCGCATCTGGGTGTCACTGTCAATGCGGCGAATGAAGAGGCGATTAAAGCATTTGAAAAAGGTAGATGTTCTTTTTTTGGCATGAGTGACATCGTCTTGGATGCCTATCAGAAATTTGAAACGATCACGCCTAACAATCTGAAAGAGATCATCATGATCGATAAAGAGGTAAGAGCATATGTCCATCAAAGATAAGATACTCATCCTGCACGGATGGGGCGGAAGCGATACCCCCCATTGGCAGGCCGAGCTGGCAGCAGCCGTGGCGCAGAACTATGGAACGGTCTCTTTCCCTCTTCTTGACAATTGTCATTTCCCTTCTAAAAACCGCTGGATGAAGCAGGTTAAAGCGATCCTTGAAGAGTTCAAACCTGACACCGTTATCTGCCATTCTTTGGCCAATACCCTGTGGTTTTGGCTCTCATTTGAAGAGATACCCACTGTCAGAAGACTCTTTCTTGTATCGCCGCCTTCTCTCACCACAGAGGTAGAGACGATCAAAACCTTCTTTCCCTGCAACCTGCCTGATGCCCTGCATGCCAAAGAAGTAACAATGATCGTCTCTGATAACGATCCCTATATCAACCTTGAGGAAGCCCGAAAGATCGCCGATCATTTTGGTATTACACCGATTGTCCTCCATCATGCAGGCCATATCAATACTGATAGCGGACATGGAAAATGGGAACTGATAGAAAATTTAGTAATGGGGAAGAAGAATGATTCTTAGTATCGAAAGCAGTTGCGATGACAGCTCTATCGCTATTACACGGATAGAGACCAAGGAAGTCATCTACCACAAAAAGATCTCCCAAGAGAGTGAACATGCGAACTATGGCGGTGTGGTTCCGGAGCTTGCTTCAAGGCTTCATGCCGTTGCACTTCCACAGATCCTTGAAGAGACCAAACCCTATTTTGATGAGCTCAAAGCGATCGCAGTCACCAATCAGCCCGGGCTGGGCGTTACCCTGCTTGAGGGGATCGCGATGGCAAAAACCCTAGCAACACTCTTAGAGATACCGCTGATTTCTGTTCATCATCTCAAAGCCCATATCTATTCGCTTTTTATCGGGAAAGAGACATTAATGCCTCTTCTTGTCCTGCTCATCTCCGGAGGCCACACGCAAATCATCGAAGTTAAAGATTTTACTGAAATGAAGATCCTTGCTACGAGTATGGATGACAGCGTGGGCGAGAGCTTCGATAAGGTTGCCAAAATGATGGGGCTTGGCTATCCCGGGGGACCTTATATCGAAAAACTTGCACTCAAAGGGGATGAGAACCGCTTTGATCTGCCGGTCCCTATGCGCAACTCCCCTTTGATCGCTTTTTCACTTTCCGGGCTTAAAAATGCTGTACGCCTTGAAGTGGAAGCCTTGGGAGGCAGTGACGGGATGAGCGAACAGGAGAAGTGTGATCTGGCCGCTTCTTTCCAAAAAGCCGTTAAACTCCACCTCATCCAAAAAAGCAAAAAGATCTTTGCCAAAAACAGCATAAAAGACTTCGCCATTGTAGGAGGGGCTTCAGCCAATCAATACCTCCGAAATGCCTATGATACACTTTGCAAAGAGTATAAAAAAACCATGCATTTGGCCTCATTCGAATACTGCTCCGACAATGCCGCAATGGTCGGCCGTTATGCCATTGATGCCTATGCAAGAGAAAATTTCATCGATCCCGATGAAATCGACATTGTCAGTACGAAAAAACAGCAAAACGGGATGCTTCGTTAAGGTCAAGCACTAAGCAACTTTTGGCTAAAATATATATTATATATAAGCATAAATTGGAGTCAAAGATATGAGTGATTACGGTGCCAGTAATATTAAGGTTCTTAAAGGTCTTGAAGCAGTCAGAAAAAGACCGGGGATGTACATCGGAGATACTTCCGAAAGAGGACTTCACCATCTTGTCTATGAAGTAGTCGACAACTCGATCGATGAGGCAATGGCCGGTTTTTGTGATACGATCAAGGTTACACTTACCAAAGCCGGTTCAGCCATTATAGAAGATAACGGCCGGGGGATTCCTGTTACTGAACACCCTACGGAAAAAATCTCAGCCGCTACTGTCGTACTTACCGTTCTTCATGCCGGCGGAAAATTTGACAAAGATACCTATAAAGTCTCCGGAGGTTTGCACGGGGTGGGTGTCTCTGTTGTCAATGCTCTTTCTAAAGAATTGCATCTAACAATCATCCGTGACGGCAGTATCCATGAACAGACATTCAAAAAAGGGATTCCGCAAGACCCATTGGTTGTTACCGGCAGCAGTAGAAAAAGAGGGACAAAAATAGAATTTTGGCCCGATGAAACCATCTTTACCGAAACAGTCGAATTCCAAAAATCTATTTTGATGAAACGATTCAAAGAACTGTGCTACCTCAATCCACAAATAAAAATCGAGTTCAAGGATGAAAGAGACGGCACACAAGAAGTATTCCATTTTGAAGGCGGGTTAAGCCAGTTTGTGGAAGATATGAATACCAAAGCACCGCTTTCAAGCATTCAGTTTTTTCAAGGCAAGGTAGATGATATTGAAATCGATATCGCTTTTATGTACTGTGACTCCGATACCGATAAAGTACTTTCGTTTGTCAACAACATCAAAACGCCTGAAGGCGGTACACATGAGACCGGTTTTAGAGCAGGGCTTACCCGTTCGATTTCTAGCTACATTGCCAACAATGCCAATGCCAAAGAAAAAAACACCAAGATCACCGGCGATGACTGTAAAGAAGGTTTGGTAGCCATCGTATCGGTACGTGTGCCTGAACCGCAGTTTGAAGGTCAAACAAAAGGTAAATTGGGCTCAAGCTATGTGCGTCCATTGGTTCAAAAATTCTTTTCTGACAACTTCAATAAATACCTTGAAGAGACACCGATCGAAGCCAAAGCGATCATGGCACAGGTACTCCTGGCGGCCAGAGGAAGAGATGCAGCCAAAAGAGCCAAAGACCTGGTCAAACGCAAAGACTCCATGAGTATCGGGACACTTCCGGGAAAACTCGCGGATTGCCAGAGCAAAGACCCTGAGATCTCTGAAATCTACCTGGTTGAGGGAGACTCTGCAGGCGGCTCCGCAAAACAGGGACGGGATAGAGTATTCCAAGCAATCTTGCCGCTTAAAGGTAAGATTCTCAATGTTGAAAAAGCAAGTTTAGACAAAATTCTCAAATCCGATGAGATCAAAAATATGATCACGGCACTTGGGTGTGGCATCGGTGAAGAATTTGATGAGGATAGACTACGATATCACAAGATCATCATCATGACCGATGCCGATGTTGACGGTAGTCACATCCAGACTCTTTTAATGACTTTCTTCTTTAGATTCCTAAGACCGGTCATTGAAAAAGGATACCTTTACCTGGCACAGCCACCGCTTTACCGTTACAAAAAAGGTAAGAATGAGACCTATCTCAAAGATGACAAGGCATTGAACGACTATCTGATTGAAAATGGTATTACTGCTATCGAAAGTGACACCATGGGAACCAATGACCTTGTTGATCTCTTTAAGCTGGTTGCCTATTACAAAATGACACTCAAGGAGATCGAAAAACGTTTTGCATTGCCTGAAGTACTAAGATATATGATCGAAAACCCCGATATTCTGGGAACGTCAAATGAGACACTGGCACAAACAGTTGAAAAATTCATTAATGATCTAGGGTACAACATCCTTAGCAAAACGATCAATGAAGAGACAATTCATCTCTTTGTACAGACCAAGGATGGGCTTGAAGAGCTGATCATCGATGAAGTCCTCTTTACCAACCCTCATTACAATGAAGCGATTCATATTCATCAAAAGATCCAAGGACATATCACCGAAGAGTTCAGAGATACCGATCTACTCAAACTCTTTGCAGAGGTGGAGTCTTCGGCTAAAAAAGGTGCCTATATCCAACGCTACAAAGGTCTTGGAGAGATGAACCCGGAACAGCTTTGGGAAACAACGATGGCACCGGAGAACAGAAGATTGCTTCAAGTTCGTATCGATGATGTAGATCAGGCAAGCGATACCTTTACCCTCTTCATGGGAGATGAAGTTGAACCTAGAAGAAACTACATCGAAACCCATGCCAAAGATGTCAAACATTTGGATGTCTAATGCTAATTTCAGAACAAGAAGAAAGGGAACGACGCTTTAAACTTGCCCTAAGGGCAGCTCTCCCTATCCTTCTTCTTGTTTTTTTGGTCATCTATGCTATTTTCTTTAAAAATAATGCCATCAGTCTAACCTTAGAAAATCAGATACTTCTAGGGGCAGTTGTCTTTATCAGCGTTTATTTTATCTATTTCTTGATAGATGTAAGTATCAAAGAAACACTGGTCGATCAAGCAACCCAGGGGTTCAATCAAAAAAGTTTTATCAAAAAATTAAATGCTTACCAACCTCAATCTTTTGCACTTCTAATCATAGACAATCTAGAAACGCTTAATGACAATTATAGTCCTGAAGAGATCGATGCTATGCTCTACACATTCACGCATCAGCTAAACCAACATTTTAAACAGAAAAAACTTGCAAATGTATTGATAGCTAGACGGTATGGTGCTGAGTTTATTATTGCATTTAAAGAAAATTATAAAGACATTCAATCAGCCCTAAATCAAATTATTGAAAAGAACACGATAATTAATGATATGGATTTAGATTATACCTTCTCTATTGTTACCAATACTGGTCAAGATTTCGAAAAAACAATTACCCAGCTAAAGGATCTTATACATACACAGCAATCTGATATTCTGTATGAAAAAAAAGACAAGAGCATTATCAAAGATGCTAATGACATCTCAGAAATAGAAACAACTGTAATCGATGCCCTCAATCATGAAAGCATCATGCTATCTTTTAGGCCTTTGCTAAATACCGCTACCAATCAAGTAGATATCTATGAAATCAGTGTTAAATTAAAATCAAAAATCAAACAGCAGGATATTTTGCCGAAAGTTTATCTGCCTATTATCAATCGTTTGGGATTAGGAAGAGAGTACGACTTGATACTTGTTAAACATATTATCAATCTATTGCCTTTAGTTCCTAAAAATATCTCGTTCACCTTTAATTTATCACCGTTTTCATTGAGAACAAAATCTTTTCAGGAAAAGTTTTCTACTATACTTGAACAAAACAAGGTAGATCCTTCACGTTTGATCATACAATTATATGAACGAAAAACACACCACAATCTTGGCGCCTATCTCGACACACTCAAACACATCCGTGCAAAAGGTATTCGTATCTGTATTGATAATTTCGGTGCTTCCAATGCTTCGATGGAATATATGAAACATTTCAAGTTTGATATGGTACAGTTCGATCGTGATTACATTACAAATCTTCATGATCAGACAACCTATAGTATGCTACGTTCGCTCATCAAAATGACAGAAGATCTGGAGATACTCAGTGTTGCCAAATGGGTCGACAGACCAGAACAACAAAAAACCCTACAACAGCTTGGTATCAACTATTTACAAGGTTTTGGGATCGGGACGTCCCTGTCAGAAAATGAATTAATCAAAAAATATAATTAAAGGAATAGAGATGAAGTACGGTGAAAAAGAAATTTTGGAATTTGATATCCATAGTGAAGAAAATTACTGGCCTAACGAACATAAAAAAAACTATACGATCAATATCGAACTGCCTGAATTCATGTGCAAATGTCCAAGATCAGGATATCCGGATTTTGCAACGATAAAACTAAGCTATCAGCCTGATCAAAAGGTGATTGAACTCAAAGCACTGAAACTCTATATCAACTCATTTATGAACCGATATATCTCTCATGAAAACAGTGCCAATGAGATCTACGATACTCTCTATAGTAAACTTAAACCAAAATCGATGAAACTCATCGCAGATTTCAATCCAAGAGGCAATGTACATACCATAATTGAGATAGACAGTACAAAAAACTAATATGACAATTTGACATGCTTTGTTGACATCCTTACAAAATCTATTATGATTCATTCTATAAAAAAGGAATACTATGATAGATTTTGAAGATGTTATTTCCAGAATAAAACATATTATCTCATCAGATATACCCAAAAAGAAAGTTCTTGATAAAGATGTCGCCGACACACTGGGACTTACACCCCAATACTTTGCAGTCATCAAAAAAAGACAGAAAATCCCTTATGAACATATCGCTTCTTTTTGCAGAGACCATCATATCAGTATGAATTGGATACTAATGGCTCAAGGTCCTGCAATGTGGATATAAAATAACTGATTCAATTCTTTTATAAAAAACCGCAGCTGCAGTCACAACAAATAAAAAGATTCTATTGATTCTTTTCTACTATATTTTGGAATGCTTTAAGAGTATACTGATCGACGATCATATAGCGGGGGATTGACATAACCCTATCACCCCTATCGGCATGCCGACGCTCTATCGTAAATGCCGCACGATATCCTTCCTGTTCCGCTTTGGATTCCAGCTCTTGATCATAAATTCCAAATGCCCATGCCAAATATTTTATCTCATGACCCGTTTTTTCTTCCAATATTCGTTTGGATTTGCCAAGCTGCACGGTTACAAATTGTTCATACATAGTTGGAGAAAGCCTTTTCTTTTCTTTTTTAAAATTCGGATGCCAATAGGTATGGGATTCAACACGAAACAATCCCGTTGCTTCAAGTTCACGCAACTGCTCCCATGTCATAGCATACTTTGTATGGGAAATAACACTGGGATAGATGAAGAGTGTTACAGGAATATGGTACTGCTTGACCAAAGGAGACATCTCAAAATAAACGCTTTTATGCCCGTCATCAACGGTAATAACAACCGGCTTATCAGGAATAATGTCAATCTCACCTTTAAGATACTGAACCGCCATTTCAAGCGGAATAACCGTATAACCATTCTCTTTAAGCCATGCAAGCTGTTTGGAAAATTCAGAGGTTTTGACTGTCATTGCATCATTGACTTGTGGGGCAAAACGATGGTAGCATAATATGGAAATTTGCTTACCAGATTCATTTCCCCACATCAAGGCACCAAATAATAAAACAACGATCATCAGCCTAAAAATGATTGTTTTCATTTCTACCTACTTCTGGAAATATCATTAATCATTTTTAACAACTGCATTACCTGTCCGGATCAATCCTTGGATCCCATAGAGATTACGCGGATTCCATAACATCCACCCGTTACTCCCGAAATCCTCACTGGCACGAATCTGTTCTCTAATTTCCTGTTCACCATAATTACGCCTATCAAATGCATAATCCCGGAATGCCTGCAGCCAGGGGCGGAAAGCGAGAGGTGACCCCCCTGATTTCTTTAAAGCTTGTTCAAGAGAATTCCTAACAATCTGGTAATTTGCTTTTACAGGGTTCTTATAGCCGGGAATACCGACTTGAAAACCGCTTGGATAGAGCATCGGAGAGATATAGTCTACATAAGATGAGATTGCATCAACCCTTTGGCCAATTCCCAAATCGGCATTATTCCAACATACATAACCAAAAATATCAGCAGAAATAAAAACATTATAGGATGTCAAACGAGCCCTTGCATACGCCAAAAAATCACTGATGCTTTTAACTCGCTGCGATTGCGAATTTTTAACAGCGAACATCAACCCTCTTTTATCTGGGAACCTGACATAATCAAATTGGATTTCATCAAATCCTGCTTGTGCACTCTCTTCTGCGATGTTGACAATATATTTCCACGCCTCTTTTTGAGAAGGATCGATCCAAAACAATCCTTCCCTGTCTTTATACAGTGAACCGTTTTGATAATGTACACCCAAACGGGGATATGATGCAACAAATGGCGTATCTTTGAAAGTTACGATACGTGCTATGGTATATATCCCTTCCTGTTTTAATCCGGAAATAAATTGTTTCAGGTCAGAAAACCGGACCATCTTTTGTGCCCCGATAGCTTTAGCAGTAGGATCCGAAGAATGGAATGCTATCTGCCCTCGATCCATTTTAATATCGATAACCAATGCATTGATTTCAGTATTATGGATGAGACGTTTGGCGTTATTCATAATTTTTGAACTTGTTGCACCAAAACTTGAGAGATAAAGGGCTTTGGGATAGAATGGCCTGAGATTGATAGTACCATTTTCTTCCGTGGATATACGCTCATATCCGACAGCACGAACACCGATCACACTTGAAGGAGGGACACTAAAATGACCGTTAAGATCTGTACGATATTCCTTGCCGTTTGCTGTTATGATGGCTGAGGCAATCGGCTTACCATTTGTCTGATCCAATACCACTCCGCTTGTTACAGTACTCCAAAGAACCGTACTATTTGCGATAAAAATAAAGATCGAACGTTTAATTTTTCCTACTATTAAATACTTATGAAAATTGACCATACCATCCATCCCACTTATAATAATTTATGGGGCTTGACTAGTTTAGAGGGTCATTTCTGAAGATTTTTAACAGTAATTTGTATAAATCTTCACCTCTATAATTGAACCTAAACTCACACTCTTTAAG
>JACXUM010000036.1 GCA_014763895.1 Campylobacterales bacterium
TAAACAGCTCTCGTTCATCAATTCTCATTTTACTCTCCGTTTCTTTCTTCTGAAAGGGTATCGTAAATGAAAATTGCGAACTTTATTTTACACTATCATTTTTAATAATTTTTACTTTGGAGAGTAAGTTATAATGAAAAAATATATTGAGGAACATAATAATCAGAAACTGAGGTATAAAAACCTCAGTATAAAGGAGTAGTAAGCGATTAGCACTTACACTTAATCATATTTTCAATCTTCTCTACTACGGAGGGATCTTCAAGTGTAGAAATATCTTGCGTGACAGCCTCGCTTTTTGCGATAGCCCTTAAGATGCGTCTCATGATCTTTCCAGAACGTGTTTTTGGAAGTCCCGGAGCAAAAACGATGTCATCACAGATCGCGATATTACCGATCTCTTTTTGGATCACTTTATTGATCGCTTTAACTTCTTCTACTTCATCTGCTACACTGTTGTCTGACTTGAGTACGACATAAGCAAAGATACCCTCACCCTTGATCTCATGCGGTTTACCGACAACGGCTACTTCAGCAACGTTAGGATGTTTTTTGATCGCTGCTTCTACTTCAGCCGTACCCATACGGTGTCCCGAAACGTTGATGACGTCATCCGTACGTCCTGTGATCGTAATGTATCCGTTCTCGTCGTAGTTTGCACCATCTCCTGTGAAGTAGACAGGTACACCGTCTTTTTTGACATCACCAAAGTATGACTTTTTAAATCTTTCCGGATCTCCCCATACCCCACGGATCTGTGAGGGCCAAGGACGTGTTATACACATATAACCGCTCTCTCCTGCTCCAACCTTTGCACCGGTCTGCGGGTCAAGGATCTCAGCCATGATTCCCGGAAGCGGTAATGTCGCACACGCCGGTTTGATAGGAGTAGCCCCAGGAAGCGGAGATACGATATGTCCGCCTGTCTCAGTCTGCCAGTAAGTATCCACTATGGCACATTTGCTTTGCCCTACGACTTCATAGTACCATTTCCATGCCGGCGGGTCGATCGGCTCACCAACGGTTCCAAGAACTTTCAGGCTCGAGATATCATAGTTGTTCGGTTCATTTTCACCTGTTTTATGAAGTACACGGATCGCGGTCGGAGCGGTATAGAACTGGTTGATCTTATACTCTTCTACCATTTTCCAAGGACGTCCGGCATCCGGATAGGTGATAACACCTTCGAACATTACCGTCGTAGCACCCATCGCAAGCGGTCCGTAAACGATATAGGTATGACCAGTGATCCAGCCGATATCTGCTGTACACCAGTAGGTATCGTTCTCTTTGACGTCAAATACCCACTCCATGGTCATTTGCGCCCATAAGATATATCCTGCCTGATTGTGCTGAACTCCTTTTGGTTTTCCTGTACTTCCTGATGTATAGAGCAAGAAGAGCGGATCTTCGCTATCCATCGGTTCAGGGTCACATTTAGCCGCTTTGCTTTTGATCAGTTCGTTATAAGAGTAATCACGCCCTGCTACCCACTCGACATCCTCATTGTTTCTCTCGACAACAAGAACTTTTTGTACCGGGCTGTTACCATGTGAAAGCGCTTCATCAACTACAGGTTTAAGCATATAAGGTTTTTCTTTTCTGTATGCGCCATCAGCCGTGATAACCACTTTTGCCTCTGCATCTTCGATACGGTCTCTGAGTGCCTCTGCACTGAACCCGCCAAATACAATAGAGTGAATCGCACCGATACGCGCACATGCCAGCATCGCATACGCAGCTTCAGGAATCATTGGCATGTAGATAACAACCCTGTCACCTTTTTTAACACCGAAATCTTCTTTAAGAAGGTTGGCAAATCTATTTACATTGTAGTAAAGCTCAAGGTAGGTAATGACCTGTTTGTCACCTCTGTCACCTTCAAAGATGATCGCTGCTTTGTTCTTGCGTTTTTCGATGTGACGATCTACACACTGATATGCAACATTTAGTTTACCACCCTCAAACCATCTTACAAACGGGGCATTTGACTCATCCAATACCTTTGTATACGGCTTAAACCAGTCTATCTTTTCATCTGCAAAGCTTTTCCAGAATCCTTCATAGTCTTCTTTGGCCTTATCCATCAAAGCATTGTATTCATCCATGTTCTTGATCGCCGCGTTAGCTGAAAACTCTGGATTGGGTTGATAGATTTCTTTTAACATAGTTTTTAACTCCTTTTTATCACCTGATTCATTGAAATAAGTGTAACATAGATCGCAAAAAAGACAAACAATACAATCAAGTTTTTTTAAATTAGGATAATTTTACTCCTAATTGTTACATTTGTTCCTATTTTACGTTTTTAGCTACACACTATAATGTCCCTGTTTGTCAAGACAGTTTTTTGAGAACTTCTTATTCCACCTATCATTATGCAGCCTGATCCATTTTCTTCATATAGACACTTAACG
>JACXUM010000020.1 GCA_014763895.1 Campylobacterales bacterium
ATCTACAACAGTAGAAATTATATGGTCTCTTTAGACAGATACTGTAGCAAAAATAGCTATTTTTGTTACATTTTTACTCGCTTTTCCAAGTTTTTTATGCCCAAAAATACTATTCTTCATCTCTTTTATCCATTAAGACCAAGGTTTGCAATTTAATCTTTCGCTTTAAGATTTTATCATATTACTATTAAATCTTCATCATCATTTTTGGCATATCCGAAACGGTCTATTTTGCATTGTTTGCTCAGTCGCATGATGATGACGCTGTCGCTTTGTCCGAACTTTTTTTCAAACTTGCTTTTGATCTCTATCGTGACGTTGTCCAAAACCCTGTCGCTGTTTTTGATGCGAAACATAGAGTATTGCATCCGTCCGCCGTATTTGGAGAGCATCTTTGCAAACCGTGTACGGAGTTTGTCGTTGCTGATGTCATAAGAGATAATGAGCATTATGACCCTCCGTTATAGACCGGAAACTGTTCTATGGGCTTACTTTGCATGAATGCCCTGTAGTAGCCCCTGATGTACAAGAAGATATCGTTTTTGTGTTCAAGCAGCTCCTGAAGCAGCAGCCTCACATACGGTTTGCTATCCTGACCAAAAATCCTGTACTGACCGCTGACTACGCTAAAGTCTTCCTTTTTCACCTGTCCAAGCGCAAAGGCTTTGCGAACTCTTTGGTCTATGATCGTGCGAAACGGCTCTACGATATCACACACGAGCGACTTACGCTGGTAGAAATCCTGATGATACACGCCCTTATAGGTATCAAAACCATAAAGCCCCAGCATTGCATCAACAAGATGAAAAAGCTGTGTATAGCCAATATCCAAAAGCAGGTTGGCGATATCTCTTTTGGCGCGGGGCTGTCTGCCATGCCACTCTATTTCTTCAAACATCGCGCCAAAATAGACGCGTGATGCTATCCCCTCCATACCCAGCAGCGACTGAAGGTCTATCTCCTCCGGTTCATCGAGTCTTGCTCTGTACTCAGTCAGTTTGAGCAGGGCATTTTTTAGTTTTTCGCTTTTTTCTCTTCTTTTTTTGAGCGCCGCTATCTGCCGTTCGATCTTGTTCTTGACGATGTGCATCGCTATCTCATTGCCTTCGTAGCCGTACTGTTTGGAACGCAGTATGACATTGCCTTCAGCCGCGGCAAACCAACTGCCGTAGGGGATGAGTCCATGCGTCATCATGACGATACTGAAGCCAAACTTTTTGGAACGCTGAAGTATGCCCGATGTGATCGTGATATGCCCCACGATAAAGAGCGCAAAAAGCCTGTGGCAGCTTGACTGGTGTTTGATGCCATTCTCATGGGCGATAATGATGTTGTCATTTTTGAAACTGACCCTATCGCCATAACTCAGTAACGCTACAACAATCTGCTTTTCTTTAAAATCAGGCAAACTTAGCATGGCGATACGTCACACAGATTGGAGTAGATGCAGTGTCGACACTTGTTGGGATTTGGCACAAAACTGTCTGTCAGTCGGTAGGTTTTCATCTTCATGATCATGTCCTCAAATTTTCTATGCATCATTGGGTTTGCCTCGGGCGGCAAAACAGAGTAGCTTTTATTGTCGTCCATGCTGTAGAGTTTTAGCGTTCTCACTTCATAGTCCATTTCTATAAGGCAGTGGTACTGCGCATAAAGCTGAAAGATATAGCCGTCATAGATGGTTACGATCTTCTTTTTACGTTCCGTAAGAAGCATCCGTTTTTCATCGTAGGTATCGATCTTGCCGCCGATACCATATCGAACACTATAAACTTCAAGCGATTGCAACACATTTTTGGCAGTCGTATAGGTTTTAGTATCGACGCTCTTATGCGCTGCCCTGCCTGCTGTCTGATAGCCACTGTGGTAGAGCGAGGTATCCGCCCCGCCGTAGAGCTGATGGAAGTAGATCGAACGGGGGCAAAAGATAAAGTCATTCAGAAACGAGATGGGGATATAGGGTTCCATTTCTCATCTCTGGGCAAATTGCAGCCACTCTTTGTTGGTGATCTTGAGATCGGGTTTTTTGATATCTTGTGCCTCTTTGATCTTTTTTACAACCATGAGACCTTTTCGCGCGATATTGTACGCGCCGTTGGCGTCGGCATCTTTTGGCAGGGTATCATCGCATACTCGACTATCATAAAATACACCATTCTCATCTACTACAGGTGAGACGAGATAATCGATATCTGTACCCGTGATAGAGTTACGCATCTGGAGCGTAAGCCTGAAAAGCCCCAAAAGCTTCTCAAAAAATGCCTTGTCATTCTGCGCTACTATATACTCTTTGAGATTGTCTGCCTGCCCGTTTAGAAGCGTTTTGAAGCCATCTGTGAGCTGCACGGTTTTATTGTCCCACTGGTTGAGTTTTTCGCTGTTGCGATATGTCAAAACCCTGTCGCCGTAAGTGCATATCGTCCAGTTCTGGCGCGTTCCTTCTGCTTTGGGATTAAACTGCGTATAGTTGTCTATCTCAAATTCATAGTAGTCTTTTTCGCTGTTATAGCGGATAGACTTGAACTTACCAAAAAACTCTTTTGACTTCTCCACACTGGCGTATCTGGTATCAAAAAGATTGACAAATCCCGTAACCGGATCGATCTTGGAGGTGTTCCATGCAGGCACATAGAACAAAAAGCCGTTTTGTTTGCCCATCTTTTCAAAGCTCTCAAATTTGTTGGTCAGCTGAAGCGCATTGAGTACGCCGCCGAGCTCGTTTGGAGATTTTTTCTTGTCCACGAGATAGTTGAGCTTATCGATGAGCATCTTTTCGAACTTCTGATACACCTGCTTTTCGACCTTGAAGCGTCCGCGTTTAAATCCAAAGTTGAGGTCTTCAAGGACGACGATAGCACGATGCTCTACCATAAGCGTAGCGATACGGTGAATGACATGGCTCATGTAACCCTCTTTGAGTTCTTTGATATTTTCTACCGTACCCCAGTTGACCCGTGCCTTGGCTCTTTCGTCCTCTTTTTTTGCCAATTTCTCATGATAATTGATCACATGATCTTTTCCGTTGTAGCTGTTGATGATCTGATTGAGCGTGTACTGCTCTACGATTTTGCCCTGCGCGTCTATGAGCGATAGATAGAGCAAATGACGTTCACCTCGGTCGATACCGATGATTTTGATATCTTCTTTGCCCGAAGCGATCATCTCATTGACTATTGCATTAAGATTGGTATATCCTTGCGCTTTGAAGTTGAGCGTGATGGGCACGTGAAACTGGAATTTATCAAAGGCAAAACGACGGTCTTTGATAATGGGATAGTCAAACTTGCCAACCAATTCTTTGGCATGGTGTCCTTTTTGCATCACCTCATCACTGTATATGATAGACTTTTTACGGTAAAAAACCTCTGCTTGACCGTTGAGCTTATAGACCACATCGGCAAGATTTTTCTCGTCAAATAATGCCCTCCAATAAAGGGTATGCATATTAGGCGTTCCTTTGCTATAAGGGGAAAAATCTTTGTTATAGATTTGAAAGAGGTAAAGTTTTCCCTCGGATACAAGTGTATCGATATAGGATTGAGAGATGTTTTTATACGTTATTTTGTATCCTTGCTGTTCAACCTCTCTGTAAAATCCGCTTAAATCTTTATAACTCGCCGTGTCGGAAAACTTGAATTCAAAATTTTTCCAGTCTTCGTGCTTTTGTATCGAAGATTTAAAAAAATCAATTAGTTTATGGCAATGCTCCAAATCAAAAATTTCACCTTTTTTGTGCGTTCCCTTTTTATAATTGCTGATTATATCGGAAGAGGGTGCAAACTCATCAATACGGCTGTTTGAAAAAAACACCTTTGGCAACATCTTGTTTGCTCCGGGCAAAAGCTTGTAGTTTATTTTGCGATATGATGAATCGTCTTGAGACTCTGGGGTATTTTTAAACACACGATTGTGTTTTTTATCCATAATACCAAGATAAAACAATCCGTTTTTTTCAAGCAATATTGCTGTGTTATCTGTTTCTTTGTTCACATCCCACCCATCAAGTAGTGTAGAGTTTTCAAAATTGAGTTTGAATTTCTCAAGCGAGTATGGTTTTTTGGTCATAAAGTTTCGCACTTTATCGTAGAGTTTCACTACGGCGCTCAAGCTTTCAAAATAGCTCTCAAAGGTTGCATAAAAGGCGATATCCCTATCCACATCGCTCTTGACGCTCAGCGGCTTGAGGAAACGCTGCCATGCCAAAAGCGCGTCCATCACTTCCTTGATACGCTCAGTTTTTTCTTGATCGTCCAACCATGTTTTATATGCGACTTGTACCGCTTTGGTTAAAGGCTTGATTTCATTGGAAAAATATGTCAGGATATCCGATGGGGATTGCGCCTCTTTTAGCGCTATATGGATATCGTTGATACTAAAATTTTGCCGTCACAACACTCAAACGCGATGATATTGTTTTGATAAAAAGTTTTTATTGCTTCTGCAAGTTCGTTTTTGTCTTCAAAAGCCTCCGGAAGCCACGAGAGAGATTCGCGGTCGCTGAGTATCTGTTTGTAGAGCGGTTTGAGATTGGGAAGGTCTCTTTTGGAAAGACCGTGTTTTTGTCTATAAAGATTGATCTTTTCGTTAAATCCTTGTATCTTTGAGCCATCATTAGACACTTTGCCGCCTATCATAGTATTGTAAAGGTCGATGTGGTTTTGAGCTAATGTGTGTGAAAAATATGCCAGCGTAAACATATCTTCGAATACTGCGCCAAAAAGATGCGACTCTATAGCATCTTTTGAATCGGCAATTAATTCGGGATATTTTGTTGCAATTTGCTCAAATGTTTTTTTGTTGCCTAGAAACACGGGTAGATTTTCATGGACGATACGGTATGCAACCGCAGTATGTAGCGCTTCATCGATGTACATATTGGCTCTGTTTTCATGAAAACCTGTAAAATATGTCGTGAAGTCCACAAATTTCAGAACGATTTCTTTTTCGTTTATTTTTTGTTCTTCAGGGATTTCTTCGCTATCCAAAAAAGTCAAAAGTTCATTCCTTATCAGCTCTTTTTTAAACAGCGTACTCCATTTTGGATGTTTTTTAAAGAGTTCAACGATCCTTTTTCTCAAAGTATCCTGAAGCTTTTCAAATTCTTTTTTCCCTTTTTCATCCTTAATTGCGAAATAGAGTTTCTCATACGTTTCAAGCCCCTCTATGGCAATGCCATTTAAGGCATCTTCGATAAACGCCTTATGATACCTGTCGATGATCTTTTTCATCTCCTTGTACTCTTCGGCTCTCTGTTCATCCTGAATGATCAACCCTTTGGCTTCAATATGCTCTTTTGTTTTCCCGACAGGTCTAAGTTCAAACCTAAGCGTTTTTGAAAGCTGGTATTGGTTGGTAAAATTTTGTAACATTGAAATATCCCCTTTTTTAAGACTTAAAACATATCACTGTGTTATCTTATCACAACTGTAAAGACATTTATGTGTCACTCATACCGTAGTCTTTGGTCTTCATCCTGATAGATTTCAAGGTCGCGCATGAGATCGTTCCACAGCCACTTCGGTTCGATGATGTGTACCCTTGGAAGCCAATACTTGATCTGGGGGAGTATCTCCAGTTTGTGGGTGATCGTACAATGGACCTCAAGACCGCCGTCATAGTGCTCGTCCTCGATGGTCTGGGATTTGTGCAGTTTGATATCCTTGATATACTCGGCGATCTCCGGCCGGACATAAAGCACCACATGGGAGGCCTCTTTCCCCGTGGAACTCCAGATACTCTTCAGGCTGTCGGCTTGCGCTATCATCTCCGGCGTGAGCGTCTGTTTCTCTTTCACTCTCCTAAAATTCCGAATCTTATCAAGGTTGAAATATTTGATCCCGTCATCCTTGTAATCCCTGGCGATCAGATACCACCTGCCGTTCTCCGTATAGATCTTGATAGGATCGACTACCCTCTCCGAGCTACCCTCCGCCTTGAGATAGACAAATGCACACTTCTCATCATTTAACAAAGAGGCAGCAAGTGCCTCTCCAAGTTTTTTGGGCAGATTTTTGTACTCAATGGCAAAAGAGATCTTCTCAGAAGAGAGATTGGAACGCTCCAGGCACTCCACCTCTATCTCAAGGTTCCGGGCAAAAGAAGAGAGCAGTATATGGTTAAGATCATCTTCTCCTTTGGAAAGTGCGGATCTGCCCAGACTCCAGATGCCGTTACGGTTTTGCAGGGGAATACTCCGGGCGATTTTGAGCATATCGCGATGGATCGTACGTGAAGATACACCGTACTCGACATATACGATTCCTGCACTGAGTCTCTCACCGGCATAGAGTCGCCGGACGATATCAAGGATCCTGGGGGTCGGGGTTTTCTGTTTAAGATATGCCATAAAAGATTATACTAACTTACGCTAAAATACCCCCGAACTTAATACAAAGAAAATTATGCGGCTCAAATCTATTTTTACCAACAGTTTCGGTATCCTTATTTCACGTGTAACGGGGTTAGTACGTGATGTTTTGATGGCTTCTGCTTTGGGTGCTTCCCTATGGAGCGATATCTTCTTCATCGCCTTTAAACTCCCAAACCTTTTCCGCCGTATCTTTGCAGAGGGTGCTTTTACTCAGGCTTTTATGCCCTCTTTTGTCGCTTCTAGACAAAAAGGGGTCTTTTCTGTTGCCATTTTTTTAAGATTTCTTCTATTTTTAACGATTGCTTCTTTGGTTGTCACACTCTTCCCGGAGCTGATCACCAAACTGCTCGCATGGGGATGGAGCCCCCAACAGATAGAGCAGACTGCACCCCTGACAGCGATCAACTTTTGGTACCTTGATTTTATCTTCATTGTTACCTTTCTTGCAACCATACTTCAGTATAAAGAACATTTTTTCACTACGGCGATGTCAACGGCACTTTTAAATATCTCGATGATAGGCGCTCTCATTCTCTTCATGCACCAAGATCCCAAAACCGTCGCCTATGCAGTCAGTATCTCTGTAGTGATCGGCGGAATATTACAGGTCATCACCCACATCATCTCGATCAAAAATCTCAATCTCCACCGAATTTTGGTGGGAGGATGGCATTATCGAAAAAAGAAAGACATCAAAGAAGAAACCGAGAGTTTCAACAAACTTTTCATTCCTGCGGTCTGGGGTAGTTCCACGGCACAGATCAACAGTTTCATCGATACGATGCTTGCAACATTCCTGGTATCAGGTTCGGTATCCTACCTTTTTTATGCCAATAGGGTCTTTCAGCTTCCGCTTGCCATCATTGCGATAGCCACAACAACTGCGATCTTTCCTTCTGTCTCCAAAGCGATCAAGAACGGCCGTAACCAGGAAGCCTATGTCAATCTCGCACAGGCATTCTGGTTGCTTGCCTTTACTCTTGGGGTTGCCACTGTAGGGGGGATCATGCTTGCCGAGCCGATTGTCTGGCTGTTGTTTGAAAGAGGCAAATTTATCCGCTCTGATACACTTGAAACTGCAAATGTACTAATCATGTATTTGGCAGGTTTGCTGCCTTTTGGCTTGGCAAAACTCTTTTCACTGTTCCTCTATGCATCACATCAGCAGTCCAAAGCAGCCAAGATCGCTACGATTTCACTGGTTGTCAATATCATTGCCTCTTTGGTACTGATCAAACCGATGGGAGCGATGGGTTTGGCATTGGCAGGAAGTATCGGAGGGTGGATACTTTTTATACTCACTGTTTATGAAGTAGGCATGGATAGATTTTGGGAGATCATAAAATCGATCAAAACACTCTACTGGGTTATGGTTATCATAGGATCTGCATTAATCTTATACGCCCTAAATCTCTGGCTCTTGAACCTTATACGTTAGTTTAATTTTTTCTCATACATGTTAGGACTTTAAATTCCTAACCAACATTTGGCTATAATCGTTTTTACAATAATTTTTTAAAAGGTCCCCGTTATGCTCATCTATGACAGCGTACAAAAAACAAAACTTCCCTTAGTCCCGATCAAAGAAAGAGAAGTCTCCATATATGTATGCGGTCCTACGGTTTATGATGATGCACACCTTGGACATGCAAGAAGTGCCTTGTCTTTCGATCTTCTATCACGCACGCTCAAAGCACTCGGTTACAAAGTGACGCTGGGGAAAAATTTTACCGATATTGATGATAAGATCATTAAAAAGGTTGAAGAGACTGGAAAAAGCATGCAGGAGATCACCGGCTTTTATATCGACCGTTATCTTGAAGAAATGGCTGCACTTGGTGTTGGGCGAGCCGATATCGAACCAAAAGCGACCCAGTCCCTTGAAGCCATCGAAGGGATGATCCAAAAACTCATAGAAAAAGGATTTGCCTATCAGACATCCAACGGCGATGTCTATTTCGATACGTCCAAGGATACACACTATGGCGATATCTCACACCGTGTAGGTAATGAAGAGGAGAGTCAAAGCCGGGTTGCTCATACAGAAGAAAAACGTAATTCCAAAGATTTTGCCCTATGGAAAGCCTGCAAAGAAAATGAAGACATCTGCTTTGATACCCGTTTGGGCAAAGGACGTCCCGGATGGCATATCGAATGTTCTGCCATGATAGAAAAACACTTTTGCGGCAATGATAAGTATACCATAGATATCCATGGCGGAGGTGCAGATCTTCTCTTCCCGCACCATGAAAACGAAGCCGCACAAAGCAGGTGTGCTACCGGGCATGAGCTAGCCAAATACTGGATGCATAACGGTTTTGTAAAGATCGACGGCGAGAAGATGAGCAAAAGTCTGGGCAACAGTTTCTTTTTAAAGGATGCACTCAAAGCATATGACGGAGAAATCCTGCGATATTATCTCAACTCGGTACATTACCGCAATGATTTTAACTTCAACGAAGAAGACCTTCTTGCGGCGAAAAAAAGGCTGGACAAACTTTACAGGCTCAAAAAACGTGTAACTCCCACAACAGGCTCTGTTGCAAATAAGGAATTCAAAAAAGCCCTCATCGATGCGATGAGCGATGATCTGAATATTTCAGTCGCGCTTTCGCTCATCGACCAAATGGTTGCCCAGAACAATGAACAGCTTGATCTTGATCCCAAAAACAAAGGGCTCAAAAAAGAGATCATCGCCAATATCGAATTTATCGATGATTTGCTTGGCTTTGGCGGTAAAGAGCCGTTTGCCTACTTTCAGATCGGAATAGATGAAACACTCAAACAAAAAATAGAACAGCTTATCGCCCAACGGAGCGAAGCCAAAAAAATCAAAGACTTCATACGTTCGGATGCGATACGTGATGAACTCATTGCTATGGGAATCTCCATCATGGATACGGCCGATGGAACAGTCTGGGAAAAAGCCTGATGAAAGAACTGCTTAAACAGTACCTGCCTTATCTGATCGGTTATAAAAAAGCCTTCTTCTTTGCCATTATAGGGATGCTGGCAGTAGCGGCCGGAACAGCTGGTACTGCACAGCTGATCAAACCTGTACTCGATGATATCTTTGTCAACAAAGATCAAGAGATGCTCTTTTTAATGCCATTCATGCTCTTTGGTGTATTTGCCCTTAAAGGGATAGGCAGATATGTCCAAACCTACTATACCTCTTTCATAGGTCAAGACGTGATTCGCAAACTAAGAGACAGGCTCGTAGGACATCTTACCTCTTTGGATATGGAATTTTTCAAACAAACACATAGCGGTGAGATACTTTCACGCGTGACCAATGATATCTCTCGTATTCAAACAGTTGTTGCGGGTATCATCCCCGATCTGATCCGTGAAACATTGACTGTCATCGCGCTTAGCGGCTATGTTATCTATGAAAGCCCTAAATTAGCACTCTATTTTTTGATCATTATGCCATTGACTGTTTTCCCACTCTCAAAACTGGCTAAGAAAATGCGAAGATACTCCAGACTTTCACAGGAAAGTACGGCGGATATGACCAAACGCCTTGGGGAAATACTTGCCAATATCGAAGTGATCAAATCCAACTCTACCCAAGCATATGAACAGGATCGCTTTGCCAAAGAGAATCAGAATGTATTCCGGTTCATTATGAAACAGGTCCGTACCAATGCACTTACCTCTCCCGTGATGGAACTTTTAGGCTCGATCGCGATCGGCATAGTCATTTATATCGGTGGGAAAGAAGTCATTGAAGGTCATATGAGCGTAGGTTCCTTCTTTGCTTTTGCAACGGCACTTTTTATGCTCTATGACCCTATCAAACGCCTTTCAACACTTTATAACAGAGCACAGGATGCCATCAGTGCAAATACCCGTATGCATGAACTTTTGTCCAAGCAGCCGCTTATTCATTCGGGCGGAAAAATACTAAGTGAAACAATAGATACGATTAAAGTGGACAATGTTTCACTCTATTATGCACAAATACCTGCACTTAAACAGATATCTTTCGAAGCCAAAAAGGGACAAGCTATCGCCTTGGTCGGCGACAGCGGTGCAGGCAAGAGTTCCTTGGTAAACCTGCTTGTACGTTTTTATGATCCGACAAGTGGCAAAATTCTCATCAACGGTACGGATTACACTGCATTTGATCTTCCTTCACTGCACCGTAAAATCGCCTATGTGACACAGCGTATCTATATTTTCAACGATACGGTTGCTGCCAATGTCGCTTACGGTGATGAGATCGATGAACAAAAAGTCATCCAGACACTTCAAAAAGCCTATGCGATGGAGTTTGTCGAAAAACTGCCTGATGGTATCTTTACACTGCTTGGCGAAAGCGGGAACAATCTCTCGGGAGGACAAAGACAGCGGATCGCATTGGCAAGAGCGCTCTATAAGAATCCTGATATCCTGATTTTGGATGAGGCGACTTCGGCCCTTGACAATAAAAGCGAAGCACTCATCCAACAAGCACTGCATGAGATCAAACCGCAGATGATCACCTTTACCGTAGCACATAGGCTCAGTACGATTGAAGAATCGGATGTTATTTTGGTCTTCAAAAAAGGGGAGATCGTATGCCGAGGTACACACAAAGAGTTGCTTGAACAATGTGAAACCTACCGCATATTGGCAAAAAAATCCAAATAATCATTCAGGTTTTGCTTTCTTTCAGTAAGCAATCCATTTTGCTCTATTCAGTTTAAAAGCCATCCATCAAGAAGCTTATAACGCAAAAAGTGCTATAGTAACTTTTTGATTTTGGAGTCGTATACTATGTCAAAAAGCATCGTATTTTTATGTTTATGCATTGGTACTCTTCTAGCTGAAGAGTTCCCGTTTGTAGGAATTGCCGTATCATCGCAAAAAAACACTATTCTTAACGAAGAGCGTTCTCAAAAAACAGTCTCTTTGCATTACGGTCAACAATCTTTGGATTGGCGTACGATGTTTAGTTACGAGTTCAAAGGAAGTGAGTACAAAAGTTTTTCGGTCCATATCGATAAGATACTGTTGGACCAGCTTTTTGGAACACCTAAGTTCAGACCTTATTTGGGGGGAGAAATCGGTACACTCAAAATGGCCGATCCGCTTCTTGAAGATCAAAATGGATACTATTACGGTTTAGGAGGCGGGCTGATCCTCTATGCAACAGATCACGTCGATATCGATGTAGGTTATCGTTATCATTGGGTTCAAAAGATCGAATCATTGGATACGATCAAAGGTGTAATGCTCTCTTTGCACTACTTTTTTTAATATTTTATAAACGGAGAAGAACACGTGTCACTATGCAGTTATGAAAACCTCAAAAAAATCCTCTTTAAACTCGATCCAGAAACAGCACATACCCTTGCATCGATCGGACTTAGAACGGTTACCAACTGCCCTCTTTTATTGCGTTTTTTCAAAAATAGATATTTTGTGACCCATCCGATGCTTCAGCAGGAGATTTTCGGGCGTACGTTTCAAAACCCTGTAGGTTTGGGTGCAGGATTTGACAAAAACGGTCAATATATTGCGGCTATGCCGACATTGGGATTTGGATTTACCGAGATTGGTACGGTCACACCGCGACCTCAGGACGGCAATCCAAAACCGAGACTTTTCAGGCTGATCGAAGACAACTCGATCCAAAATGCAATGGGGTTTAACAACAAAGGAAGCTACTATATGCTTCAGCAGCTCAAAAAACTCTATTTTTTTGACTATCCTATCGGGATCAATATCGGCAAGAACAAAATTACACCTGAAAATGAAGCGCTCAGGGATTATGAGACACTTTTTAAAGCCTTTAAAGATCATGGCGATTACATTGTCATCAATATCTCTTCGCCGAATACCCCCGGGCTTAGAGACCTGCAAAATGAACACTTTATCAAAGCGATCTTTGCAATGGCAAAGGAAATCACTTCCCAACCTGTGTTGCTCAAAATAGCCCCGGACATGGAACCTGAAGATGCCATTAGTTTATGTAAAACAGCAGTAGATGCAGGAGCTGCAGGTATCATTGCGACCAATACGACCATCGATTACTCTCTCACGCCACATGCCAGAAATTTTGGCGGCATCAGCGGAGCATTGTTAAAAGAAAAAAGCTATCAACTCTTTAAAGCGATCGGCAAAGAGCTATATGGCAAAACACTGCTTATCTCTGTAGGCGGGATCGATTCGGCCGAAGAGGCTTATAGACGCATCAAGGCTGGCGCATCACTTGTACAGGTTTACAGTATGCTTGTCTACAAAGGCCCTGCTCTCATCAAAGAGATCAATGAAGGACTTATCACCCTTTTGCAGAAAGACGGCTATAACCATATCAGTGAAGCGATAGGGGCCGATTACAAATAAAATGAAAAATGAAAAATTGTTAATGCATCATTTCGGTATGTTTTTTTTCAAAAAACTCCTACTCTATAAAAGTATTATAGCGCAATATCAACCGACATTACGCATTAAAAAAGTTTCTCTTATTATACTATTGACAGGATTCTCTATGGCAAGTTCATTACCTCAACACTTTACTAAAACATTGAAGAACGGCTTGGAAGTCGTCGTGATCCCTATGCACAACGAATCAGGTGTGATCACTACGGACATCTACTACAAAGTAGGCAGCCGAAACGAGATCATGGGCAAAAGCGGTATAGCCCATATGCTTGAACACCTCAGCTTTAAATCAACCCAAAAACTCAAAGAGGGTGATTTTGATATGATCGTCAAAGGTCACGGTGGAGTGGATAATGCAGCAACCGGGTTTGACAAAACGCATTACTTCATCAAAACGGCAAGCAAAAACCTACCGATGACTTTTGATCTTTTCAGCGAATTAATGCACAATCTGCTTTTAAAAGACGACGAGTTCCAAAAAGAGAGAGATGTCGTGGCAGAAGAGCGCCGCTTACGTACCGATAACAGCCCGATGGGGTATCTCTATTTCCGCCTTTTTAACACACATTTTACTTATCATCCCTACCATTGGCTTCCTATCGGTTTTATGGAGGATATCCTCAACTGGAAGGTAGAAGATATCCGAAACTTCTACAAACGGTACTACCAGCCAAGCAATGCCATCCTCATCGTTGCAGGGGATATCGAACCAAACGAAGTCTTTAAACAAGCCGAACACTATTTTGGATCTCTAAAAAATGAACAGGAGATCCCTGAGGTTATCGCCGTTGAACCAGAGATAGATGGAGCAAAAAGAGCCCTCTTGCATAAACAGAGCAACCAGGTCGATACGCTTGCTGTCGCTTACCCTATTCCAAACTATGAGCATGAGGACCAGCTGGTTCTTTCAGCGATCAGCCACATACTCAGTTCAGGCAAAAGCAGCCGTTTTGAGAAAAAACTGGTTCAGGAAAAACAGCTTGTTGATCAGATCTACGGTTACAACATGGAACTTAAGGATCCGGGAGTTTTTTTGATCATGGCGTTATGTTCACACGGTGTCGCTCCTCAAAAAGTAGAAGAGGAGATACTTTCAGAGCTTGAAAAGCTCAAAAACGGTGATGTGACCCAAGCAGAACTTGACAAGGTCAAGATCAACACCAAAGCAGAATTTATCTACTCTTTGGAGAGTTCAAGTTCGGTAGCTTCTCTCTATGGAGACTATTATGTCAAAGGCAATATCGAGCCTTTACTTAAATATGAAGAGAATTTGGATAAAATTACGCTTGATGATATTAGCCGTGTGGCTAAAAAATATTTTGACCACGCTCGATCAACGACTGTGATACTCAAAAAACAAGAAAGATTGACAGGACAACACGAATGAGTCACTACATTACAGGTGCGACGACTGCACTGATCACGCCTTTTAAAAACGGAAAATTGGATGAAGCGACATTTGCAAAACTTATCCAGCGGCAGATAGACAACGGTATCGATGCGGTATGCCCGGTAGGAACAACCGGTGAGAGCGCGACACTCAGCTACGAAGAAGACAAAAGATGTATCCAGATCGCTGTTGAAGTCTGTAAAGGGACCAGTACCAAAGTACTTGCAGGAGCGGGAAGCAATGCAACCCACGAAGCGATCCAGATTGCAAAGTATGCCCAAGATTGCGGTGCAGATGCTATTTTTTCGGTAAGCCCTTATTATAATAAACCATCTCAGGAAGGACTTTATCAACACTATAAAGCCATTGCAAGTGCCGTTGAAGTGCCGTTTATGCTTTACAATGTTCCAGGAAGAACCGGTGTGGATATCTTGCCTGAAACGGTCAAAAGACTTTTTGATGATGTTTCTAACATTATGGGTATCAAAGAAGCAACCGGTTCTATCGAAAGAACGGTTGAACTATTAGCAAAAGTACCCGATCTTTATGTTTTCTCAGGCGATGATGCAATTGATTTTCCTATTATAGCGAGTGGCGGTAAAGGGATCACTTCAGTGACTGCGAACTTGCTTCCTGACATGAAAAGCCGTCTTGCACATGCAGCATTGGATGGAGATTACAAAACAGCAAAAGCATTGAATGACGAATTGTTTGAAATCAACAAGATGCTTTTCTGCGAAAGCAACCCTATTCCAATCAAAGCAGCGATGTACATCGCCGGATTGATCGATACCCTCGAGTATCGCTTACCTCTTGTTCCGCCAAGTATCGAGAACATGAAAAAAATCGAAAACGTTATGAAAAATTATACGATTATAGGAGTTAATTAATGTCAGGAATGAGAGGAAAAACACTCGTTATTACCGGTGCTACTAAAGGGATCGGCGAAGCAATCGCTGAAAAATTTGCCCAGAATGGTGTGAATATCGCTTTTACCTATAACAGTAATGCTGAAGTGGCAAATGAACTTGCAAAAAAATGGGAATCAGCATACGGAATCAAAGCAAAAGCCTATCCTCTCAATATTTTGGAACCTGATGAATTCAAACCGCTTTTTGAATCCATCGATAACGATTTTGACAGGGTTGATTTCTTCGTCAGCAATGCAATGATCTATGGACGCCCGGTAGTCGGCGGATATGGCAAATTTATGCGCCTTAAACCCAAAGGACTGAATAATATCTATACTGCTACAGTCAATGCATTTGTCGTCGGTACACAGGAAGCTGCCAAACGTATGGAAAAAGTAGGTGGTGGTTCGGTTGTCACCATGTCAAGTACAGGTAACCTCATTTATATAGAAAACTATGCCGGACACGGTACCAATAAAGCAGCCGTGGAAGCCATGAGCCGATATGCCGCTGTGGAACTGGGCGAAATGAATATCCGTGTCAATGCCGTTTCTGGAGGACCGATCGATACGGATGCACTCAAAGCCTTTACCAATTATGAAGAGGTAAAAGCCGAAACAATTAAACGTTCATCGGTTAAAAGAATGGGGCAGCCGCAAGATATTGCCGGTGCCGTTTACTTTCTTTGTACCGATGAAGCAGGCTGGATCACGGGTCAGACCATTATCGTGGATGGAGGAACAACTTTCCGATAGGAAATGTTTCTTCTTTCTAGGCCATTAAAACAAGGATACATAAACATGCTTCGCTCCCAACTCTTTAACATCCCTAATAGCTTAGCATTTATACGTCTTTTGTTGGCACCTTTGATGTTTTTCTTATTGGTAGACAGGGACAATATTCTTTTAGCAGGTATTCACTATACCTGGCTGGACACTATGGCCGCTTTTATTTTCGTCTTGGCCAGTGCAACTGATTTCTTCGACGGATACATTGCTAGAACTTTTGATCAGATCACCACTTTGGGCAAGATCCTTGATCCTTTGGCGGATAAAATGCTGACGCTTGCCGGATTTCTGGGATTGATGATGCTGGATCGTGCATCCGAATGGGCTATCTTTCTGATCATCACCCGTGAACTCTTTATCACCGGCCTTCGGGTTTCAGCTGTCAGCGAGGGGCTTGATATCGCCGCATCATGGACAGGTAAAGTAAAAACGGTGGTTCAGATGATCGCTATCGGATTTTTACTGATGCAGTGGCCGGGAGCACAATGGCTGCTTTGGGGTGCTGTCATATTAACCCTTTATTCTGGCTATGAATATGTCAGAGATTTTTTAAAACATACTATTTCCCATTAGAACAACCAAAAAATCAAAATTGCCTAATTTTTAATCAGTCTGTGGTTAACTTTTCATTAATTCATGTGCCATAATTGTTTTACAAATTAAAACAAAGGGAAAAAACATGAAATTCACAAAACTTAGTCTAATCGCAGCTTTGGCTGCAAGTGCAGCAATCGCAGGTGGAGACATCGCTCCTGTAGAACCGGTTGTTGAAGCTCCTGCAGCAGAAAGTGCAACGACTATCGAAGGTAAAATCACAGGATATTACTACACAGATGATATGTTTGATGAAATGTTCGGCAGCGACCATCAGCTTGCTTTGGGAGTAACACTTGATGTATCTCATAAGTTCACAGATTGGTTGACAGCAAACTTCTCTGCTGTTGGTTACCTCAATACTCTTGAGGATTCCACTCTTGGATACTTCTTTGAAGGAGACAAAAAAGGTGCTTACTTCAACGTAGCAAACCTTACAGCAACATTCGATGGCACAACATTGGTAGCAGGAAGACAGCTTCTTGGAACACCAATGCTACAAGGGTATGATTGGCTGTTAGCTCCAGGTTCATTTGAAGCCTATACGCTTATGAACACATCGATCGAAAATCTAACATTGGTCGGTTCATATGTAACAAAAGTAAGATTTAATAACACTGGTGAGTTCGGCGATGATCTTCCGGGTGACAACTTTGCATTTGGTGCTGCTTATGATGACAAAACACTCAGCGGAAGCATTTGGTACTACAATATAGATGCAGCTGACTACTCACAATTCTATGGAGACCTTGGATACAATTTCGGTTCTGTAAAAGTGGAAGGTCAATTTGCAAGTACTGACTTTGATGGGGCTGATGACTCAACTGTATTCGGTGCAAAAGTATCAACATCACTTGAAGGATTTGACCTAAGTGCTGCTTACAACCATTTGACTGATAATGTTACAGGTTACATCGGATGGAACGGTCTTTATACAAATTCATGGAACTCTTCTGTAGCTGATCAATGGGATGGTGATATCGATGCATTCAAACTCGATGTATCCAAATCATTTGATGCACTTTCAGCAGAAGTGTCTTATGCCTACTATGACAATGACAGATATGAATTTGATGTGATCCTGGGTTACGAAGTATCTAAATCTGTTAGTGTGGGTGCTGTTTACGTAAATTATGAAAGTGCATATACCGAAGCGTTTGTAGACGATTCAGTAAATCAGGTTGAACTTTTCGTAAACTACAAATTCTAATCCTAGAACATCTCAATTTCTCCGATATACCACTCTCCTTTTTTTTGGGGGGAGTGATTCTTCTTTTCTCTAAATTTTATGATAATGAATATCATTTTAACAGTTTTTAAGAATAGTAGATGTATGATTCAACATGAAAACAAAAATGATAACAGTTTTCATTATTTATTATAAAAGTTTATAAGGATGGATAAATTATGAAGCCGATAATCGTTGCATTGGCAGGACAACCCAATGTCGGGAAGAGTTCTTTGATCAATGCCATATCCAATGCCAAACTCAAAGTTGGAAATTTTTCAGGAGTTACGGTTGAAAAAACGGAGGTTTCGTTTCAGATCTGTGATGAAAAAGAATGTAAAGACTATGATATCAAAATCATCGATCTTCCCGGAGCCTACTCACTTACCGAGTATACCATCGAGGAGAAGGTCACCAAAAGCTTTTTGCAAAGCGATGAATATGATATCATCGTCAATGTGGTCGACTCGACCAACCTGCAAAGAAACCTTCTTTTTACAACCCAACTGCTAGAAACCGGTAAAAAAGTGATCGTCGCGCTCAATATGACCGATGAAGCAAAAAAAGAGGGTATTGAGATAGATGCAAAACAACTCTCCAAAATCCTTGGCGTTCCCTGTATCAAAACCAGTGCTGCAAACAAAGAAGGGATCGAAGAGCTCAAAAAGGCTATTATCAAAGTTTATGAAAAACCTGCTTCAACAGCGAAAATCATCTACAGCGATGCCATTGAAGAAGAGATCTCGCATATCACAACTCTCCTTAGTGAAAAAAAATATCAAAGCACACTGCCCTACAGACTTCTTGCTATCAAACTGCTTCAGGAAGATGACGAAATCTATAAACAAATGCATGATGAACCTGTGTGGATCGAACTTCTGCCGGTGGTAAGAGAAGGTTTAAATCATATCTATCTTCATAATGAGACAAAAGATCTACAACAGATCTTTGCCTATGAACACTTTGCTTTTGCTAAAGGTGCAAAAATGGAAGTTATGTCGGCAAAATCGATGAAAGCCAAGAACCTAACACAGAAGATAGATAACTTACTCATCAATAAGATCTTGGGTATTCCTCTCTTTCTTTTCTTTATGTGGGCCCTTTTTCAACTCACATTTGAACTTGGATCCGTACCGATGGATACGATTGATGCGATATTTACCTGGTTTGGTGATCAGGCAAAGAGTGTATTGGGAGACGGGGAATTAGGTTCTTTGGTTGGAGACGGTATCATAGCAGGTGTGGGTGCGGTTGTCATGTTTCTTCCCAATATCGTGATCCTCTTTATCGGTATTGCCTTGCTTGAAACAACCGGATATATGAGCCGTGTCGCCTTCTTGCTGGACGGTTTCTTTCATAAGTTCGGACTGCACGGAAAAAGTTTTATCCCGTTAGTAACCGGTTTTGGATGTTCTGTTCCAGCCTATATGGCTGCTAGAACACTCAAAAATGAGAAAGACCGTCTTATCACGCTTTTTATCATAGGGTTTATGAGCTGTGGTGCGAGACTGCCTGTCTATGTACTTTTTGCCGGAGCCTTTTTCGCACAGGAAAATGCGGGAAATATCCTGTTTATCATCTATATTTCGGGTGCCCTGCTTGGACTTGTGATGGCAAAAGCCCTTAAAATGTTTGTATTCAAAGGGGATGACGAACCCTTTGTTATGGAAATGCCAAAATATCGTATGCCCTCATTCAAACTGATCTGGCATACCGTTTATGGACAGGCAAAAAGCTATCTGAAAAAAGCGGGAACGTTTATCCTCGCTGCTTCCATGTTTATCTGGTTTGCAAGCAACTATCCCAAAAATCATGAGCTAGAAGCCGTATATGAAGCAAAGATAGCACAAGCCGTTTCCCAAGAAGAAAAGAGGCGATATCAGAATGAATTGACCAGTAAACTCTTAGAAGAGAGTTATCTTGGAAAGATCGGTCATGCTACTGAACCGTTGTTTGCACCGCTTGGTTTTGACTGGCGCATGGCTGTAGCACTTGAAACAGGCCTTGCTGCAAAAGAGATCGTAGTCTCGACACTTGGCGTACTCTATGCACTTGGTGAAGATGTAGACGAAAACAACAATGGGCTCATTGAACAGATAAAAGCGAATATCCCTTTTGCTTCTGCCATTGCTTTCATCGTCTTTGTTATGATTTATCTTCCTTGTCTGGCTGCATCGATGGTCTTTGCAAGAGAAGCAGGAGGATGGAAATACCTGGTCTATCTCTTTGTCATGACCACAGCGACAGCCTGGATATTAAGCTTCGTAGCTTATCACATTACACAAATGATCGTATAGGAGAGAAAATGCTGCTAACGCAATTACATAAAGGCGATCAGGCAGAAATCACAAAGATTCATGCCGATCAGGCCCTTAAAAACCGTTTTAGCTCTTTTGGCATTATGCCAGGAGAGATACTTACTGTTAAAGCCTGTTCTATTGCCAAACAGACGATGGAGATCGAGGTTGGCTCAACTCATATCGCACTTAGAGCCCAAGAAGCTGAAAAAATTGAAGTAAACAAACACTGAAATAAGAAAGAAGGATTATTAGATGAACAAGAAGATGTTTTTGAGGCTACTTTTAATGATATCGACTATCGATATCTTATATGCAGATTCTTTGATCAAAGAAGTAAACGGGTATATCAGAACCGGTTTGCAGGTGACAGATATTGATCAGGATGATACCTATAAAGACATGGCATTGGGAGGAAAACTGCATATAGAAACCAATGCATACAATGGGATTTCTGCCGGAGTAAGTTTTTATACGACCAATGCGCTTGGCTGGCATGAAGGATACGGCGATGCCTATGGAATGCCATTCTTTGACGGGAATAATAACTCCTATACGATAGTCGGTGAAGCCTATATCCAAGGAGAATGGAAAAACACCCTTTTGAAGATAGGCCGTCAAGCGATCGATACGCCTTTTGCAGATACCGATGATATTGGTATGGTACCCAATTCATTTGAAGCTGCCCTTATCGTCAACAAAGACATAACGGATACAACGATTACGGTTGCACAATTGCAAAAAATGGCCGGTGTGGATGCAGAGGAACCATCACAATTTCGTTCCATCAATGGTGATGACAATGCACAAACGATCGGGATCACCTATGAGGGAGTAAAAGGGTTGACTCTTTCAGGCTGGTACTACTATCTGCAAGATTTTGAGATTGAAAACATCGCATATCTCGAAGCGACTTATGAAACCAATATCAAACCTTTTACATTGGAGCTTGGTTTGCAATATGCTTCCCAAAATTATACCTTACCGAGTCTCGATGATGCAGATATCTTTGGGATCAGTGCAGCACTTGGGCATGAAAATTCGGGCCTTTCGTTTAGTATAGCATATAACCGTAACAATGGTAGTGCAGCAAGCAATGGATTTGGAGGCGGGCCGTTCTTTACCAGTTCTGAACATTTAACGCTTGCCGAAGCCGGAGATAAAGGGAAAGCAACATTTTATACATTGGAGTGGGATGCAGAATCCATAGGTATCGATGATCTCTCTTTGGGAATCGGAAAACTCTATCTTGAAAGCGAAAATGATATCAAAAGCAATGAAACCGATCTGACAGCCAGCTATGATTTTACAGATACACTCAGTGTGCAGGCATACTACAGCGATATCAACGACAAGATCAATGTCATCAACTATCAAAATTTGAGAGTCTTTGTAAATTATACATTTTAAAGGATTTTGCGTTAAAACAGACTCAAGGAGGTGTATTCATAAGGAGATTACAATGAAAAAATACATTGGAAACGTCTGTTTTAACGACCATAGGTTGTCTCATCTTCTATGGATACCAAAGTATAACGTAAGACAAGAACAAACTAGGCATTTTATTGATTAATTTTTAATCAATTTTAGAATTTAAAATCAACCATGACCCAGTACACATCTTTGTCGTTACGTGCTGCACTGATCACAGAATCAGATTCTCCAGAGAAAAACGCCGCTTTTGCCATGAAACTCAGATCTCAAAAAAAGATATTCGCTTGAACACCTCAAGATCAAACTTGACAACGATACAAAAACGATGATGCATGAACCATTTGAAATCTATCATTTTGGTGAAAAACTCTATCATGCGATTGAGGGTGAACTCCCTTATGGAATCGTCAAGCATTTCACACCGCAAGGTAAAGAAGCCAAGATTACAAATATACATGAACCGGCCATTGCTTCACTCATCAATCAAATGATCACAAGCACACCAAATAGACCGGAAGTGTTTTCTGAACTCCTGATCCAGATCAATCAATTTCAATTCTATACCCGTATAAAAAGACTGGAGCCAAGAGCTGCTTCGGTCATCTCTAATGAAATCTCCACCAACTTTTGCTATAATGCAGCAGATAGTTAATAGAGGATATTTATGGGTTTTATCGTAGCACTTTTGGTTTTATCAGTCTTGATATTCGTGCATGAACTGGGGCATTTTACTGCTGCACGCTTTTTGGGGGTACATGTAGAAGTCTTCAGTATCGGATTTGGTAAAAAACTGTACTCAAAGATGATAGGCAGTACACGCTGGCAAATCTCCGCCATCCCGCTTGGGGGTTATGTGAGGATGAAAGGACAGGATGATACCGATCCTACAAAAATCAGCTATGATGTTGACAGCTACAACAGCAAATCTCCTTGGCAGCGTATTATTATCCTTTTGGCCGGTCCTTTTGCCAATTTTTTAACAGCATTTGTTCTCTACTTTGCGATCTCGCATCTGGGTGTTCCTAAACTTCTACCTTATGTGGGAGAAGTGAGTAAAGATACTCCTGCTTTTGTGTCCGGGTTGCAAACCAATGACAAAATTCTCAGCGTTGACGGCAAAGAAGTCAAGTACTGGGAAGAGATCGGGCGGTTTATCAACCAAAATGATGGCAACGTCATTATCGATATCGAACGTGACCACAAATTGCTGCGTCTTTCCCTTGTCCCCAAAGTGATCGAAGATCAGAATATGTTTGGAGAAAAAATCACAAGACGAGTGATCGGGATCAGTCCGCTTGGAAAACAGACAACGGTTTATTTTGGATTTTTTGACGGGCTGGACTATGCATGGGAGCAGACAAAACAATCAAGTTTGATGATCATTCAAGGAGTAGAAAAGCTGATAACCGGCGTTGTCGGTGCGGATAAAATAGGCGGGATCATCACGATCGTTGATGTCACTGCACAGGCGAGCCACGCAGGGATCGTTGCCCTTTTCTTCTTCACCGCGCTGATCTCTGTCAACCTGGGCGTTCTGAATCTTCTCCCTATTCCGGCACTTGACGGAGGCCACATCCTGTTTAACCTCTATGAATGGATCAGAAGAAAAGCGCCAAACGAAGCCATCATGTACCGTATGACGGTCGCGGGATGGGGTATTTTACTTGGATTGATGGTCCTTGGACTTTATAATGATATCAATAGACTTTGGAGTAATTAATGCAAATACTGGATAAAGAACAACTCAGAAAGAATCTTGATGAAGTGATCTGGAAGATGGAAGAGGCGCGTATCAGTGTGAGCGAACATCATATTGTCAAACTGGTTACTGTTGCCAAATATACGCCGATTGAAAATATACGTACCCTCTATGAACTCGGGCAAAGAGCCTTTGGAGAAAATCAGGTACAGCAACTTAAAGAACGTATGGGATTGTTGGATGACCTTCCGCTTGAATGGCATATGATCGGTACACTTCAAAAAAACAAGATCAACAATCTTATTGATCAGCGTCCTGCATTGATGCAATCGCTCGACAGCATTGATCTAGCAGTTGAGTTAAACAAAAAACTGGAAGCCAAAGGGCAGAAAATAAGCTGTTTGCTACAGATCAACAGTGCCAAAGAAGAAAGCAAATCCGGCATCATGCCCGAAGAAGCCATCGATATCTATCAGCAGATCAAAGAAACTTGTCCGAATATCAACCTTAAAGGGGTTATGAGCATCGGTGCGCATACCGAGGATACAGCAATCATACAAAAAAGTTTTGAAACTACCCATAATATCTATCAAGCATTAACCAATAAAGGAGCAACAATCTGTTCAATGGGTATGAGCGGTGATTATGAACTTGCGATCAAGTGCGGCTCAAATCTTGTACGTGTTGGCTCTGCACTTTTTAAATCATAAAAAGTGCTTCTTTTGGACAAATGATCGTTTTATCTGACGATCACTTGTTCTATCTGCGTAGACTGTTCTGCTTGAATCTTTGTGTAAACATTTTCCATCGGTAATACATTGGCATCCCGTCCATAGATAAAACTTTGTTCTTCGACCAAAGTCTTATATCCTTTATTGAGTTCTAATGCTCTCTCCTTGGACGGGAAAAGAAGCAAAGAAATATCTTGGTGTAAGGCTTCTAACATATCTTGTTTAACAGAACCATCACTATGAAAGAACTTCTCTTGAACCTCTTGGTTATTTCTAAACTCATTTCCGGAATGATTGTTCTGAAGATAAAAACTGTACTCATATTGTTCTCCATAATTGAAGTAAGAAATCAAAGGCTCTTTGATTCCCTTAAGGCCTTTTTGAGTCCAATGATTCCAACCGTAATCATTCGCATCTGGATCAATACCTTCAAACTTTCTTGCAAAAGCAAAAGTAGAATCTGTTGTACTGCCAAGATGGGAATGACATCCCATGCAATTAATGGTCTCTTCATGTGTTTGGGGCCTCAACAGACCATTTTTGTCTTCGATAAATCCTTGATATATCCACCCGATTTCATTATTTAACCCATATTCGTAGTCACCGCGGAAAGTCGCCAAAACCGCTTCATCTGTTCCATTGACTATTGCTTCTTTGGTTTCAGTTAAAGCCGTTCTGGCTATTGCACTGTAACTATTCCATTCATATTTTTTTGCATACCGAAGCTCTTTCATACGTTTTGACAACACGATACGACCGAGATTTTCATCCCAATCAATATATCTTACACTATGTAAAAACTCGGTATTTTCAGGATAGAGTCCCAGTGCCAAATGTATTTTTTTCTCTTCAAGCAATTTTTTTGCCATACCCACGTAGGACATTTGATCATAAGTCGCAACTACAACGATTGAACTACTATCAAGGATACCGTTTTGGTTTAGATCTACCCCGTATTGAACCTCATCAACCGTAACGGAAAGATTAATATCTTTTTGTTTTACCACGGATTCAACAATTGCGAGATTTAATTTGTAAACTTCTATATCCAGTTGGCCATCTTCACTCATTGCAAAATTTTGGTCCAAACGAATCAATACATCATCCATCGAACCGTTTGTCGGCCAGAAAGTGCCCAAAAACGGATAGTACCTAAATGCACGCCATAGGGTATAGTTTCCATTTATATCTCTATCAAAACCTTCACTATCAAAATTAAAATAACAATCCGGAATATAACCTTCCCAATCTTTGGGTAACCTATCGGCCAAAAGGATATTGCCTTTCTCGTCAATATAGTTGGATTGTCTCACATAGGTCCATATCTCTTCATCACTGATCTGGCTTACCCTGATACTTCTGTCTTTGAAAAGATTTGAAAACGGATTTTTCATCATTTCAGGGGGGAAATTGTAACTTTCCTGGAGAGGAGAATCATTATAATAGTTTGGAATAATACCTTTTGTATGACAACTGTAACAAGGGTTAGAAACACTCTCTAAACTCTCATCTTGCGTCATAGTATAACACATCGAAGTGATATAACTTCCTCTTGTATTGAGGATTTGGTCATAACTGATATTATTCTCTATTTCAATCTTTTGAAGATAACTTGTTTTTTCATTTACGTTATTATTACATCCAAAAGAGAAGATCATTGTTATAAACGCAGCAATTAAAAGTATGTATTTCATTTTCATTTTCTGTTTTCTGTTTTTATCAGGACAATGTCCTGATAATTTTTATTCAAATATCTCTGCCGGAATACCGTCGATATATCCTACAAAAGCTTTTCTGTCATCATCTGTTGCATCTTCCAGCAAAGCCGTATTAGGTTTTGCCCCAGTAGCACTTTTAGGATTGTCTGAGAAAGGGTGCTGTGCATTGAGCATTAAAATACCTTTATCTTCAACCACACTTTGATCAATACCGGTTACCTCTGCACCGATAGGCAAAGAAGCAATTCTTGTCATAGTTTGTGTCTGGGTATTGTATGCCCAGCTCATGTTGTTGACATGAGATTTTGTATCTTCACTGATCAGCAATGTATCATGTCCAATATAAGTAATATTGTCAGGGTTTGAAATACCGTTTGGATCACATGCCCACTCATCTGCATATGCATCACCTGCGACTAAAGGTTTTCCTGCAATAATTGCATTCATATGAGTTCCATTATAATTAGAGTCCAAAGAGATTTCATAGACTGCACCACATGCATTTTTCTTCAATCTAATGTCGTTGATCGGTTCCATTCCTTTATAATTGTCTTCCATACTGTTTTTGATTTCACTCATCGCAACATAGAGTACATTTTTATCTTTGTTGTAAGAAAGACCTTCTTCTTTTTTAAATTCTACGGAAGCACCTCTGTAAGCTGCATATTTTCGTGATTCCAAGAATGCAGCCGCTTTATCCATATTAGGCTTTAATGCTAAACATTCGATCTTATCATCTTCATACACTTTTGTATATCCTGTAGCACAGTTTCCGTTTTCATCTGGGCTAGCTATTTCAAAGATATCAGTCAAACTCATTTTTGAATCGATCATTGTTTTGATCTCACTGTCTTTTGCATGTCCAAGCTCGATCCAGTTTAAATCAAATGAGCCGCCGTTTTGATCTGAAGTCTGATTGACCTTTGCAGCGTAAAGTGTGCCTTCCCATTCTGCTTTGAAATCTGTGATCTTACTGTCAGATACAAATTTCCACAATCCTTTTGCCGTACCGTCATCACTCATATAGACCGTTTTGCCATCCGGCATCATTGCAGCCAACTCAGGTGTATATTTGCCCGTTACATAGTGTTTTGCTACTTTATTTGTACCATCAGACTGCGGTTGAACTTCTACAATGTATCCATAATTGTAAGGTTTAAAACTATCTCCGTTATACCCATTGTTTTTATCGATAGTCGTATCATTGAAGTATTTGTTCATACCATCTACATAACTACAAAAAGCATTTGGTTTGCCATTTGTATCATTACCGCTGCCATCCAAAGCACAATCCGCATAAAACGGTGAATTGTTATCAGCAAATACAGAATTTAAAGAGTAATCCTCTTCCCCGCCCAAATGGCTTCCGTAAGCTGTTTTCGTACTGGCACAATTGATAATCGTACCACCGATAGAGGCCAGGTCAACCGGTTTTGTATTGATTGCTTTTAAGACACCGTCTTGAACTTGAACTTCTGTATGGTAAAGTTCACCGGGTGCCTCTTCCATATGTGTGATAAGATAGCTTTTATTGCCTACATTGATCATTGAGTTACCATCAGGTCCATCTGAGATATCTTCAGAACCGTCAGTATTTAAAACAGGATTTCCATCTTTATCCGTAATCAGGCCAATAGTCCCTGTTCCAATTGAATCACCCATTTTTGACAAGATCTTGTAACTGAGCGGATACTCCTTGCTAGTATTATCATCATATGTTACGATCATTTTAGGGGAGACACGCATTTGCGTTTTTTCAGAGTCATTTGCAGATAGTTCAACGGGTTCAAAGGCAATTGATTTTACTTCTGCTGAAACCTTATCATTATTATTGCTGTCACAAGCTGTAAAAGTTAAAGAAAGTGCACCTAAAGTCAAAACCGGGAGAATATATTTCATTGTTAAATCCTTGCATTTTTTTGGGATGCAGGATTATAAAAAAATTAGTAACAATTGGATTTCAAAAATATTTCAGAAATGTTATAAAAAATTTGGAGAAGTTAGTTATCTTTATATTGTCAAGAAGCAGCTGCTTCTTGACAATGGCTACAGATACCATAAAGATTGATCTGTTGTTTGGTAAGCTTGAAATGCTCCTGCTGCGTCAAAAAGGCAAAAATCTCATCCGTACCAGCACTGCACGGTCGGTCTTCGACTTCGCCGCACTCAGTACAGATCAGATGCATATGGTCACGCTTTGCAAGTTCATACTTTGATTTATTGCCTACAATAGGGACTTCCACCAATACACTGTTTTCAACCATAATAATAATATTTTTATAAATCGTCGCAACAGAAAGAGAAGGATGCACCTTTCTTACCTCTTCATAGATCGCTTCGATAGTAATGTGCCCATATTTATCAATCACTTCTAAAATATGCAAACGTTGAAATGTTGCTTTCAGCCCGCTCTCTTTAAGGAGCGTTACATAATCGCTCATATTTGTCCTTTCAAATTATCATACTGTATACCGCAGTATCCACTATCATAATCTGCATCTTTTTCCCGTCTCAATATGAGACGGGAATAGAAAGATTACAGTTCTTCTGCGTGTTTTGCAAGATATTCAGCTACACCTTCGGTGTTGGCTTTCATACCTTCATCACCTTTTTGCCATCCTGCCGGACATACTTCCCCATGCTCGTTTGTAAAGATCATTGTATCAACCATTCTGATCATCTCATCAATGTTTCTACCAAGTGGAAGGTCATTGATCACAGCATGTCTAACTGTACCATCCGCATCGATTAAGAATGAACCTCTAAGTGCCACAGATTCATCAAACAACACATCATAATCTCTAGCGATCTGTTTGTTAAGATCTGCTACAAGCGGGTACTTAATTCTGCCGATACCACCATTTTCTACCGGTGTTTTTCTCCATGCAAAATGTGAGAATTGGCTGTCTACAGATACGCCGATCACGTTTACGCCTCTGCTTGTAAATTCTTCGATTCTATGAGAGAAAGCAATGATCTCAGACGGACAAACGAATGTAAAGTCCAATGGATAGAAGAAAAGAACGGCACCTTTTGGTCCAAGGTTTTCCATCAAATTAAAATTGTCTACGATCGAACCGTTTGCGAGCACGGCTGTAGCTGTAAAATCTGGGGCTTTTTTAGTTACTAACATTCTGTTTCCTTAACGATAATTTTTATTAACAAAAATATTTTATCATAATATCTTTAAAAAAAATTGAAAGATTGAAAGAAAAAGTGAAATGAAGTACAAGAAATCGAAAGACAGAAACGTCTTTCAAAATAGATTATTTAAACGGCAAAAGTCCGAAATGTCTGATAAACGTTTCGTCGATGTCGATAATCCCTTTTGCCTGCAAACGATCCAATACCTCTTTGGTACAGAAGGTATCACCAGGCCATTCCCTGTCGTATCTATCATGTTTATCTTTATTCGTACCGTCTATGGCAATGAATGGTTCCAAAACAATATCCCTTTGTGCATCAATATTATTGGCGACTCTCCAGATCAACATATAAGAATTGCCAAGCTCATTATTTGCTTTATCCACGATCACGAGCAGTTTGATATGCTTTTTAAGCTCATGCAGTTTTGAGATCATATATTTTTGGGACTCTTTTTTTGCTACGGAAATCACACAGACCGGTGTCTTTGTATGGATCATGTACTGCTTAACCTCACAGATATTTTCATCGATCTGTTGCATCTTTTCAAGCAATACTGCATCGCTGATCAGCTCTTCAACCCCCTTTTCTATCTCGTCATCGGTCGCATCGATACCCAGTTTCCCACCGACGAACTGCTCAGGCGAAGAGTGGTCAAGATGGTCTACGATCCCATGGGTGATAAGTATCTTACTCTTCTCAAGTCGGTTTAGAATATGTTCGGTTAGTTTTTCATGATTTTCAAGATCAGGTGCATGTTCTCCAACAAAAATCGCATGTTTGACAAAACTCATCTGCCCGACACCCCAGAAGGCATGCATAAATTGCTGTGCATGCCCTTTATAGAGTGTTTTCATTTTTGCCAGGATCAGATTATGAAAGACCCCGTTTTCAGGCATATTATAATCGATCAGATCCGGTGCCATGGGTTTGAGCAAAGGTAAGAAGATGCGCTCGGTCCCCCATCCCATATATTTGTCTTCAAGCGGCGGTTTACCTACGACCGTCGCCTGGAATACCGGGTTTTTTCTCATTGTGATCGTTTCAACATCCAAAACAGGAAACGGCTCTTTGAGGGTATAATACCCGGTATGATCCCCAAACGGTCCTTCGATCTCTCTTTGTGTCGGATCCACAAACCCTTCAATCACGATATCCACATCATGGGGGATATAGATGTCATTGGTGATAGACTTGACCAATCGTGCATTTTGGTTGCGTACAAACCCGTAGAGAAGAAGTTCAAACATGCCATGCGGCATCGGGGCCTGCCCGCACCAGATATAAAGCGGATCTCCTCCAATGGCAACCGTTACGGGCATCTTTTTACCCGCCTTTTCATACTGGTCAAAAAAATGAGATGCATCCTTATGTATCTGCCAATGCAGTCCAAGTCTATCCTTACCGTACTGCTGTAGCCTGTACATACCAAGGTTTTGCATTTTGCCATCGAGACTTTGGGTGTAGACCTGTCCCATTGTGATAAAAGGGCCTCCGTCTTCCTCCCATGTTTTCAAGATAGGGAGTTTATCAAGATCGACTTCTTTTTTAGAGTAAATCACTTCTTGACATTCTCCCCTGCCATTTAGACGTTTCGGAAAAACATTTTTAAGCGCGAATAGTTTGGGAAGCATTGCAAGTTTGGCTAAGAAACCATGAGGCGGTTTGAGCTTCATCAGCTCATCGATTCCTTGTGCTATATCATCTGGATGTTTTCCAAAAATCTTTTGCGTGATCTCTTTGTTTGCAAAGATATTCATGAGAACAGGGATATCATAGGTGATCCCTTTTGCTTTACTGACAGGATTTGTAAAAAGCAGTGGTCTGGAATCTTCTTTTTTAACTTCGATATAGGCAACATGCGGAATCTCAAGCTCCACATCCAAAGGTTCTTCAATGATCTTTAAATTACCGTTTTCTTTCAACCATTTAACTACATCTGTCATATCTATCATCCCTTACTTTTAAGGGATGTACTACTATCCCTCTTTTTCAAAAAATCTAAAAAACTAAAGTCTCTCGGGGCGTTCGTCTTTGAAAGCAATCTCTTCGGCTTTTGAGAGTATCTCAAGGGCACCTTCAGCGATCATTTTCTCTGCAAGTTTATATCCCAGATCACTGCTTTGCTCAAGCAGTATAGAGAGTGTTTCCTCCATAATATGGGTTCCGTCCGGATATCCGAGCATTGCACGGACAGTCATTTCACCATTTTTGATGATGGCATTTACAGCAACCGGAGCAGAACATCCCGCACCGATCTTTGAAATGAAATCTCGCTCCACTTTGGTACACAAAAAACTCTCTTCATCGTTAAGACTCATCGCTATTTGGCGAACCTTCTCGTTGGAACTGACGATCTCAATGCCCAAAGCTGCCTGCCCCATCGGCGGAATCATAAACTGAAGTCTTTCAACATAAGGGATATCTTTGAGAAGATCGAGCCTATGAAGGCCAATGAAAGCCAGAATGATAGCATCATACTGCCCTTCTGCAAGCTTTCTTAAACGTGTATTGACATTACCTCTTAGATCTTTGACCGTAAGATCCGGGCGTTTTTGAAGCAGCTGCATACGACGTCTCAGACTTGTCGTTCCGACCACTGCACCTTGAGGCAGATCACTTAGACTTTTGTATGTATGGGACAAAAATACATCGCTTTGATCCTGTCTTTTCGTAATGGCACACAGTTCCAGCCCCTCTGGGATAAAAGTCGGCACATCTTTCAAGGAATGAACTGCAAGATGTGCATTGCCTGCTAGCATCTCATCTTCAAGCTCTTTGGTAAAGTGGCCTTTCCCTCCCACCAATGCCAAAGGTTTATCCAATATCTTGTCTCCTCTGGAAGTGATCTTGTTCAACGCAACTTCCACTTCCGGGAAACACTGCTCTATCCTATTTTTGATATGGTACGCTTGCCATAAGGCAAGCTCACTGGCCCTCGTTGCAATAATTAACTTTTCCACTTGACTACTTTATAAACTTTTTGTATCCGTCTCTCATTTTATCCCACTCACCGTCAAGATAAATAGTTGGTGTACCGCTTACCATCATTTTACTGGCCCGATCTTCATCCAATCTCATTGCGGCTTTGACTTTTTCATCTTGTATCTGTGCGGCTGTTATCTCATACCCTATCTGTTTTTTAACAGCTTCAATAATCTTATCAACATTGGTTTCTCTCGGATCGATCTTGAGAGCATACATCTTCTCTACAACATCTTTTTGTCCTGCTTCCTGCGCAATATGCATGATAGGAGTCAGTACACCAGATACCGGGTGAATATTTAAAAGAGGTAAGTGATAGTAATAAACAGCCAATAGATCCGGATGTTCTTTTGATGCTTTGAAAATTTCAGGAACAACTTCCTGACAGAAAGGACACTGCGGATCGGAGAATACCAGCACTTTGTGCTTTGCATTCTTATTGCCAAATAGAAGATGTGCATCATCATACATCATGTCAGGAACAGTCGGTTTGATCTCGTCACGGTAGTCATTGCCTGTTTTAAGATCAGTTAAATGTCCTGTGATCAAACCGTCTTTGACAAACATCGTTTCTGGTACATGAAGCTCTTTCCCCTGATACATAAGATCCAACGTCGTTAAAAGAACAGTCCAGCCGGCAAGTTTATCCACGTTTTTGCTTTCGATCACACTCACGCCTTTGATCTCCACCTGTGGATTTTTAACAAGACTCTTTTTAACGTATTTAACCAATAGTTTATTATCAGGTAGATCCGCTGCATTAAGGGACACGCTTATGATCAGTGTGCTCATCAATAATTTCGGCATCAATGACATTTTCTTCTCCTTTATATGGTTGATTCAAATCAAATATTTGTTGTTCAGGTGTTATTTTAGCAATGAATTGTAAATAAACTGCATAACTTAAAGCTATTACACCCAAAATATCACTCAATACCCCTGGGATAATCAACAAAACAGCCCCGATAAAATAGGCTGTTGCTGCATCCCCAAACCCTTTCATACTCAGCTTGCCCTTGGCAACAGAATCAAGATTCTGCATCATTGTAAAAGGTGTAGACTGCAATAACCGTATACCGATCGCCATCGTTACCACTATCCATACCGCACTCCACACAAAGCCTATCTTCTCCCCAACTTTCAAAGAAAGATAGAGTTCAAGCAGCAAAAACGGTATAAGCAGCAGGATCAGCATCAACAAACCTCTTGTTTGACCAGATCCGATCAAACGGTGCAGACTCTTTTGTCCAAATACATCCGCTATCATCATGATGTTGTTCGATGATCGCAGCCAGCAAACGGCTCACACCGATCCCATACGTTCCCATGACCATCGGTACCGACTTGCCATTCTCATCCAGGAAATTACAACCAAGAGGGTCTGAGTATCGCGTCCCAAGCTGGAAGATATGTCCGACCTCTATCCCTTTTGTATAACGTAAAAGTCTTCCGCAATGCGCACAAAGATCACCTTCCTGTACGGCAACGAGATCAAAATATTCTGTTTTGGCATCTTTAAGATCGACACCGACTAAATGGTAATCCTTTTCATTGGAACCACAGATCATGGATGAAGCTTCTTTCAAGGTCTCATCCAATACAACACGTACGCCATCAGGAACAACCCTCGGTCCCATAAAACCAGGCACCAAACCGATCTCTTGCAATTCTTCTTCTGTAATTTCTATCAGATCATTGGCATCCACCGCATTACAAGCCTTGACCTCCTGAAGCTCGTCTGATCCCCTTAAAGCAAACAATACCACTTCACTTCGGCCTTCGTCATACAAAGCACGCATTGCAACCGTTTTAACCAAATAATATGGATCGACCTTAAAGAAAGCCGAGAGTTCATCTATTGTTTTTACATCCGGAGTATAAAACTTAGCAAATGCTGCTTCAGGTGCCTCCGCCTCACAAGCTCTCTCTCTGCGTACAGCAGCTTCGATATTTGCTCCATACTCGCAACCGTCACAAACAACAATGGTATCTTCACCGCTGTCGGCTAGAACCATGAATTCTTTGCTTCCGCTTCCACCGATTGCGCCGCTATCAGCTTCCACTACCCTAAAGTCAAGCCCTAACCTTGTAAAGATCTTTTTATAAGTTGTTTCCATCAATGCAAACTCACGCTGCATATCTTCAATGGAAGTATGGAAACTGTATCCGTCCTTCATCAAAAACTCGCGTCCTCTCATCAATCCAAAACGCGGTCTGAGTTCATCACGGAATTTAAGATTGATCTGGTAGAGGTTTAATGGAAGCTGTTTATAGCTCTTCACACTTTGACGTACCAATGCAACCATCATTTCTTCGTGGGTTGGTCCCAAGATAAAGTCATTCTCTTTTCTGTCTTTAAAGCGTAACAGCTCCTTCCCGTACTTTTCAAATCTGCCACTCTCTTGCCACAATGATGCCGGTGTTACAAAACTCAGGCTCACTTCCTGGCAGCCTGCCCTGTCCAACTCCTCTTTCACGACACGCTCTACTCTATCCAACACCTTTTTCCCTAACGGCAAAAAGTTATAAAGCCCACTGCCGCCTACCGATTGAATAAATCCTCCGCGGATCAGATAAATATGGCTTGGTAAAGTAGCTTCGCTAGGTGTCTCTTTTGTCGTATGCACCAAAAATCTTGAAAATCTCACGCGTTGTATCCTTTTGTATGATGATCATCTTTATATTGTTGTACATCAACATTTTCCGTATTGATATTAAACATTTTTTTCACTGCTTCAATGCTGTTGGCATTTTTTTTCTCTGCAGAAGAGTGTCTTAGATTTTGTGTAGGGTCATGTAAAAAACGGTTGAACATCTGTTGAGCCATTCTTCGCATATTCTCCTCGTATTCGGCAGGAACAAACCCTTTTTGGATCGCCCTTTTCATCTCTTTATCTATGGCCTTTGAGACATATTCGCGCATCTGTTTGATAACGGGTTCAACTGAAAGTGCACGCAGCCATGCGTAAAATTCCTCTTTAAACTTTAAAACGATCTCTGTCGCCCTGACTGCCTGCTCTTCACGCAATGCATGATTATCCTGCGAAATACTTTGGAGGTCGTCTATCCTGAATAGCTCTAATTTTTCAAACTCCATATCTTCGATATCCCTCGGAATCGCCATATCAAACCACAATCTTGGCAATGTGTCATTCTCAATCATATCTTTTGTGATGATCGATTCAGCAGAAGAGGTTGCAGAAAAAAGCAAACGGTAGCGATTGAGGTATTTGTCCAATTTATCCATCGTGTCAGCCTTGACATTTTCTCCAAGACTTTGGGCGATCTCTTTGACCTTTTCAATATCCCTTCCGATCAAGACTACATCGCATCCTACTCTCAGTAAATGCTTTGCAGCCAATACACCGATCTCGCCTGCCCCTACTACAACGCCGGTCATTCCCGGCATATTGTCACCCAGTATCTTATGCGCCTGAGAAACCGCAACCGAAGCGATGGAGATAGGATGTTCAGAGATGTTGGTTTCATTCCGAACCTGAGCTGCACACTTGATCGCATAAGAAATGACTCGGTTAAGTTTGCGTCCGGCTGTCCCGTTTTCAAATGAAAACCTAAAAGCCTCTTTTACTTGACCCGTAATCTGCGATTCACCGATGACTAAAGAATCCAACGAAGAGACAACGGCAAAAATATGCTCTATAGCCTCTTCATCGTCATAACGTTTCGCCGTTGCTTTGACATCATAAAAATTCAAACCGCTTTTTTGGGTCATCAATCCCAAGACGGTATGGTAGCTTGAAAAGTTGTCTCTTGTTGCCATAACGATCTCAACCCTATTGCAAGTCGAAACGATAAATGCTTCATGGATAAAATCAAAACTGACCAGTTCATCAAGTATCACTTTTAACTCTTCATTGCTCGCGAATGCAAGCTTCTCTCTCATCGCCTGATCACAATTTTTATGCGTAAAACTTATGATTTGGTAATACATTAAAAATCCCTGTCTATCATCTCTCTAGCAATACCCAAGAGTGCAGTTTCACCACACTGCTCCATCAAAACTATCGCTTCATCGATCAATATTTTAGCTTCATGATATGACCGCTGGATGATCTGATGCTTTTGCATTCTCGATTGGATCCAAGCTTGTTCTTCCCCATTCAATACTTTTCCATGTAAAGAACGAAGCATTTGTTTTTCTTCATCATCCAAGGCCTCATACAGATAAATATAAGGCAGCGTCGTCTTGCCTTCGGCAAAATCATGCAAAGCCGGCTTGCCTAATGTAGCACTGTCAGACGTAATATCCAATAGATCATCGATCATCTGAAATGCAATTCCCAGATTTCTTCCGTAAACCATATAAACTTCTTTTGGTTTTCCTGCCAAGAGTGCAGCTGCGCCGGCACTCGCTTCGATCAAGGAAGCCGTTTTTTGATAGATCATGTGAAGATATTTATCTTTGTCGGTATTGAATGATTTGGCAAGCAAAACATCATTAAGCTCTCCAAGACTCAGTTGGGTAACGGCATTGGAGATTAGTTTGGCAACATCCGTACTGATATTGTTTAATTCAAAGAAACCTTTCGAGTAAAGGATGTCTCCCAGCATGATCGCCGTTTTATTCCCATATAACGCATTTAAAGAAGGCATATTACGTCTTGTATAGGCATCATCGATCACATCATCATGCAACAGACTGGCTGTATGGATCATCTCCACTACCGCCGCTGTTTTTACAATCGTCAAACTGTTTCCTGCAATTTTAAGGATCAGTTTTGCACGGAGTCTTTTGCCATGCGGAAGTTTCGCATAATAAGCCAAGACCTCTTTATCATTCAATTCAATAATATATTGTTCAATCTTTCTTTCAACTGCGCTAAGCAACTTTTATCCTATTCACACTGAGTAACGATGTTACCGACAAGCTCTATAAAAATACTATTGGTTCTGTCTTCAAGCTCCTGATCAATGATCATGCTTTTAAGCAGCATTTCATGTTCTTCTTCCAACCCTTTCTCTTCAAGGATCTTTTCCGCTACAGCCAAACGCTGGAACATTTTTTCAAGTTCCATCTCAACGATATTTTGGTTGGCCGATCTTGCAATACCAAAAAAATTACTCTTTGGAGTACCGCCCAAGAAACCGTCGTCATCATCAAAAATGTTCATTTTTCTACTCCGTTTGCAATCATTTATTTAAAGAAAAAGTATTATATCAAACTTTGTTAAATTTCTCATACGCTTCAATTGGCTTTGGCTCTCCAAGATAATTTCCCTGCGCATATCTAATTTTCAATGATTCAACCGTATGATATACAGTTTCATCATATATAAATTCTGCTATCACTTTCATACCTAATTGAACTGCCATATCATTGATACCTTGGATTACAATCTTTGTACGATCAGAAGAAATAGCAAGCTCTCTTATCAGAGAACCGTCAATTTTGACAATATCTATATTCAACCGTATCAAATAGGTAAAATTGGAATATCCGCTTCCAAAATCATCTATTGCGATTTGAGAACCGTAAGCTCTTAATTGCTGGAAGATGATACTGGCTTTCTCATAGTCAATTATTTCATCATATTCAAGTATCTCAAAAGTTATCCGGTTGGCAACTTCCCTGTTTTTATAAAGGTTCTTATTGATAAGTTTCATCATGTCACTGCTGTAAAGATCGTTCAAATCCAAATTCATGCTAATTTTAATATCCGTATAGACATGTAGTTTTGAAAAAACTTCTTCCAATACCAATTTGCTCATTTTAATATATTGGGTTGTTCCCCTGATTGCAGGAAGAAAGTAATTGGGTGTAATCAATTTTTCGCTATCTATTTTGTCTCTTAATCGTACCAGCGCTTCATATTTTGCAATTTTTCCATTTTCAATATCATAGATCGGCTGATAGAGGCAAACCAGCCTTTGATCCTCCAATGCCTCTTTGATATAATCCATGTTGCCGTATTGAAGTGACGCAAACGTTTCGGACTTTAAAACAATATAGTCATTTTTTCCTTTATTTTTTACTTCTAACAGTTTTTCATCAAGCACTCTTAATACATTTTGCAAAGACAATACCTCATCAGGAATTACCATGGCGCTCATCGAAACATTTAAAGAAACTAATTCGTTATCTATAAGATATCTTTTGATTTTCAAGTTTATAAACAGATCTTGTACAAAAAAATCCAACTCTTGTTCTGTTTTAGGTATTGCAATAAAAAACTCTCCTCCTCCAATCCGTACCAAGATATCATCTAACGACAAAAATGTTTGAATTGTCTCTACAAATTCTTTCAGTACCTTATCACCAACCCCATAACCGAATTTGGCATTCACTTCCTTAAATTCATCAATATCGATCAAAATGGCATTACAACTGCCTAACTTCTTTCTGTTGAAAAACTCTTCCAGAAACAATTTGGTATGTGCACCTGTCAGTTTGTCAATCAAAACAGTTTGCCTAAACCGATGATAGCGATAGGCCATCCATATCAGTACTACCATACTGATGAACAAAAAAATTTGCATCATCATAGCAACTGATTGAAGCGGTGAATTAATGTTATTTAAATAATCTGCATATTCTTCCGAGATATCCATCACCAAAAGTGCCTGGGTCTCTCCATTTTCATTGATAGGATACAACAACGAAAGCCAGATTTTTTGTGTACCATCCTCCTGCTGGGCAATATGCATTTGGTGTGTCAAAAAAACATTATCAAAAGTTTTGCTCTGAGGGAAAAAAATGGTTTGAAATTCAACAGGTTCTTCTTTGGACCCATCCAATAAAAAACGATAATGACCTTTAGAGTCCTTATTGAGAACAAATATATACTGAAATTTTTCTGTCAGAAATGTTTGAAGCACATCATTTAACTCACTTCTTAAATTCGGATCGTTCTTTAAGGTTGAAATAATTTTATTATCTGTTTTAAGTTGTAGATAATCAACAATTTTTTTTGCGTATTTTTCTGATTTAACAATCTCATCATGCTTCAGTTTATCTGTACTTTTTACAATCTCATATTGTAAATAAAGCGCAAAGAGTAGTGATAATCCGACAATAATGAAAACAAGCTGATTAACATAATTTTTTTTCATAACTCATCTACTATAAACTGTTGATACTCGCGAGGCAATTGAATATGATAAAACTCCAATCTTTTTTTTAAAAATAAGAGCTGTGATCTTCCTTTTCTCCAATAAAATGCGCCGATTATCCTATCCTCTTTTTTTAAAAAATGATAATCTGTGGCAAATATCAATGGAGAATATTCAAAATTTTGATCTATTTTCTTTTTTATCCAATCGAGTGTTTTCACTGAAGTAACTAGGACAATATCAGAATGTTCAAAACTATCTGAGATCTTAATATCTCCTGAGCCTTTAAATACTTCTTTATATTCCCTGCCCTTGACATAAACAGTGATCGGTTTTTTTAAACCAAGGGCATTGAATATTGAGCTATAAATTTTAAATGTACTTTCCTTCTCCAATGCATGCAACTGCACACTGATCAATAGTAAGGAAAGGAACAGCTTTCTCAAAATGTATACTCCCATTCGATCATGATTCTTCTGTCCACCGGCGAGATCGACAATGGCTGCATCATGTTAGTTGTAGAAGGATCTATCCTGAAAAGTGAAGTCTCTTTGGCCCTATCAAGGATGTTTTCCCCTTTGAGTGTGACGGTCATATCCTCATCCATATTCCAGCTGACCGAACTGGTCAGATCCCAGTAATTTTTCCAGTCAAGACTGTTGATATGCCAAACCAACCCGTTATAAACGTCAAATTTTCCACACCTGTTAAACAATGAAAAATAGCCGCTGAAATCTTCCAATTCATCCAAACTAAAAATATGCCTGTAATCAGCATAATACACTTGTGTAGTCAATTTGCTGTCAATACTGAAATCATACTCAAAATTTAGAACCGTAAAGAAATACTGGGTATTGCCGCTATCCAAAACATTTTGTACCAATCCCTCTTCATCTTTCATAAAAAGTAGCATCAAACGGATGCGCTGTTGATCCGTACTATAGGCAAGCTCCTGGGTGATCCCTATTGTCTTTTGCGGTTCGACCGATCTGGTAAGAGGACCACCGATATAACGATTGTAGGGATCCAAAGCAAACATTAAACGGTAAAGATAGGTTTTGTAGGTCCATTGATCATTATTCCAGATATATCCCAGACGTATCTGAACGAGATCATCATCTTCAACTCCCCCGTTTCTGGCAAAATGCATTCCTTCCACTCCAAACGTAAGAAGTTCTCCTTCACCCAATGCATACTGGTCTTGGAAGAAAAGGGAAGCTATAGCTTCCTGGTCGAAATCAAGCGGGATATCACCAAATCCATTCTGTTTTACCCTATCAAGTTGTTTGACCCTCCCTTTGATCCCTGTTGAAATCCTGTGTTTGCCTATGGTTTGATTATACGTAAGTTCACCGGTATAGGTACTGTTGGTTATCTTACCATCGAGCTGTGTAGTATAGGGTGAAAACAGCGCCAGATAGGCTAACTGATGATCATCCAGCATATAAATAGAACTCTTCAACCAATCATAGGCAAACTGTGCGTGCCAGTGTTCATCTAGATCAATACCGTAATCCATATGGATATTCAGATAATCTACCCTGCTTTCTTCAGGCGTCGCATCAACACTGTACCCTGCCAACGCATCAGTATTTTTTTTCATGACCTGAAGATGAAAGGACTGTTTCTCTGTCTTTATACTGGAAAAGAGCTGTGTCCTTTCAAAATCTCTCGATAAAGGGTGCGAAGTGCCGTTAGCGATTTTTTCCCGTTTGTCTTTGGTATGTGAAAAATTAACCATATAGGAAAGATCATTAACCTGCTGGGCACAACTGAATCTTTGATCATTATATCCCCTGCTGCCGCCTCTTAACCCAAACTTGCCGCCGCTGTCGCGTTTGGGGTCTTTGGAATAAAGAAAGATTGTAAGGTACGCCGGCTCCACAGAAGTTTCAAATGAAGGGATCATATAGTAAAACTCGATGTGATCCACAAAATCGATATCCATATCACCATAAAGCACAAGCCCGCTGCCGAGCCACCCTTGCGTGATCTCTACCCCATCTATATATAAACGTATAAAATTGCTTCTGTAAGGCTCAAAAGCTCCGCTTGTGAGGGGATCGGGCAAAGCAAATCTGTTTTCATGATAATAGACTACCGGCGTTGTCAAAAAAACATCTTTAAGTGTCCTGGCATGCATATTTTCAAGTTTTTCTCTGCTGTAAAGTACCAAATGCCCCTTATTTTCATCAACCGTTTTTTGGCTTAAAGCATTTTTCTGATTATACTCCTCCATCATGCTTTCAATACTCTGTGCCTGTGCATTGATATAAAACAATAATCCAAAGAGATAGAAACATCTCTTCATATATTTACTTTTTATCCTCATGACTTTCCCTATCTTTTCAATGATTTTAGTATACACTAAATTTAAAATAAAAATAAGTTTTTAGATATTTTTTATAAAATTAATTTTATACTTTAGATTATTCAATAAATCAAAAATATAAAGAAAAAATATGAGCGGATATGACGCATTTGAGATTTTGACAAAAGAATATTCGCTGAAACTCGCGACAGGCAATAAAGATTTTGAAGCTGTAAAAGAGGTGAGAGCCGAAGTATTTGCTCCTAAATACAAGATGTCACGTGAATATCTTGAAAATAAAGGTTACCTTTTCAGCAACGATGACCATCAATCCTTCATTTTTCTTTTGCAACATAGACCAACGGGTAGATATGTAGGGACCGTAAGGAATTTTTTTATAAACAGTAAAACAACTGTGCAGCATATGCCCATGCAAAAAGACGGCCATGTAGAAGGGATCGAACGTCTCACGCAGGCTCTGCCTATTTGCGAAATCTCCCGCATGGCACTTTCAAATGATCTGCCATCTTATAAAAATCTTTCACAGCTTCAATTAAGGACTTATTTAACGTTGGGTCTCATGATAGCAACCCGTATCAATTTTTTTCTTTATCGCTATGCAACAATTTTTGCCATTATGGAACCTTCCTTACATCGGATACTTTCACGCCAAGGGGTCAATTTTGAACAAATCGGTGAACCGGTTGACTATTATGGAATGAGAACACCGTTCGCGATTGAGAGAAATAAACTCTTAAACGAAACGGAAGCATTCATGGGAACAATTACCAGGCATTATCTCAAACAACTCTGCAATGATCCAAAACCGTTCTGGGATTTTATCGACAACAACCCCTATCTTGACCGTTCGGATATCCGCTTAGACAAGATCTGTGAACTTTTCAAAAGTTATGGAGAGGATGTCGATCATGCACTTTTACTGGGTGAAAAAGAGCCTTCTCTTCACTTAGCTTAAATTCAAACCTTTACCCGATACATAACCGCATACATTAACGGTACATAAAAGAGGTTCAATACCGTAGCCCAAGCTATACCAAATCCCAAGGATACTGCCATAGGCTGGAGGAGCAATGCCTGCCCGCTGGCAAAGAAGATCAAAGAAGAGAGCCCCAACACGGTCGTAACAGATGTAAGAATGATCGGTCTGAGCCTCAAGCTCGCCCTCTTGACCATCTCTTCAGGTGTACGTGCTGTTTTGATAAAATCAAGCATAATGATCCCGTCATTGACAACAACCCCTGCAAGGCCGATGATCCCCATAACCCCAGGCAACGTCAGGTTGATACCCATCAGTTTGCTTCCTACCAGTGCCCCGACGATCGAAAGAGGGATGGTTGAGAGTATGATCAGAGGCAGAACAAGAGAATTGAACATCCATACCAACGAAATAAAGATCAGGAACATCGCGATCATCATGGCCTGCATCATCTCTTTTTTAACTTTCGAGCTCTCTTTCTCTTCACCTTTGATGAGGACGTTTACCCCGCTTTGACGGATCTCTTTTAAAAGCGGCTGTAATTTCTCCATTACCTCTGCAGATACGATCTTTTCACTTTCAACCCTGGCAAAAACAGAACGCACCTTTTCGCCATTGTCTTTAAATATCTTGACAAAACTCTTTTGATAGTAAAAATCACACACATCCGACAACCTTACGATCTGGCTTCCATCAGGCGTCATGATCTTAAAATTACCGATCGCAGAAGAATCCTGTTTATACGCATCTTCTATCCTGACGCGTATCAATCCTTTGGCATTGAACATTTTGGCATATTCGGCTTTCAAAAATGCCCCCCTAAGCACGTTTGTGACATACCCTTCGCTCATGCCCAAGGATTGTCCGTATTCATTTACCCTAAGCTTCAACTCCCGTTCGCCTTCATTGGCATTATCAGAAATATCCTCTACCCCATCGATGGAAGAGAGACGTTCTTCTACTTTGTGCAATACTTCAATCACTTTATTTTCATCAGTAAAAGCAAATCCTATCTCGATGTCATGTCCAACAAGTCCTGTCTGCTGTACATAGATATTGAATTCTTCAAAGAGATTTTTACCGCTGATCTGAAGATTTTTGAATTTTTTCCCGACATTTTCCTGCACTTCCTTAACGATCTGTTGTGCTTTTCTCTCCCGGATCATATCACTATCGTCATATTCCAGTGAAAAAAGCGGATTGATATATCTGTCAAAGAAGTTTTCAGGCGCTTGTTCATGAAGATTGATAAAGATTTGAAAGAGGTTCTCTCCCGTCTCAAAACTCTGATCGGGATTGAATTTAAATCCTATTACCGATGTTACAGAATCTACTGCACTTTTATCCAAAGACTTCAGCAACTCTTCTTCAATCCGTGTAACATACGCTTCCGTATTGTTAAGATCATTATTGATATTTACTTTCCCGTTGATGTAAATTTGTTGAGCATCAAATTCCGGAAATAACTGAAATTTTGTGATCTTTGCCATCATGATCGTACTTAGAATGATAAATAGAACCAAACCGATCAGAGAACGCCACTTCTTTTGCAGCAATTTTGACAAAAAATTCGTATATCTACTTGTAAGATACTTCCATGAAGTCGTCTCATCTTCGATCTTTTTGATCTTACCGATACTAAAAAGCTCCTGGGCATGCAACGGTAGAAAATAAAAGGCTTCAAAAAGCGAGCTTAGAAGTAAAATGCTGATCATTACAGGCAGAACCTGCATGAACATCCCCATCTTCCCGCTCATGATCAAAAGTGGCAAAAAAGCAAAAACCGTTGTCAGCGTTGCTGTCACAACAGCAGGAAACATCTCAAGCGCTCCGTCAACCGCAGCATCTTTTGGCGATTTCCCGGCTTCCAAATGCCTATAGATGTTCTCCGCTACAACAATCGCTTCATCCACCAACATTCCCAGTGCGATCAATGCCCCAAGCAGGGTAAGCATATTCAAACTGTACCCTATCAGATCAGCCGCAATGATCGCGACCATGAAACTAGTCGGTATCCCAAGAGCAACCACCCATGCGATCCGTGAATTCACACTTAAAAAAAGGGCCAGAAAAACCAAAATAAGACCAAAAATGATATTGGAAGAGACTAAATTCAAACGGTTTTTCACCCAGATGGACGTATCGGTATAGGCTTCAAACGTGATATTTTTGTATTTGTCATTATAGGTTTTTAAAATCTCTCTGACTTCTTTGCTTAAAGCGATCGCATTGCCGGCCTTGCTTTTGTTGATATTCAAAGAGACATTCTGTTTACCGTTAAAATGCGAAAGCTGTTGGGCCTCTCCAAGCCCATAGCTGACCTTTGCCACATCCCCCAGCCGAAACTGTTTATTCCCGATATGGATTAAGACAGATCCAAGTGCTTTGGCGTCTTTTTCCCCGTTGATCGTAGAGATATAAAGATGATCTCCCTGCCCATCCAATGTGCCTGCCGGAAAAATCGAAGAGATTGATGATATCGCTTGATATATTGCCGCTTTATCCAACCCATAAGCATCCAGCTTTTTCTGGTCAAGTTCTATCAATACTTCCTCATCGGCATCTCCCCGTATCAAAATCCCGCTGAGATCCTTGATAAGCGACAGCCTGCTTTTAAGGTCATTGGCAGCATCCAATAATACAGACTTCTCTACGTCTCCGGAAATTGCCACAAGAAGCAGAGGATAATCATGGATCATGATCTTTGCAATCGGTTCATTCATATCCGATGGGAGGTCTTTTCTGATATTGGAGATGATATCTTTGACATCCGACAGAACCAATTGCGGATCATTCCCCGGTTTGATATCCGAAGTAATCGTAAAAAACCCGTTTTGTATCACCGTATCGATCGTGTCGATTTCAGAAAGGCTTTTGAGCTCATCTTCGATCTGTGCAACTGCCATTTTATCAAGCACATTCGCACTCGCACCCGCATAACTGCCGGTAATGGATATCTGATCGAGCGTGGAGGGAGGAAAGATCTCTTTGGCGATATTTTGATAGGCAAAGATGGACAACAAAAGCATAAACACAAGCAAGATATGATTGATAATCGGTCTATCAACAGCAAAACGTAAAAAACGTCTCATTTACTTTTCCTCATTCTCATCGATGACAAAAATCGTATCCGTTACCCTGTTTTTAAATTTCAATGCTTCAACGTTTTGCTGTAAAAGAGATTTCTCTGCCTTTAGCGTATCAACCTCCTGCTGGATAGTATTTACCGCTTTACTCTCATAGTAGATCTGATTGCCAAGATAGATCTTGATCAAAGTCAGGATCAATACGATGGCCATCGACATAAAAATGATAGTGATCATACGAAAAGTAATACCTTCCGGTTTTGATTTTTTGACAGTTTTCATCTATTTGAACCTAAAACTCCGTAATTTTGCCGATCTGCTTCTAGGATTGAGTTTGAGCTCTTCTTTGGTAGCTGTAATGGGTTTTCTTGTAAGCATTTTCCCAAGAGCATGGCCTTTTCCACAGGTACAGCGTACGGCATGCGGATCACAGATACAATCGGTGCTCCATTTTTTGAAACGCTCTTTCACCAGCCGGTCTTCCAAGGAGTGAAACGTAATAAGGGAAATGATCTCACCTGGATAGTGTTTGGCTTCTATCGCATCAAGCAATCCTTCTATTTCGCCAAGTTCATTATTCACCTCGATACGGATAGCCTGGAACATCAACGTAGCAGGATGTATCTTCCCCTGAGGTCCTAACACCTTTTTGGCAAGTTCGCTTAACTCTTTTGCACTTTGGATAGATGCTTTGGAACGCGCTTCGATGATGGCACCGGAAAGCTTTTTATAAGAACGTATCTCGCCGTAAATATCAAAAATATATTCAAGTTTCTCTCTAGGATAGGTATTGACAACTTCATAAGCGGATATCCCCGAAGCAGGATCCATTCGCATATCCAACGTTTCGCTTTCAAAGCCAAATCCCCGCTCTTTCTTATCCAATTGTAAAGAAGATACACCAAAATCCGCCAACAATGCAACGATCGGTTCCTCCCTAAGAGTAGGAACTACCGTAGCGAAGGTTCCTTTATACAATGTACTTCTGTCTTGGTAAGGTTCAAGACGTTTTTGGGAAAATGCCAAAGCCTCATCATCCCTGTCGATACCGATATGTTTGAGATACGGGTACCTTTGAAGTATATGAAAGCTATGACCGGCATATCCCAAAGTACAGTCCACAAAATACCCTTCTTTTGCATCAGCAAAACTCTCCAATACCTCATCAAGAAGAACAGGAATATGCGGGATATCCATCTTTTTCCTTTCACTACAAAAAGCATCATTGCTTTATTATTGCCTAATTTTGATGTTATAATACCCAAATTAGATGAAAAAGGTTTTTATAGCAATGGATAGATATCTTATTGAAGACATCAAACATGTTTCACTCTCTATGTTCAACAAAAACTTCTTCGGAGTCTTTCACGGCTCCATTTCAGCCAGGGTTTCAACTTCTGGTTTTCTTATTAATAAAAAAAATGCCATTCTCGATGAGATCAACGAAGACTCATTGATCAGACTGGATTGTCAAAAAAGAGATTACCGGTGGTCAGAAGCAAATCAAGATGTTGCCATCCATGAACATATCTACCAAAATATTCCTAGTGCCAAATACGTCTGCTATACGATGCCTCCCTATGCCACCGCTTATTCACTTAAACATGGGAAGGTCTCTCCTGCAGATTATTTCGGACAAAAGATCCTGGGTGAGGTGATCGTCTATGATCCCAAAAATATGGACGATTGGCTTGAACGTGCTCCGCATGAAATCCCCCGTTTTTTCCAGAAACATGAATCTCATCTCCTTCTGATCAAAGGTTTCGGACTCATCTCCTACGACCGTGATATCATTGAGATGGCAAAAAAAGTCTCTATTTTAGAGAATTCATGCCGTTTATTGGGGCTAAGTGCCAATCTGTAACGGTTAAAACTTTTTCCAGAAAGAACGGCTCAACATTACAAAAACCGTATAGAACTCGAGCCTACCTATGATCATGGCAAATGAGAGGACCCACAGGTCCATATCACTGAAAACACTGAAGTTTTGGGCCGGTCCAACCTGCCCAAAACCAGGACCGATATTTCCAACAACAGCCAAAGAACCTGAGATAGCCGTCATCATATCAAAACCGCTTGCATAAATATAAAATGCCGTAGCAAAAACGGTGAATACGAAAAGAAAAAAGAAGCCGAACGTCGAACTCAATATGCGCTCAGGCATTTTTACATTATCAACAAATACCGAGATAAAAGCATTAGGATGCGTGACGCGCTTGAATTCAGCAAATAAAGCCTTGAAAATGATCACGTAACGGATCACTTTAACCCCTCCTGCTGTTGATCCAGCATTTCCTCCGGTAAACATGGCGATAAATACGATAACAATCGCCAACGATCCCCATTTCTCATAATCCAGTGTCGCAAATCCCGTCGTTGTCATCACTGAGGCTATCGTGAAAAACGCATGTTTTGCACTAAAGTAAAACGTATCCTGACTGTCAATAAAATGAGCCAGTGTCAACATCACCGATAAAATGAGAAAAATATTTAAATACCATTTAACCTCTTCACTTTTATAACCGCTTAAATCTTTATAGTAAAACTTGATATGGGCCAGAAAGTTAATACCTGAAAGCAGCATAAAAACAGTCGTTACCCAGATAATACCATCTTCTTTGAAGTATCCCAAAGAAGCATTTTTGGTAGAGAAACCACCTGTTGAAATCGTTGAAAAAGCATGATTGACTGCATCAAACCAGTTCATACCGCATATTTTCAGTAATACCATGTCAATGACGGTCAATGCAACATAAATCCCCCATAAACTCAATGCGGTATCTTTGATTTTGGGCGTAAGTTTTTCCAGTTGTATTCCGGTCGATTCCGCTTTAAAAAGGCTCAAACTGCCCGTCGGGTTGATCATTGACAAAAGTCCCACTCCCAAAACAATGATCCCCATCCCTCCAAGCCAATGCATCGGGCTGCGATGGAAAAGTATCATATCCGGCAATTTTTCCAAATCTCCATAAACAGTCGCACCAGTCGTTGTAAACCCGCTTATCGCTTCAAAAAAAGCGCCAGAAAACGAAATTGGGGCATAAAGATAAAGCGGCATAGCACCTGCGATACCGATCATGATCCAAAGAAAATTAACCGAAAAGATACTCTCTTTGATCGTAAAACGGATAGCATGCCTTCTCAATGTGAGCCATATCAAAAAATTTAATACAAAAAAGACAACATCTACAATCAGAAGTTCATGATACAGTTCTCCGTATATCATCCCCACGATCACATCAAGGCAGAAAAGAGACTTAGTGCCATCCCTATCAGGCTTAACAATTTAAAAATATTTTTATAGTTCATAGATCCAGCTTTTTACTTTTAGCGATATCATATGCTCGCAAAATACAACGATAACATCATTTCTTTCCCAGTAATTGGTCTCTCAAAAGGATGTAATACCCCTTCCCGTATGATAAAAGCGGATACATCGTTCATATTCTTAAAGGGTTTCAGTGTTTTATGGATCAGTGTAGAATCAGTGAATATTTTACGAAGATAGATATTGGCTTTCCCGCCGCAAAATTTCCTTTCCATAACTACATCACTCGAATAGATACGCTCGATAATCTCATTATAGGCGCTCATTTTCGGTCCGCGTACGACAACGATCCCCAAGGCATGCATTAAATTATAATATTCCAGCTCATTGATAATGGCAACTACTTTACGTATGCCATGTTCTCTGGCCTCCAAACACTTGATGATATTGTATTCATCGTTGCTGGTCGCAGCAATCATCATATCGGCATGTTCAAGCCCCTCTTCTTCAAAAAGTGCTTCCGTGCCATATTTGCTATTAATAACCAGAACTGTCCCGTCAAGTGCTTCATCTGCACGCTCACACAACTGGATATCTTTATCTACAAGCTTTATCTTTTTACCCCTTTCTTTAAGAGATTTTGCGATGGAAACACCAACCTCTCCTGCCCCAAAAATCACACATCCGTTGATCGATTGGGGTTCATGTGTCTCCAATAAACCGCTTAGATATCGTATCCTCTCCGCTTCTCCAAAAAAATAGACTAGATCGTCTTTTTGGATAAACTCTTTTTGGCTTGGAACAAAAAAATGCTTATTGCGTTCTATTCCGATGATCTGGCAACGTTCATTTTGCAGATTTGCCAAACCTGTATGGTTTGATGCACGAACCGAAACAAGTTTGAAATCTGTATATTTGAAATGTTTCACATTGTTTGCTTTGGGATAATCGAGCAAACCGGCCACTGTTGCAGAGGTTAACTGTAAAGGAAAAATTGTTTCGGATATAGAGAGTTTATCCTTGATGGCACTTTTTGCAAAAGAAGTATTGCGCAACCGGATAAATTTGCGTTTGACATCGATCACATCATCTGCGATCAGGGTAGAGATAAGGTTGGCTTCATCCACATCCGTAACAGCTATGAAGAGATCGGCTTTTTCAACAACAAGCTTTTTATACGTTGATGGATCCTCTATATCTCCATGTACAACCAGGATATCCAAACTCTCCTGCAACCGTTTAAGCGCTTCTGCATTCCGATCAATTACCGTTACACATGGATAACAGAAAGTGTCTTGGCAAGATGGAAACCTACGCGCCCGGCTCCGGCTATGATAATATTCATTGATTATTTCTTCTTAAGCAGTTCATTCATTTACTCCTATGAAGCATTATACTTATCTAAAATTCTATAGCAACTGCCATATTGTTAACCTGAAGTTTAAATAGGTTTTAAATTTGATTTTATATAGCGTGTCAACACTTTTAAAAAGAGTTGTGTAAAGCTTAGTTCTGTTATACTTTTCCCACGATACTTACCTGATGGAAACAGACAAAATGAACCCTACCAAAAAAAGATTGAAGATTATCAAACTTGCTATTTCTCTGACAGACAATGAAACCATTCAACTCCAAATGCTCAAACTCAGCATGTATAAAACCGATGTTAAACTGCAAGAGATTTTAACAGCCCTTCAACATGAAAGTTTTGCACATGCACAGGAACTTATCAATACCTATATTGAAACACCCACTGAAGAGATACTTCAGCGAAGTAAACAGGAATATGAGCAGATACAAAAAGAAAAAGAAATGGCCATTATAGAGGAATTTGATCTTTTTTTCTCTGATGATGAAAATGAGACGGAAAAAGAAGAAATCAATCTGGATACCCTCTTAGATATTAAACCTGTTAAGGATGAAAAACCAAAAACCGTTGATTTTAATGCTTTGCTTGATCTCAAAGCTGATGATATTTTAAAAAACAATATCACTCTCAACTATGAACCATCACAAGCCAAGAGAGATGCCTTTTTTGAAGAAAAGATACCATCAGTACAAAATAAGCGGACAGAAGAGGATGATTTCTTTTTTGCCATTGACTCATCACTCCAAACGGATCTCCCAGCAGAAGAGAATATGGAAATATTAACCATTCCTTTGAAAGAGGGACAAACAATGAACATTACAGCTCCTTTAGAAACCGATTCCATCCACAATAATGAATCCATCCCTTCCACCCAAGAAGATCATTTCTTTTTTTCCCTTGATGCATCATCACAAATTGATCTCTCAACAGAAGAAAATCCGGACAGATTAACCATTGTTTCTGAAGAAGAACAAACTACAAACATTGAAAAACCTTTGGAAACAGATTCCGTTACGGGTTACAAATCCATCTCTTACATCGACCAAAAACTGGCAAATCTCAACACCCAGTTTCCTCCCCAGGAAATCATGATAGAAACATCCGCACTTGTCAATCAATATCTAAATAAAATCAAAAATCAAGGCTATACGGATAAAGACATTGAAGAGATCTTTCAAGCGATCCACCAAAAACGTCAGACGGATAAAGCAGATGCGGCACAACTATTGCTGCTTGCGGGAGCAACAGAATCCGTATTTGCACAATTCATGCTTTCTAGAGAACTTTACAAAGGTGAACTGCTTCAAAAAAATATTTCAGAAGCCATAACCCGCATCTATAAGCTTGCAATGGACGACTATCCTGAAGCTATCTGCGACCTTGCACAATTTTATGAGCATGGCATAGGAAAAGAGAAAGACAAGGATCATGCCCTTGAGCTTTATAAAGAGGCGATGGAGCTTGGAGTTCACAGGGCTGCAAAACATTATGAACGCCTTTTAAAAGAAAAAAAAGGATTTTTAGGACTTTTTTAATTTCTTAACTGCTACTTATTTCCTATAAGTTGGCAGATTCCTTCATATGCCGTATCGATCATTTGATCAATCTCCTTATAACTGATGATGTAGGGCGGCATAAAATAGATCACATTTCCCAAAGGCCGTAAAAGTACCCCTTGTTTCAGTCCATATTGATAGACCTGGAGTCCTGTTCTCTCATGAGGCGCATATCCTTGAAGCTCGACTGCTGCTACCATTCCTTGCTGCCGTACCTCTTTTACATTGTCAAGTGATTCAAATTTTCGGAGTTTTTCTCTAATATAATGAGATTTTTTCTCGTTTTTCCCAAGAATATCTTCGGTCTCAAATATTTCCAATGTAGCCAATGCTGCCGTACAAGCCAAAGGATTGCCCGTATAGCTGTGTGAATGTAAAAAGGCTTTGTGTTCCTCATAAGCACAATAAAAGGCATTATAAACATTATCTGTGGTCATCACAACTGATAAAGGTAGATATCCGCCTGTCAACCCTTTGGAGAGTGTCATGAAATCGGGAGAAATCTCTGCATGGTCACATCCAAACATTTTTCCGGTCCGTCCAAAACCCGTCATGATCTCATCAGCTATCAAATGCACACCGTATTGTTGCGTAAGTCTTCTTGCACCTTTCAGATAGTCAGGATGATACATATGCATACCGCCTGCTCCCTGTATCAGAGGCTCGACGATCAATGCCGCGATCTCCCCTCCTCTTTGTATCAACACCTCCTCAAGTATCTCCAATGCATCCATGGCCGCCTGAGGGCTTTGGTCGGCAGGAACCGGAACCTGAATAGAGCGTATCAATAACGGCTCATAGGTCTCTTTATAAAGCGACACATCCCCCACGCTCAAAGCACCCAGTGTTTCACCATGATAACTGTTTGTCAACGATAAAAACAGAGGTTTGTACCTCCCTTGATTGCGATGATAGTGGTAACTCATCTTCAATGCCGCTTCTATAGAACTGGATCCGTTGTCAACATAAAAGACTTTTTTCAAACTCTCAGGGGTTATCTCTACCAATCGGTGAGCAAGTTCTATCGCCGGTTCATGGGTAAAACCTGCAAGCAGAACATGTTCAAGCGTGTCAAGCTGTTTTTTTATCTTTTTATTGATCGCTTCATTGGCATGTCCAAACAGATTGACCCACCAACTGCTTATCGCATCAATATATCCATTACCGTCAAAATCATAAAGGTAAACACCTCTGCCTGACTTGATAGGAATAAGTGGCAATTTCTCATGATCTTTCATCTGTGTGCAGGGATGCCACACAACTTCAAGGTCACGCTGCATCATTTGAGTGTTCTTGCTTATCATCGTTTTAGATAAATACTCCATTTCAATTACTATTAACCACAACTTGATTAGAATATTGTACAAATTTTTCGATTGAAGGTAGATGAAGTATGATAAGTTGGATGCAAAAACACAACAGGTATCTTGTATGGACGATATGGGTGGCAACCATCACGTTCATCGGCGCCGGTTTTGTGGGCTGGGGAACCTATAGTTACGGTACGAAGGCAAGTGCGGTGGCCAAAGTAGGTGAAATCGAGATATCACGATCAAAACTGGACATGGTGTATAGCAATATCTATAACCAATACAATGAGATGATGCAAGGTCAGCTGGATGAGGCAAAAGCAAAAGAACTGGGCTTGGTACAGCGTGCATTTGCTACATTGGCGACACAAGCCAAAATCCTAAATTTTTCCAAAGAAATGGGTATCGTCGTCTCCGATAAAGAATTAGCTGATCAGCTACAGTCTATTAAGAGTTTCCAAAAAGACGGGAAATTCGATAAAAGTATCTATGAGGGATATCTTAAAAACCAAAGACTTAAAGCAAAAGTATTTGAATCCATGCTCAGAGATGACCTTATCATCAGCAAAACACTTAACTTGTTCAATATCCCTACACTTCCTTTGGAAGTTGAAACAATCGGATCTGCATTGAATGTGGCTGACAAGATCGCCTATAAAGTCCTGACACCAGCTGATATCAACCTAACGCTTGATGAATCAAAAATCAAAAGTTTTTGGGAAACACAAAAAGAAAGCTATATGACTCCAAAAACATACGTTCTTTCTGTAGTTTGGACACCAAGTGCCGATACTCAGATAAACGAGGATGAAATCAAATCCCACTATGATACCAACAGCTTCAACTATATTACGGCGGAAGGCAAACAGCTCTCGTTTGACGAGGCAAAAGAGATGGTAATCAAAGACCTTAAATTAGCCAAAACAAAAAAAACGGCACAAAAAGACTATATCACATTCAAAAAGAACGAGATCCAAGCCCAGGAGTCCCTTAAACTGTCTCTAAATGACCCCAAACTAACGGCAGAACTCTGGACTGATATACAACTCAAAGGGATCAATGACATTTTGAAACCGAAAGTCGTCGGAGATCGATATGCTACAATCAAAATCGATGCCATCGAAGAACCTAAAACTATGGGCTTTGATGAAGCAAAACAACTAGTCACAGACGCTTATCGTATTCAAGAGCAACAAAACATGTTGTCAAAACTTGCACAAACCACATTGGACAACTTTAGAGATGCCAATGCAACGGTGTCCGATTTTGTCACATTCCAGCAAGCCGTCAATCTAAAACCTATGAATACAGAAGAAAGTTTACAATTTTTACAAAAACTCTTTACATCCTCAAAAGAAAAAGGTATTATAGCTATATCGGATAAAGTAATAGTATATGACATTATGGAGCAAAAACTGTTGCCAGTAGATGCAAATCAGTCCACACAGATTGAGAAAAATGTCAATCAACTTAAGCAAAATGTATTTGAATCAAACTTTATCAGAACATTAGACGAGAGATACCCGACAGAAGTCTTTATGGGAGGGCTTACAAATTGAGCGAGATAGTTTTAGCTATTGATATAGGATCCACGAAAGTATGCGCGATCATAGCTGAAATTGAGGATGGAAAAGTCCAAGTCTTAGGTCATGGTATCTCTAAATCCCAAGGTATCAAAAGAGGGGTAATCACCAATATCGAGCTGGCAACAAAGTCGATCAAAAAAGCATTGGCCGATGCCAAACGGATTGCCGGATGCAACATAAACTCTGCTATTGTATCTATCTCCAATGCCTATGCAAAAAGCCTTAACTCTACCGGTGTTGTCAATATCCCTCATAAAGACATATCGATCAAAGAGATCAACCGTGTCATGCAAACAGCACTTTACAATGCAAGTGTTCCAAACGAGTATGAAGTAGTTCATGTCCTTCCTTATAATTTCAGGGTAGATGACCAGGATTTTATCGAAGATCCGTTTGGGATGAATGCCAGCCGTATGGAAGTGGATGTCAATATTATCATGACACAAAAATCCAATCTTTCAAACCTCAAAAAAGCTGTACGCTCAGCAGGCATTGAAATCGATGGTATTGTACTCAGCGGATATGCTTCAGCAATTGCTACGATGGATCCAGATGAAAAAGAATTGGGAATAGCAGTTGTGGATATCGGAGGTCAGACAAGCAATCTGGTTATCCACACGGGTAACTCCATCCGTTACAATAACTTTCTAGGTGTCGGGTCCAATCATATTACCAATGACCTATCCATGGCTTTGCATACACCGCTTCAAATCGCAGAAAATGTCAAAATCCGTCACGGAAACCTTTTGGAAAGCAGCAATGAGATCATCGAATTACCTATTATTGGGGATGAAGAGAACCGTAACGGTGTTTCATTGGAAATCGTCCACAGTGTCATCTATGCACGTGTTGAAGAGACTTTAATGATCTTGGCAAAAATGTTAGAGAAAAGTGCGCTGAAAGAACAGATCAGTGCCGGGATTATCCTGACTGGGGGAATGACAAAACTCAAAGGGATTAGAGAGCTTGCACAAGCTATTTTCACGGGTATGGCAGTCAGAATCGGCTATCCAAAAAATGTAGATGGTCTTTTCGAAGAGCTCAAAGATCCGGCCTATTCCACAGCAATAGGATTATTACTCTATAAAGCCGGTTATCATACCCCATATGAGATTAATTTCCAACAGGAGATGCTGCACTCCAAGAGTGGTCATGAAGACAACTTGAATGATATCAAGATAGCTAATACGGTAAATGAGGTATCTGAGAATAAGGCAATGAAACAAAATACAAAATTTTCAAGTCAAGAAAATGCAGAAAACAATGACAGTGATAGTCCGAGATCATTTTCATTTGAAGATTTGCCGGATATTAAAAAAGAGAAAGGTAGTACGATAAAAAAGCTGACCAATTGGGCAAAACAGCTATTTTAATCACATCATAAAGGAGGGGAATTATGGAAGAGTTTGAATTTAATGTCATAGAGAGTAAAACAACGACAAATGGTGCAAAAATCAAAGCAATAGGCGTTGGTGGAGGCGGCGGTAATATGATCAATCACATGATCAATGAAGGGATCAATGATATTGATCTGATCGTAGCCAATACTGATGCTCAGGCATTGGCAACATCATTGGCACCATTCAAGCTTCAATTGGGGGCAAGTGCTACCAGAGGTTTAGGTGCAGGAATGGTACCTGATAAAGGAAGAGAAGCTGCCTTGGAAAGCTTTGAAGATGTGAAGTCCATGCTGCAAGGTTCAGATATTGTCTTTATCTCTGCCGGTCTTGGAGGAGGTACAGGAACTGGAGCAGCCCCAATCATTGCACAAGCAGCGAAAGAAGTTGGTGCATTAACGGTTTCCATCGTAACAACCCCTTTCAAATTTGAAGGTAGAAAAAGAACGAAACTAGCAAAAGACGGCCTTGAAGAGCTCAAAAGAGAAAGTGATTCCATCATTGTAGTACCAAATGAGAAGCTTCTTTCTATTGTAGAAAAAAACTTAGGGATCAAAGAAAGCTTCAGAATGGTTGACGACATTCTCTCACAAGCGGTAGGCGGTATTTCTAAAGTGATCCTTTCACATGGAGAAAATGATATCAACCTTGACTTTGCTGACGTTAAAACCGTTATGAGCCATAAAGGTCTTGCACTTATGGGTGCGGGTTACAGTACCGGTCCAAATGCAGCTTATGATGCAGCTAAAGCAGCTATCGAATCTCCGTTGCTTGACAATATTTCTATCGATGGAGCAATGGGCGTATTGGTGCACTTTGATATCCACCCTGATTATCCTATTATGGAAATCGGTGAAGCGATGAGTATTGTTGAAGAGAGTGCTGATGAGGATGCAAGTGTGATCTTCGGGACAACGACAAATCCTGATATGGATGTGGATGAAGTTCGTATTACGATCATTGCGACTGGATTTGAAGATAAAAATGCTGTTGCTGAACCGACTGTAAAGCACCAAGAGTCGCTTCTAAACCCGGTTACAAACAATATTCATACTTTAAGAAGTGCCAATAAAATGGTAGTGGGCGGTTACAATGGAGAGAATGAAGATATATTGGATATCCCTACTTTTCTAAGAAAGCAAATGGATTAAATTCTTTTTCTACCATTCTTCTTCACTAGTCGAGCAAAGGGAGTCTCTTCCCTCTCTTTGAAACAATAAAGTATGTTTTTATTGTCTTCTTTTCTAACTCTATTTATTAATCTTTTTTTGTTATGATTAGCCAAATTTTTCGATAGGATAATTTTATGAAATATATCAAAACACTTTCCCATATCACTTCTGCAAGCGGTCTTGGAATTTTACTTTCCATAGGTATTACCGGATGTGGAGACAATATGCAAAATACCGCCGAACAGCCTCAGGCAAAAGGTGCTTTTGTCATCATAGAAGAGAGTGCCCCGGGCAAATACAAAATCAAAGATGAATTTCCTGCCGATGAGACCAGGATTGTACTCAAAAAACTGGATGGAACCGAAAAGATCCTTACAAAAGAAGAGATGGATGCCCTGCTCAAAGAGGAAGAGGCAAAAATCGATAACGGTACTTCCAATCTTACCAAACCAAATGCAGAAGTTTCACAGCAAGGAGGTATGGGTCTGGGTGAAGCCATCCTTGCAAGTGCAGCTGGGGCGATCATTGGCTCTTGGATAGGTAGCAAGCTCTTTGGTAGCCCAAACTACCAACAAAACAGACAGGCAGGTTATAAATCCCCTTCAACTTTTAACAGAAGCCAAAACAGTTTCAACCAACCAAGAACAAGTTCTAAAAGTACCAAAAGCGGCTTCTTTGGAAACAGCAAAAGTTCAAGCACAAAAAGCAGCGGCTTTTTTGGCGGTTGATCGATGGTAACACTACAAAAAACTGTTTCATTAGATACGGATTATCTGGAGTCCCTAGGATTTATCTGGCATACAGATAGTGATAACAGCAGCTACATTGCAGATGAACTGGTTACAATAAGTGAAAGTGAAGCCGAAGGATATTATGAAGCAGCCAACGAGCTATATGATATGTATGTCCATGCAGCACAATATGTGATTGACAACAATCTTTTTCATGAAATAGGTATCCCGTTTAATCTTGTAGAGATCATCAAGGCATCCTGGGAAAATGATATACATTGGCATCTATACGGACGGTTTGATCTTGCTGGCGGGTGTGATGGCAAACCTATCAAGTTGCTTGAATTTAATGCAGACACTCCTACTTCACTGTTTGAAACAGCTATCATTCAATGGGCTATACTGAAAAAGAACGGTATGGATGAGAGCCGACAGTTCAATGCACTCCATGAAGCACTGATTGACAATTTCAAACGTTTGGTCACATTAGATGAAAATGTTGAAAATTTTGAAGAGAGATATGAAGGGTGGAAATTCCTTTTCAGCTCCATTAAGGGAAACAGTGAAGAAGAAAATACGGTAAGACTCCTTCAATATATTGCAGATCAGGCCGGCTATCAAACAGAGTTCGCCTATATTGATGAAGTAGAGTTCTCGGATGAAGGGATAAGCTATCAGGGCAATGAATATGAACTTTGGTTCAAATTGATTCCCTGGGAAGATATAGCTTTGCAAGCATCCGATCTGGCAATGCTGCTTACCAATATCATCAAAAACCAAAAAGCGATCATATTCAACCCTGCCTATGCCCTTCTTTTCCAAAGTAAAGGAATGTTAAAAATACTATGGGATCTTTATCCAAATCACCCTTTGCTCCTTGAAAGCTCTTTTGAGCCTTTAAAAGGCCGCAAACAGGTCAGAAAACCCGTTTTTGGAAGAGAAGGGGGCAATGTTGCCATCATAGATGAAAACGGTATGATTACAGAAGAAGCATCCGGAGAATATCAAAACCATAAAATGCTCTACCAAGCCTATACGAATTTGCCTGAAGACAATCAGGGACAAAGCTACCAGTCAGGTGTTTTTTATGCATATGAAGCCTGTGCTTTGGGCTTTAGAAAAGGCGGCAAGATCTTAAACAATATGTCTAAATTTGTGGGTCATATCATCCAATAAAATTGCAGAAAATTTTTAAAAAATTTAATGCCCAAAAGGTAGATGACCAGCTCGTAGCGCTTGGATATGATCCGATCTTTGCATATTTGGATGAAGATGGGGAATATGAAGTGGTCCAAAAGTTTAATCACCGCAAACACTTAGACGATGATTAACTAACTTGTTAAATATCCTAACGATCAATTATCCGAACGTTAGGAAGTATATGATCCCGGTTTTGCTTTACGCATCATAATCATTTCTTTAGATGATGGTATCACGATTTTCGGATTGCATTCGAAAGAGACGTTTCCATTCTTTTCTTCATAAGCAAAATGGCTTAAAATCAATTTCATTGCTTCAATTCTGGCTTGATGCTTGTCATTTGAACGGATAACATACCAAGGGGCATCGGGATGGTTGGTTTTATCAAGCATCTCATACTTCATCTTGCTAAATTCCTCCCAGAGCCCTTGAGCCTGAAGATCTACTTCACTCAGTTTCCATTTACGAAGCGGATCGGTTTTTCTTTGCTCAAAACGAACTGCCTGAACGGATTTTTTCACACTGAGATAGAGTTTGATCAATACGATCCCCTGTCTACTTAATGAACGTTCAAAACCCGTAACATCATTCATAAATATTTCGTACTCCTGTGGTGTACAAAAACCAAATACGGGTTCTACCATCGCACGGTTATACCAGCTCCGGTCAAAAAGTATGATCTGTCCGGCTGACGGAAAATGCTCAACGTATTTTTGAAAATACCATTGTGTTTTCTGTTCTTCGGTCGGTTTGCCCAGTGCTACAATACGGTAATGTTTAGGGTTCATATAGCGTGAGATGGTTCCGATCAAACTTCCTTTACCGGCAGCATCCCTTCCTTCAAAAACAACGACAAGTTTTTTACCGTTATTTTCGATATGTTTTTGCAATTTGACCATTTCGGCCTGATAGACCTCAAGCTCTTTCATCTCTTTATACATTTTTAATGCTTCAGCATTTTGTTCATGAAAGTCCTGAAGCTGATTACGCAGCATCTCGATCTCTTGCTGTAAACTGTCCAACGTAATCTGTTCCATGATGAAAACCTTTATGGGATATCAAACAGGTTTATATAGATGCCTGTCAAAATAGTATAAAAGTGTAATTTTATACTATTTTATTTAATTATCACTGAGGGAAAGACCAGATGTTTTAGATGCTTTGGGGCATTCAACCTGTACGATCATAGGTTCAGGCATATCCAATCTTGCAGCAGTCAGTTTTCCTCCCCAGATACATCCCGTGTCCAGTGCCAACACATGTTCATCCTGATAATATCCCAACGCTGCCCAATGCCCAAAAATGATCTTTAGATCGATCTCTTTACGATAAGAGGTAAGAAACCATGGGCTCATGCCTTTGGCTTTTAGCTCTTCTGAGGGAGATCCTTTTTGATCGAAGTCCAATCGATGATCATTGAAACAAAACCGCATTCTTGTAAAAGAACTCATCAAATAACGATCGATGTCAATAATATCGGCTTTCCTGTCAAATCGGCTAACCCCTTTTTTAAACATCTTTTCAAGCCAGATAGGTGCATCGGCACTTTGCAAACGTGTTTCCAGATATCCAGCATAGCGTATCGCCATTCCCAGATCAAATTCCGGTGAAATGCCGGCATGAGCCATACAATATCCCAGTTTATAATCCACATGCAGAAATTTTTGTTCCTGCAGCCACTCGATCAGTTTTTTGGCCTCAGGGGAATCAAGAATTGGATCGATCGTAGGATTGGATTTTTTAATCCCGTAATAGGCTGCAATGAGTGTGATATCATGATTTCCAAGAACGATATCAACACTCTCTTTGATACCATAAAGATACTCTAGTGTCTCTAACGATCCCTGCCCTCTATTGACAAGATCCCCGACCAGCCATAATCTGTCTTTTTGGGGGTCAAATGCAACCTTTTCCAAAAGAGCCTTCAAGCTATCAAAACATCCCTGTATATCCCCTATCGCCCAGACTGCCATCCCAGACCCAGCCTCTCTTTATAGATTTCACATTTTTCCTCAAATTTCATCGCAGCATAAGCTGGTGAAGGAGACGGCAAATAAACCGTATCAATATTCAAATGAGCAAAATGTTTTTTAAAAAGTGTATACGCTTTTTTACCTGTCAATGCAACTTTTTGGATCTGAGGGTATTGTTCGAGAAATGTTTCAATATCGTTAACCTCTTCATTTTTCAAAGCACTGTCCAATGAATTTGATCTGCTGCATGCTTTGAGCATATCCCACAACCCTATTTTACACTCCTTAAGCAGCCAGATCTTTTGATCTTTATTGTATGTCGGGTAACCGGTAATTGTTTCAAGTATTTTCCAGAACTGATTTTGAGGGTGGGCATAATAGAAATTTTTTTCAAACGATTGGACACTGGGGAAGGATCCCAATACCAGTATCTTCGTATCTTTGAAAACGACAGGCTTGAAAGGATGTGCTAAAATTTCATTCACTATTTACACGCCTTTTGCATATTTCTGATCATGAGAACCAACACTGCCGCACTGAAGATCTTAAAGTTGATCTCACTGCCTTTGTGGGTATTGATAAAAGCTTCGCTTTTTGTCATCGCTTCACCACCCATCTGCATCGTTAATATATCGGGTAGATAATAGTGTCCAAACATAAGACCGGTAGAAACTGCAAAAAAGGCAGCAATCAAAGTGATGGTATCTCTTTCGAACTTCTTGTATTTGTACCCTTCATAAAGTACTACAGCAACTACCAATAGATTCACAAGATAGGAAAGCCTGATAAAATTCTCAGTCATGATCAACCCTTCCTGGTACTGTGTCAATACCCCAGAACCAAGCCATTTCTCTGTATGAAATGTCACTGGTGCAACCACCGCTCCTGCATACAAACTTGCGCCCAAGATGATACCAAGCAGTACCAGATAAACCATCGTCGTAATTCTAAAATATTTTTTCATTTTTCACCCTTGTTTAAAAGTATAAACCCTCTATCAAATCCTGCCAGATCCTGGTAAAAATCGATAGTTTGTACCCCTGTTTCATTTGCAAACGCTTGAAGCGGGGCCTTTTGATCATACCCCATTTCACAGGCAAGACAGGCGATCCCTCTTTTCTGTACATCCAGTATAATCTGTTTTAAAAGCTCATCACCCACTTTTCCGCCAAAGAGCGCCTCTTTAGGTTCATAATCGGCCACATTGGGCTCAAGCACAAAGTCCTCTGCGATATAAGGAGGGTTGGAAACCACGAGTTGAACATCTTCCTTAATCTCATCCATTAGATTGCTTTTAAGCAACGTAATCTGACCCTGAAGTCCAAACTGTTCGATATTACGTGTCGCCACTTTTAAAGGAATATCACAGATATCGGTTGCAATGATCTTCAAATGGGGGAATTTCCGTGCCAATACGATACTAATAGCCCCTGACCCCACTCCTATCTCTACAATGCGGTTTATCCCTTTTTCTTCTATGATTCGCGAGACATGATCGATCAGAAGTTCGGTTTCGGGACGCGGGATGAGAACCCCATGCTCCACATAAAGCTCTATATCATAAAAACTTGCCTTATTGACAATATATTCATAAGGCTCATGTGCCGCTCTACGCAATACCAATGATTCAAAACCTTCAAAGTTTTGAACTTCTTTGTCCTCATACATATGCAAAAAAACCCGTTCTTTTTGCATATGATGTGCCAATAAAAGCTCTGCTTCGAGTACTGGACGTTCACAGCTTTGGGCCAATCTCTCGCGAGCCCAAACCAAACACTCTTTAACCCTCAAAAAAGACCCCTTACCTCAAAAATAATCAATGTTCTTGTTGATCTAAAAAAGTAAAAATACCGTCTTTTGGCATTTCACTTTTCTGTATCTCATCAATATCTGTATGGCTAGCATCATATCCCAATGCTTTCAGCCTTTCCAAAACCGGCGGATGGGTATAGTAAAAAAAGATCACTAAAGGATGGGATTTTGGAAAGGACTTATTTTCAGTTACCAGTTTGAACAGTGCCGAAACAAGATTCTCTTTTCCACCCATTTGCGATCCGAAATCATCCGCTTCGTACTCATTATGCCGACTGACGTAACTCATGAACGGAGTAAAGACAAAACTGACCAACGGCAAAAGAAGCATCAATACTGCAATCTGTGCTCCAGCTGTGGGCATAATGCCCATCTGAATAAAGAGTTCGTCAGGCAAATGTCCGAACAGATAAAAAGAGATAAATAAAAGCAATCCCATCAATCCGATATTTTTCCAGATATCCCCATGTGTAAAATGGCCCAGCTCATGTCCCAAAACTGCCAAAAGCTCTCTGTTATTCAATTTGTGCAATAGCGTATCAAACAATACAACCCGTTTGCTTTTCCCCAATCCTCCAAAATAAGCATTCAGACGGTTGTCTCTTTTACTTGCATCCATCACAAAGATTCCGTCACTTTTGAGGCCAACCTTTTCCATCAGTTCAGTGATTGACTCTTTGAGTTCCCCATCATTGATCGGTTCAAATTTGTTGAATATCGGGGCGATCACCGTAGGGTACAGTACGTTGACTAAAACCGCAACTGTAAAGATCAGCAAAAATCCCCAAAGCCACCATAATGCACTGGTAAAAATGATCCATGCCAAGAGAGCAAACAATGCCCCACCCAGTACAAAAAACATCAAAGCAGACTTGATCGTATCAATGACAAATAGCTTTGGTGTCATCTGGTTAAATCCGAACTCCTCATCGATTTTGAATTTTTGATACAGCTCAAAAGGAAGTCCAACGATATAATTGATCACTACAAATCCAAACAAAAAAAACACAGCAGCAATGATCCCACCTTGCATATCAAACAGTGAAGCCATCCAGGCAAACCCAGCAAAAACCCACCACAGGAACATCAAATAATCCACAAATGATTCAACCAAAGAGAGTTTTTCTTTTGCAACGGCGTACTTGGCGGCTACAAGGTATTTGTCTGCGCTCATCAGAACCGGTGCTTTACGTTTTTCCTCGTTAATATAACCGATCTGCATAATAGAAATATAGATTCTCATCATCGTATAGAGCGAATAGATAGCCACAATGGTTTGCAACATGTCAAAATACCTTTTATATGATTGTTTCATGAAATATAGCAAGAAGAGCTTTATCAAGCCTTAAAGCACTCCAACTTTGCTATAATTGCGCTATTTAAACAAGGAAATAGTGTGGCACTGATCGATCTTTTCAACATCAAAAAACAGTATGACATCAAACTACTGCTTGATGATGTGGATTTTCATCTCAATGAGGGGGAGCGCATCGCCATTGTGGGCCAGAACGGATGCGGCAAATCTACCCTGATGAAAATCATTATGGGGGTCGAAGAGCCTACCGAGGGCAAGAAAGTCATCAACCAATCTGTGCAAATAGAGATGCTTTCCCAGCAGCCGCACTTTGAAGCCGGACTCAATGTGCGTCAGGCTATCGAAAATGAACTGACCGAACTTCAGGAAGCCAAAAATCGGTTTGCTCAGCTTAACGAACAGCTTGCCAGCGATTTTGGAAACAAAGAGCTTCTTGCGGAGCATGAAAAGATCTCAGCTTTTCTTGACCATCACAATGCATGGAACCTTGAGGACAAGATCCAACGTGTTTTACAAGAGTTTAAACTCAAAGAATTTGAAGATAGACCCGTCGTATCACTATCCGGAGGAGAACGGCGCCGTGTAGCCCTTGCCTCACTCATCTTGAAGAAACCCGACGTCCTGCTTTTGGATGAACCGACAAACCACCTGGATGTCTATATGGTGGAATTTCTTGAAGAGATGCTGCTTAAAGAGAAATTTACCCTGCTCTTCATCTCGCATGACCGTCACTTCATCGATACCATCGCTACACGTGTCATCGAGGTGGATAACCAAAAACTTGTCAGCTACAATGGTGGATACCTCAACTATCTGGAACAAAAAGAGGCTAGGATGCAGGCGATGCAAAAAGAGCATGGAAATCTTCTACGACTGCTCAAACAGGAAGAAGCATGGCTTGCTAAAGGGGTTAGAGCCAGGGAAAAACGTAACCAGGGCCGTAAAAAACGTGTTTTTGAATTACGCGATGCAGCAAAGAATAACCCTACACTGATTCGCAAAATGATGATCGAGCTTGAAAGAGAGAAAAAGCATTTTAACAGGGAAGAAGGAGTTTCACGCAAAAAAATGCTTTTTGAACTCGAACACATCAACTATAGTGTACCCGGAAAGAAGCTGATGGAAGACTTCTCTACACGCATCCTTCAAAAAGACAAGATCGCGATCGTTGGTATCAACGGTGCAGGAAAATCTACACTCCTAAAACTGATGCTTGGCAGGATTAAACCACAAAGCGGTATCATCAAAAAAGGAGATTTTTCTATCGGCTATTTCGACCAGCATCGAGAAATGCTTGATGATGACAAAACGCTGATCGAAACCTTCTGTCCGAGCGGAGGTGACAGAGTGGAGGTGCAAGGCCACAATATGCATGTCTATGGCTACATGAAAAACTTTCTTTTTCCAAAAGAGTTTCTTGATAAGAAGATAGGAACTTTAAGCGGGGGAGAGAAGAACCGTGTCGCATTGGCATTGCTTCTAAGCAAAAAAGTCGATTGTCTGATCCTGGATGAACCGACCAACGATCTGGATATCCAAACCATCAATATTCTTGAAGAAAAACTGATCGAATTCCCCGGGGCTATTCTTTTTGTTTCACATGACCGCTATTTCATAGATAAAATCGCGTCAAAACTTTTTATTTTCAAAGGTAATGGTATCGTAGAAGAATCTTATCAATCCTACGCCGAGTATCTCAGCATCGAAAAAGAACTCAAAGAACTTGAAATACTGGGAAAAGAGGTCGAAGAAAACATTTCAACACCGGTTGTGGATAAAACCGTTAAAGAGAAACCTAAAACAAAACTCAGTTACAAAGAACAGAGGGACCTCGATTTGTTACCGGATCTCATAGAGAAACTTGAAGAAAAAATAGATGCACTTAACCGGTGCCTTTCAAACCCTAAGTGTTATCAGGAAAAAGGGCTGGATGTCATTACCAAAGAACTGACTGACCTGAAAAATGAATATGAAGAAAAAAGCGATCGCTATTTGCAAGTACTTGAACTTTATGAATCTTTTCAAGGATAAGTCAGTCGATACGACTTCTTTGGAAAATACGCTGGTATACCGTACCTACCAATGTAAAACAACACTTCTTCTTCCCCATCGAAGGGCCCTTCCCCTATCTATTCCCATATAGATATCGATACGCTGTCTAAAACGTGGGTTCATTTTATCTGCAACCTTGTACAACCCAGGAAGTCCACCGATCTTGACTTGGGATCCGTAACTTAATCCATATCTATAAAGAAGATCCCTCGAAACGGCAATAATTTTCATCCCTGGACTGATACGATTTCCCCATGCTGCAATAAAGGGTGATTTATCTGTCTGGCTAGCATGGGAGGTGTAGGCTGTTGCCGTCACACGAAGCTGGTGTGTACCAAACTCGCGGATCGTTTTTTCTTTTATTATTTTCTCTTCTTTGGGTTTTTGTACTGCCTCTTCTTTTTTTCTTTTTGCTTCAAGAGCTGCCATGACATACGGTAACGGGAGTTTCAAAATTCTACCCGTTTTGATTGATGCTGTTGTTTTGATACTATTGATACGACTTAGATCTTTAGGAGATAGGTGGAATTTGTTGGCAACAGAAATCAAAGTATCACCCTCTTCTATCTGGTATTCGGCATTTACAATACTGTCTATCATAGTTTGAGAAAAAGGTAACCGAATTTTCTGTCCGACCTGTATTACATTTCTATCGGTAAATTGATTTAAAGAAGAAATATCTTTGCTCGTCAATTCAAATTTATCGGCAATATTGTTTAAGGTATCGCCTTCTACGATCGTATATTCACCGTATTTCAACTCAAATTTTTCTTGCTTTGTCTCATCTTTTTGTATCAAAGTTGCATTGATCTCTTCTGAAATCAGCGTTCCCTTAAAACGCAGAGGCTCTTCTATCCTGACATATTTCTCTATCATCTCTTCAATCGGGATCACTTTTGTATGCATTTGTTCGGAAGGAACCGGAAGTGTTTTGGTCATAACCAATTTATTTTGTCCTACCTCATACTTTACTTCTTGGATCCGTATCAATCTTGAACTGTAAGGATTACACGATTGTGTCTCTTCAGTAATAATCCTGCAATCCACAATACGGTCAGCTAACGCACTACTTTCTAATCCTGCCAACAGTGCAACGATCAATAAAAAATGATTTTTGGACATAAATTTACCGTCGGACTATAAAAAGTCCAACATCTCTCCTTTAATGGAATCTTTTTCAACAACAACCTGATGCACGATCGGTTTTGCAAATAAGGCATGAATCATTTCAGGAATACGTACATGAGCATGTTCACTGACCCATTGAAGCGCTTCGATATCACCTTCAACGCTCTTGCCCAACGATTTGGCTACCGTCGGCGAAAATTTCGTCCATTCTGCAGTCGAATAGATCACCGTCTTGAGCGGCTTATCGCGAAGTTTCTCATACGCACGGATACAAGTAGCCGTATGCGGATCCATGATGTAACCTTTTTTTGCATACTTACCAATGACAGTTTCACAGGTTACATCATCTGAGAAAGAGGCATCAAAATCTTTCCTCAACATTTCAAGCTCAGCATCGGTTAACTGATATTTACCGTCTCTCTCCAATGCTTCCATCAACTCTTTTGTACGTACAGGGCCGAATTTATCGAACATGATACGTTCAACATTGGAGCTTTTGAGGATATCCATCGCCGGAGATTCGGTCTGGATCAATGTTCTAGTGGTCAGATCATACTCACCTTTTGTGATCCAATCGGTCAAAATATTATTGATATTTGAGGAGATCAGGATTTTTTCAATAGGCAATCCTGCTTTTTTTGCATAATATGCCCCAAGTGCATTCCCAAAGTTTCCGCTAGGAACCACAAGATAGATCTTTTCACCCATTTGGATCTCACCTTTTCTGACCAATTCCAGGTAAGAATGGATATGATAAATGATCTGGAAAATAATCCGTCCGAAGTTTACAGAATTGGCAGCAGAAAGCTTAATGCCTCTATCTTGAAGCTCTTTTTTGAAGTCTTCAGAGGCCAATAAAGCTTTCAGTGTATTTTGCGTATCGTCAAAATTACCTTTGACTCCAATGACCTTGAGATTTTTCCCATCTTCAGTGACCATCTGAAGTCTTTGTACATCAGACGTACCGCCATCAGGATAGAGACATGCCACTTTGATATTGTCTTGGTTTTTAAATGTCTCAAGCGTAGCTGGACCGGTATCACCGCTGGTTGCCGCCATAATGAGATAATTCTCGTTTTTCTGCTGTGCCAATTTGCTTAAGATATATCCAAACGGCTGCAATGCCATATCTTTAAATGCTCTTGTCGGCCCATGATAGAGCTCTGATACAAAACAATCCTCTTCAATTTTTGCAAGAGGAACCGGGTTGGAAGCATCATCAAATGCATCATAACGGTCAAGAGCTGCCTGGATCACCTCTTTATCTATATCGATGCCGAACTTTTGTAAAAAATCCAATGCCAAAACTTTATAATGGCTGGAAAGATGACTTTCCAAAAACGCTTTATCCAAACTTGGAAGCGCTGTCGGGACATAGAGTCCTCCAAAACTTGCACTCGGACTGAGTATCGCTTGTGAAAAAGTTACACTTTGAGGTTTTATCCCGTCATTGCCTCGTGTCTCAATAAATTGCATCATCTATCCTACTCGTTATTATAATTAAGCCTATAATTATAGCGAAACAAACTAAGGCTTCTTGTTTTTATGGTTGTATCTGTGAAAAACTGGTTTTTAAAGCTCGATACAGGTACCGACACCTCTACTTGTCAAAATCTCCAGCAATAAAGAGTGCTCGACACGCCCATCGATAATATGCGCTTTTTTTACACCTCCTCGAAGCGCTTCGATACACGCATCTACCTTAGGCACCATTCCGCCGCTGATCGTACCGTCCTCTTTGAGTTTTTGTGTCTTTTCAATATCCAGATTGGTAATCAGATTCATCTTTTTATCCAATACCCCTGCAGTATCGGTAAGGAAAAGCACTTTTCTAGCCTGCAGAGCCACCGCGATCTGGCTTGCTGCAAGATCTGCATTGATATTGAATCCCGGATGCCCGATCGTACTGCATGTCGCAATAGGAGCAATCACTGGTACAAAACCGTCTTGAATGATGTTTTCAACAATCTCCGGATTTACATGCTCTATCACCCCGGTATAACCAAAGTTTTCAAAATCTTTAGGCCGTGCCTGAAGGAAATTGGCATCTTTGCCAGATATACCAATCGCTTTTGTCCCATGATTATTCAAAAGGGCAACGATCTCTTTATTGATCTCTCCGCTCAGTACCATTTCAACAATACGCATAACCTCTTTGGTAGTAACCCTCTGCCCGTCCACGAATCTTGTTTCTACCCCAAGATCTGTTAAAAGGCTGGTAATGCTTTTTCCCCCGCCATGTACGATGATCGGTTTCATCCCCACCAAGTGCAGCAAAACAATATCCTGCGCAAACTGTTCTTTAAGTTCATCGCTGGTCTGTGCAGATCCGCCGTATTTGATCACGATCTTTTCATTGGCAAATTTTTTAATGAACGGTAACGCATCCAAAAGCGTTTTGACCACATCAATGTTTTTTTTCATAAGCTACAATTCCTTTTTAGATTTTATTTCACTTTCATAGTTTCCATACTGTTACGGATATAGGTATCCACTCTCTTCAAAACAGCATCATTGATCTCTAATTTTAGCTTCATTTCCGAGATAGGCAACTTAAATCCTTCCATCTTGACCCTGTCTTTGGATGTACACAAAATCGACTGTGCACTACCTTCATTCATCAACCTTCTAATTTCTTCTTCATCAAAATAGTCATGATCTGGAAGATAGATTTTTTGTACCACTCCCTCGGGCAGGAAAGGATCAAGTCTTTGAGGATTTGAGATCGCCGTTATAAGCAGCATCCTTGAGGTAGGATCAACGATACGCACTTCTCTAAAAAAGTCTCTTCCCTCTTTAGCCACAATATCGGCATACTTTTTACTGAACCAAAATTCCCTGAAAGGACCGGCAGGAAAAGGGAAGAAATTTTTGATTTCATTAGGTTCCAAAACAATCTCGAATTTTTCTATTTCTACCCGGTTAAAGCCATCATCAAGCATGATCAGCTTTGCACCGTTTTTTTGTGCAAGTGTGATGGCTTTGTGCCTGTCTTCACTGACTATCACAGAAGCATGAGGAAGGGAAATTGCCATCAGCATCGGTTCATCACCGCTTTGCTTTACGTCTGTAAGTATTCTGCCTCTTCGGCTAACCTCGATCAACCCCTCACTTTGGCGTCCATAGCCACGTGAAATGATATATACATCATCATAGCGTGCAGCCAAAGCGATAGTAAACGGTGTTTTACCGCTCCCCCCTACGATAAGGTTTCCAACACTAATAATAGGAACTTCAAATTTTTTTCTTATCACAATCTTTCTGCGTATCCACATTGCAATTGCGTAAATAATCGAAAATGGTAGTAATAAGAGTATTGTCAAAGTATGATACCACTTTGGATTAAACATCATTTGTTCATATTGATAACTTAATTGCACTCTTTAGCCCCAAGCTGTTTAATCTCTTCGCAGGTAAATCCCGCTTCTTTGCGCGCCTGGACATTGATATGCGGCCTATGCTTAGAAAGAAGCTGATAGCGTTTAAGAATATCAAAATAGACATTCTCATCCAAACCCTCTTTTTGGCAAAGATACTTAAACCACTTATCTCCTTTGTATACATGCGTGATCTCTTCTTCATAGATGACAGTCAGCGCATCAATGAGTTTCTTCACCATAGGATTTTTACGTTTATTGTCCAGTTTTTTGATAATCTGAGGATTGACATCCAGCCCTGAAGCCTCATAATAACGAGGTACAATCGCCATACGTTCCAAAACACTTCCGGCCGTATGTGCTGCTGCATCAAAAAGTCCGCAATGTACAGGGAAATCGCCATATTGGTACCCCAAAGTATTCAAAAGACTCTCAAGCATTTTATAATGACGTATCTCATCTTCGGCTACTTCCAGCCAGTCAAGCTGATACTCAACCGGCATCGATGGGAAGCGATACACCGCATCAAATGCCAGATCGATCGCAGAGTATTCAATATGGGCAATGGCATGAACCAAAGTCGCCAACCCTTCCGTTGTATCAAATTCTTTTCTGGTGGGAAGTTCTCTGGGATTCACGATGTGGCACTTTGAAGCATAGGAAGGGTTTTCAAAGGTTTTAGGTGCAAAATCAACACTGCTGCTTACCTCATTTTGGTTACAATACGCAATACACTGTACACATAAAACCTCTTTTAAAGAGATATCATCGCTTTGAATCGCAGTTTCCAGTAGTTGATAAAAATTATGTTGTATCGTATTCATTAGGAGAATTATATCATGCAAATCCAAATGCAAGCAATGGGTCCCTATCAAACCAATTGTTACATCGTGACCGTGGAAGGTAAAGATTTCATTATCGATCCGGGAGTAGGCGCAGTCAAATGGGTCATGGAACACATCACAAACCCTGTAGCCATCCTCAATACACACGGACACTTCGATCATGTTTGGAGCAATGCAGAACTTCAAGAAAAACTGAACATCCCTCTTTATACCCCAAAAGATGACCTCTTCATGCTGACAAACGATCCACTCGGACAGGGAACCCCTCCAAGCAGCCCTGATCACCTTGTAAATGGTGATGAAACCATTGAGATCCAAAATGTACAGATCACATTCCGCCATTTTCCGGGCCATACGCCAGGCTGCAGTATCATTGAGATTGGGGATGTCTGGTTCAGCGGTGATTTTCTCTTTGAACGATCTATCGGAAGATGGGATTTTCCGGCATCCAGTGGTCAAGATATGATCAACAGTCTGCAAAAAGCGATGAAGATCGAAGAAAATTATACGATCTACCCGGGACATGGTATGAGTACCACACTCAAAGATGAGCAAAAAATTATACCTTACTGGATCGAACAGGTAAGACGTACAATATGATCGTAAAGCAGTTTACGATCAGTACGTCAAAACCAGAGCGGTGGAGCATAGCGACCCGCGAAGGCAAAAAACATTATAGTCATGAAAAGTTTCACAATTAGTCCGATGAAACCGGAACGATCGGAGTGAAATGAATCAGCATTTTACCTACTGAATATTCAAATCTCTTTTAATTCGCTCAAAACCCTTTTGCAAATCCTCACCGCTTACTTCAGATGTCAAATCAATATAATAGCTATATTTTAGCGATAATCCTTGCCGCACTTCCATATTCAGGTAACTTGTCGGAAACCCTTGAATTGATTTGATAGTACCCTTAAAAGTTCGCAATTTCAAAACACCTTTTATGTATCAGGCTGCATCCTGCAGCAACTCTTCACGCTTAATCATTAC
>JACXUM010000029.1 GCA_014763895.1 Campylobacterales bacterium
ACAAACGCAAAATGGCTCGATAGAAAATATGTTTCGTGGGAAAATTTGGAACAGCTCAGTGAAGTTGATGATGAATTTACAGAAAAATTTTGACGGTATCTCAAAAGATGATACTGCAACGATACCTCACGCGAAAACCAAAGCTTGATGCCTCTAAAGATCTAAAGAAGATCATATCCAGACTTACCTCTACTACTCAAACACGGTTTGAAAATAAACTTGATCTATGGTATCAGGAATACGAGACATTTATAAATGAAAAAAGTATCAATCCATCTACTGGTAAAGAACAATATACGCATAGAAGATTGATGGCAGCATACAAAAGTTTAAGAAGAAATTTACCCTATCTTTTTACCTACAAAAACTATCCTGATCTTGGCATCGTCAACACAACAAATGCTTTGGATGGAGGTGTCTTCACCCAGCTTAAAAAATTAACGAAATTGCATCAGGGAGTGAACAGAAGTTTGAAGACTAAATTGATCGATCACTATCTAGTAAATTATAATAAAAAGCTATGATTCAGCCCCACGTTTTTTGCATTAGGTCTCCATCTAGTAAACCTTTTAAATATATTAGGATAAATTATATCTTTTATAACTTATGAATTTAAATTGGATTTTAATTGCCGATGAAAAATCATCCCCACTCCGGCAGCCTTTTTCCCTTCAAGGTTTTTTATCTTGGTGATATCCTGAGACATTTCGATAACCCCTTTATACTCATTGTTTTCGTCTCTCACTGCAAAATATCTTATGTGAATCTGTTTATTATTCAATTGTATCCAAAATTCGGCACTGTCTTTTCTGCCTGCTTTAAACTCCTCCAAAATCAAAAGAACCTGATCAACGCTTTTGGAAGGGTTTATGTTCTTTTTCTGTATATTTTTCGATATGATTACGGGATTGTTTGGCGATCCATCCGCTGGTTTTTACACTGATTGTTTATATCCCGTTTGTCATTGTTAGAAGTATTCTAAGGCTGTTTAGAAGATAAACTCCCTAGCGATATATACGCTAAGGAGCAAAGTAAAATTAGATAGGAAGAACGCGAATATTTTCGTCAAGTTTCTCTCTAAGGATATTTTCGATCGCAAACAATGTGCCGGTTGAAGAGCTGGCACATCCGCTGCATGCACCAAGATATCTGATATAAATGTCAAAGTGGGCACCGTTTTCCTTGATATCAAGGATCTCCATGTCTCCACCGTCCATCATCAACATTTGACGGATATTGTCATCGATCACTTTGTCAACCGCTTTAAGCTTTTGTACAATGGTCATCTGTGCAAAATCAATTCCTTCACCACTTGCAGAAGCATCAGCAGCCCTTGCCATTTTCTCTTTCTCATATTCGTTTAACAAGTCTACAAGATAGATATCTTTTGCCTCATGACCGCCCGGTTTGATACAGGATTTGCAGAATGCCCCGGCTTTGGTATAGTCGGTAATCTGCTCGATCGTTGTAAGATCATTCAAACGGATCACTTCTTTCAGTGTTGAAAGGCTGACGCGGGCACATTCACAGACAATGATCTCTTCTTCAAAGCTTGCCATATCTACGCCTTTGTACTGTGCAGCAGCTTTCTTGATAACGTCATAAGCCATAACCGAGCAGTGCATTTTTTGAGGCGGGACAGCAGGAACATCCGGCGTATCTCTCATTGCTTTTTCAACATCGATATTGGTGATCTTGACCGCTTCATCAACAGTTTTGCCTTTACAAAGTTCAGCCATAGTATCAGAACTTGCGATTGCCGTACCGCATCCGAAACTTTTAAACTTTGATTCGAGGATCACATCCGTTTTTGGATCAACAGCCCAGTAAAGTCTTACGGCATCCCCGCAGCTTTCCGCACCAAAATCCGCTACGATCAGTTTTGCGCCCATCGCATCGGCTTGTTCCTTCGTAATCTCACCCATATTTTTAGGGTTATTCATCAAATCGGTTACTTTTTGGCTGTACTCATCCCAGATGGTTCCGCCGATCAAACTATCCATTCCCATTTTTTATCCTTTATATATAATTCTTTCTTCTTTTATTTGAACAAAGTCCAAATAGAATTCATCTCGCTGAAGCTTCGCCCTTGACTCAGAAGATGAATATAAACTATTACTTTTTAGTGATGCGAATCAAGACCGCTTTCATGGCCTTCTGGGGCATAGGCATACGAGCTTGAAATACTTCTGAGTCTTTCTACGGCTCTTTTAACAACTTCAAGCGTATAGTCCATCTCTTCTTTGGTTGTATAACGGCTTAGCGAAAATCTAACGGCTGTATGTGCAAGATCTGCATCGGCACCGATCGCTTCCATCACCGGGTTGGATTCAAGATCCTCGCTGGCACATGCTGAACCAGTACTTGCTGCAACACCTTCTCTATTAAGGTCCCAAAGCATCGATTCACCTTCGATTCCTCTAAATGAGATCAAGATCGTATTTGGCGTTCTTTTTTCTCTTGGAGTAACGACAAACGTATCAGGGATTTTAAGAAGTTCATCTTCAAATGCATCTCTAAGCTCCCTGATCTCGCTCATTTCAAAATCCAGCGCGTCGACAGCCTGTTCCATAGCTTTTCCCATACCGATGATACCCGGTACATTTAAAGTCCCTGAACGGTATCCGCCCATTTGGGAACCGCCGTGCAATAAAGGCAACAGTTCTTTTCCTTTTTTCATATAAAGGGCACCGACACCTTTAGGCCCGTGGAATTTGTGAGCAGACATGGTCAGATAATCCACATTGAAACTCTGGACATCTACCGGTAATTTACCGATAGCCTGCACCGCATCGGTATGGAAAAGCACATTGTGCTCTGCACAGATCGCTCCAATCTCTTCAACCGGGAAGATGGCCCCTGTTTCATTGTTTGCCCACATCACAGATACCAATGCAGTTTTATCGGTGATATTGTCTCTTACGCTTTGAGGGTCTATCAATCCTTCATGGTTGATAGGAAGATAGGTTACCCGGCAGCCCATACTTTCGATAAATTTCGCCGTAGCGATGATCGAAGGGTGTTCTACTTCACTTATGATGATATGGTTTTTGCGTCCGGTGAGGATATACTGGAAATAGATGCTTTTGAGGACCCAGTTGTTGCTTTCGGTTGCGCAAGAGGTGATAACAACGCTATCCTCTTTTGGCGCATGAATACCGGCATAGATCTTTTCCATTGCCTGTTTGATAGCCGGATGGGTTTCACTGGCAAAGGAGTGTAATGAATTTGGGTTACCGTATCGTTGTACAAAATAGGGTTCCATGGCTTCAAATACATGGGGATCAACGATAGTGGTTGCATTGTTGTCTAGATAGACACGCATGATGTTCCTTTCACATTTAAACGATTTTTTATTTTATTTCATCTTTTATTTGGGTTAAACCGTTCGTAAAATGTTTGTCAAATTTTAATTAGGACAAAAATAGTCTTAATTTATTTTTTGCATCTTACGCTAATTTTCTTAAAATAACATAAAATACATGACAAAAGAGGATAATTATACTCCTAAATCAATTAATCGCTCTTGATATAGGTCAAAACTGAACCGCTTTATGAGGTTTGGGAACATCGGTTGTTCCCATAAATCTTTAGTTGTGTTGGTAGGATTAAAAATTGGATGGGGCAGGGGTATTGATAAGGTTATAAAATTCGTTTCTCGTACGTTCGTCTTTTTTGAAAAGGCCGCGAAGGGCTGAACTGACTGTAGTGGAATTGATCTTTTGGACCCCTCTCATCTCCATGCACATATGACGCGCATGCACGACGACCGCAACCCCTTTTGGTTTGATCGTTTCCAAAATGGCATCGGCGATCTGCTCGGTCATCTGCTCTTGTATCTGTAAGCGTCTGGCATAGACATTGACGATGCGGGGGATCTTGGAAAGGCCTACAACTTTTCCATCCGGGATGTAAGCCACATGCGCACGTCCGATGATAGGGAGCATATGATGTTCGCACAGGGAGTAGAATTCTATATCGCGCACCAGTACCATCTCATCGTTGCTGGTGCTGAAAAGCGCCTGGCCCAGTATCTCTTTTGGGTCTTGATGATATCCTTCAGTCAAAAACTGCAAAGCTTTGGCGACACGCTCGGGTGTTTTGATGAGGCCTTCCCTTTTAGGGTCTTCTCCCAGCAGTTCAAGCACTTTGGTGATGGCTTGTTCAAATTCTTTTTCTTTATCCATGTACTATACCTGTATGATCATAATTCTTTTTCACATTGTATCAAAAAGAGTTTAAGTATTTTCTCGTCTACCTTGGATAAAGCAAGTTTTTTGATCTTTTGAATACTAAAATAGTTTGCTTGCTCTTTCTCGCACTCATACTGCACATAAACCTTGCAGCGAAGTTTGAAATGGGTATAGGCATGGGACACCTCTCCTATATACTCTGCTGAGCATGGAGCCACTTTGATGGTTTCAAATCCCCACAGCCCATGCAAGAATCTTCCCTCTCTTTGAATGAGTGCGAGTTTCTCCTCATAAGAACGTACAAGGATATTCTCTTCTTTTAGGGGAACCGTTTTTTTCTGTTTGGCTGGATAGCGTTGCGGATCGTACTTTCCTTTGCAGACAGATTCAAGCGGGCATTCATCGCATTTTGGATTTTTGGGCAGGCAGACCATCGCCCCGATATCCATCATCGCCTGGTTATACTCAAAGGGGTGTTGGGTATCTACCATCTCATAGGCGATTTGCCAGAGCTGTTTGGGTGTCGGATTTGTCAATGTATGTAAACGGCAGAGGATGCGTTTGACATTCGCTTCCATGACCGGGACGGGTTTGGAAAAAGCGAACGCGGCAACCGCATGGGCGGTATTTTGCCCGATGCCGGGAAGCCTCACAAGTTCCTCGATGCTTTGGGGCAGTTTGTCAACCTGTTTGGCTGTTTGATGTAGGTTCTTGGCTCTGCTGTAGTAGCCCAGCCCCTCCCACATCTTCAGTACATCATCAAGCGGTGCATCGCTTAATGCCTTAAGTGTGGGGAAGCGTTCGAGGAAAGGGATGTAGTAGCGTTCCAGTACCGTTTTGACCTGGGTCTGCTGAAGCATTACTTCGCTGAGGTAAATGCAGTAAGGCTCATTGGTGTTGCGCCAGGGAAGCTCTTTCCTTCCGTTTTTGTGGTACCACTCAAGGATATTTTGGTGTATGGTTGCAAACGTATTTGACATGCCGGATTATAGCCAGTTTTTGGGTTATATTCGTTTTTTAACAATATTTCGATAAAATCACGGCATTTACAAACAAAACAAAGGATTGTAGTGAAAGTTACAGTAAATAAAATCGATGATGCCAATGTATTGGTAAGCGGTACGATAGACCAAAGTGCGATCGACGCAAATGTAGAAAAACTTGCAGCAAAAGCGGGTAGAGAGATGAAAGTTGACGGGTTTAGAAAAGGCAAAGTTCCTGCACACGTCGTCAAAAAAATGTATGGTGAGAAGTTGGCACATGATGCAGAGGGCGAAGCGCTTAGAGATCTGATGGATGAGGGTATCAAAGAAGCAGGGATCGAAGCTTCAAAGATCATCGGACAGCCTCTTTTCAAAAAATACGAGAAAAAGGATGCAGGGATCGAAGTTGAAGTTGAGATCTCTACAAAGCCTGAATTTGAAGCAGAAGGTTACCAGGATGTAGTCCCTGCTTTTGAGAAACCTGAAGCATCAGACAAAGAGATCGATGAGAGACTAGAGAGTTTGGCAACAGCTCAGGCTCCGTATGAAAAGATCAAGAGAAAAAGAATGGTTAAAGACGGCGATATGACCGTGATCGACTTTGAGGGATTCATAGACGGTGTAGCGTTTGATGGCGGTAAAGCAGAGAGGTTCAGCCTCAAGATCGGTTCAGGGCAGTTCATTCCAGGATTTGAAGATCAGGTTATCGGGATGAAATATGATGAAGAAAAAACGATCACCGTTACTTTCCCTGAAAATTACGGATCAAAAGATCTGGCAGGAAAAGAAGCCCAGTTCAAAGTAACATTGCATGAGATCCAAGAGCAGGTACCTGCAACGATCGATGATGAATTTGCAAAAAAAGTGCTTAGAGGCGATGAGAATGCTACGGTTGATACACTTAAAGAGAGAGTCAAAGACCAGATCGTTGCTGAGAAAGTTTCACAAGTGTATAACCAGGAGCTTAAACCGAAATTGATCGAAGCGCTTGTAGCTAAATTTGAATTTGCATTGCCGAACAATATCGTAGAGCAAGAGATCGATGCGAAGATCAACGAAAAAGCAAGAAGCATGGGCAAAGAGGAACTGGATGCTTATAAAGAGAATCCTGAGAAAGTTGAAGACCTTAGAAATGAAGTAAGACAGGATGCCGTAGATAGCGTTAAAGCGACATTCATCGTTGATGCATTGGCGAAAAAAGAGAACATCTCTGTGAACGATCAGGAAGTACAGCAGGTGATCTACTATGAGTCAATGATGAGCGGTCAAAATCCTCAGGAAGTGATCAAATACTACCAGGAAAACAACCTGCTTCCGGCAGTAAAAATGGGTATGATCGAAGATAAACTCTTTTCAAAACTTCTTGGTTTGGATCAGTAAAAACAGCAGATGGAAGCAGTACGCTGCTTCTGTCGATACATTTCTGCAGCTACTTGCAAAAATCAACGATAAAGTGTATAGTTAAGTCGATAATTACTATCTATTTTATTATATATTATTAAAGGGGAGAGGATGAGTTATATCCCATACGTTATAGAACAAACAGGCAGAGGTGAAAGAAGCTATGATATCTATTCGCGCCTTCTAAAAGACAGGATCATTATGCTAAGCGGAGAGGTGAACGATGCAGTAGCCTCCAGCATCGTTGCACAGCTTCTATTTCTTGAGGCGCAGGATCCGGATAAAGATATCTATTTTTATATCAATTCACCCGGCGGTGTGATCACAAGCGGGCTTTCAATGTTTGATACGATGAATTATATTAAGCCGGATATCGTCACGATCTGTATCGGTCAGGCAGCATCGATGGGGGCCTTTTTGCTTGCATGCGGGACAAAAGGCAAACGTTATGCCCTGCCTAACTCACGTATCATGATCCATCAGCCTCTAGGTGGTGCACAAGGACAGGCAACAGATATCCTTATTCAGGCGCAGGAGATCCAAAGACTTAAAGAGACGCTCAATGGGATTTTGGCTGAGCAGACAGGCAAAACAGTCAAGCGCATAGAGAAAGATACGGAAAGAGACTATTTTATGTCAGCTAAAGAAGCGGTTGAGTACGGGCTTATCGATAAAGTACTCACAAAGAGTTTTTCATAAGTAGAGGAAGAGATGGTTAGAGAGATCGTTGTCTACCCGGATAAGAGATTGAAAATGGTCTCAAGGAAGGTAGAGGTGTTTGACGAAACCCTTCATATGCTTTTGGATGACATGTATGATACAATGATTGCCAAGAACGGTGTAGGTCTGGCTGCTATCCAGATAGGGATCGACCTGCGGGTACTCATCATCAATATCCCGCTTGATGAACTTGACAATGAACATGCCCAGCCCAAAGAGAATACGCTTGAGATGATCAACCCGGTAATCATCGAAAAAGACGGTATGACAAAATTCCAGGAAGGATGCCTGAGTGTACCGGGTATCTATGAAGATGTGGACAGAGCGAAACATATCAAGGTAGAGTATCAGGATAGAGAAGGGCATACGCATATTATAGAAGATGATGATTTCCTCGCGATCGCCATGCAGCATGAGATAGACCATCTTGAAGGAAGAGTCTTTATAGAAAAACTCTCTTATATGAAACGCAAAAAATTCGAAAAAGAGTGGAAGAAAAGAGAGAAGAATGGTTAACTTTTCTTCCCATTAACAAGTTAATTACTTCTAACTATACTTTAAAGCACTCCTTGCGCGATCATCGCGTCTGCTACTCGTTTAAATCCCAGGATATTGGCTGCAGCGATAAGGTCTATACCCAGTTCATATTCATCACAGGTCTTTTTCATATGTAGATAAATGTCTGACATGATCTGCTGCAGACGCTGATCCACTTCTTCAAAGGTAAGATAGTTAAGAGAGTTATTTTGCCCCATCTCCAGAACGCTGACGGCTACTCCCCCTGCATTTGCCGCCTTCGCAGGGGCAAAAAGCACACCGTTTTCAACAAACAGTTCGATTGCTTCGGGAGTGGAGGGCATATTGGCTCCTTCGGATACAAGTTTTACGTCATTATCGATCAATGCCTGTGCGCCGATGGCATCCAATTCGTTTTGGGTGGCACACGGAAAAGCTGCAAAACAGGGAATCTGCCAGACGTAGTTGGAGCCATTCTTGTAGGCTTCATGTTTGACGTAGACGGCATTTTTCCGCTCAAGCGCATAATACTCCAATGAAGCACGGCGTTCGAGTTTGATCTTTTTGAGCAATGCCAGATCGATACCGTTACTGTCATGGATCGAGCCTCTAGAATCTGAACAGGTCACCGGAATGGCTCCAAGGTCATAGAGCTTTTCGATCGCATGGATGGCGACGTTTCCGCTTCCGCTGATAGTACAGATCTTGCCTTTGAGCGTCTCTTGCCGGTCTTCGAGAAGTTTTTGTGTAAAATAGATCAAGCCGTATCCCGTCGCCTCGGTACGCCCAAGGCTTCCTCCCAGAGAAAGCGGTTTGCTGGTGATGATGCTGTCATACGAGTTGGTCAGCTGTTTGTACTGCCCAAAGAGATAGCCGACTTCTCTTTCTCCTACACCGATATCACCGCCCAGGATATCGATATCCGATCCGATACTGTTGTAAAAAGAGGACATGAATGCCTGGCAAAATTTCATGATCTCGTTGTCGCTCTTGCCTTTGGGATCGAAGTCAGATCCCCCTTTCGCACCGCCGATATGCAGCCCGGTAAGGGCATTTTTAAAAATCTGCTCAAAGGCTAGGAATTTGAGGATGTCCGGGTTGACGGTAGGATGAAAACGTACGCCGCCTTTGTAAGGTCCAAGTGCATTGTTAAACTGGATACGGTAGCCGTTATTCACCTGGATTTCATTTTTATCGTCAAGCCATTCTATCTTGAAGCGTATCTCCCTATTGGGAGAGATGATGCGTTCGATGATGTTGTGACGGGTATAATTCGGATGTTTGTCGATCAGTGGTTTGATCGAGACAAGCACTTCCCTCAAAGCCTGGAAAAAGGTGGTGTCGTTGGGGCAGTTGATCGCTTTTGCCCGCTGCATCGCTTTTTCGATATAGTCCATCAAAATTCCTTTTTGAAAAAATAGTCGAGGAATATTATATTACAATTTGACATATTTTTGTCTAAGCCATCGAAGATGTGCAACACTTTTACTATGAATGCAAAAACAGATAGCGGTATACTCCCGCCAGCACAAGAAAACCAGGACAAGAAAGCTTCGGTCATCAACACGCTGACCTGCGCAACCCTTGAAGGGGTCAATGCCAAAACGATAGAGGTAGAGGCGACTTTCACGAAAGGATTGCCTGGATTTGCCGTGGTAGGCCTTGCCAGCAGCGATATACAGGAGGCTAAAGAACGTGTCAAATCGGCATTGCTTACCAATGAATTCGTATTCCCTCCGTTGAAGATCACGGTAAATTTGAGTCCATCCGATCTGAAGAAGTCGGGTACCCATTTTGATCTCTCTTTGGCGCTTTTGATTGCACTGCATAAACATCCGATCCAGGAAGAGGGGCTATTTGTTTTCGGAGAGCTTGGGCTTGACGGCAAGATCAAATCCAGTTCGATGCTGTTTCCGCTTATCCTTTCGCTCAAAGAACAGGGCCTGATCAAGCGTGCGATGGTTCCCAAAGAGGCGATCGGCTATCTCAGCCATATCTCCGGTATCGAGTTCATCGCAGTTGAGACGCTGAGCGAAGCGATCATGATGTTAAAGAATCAAAGTTTTAACGATAGTGTACAAGCCTTTCCGTTCAGGGCCGAGAAGATCGAAGTAGGGGATACAAGCTATTATTTTGAGAAACGCTATGAGAGTGATTTTGCCGATGTCAAAGGTCAGCATGTCGCCAAACGCGCATCCTTGATAGCCGCAGCAGGCATGCACAATTTCCTGATGGAAGGCAGCCCTGGCTGTGGTAAGAGTATGATCGCCAAACGGTTACGGGATATCCTGCCTCCGTTAGTTGAATCGGAGATCCTCTCCATCGCCAAGCACCAGTTCTTAGACGGTTTAATGCCGACATTTTCTGCCTTGCGCCCCATCCGCTCCCCGCACCATACGGCAACTTCCGCATCCGTGTTCGGAGGGGG